>LFER01000024.1 GCA_001510135.1 Alphaproteobacteria bacterium casp-alpha6
GGCATAGGCACCTACACATCGGCCTTCGATGGGCCGGCACAGGGTTTTTGCCTCACCCTGCCTTTGTAGGACTTCGCTGTTTTTCTGCACCCTCTTGCGTCACATCGTGTCCGTAGATCCAGTCAAATTGCTGAACCATATGGCGCGGGGCAAAGCGGGAAAGGGTGCTGATGGCGCGATGGGCCGCCCAGCGCAGGGGCGGAAAAGAGAGATGGTATTTCCATGCGTTTTTTTCTGCAGCCATAACGATTCGTTTCACGCGCTTCATGCGGCGGGATTGGTAGTCGATGAAACCCTGAGCAATGCTGTCTGCTTGTGACAGCGCGTGGGCCAGCACCCATGCGTCCTCTAACGCGAGGTTTGCGCCTTGCGCCATAAACGGCAGCGTGGGATGGGCCGCATCCCCCATAAGCACCACACTGCCCTTGTGCCATTGCGGCGCGACAGGGTGGCGAAAGAGGCCCCAGATATGCGGATATTGGACCTCTTCCATAAAAGGCATAACAGAAGAAAATTCCCGAAAACTGTCCCTCAGGGCCGCGCCGGTGCTTTGTTCCGACCAGCTTTCTTTGACCCAAGATGCGCGTTCTTCAACAAAGACCAGATTGATCAAGCTTCCGGCGCGGATAGGATAACTGACCGCATGTTTTTTGGGGGCCATATAGATACGGGCAGTATTGGGATGGTTTATGGTATTGGGGATCACCGCACGCCATGCGGCTTGGCCCGTGAAAAACGGCGCGGTGTTTCCAAGTATCGCGCTACGCCCAATTGAATGAATACCATCCGCACAAATCAGAATATCTGCAGTTTTTTCCCCGGTATTCGTACAAAAATCGACAGGTTCAAACGAGGTCACAGACACAAGCCGCTCACCCAGTACAACTTCAATTCCAGCGTTTCGGCAAGCTCCTTCCAGCACTGAAATAAGATCTTGGCGATGCACCATCAGATGCTCTGGACCTGCTGCATGGGTCTTCAGATCGACTGATCCCACGCACCTTGCGCTTCGGCAGTCATAAAGTTCAACGCCTTGTGCTGGCACAGACAGACTGTAAAGAGTGTCATAAAGTCCAAGCGCGCGAAGCACGTGGCCCCCGTTTGACGACAGTTGGACCCCTGCCCCAACCTCCGTCAATGCAGCGGACTGTTCAAAGACACGCACCGAAGAGCCCTTCTGTGCGAAGGCCAGCGCCACGCTCAGGCCGCCCGGCCCAGCGCCGATGACAGTTATGCGCGGTGCGCCTTTCACATCAAAGCCGCTCACGCAGCCCGGGATGATCAATCGTCGCGATGAACTTTTTCGCGCCGCTCATGGCTTTCCTGCGCTTCCAGGCTCATGGTCGCAATAGGGCGGGCATCTAGGCGCTTGAGGGAAATCGGCTCTCCGGTTACTTCGCAGTAGCCATATTCGCCCTCATCAATACGGCGCAATGCAGCATCAATTTTTGCTGCCAATTTGCGCTGACGATCACGCGTCCGTAGTTCCAGCGCGCGATCAGTTTCTTCACTGGCGCGATCTGCAACGTCTGGAATGTTTCGTGTCCCATCCTGAAGACCTTCGATCGTTTCCCGTGATTCCATCAAAAGGTCATTTTTCCAAGCGATCAATTTTCTGCGAAAATATTCCACTTGGCGCTCATTCATAAACGGTTCATCTTCGGCAGGTGTGTAGTTATCTGGCAGAAACTTATCCTGTTTCATTTTAGCTCCCTCATGCAAGTCATGGTCTGACACGCATAAATCCTTCCACATTCATTCCCTTATTGTGTGTGCAGGTAAACCAACACAGCATCATTGTCACTAGTCAATAGCAATTCGATTGCAGGTAAATTGCATTCCCGTTAGGTTCGAGCCCGAAAATCCGGTAACGATCACAAGGTTTGGTGAAGAATATGAAATTTAAAGGGACAGAAGATTATGTGGCCACAGAAGATCTTACGATTGCGGTAAATGCCGCCGTGACCTTGGAACGTCCCCTGTTGATCAAAGGGGAACCTGGAACCGGAAAAACTGAATTAGCCAAGCAGGTCGCGCGCGGTCTTGGACTGCATATGATTGAATGGAATATCAAAAGCACGACAAAAGCGCAGCAGGGTCTTTATGAATATGACGCCGTGAGCCGCCTTCGAGACAGTCAACTGGGCGAAGAGAAGGTGCATGATGTCAAGAATTATATCCGCAAAGGAAAGCTCTGGCAGGCTTTTGAGGCTGAGAAAAAAGTCGTTTTATTGATCGATGAAGTTGACAAGGCCGATATAGAGTTTCCAAACGATCTTCTTCAGGAACTCGATAAGATGGAGTTTTTTGTCTATGAAACAGGCGAAACCATCGTTGCAAAACAGCGTCCTATCGTGATCATCACGTCCAATAACGAAAAAGAACTCCCTGACGCATTCCTGCGCAGATGTTTTTTTCACTATATCCGTTTTCCTGACGAAGACACCTTGCGCCAGATCGTCAAAGTGCATCACCCAGGCATTAAGGACGCTTTGCTGACCACTGCTTTGACACAGTTTTTCGAATTACGCGAACAGCCAGGTATTAAAAAGAAACCCTCCACATCAGAGGTTCTTGACTGGCTGAAACTTTTGCTTGCCGAAGACCTTACTTCTGAAGATATCAGACGGGAGGGCGCGAATGCGTTGCCCAAGCTGCATGGTGCGTTACTCAAGAACGAACAGGATGTGCATCTTTTTGAACGTCTGGCCTTTATGGCGCGATCAAATCGATAGGTTATTTTCAGAGTATCCAGCGCTGAAATTTTAACTTTGATACTAATTCCTCAACTCTGCCGTACTTTCGCCTTTTTTGGACTTTAGCCGAAACCGGACGGAAAAAATTTATCCGTAGACAAGTTTGGACTGCGAAAGCAGTCTTTTGTGGTGTAACCATTTGAAAGTGACATCCAATGATGGCGACGATGCCAAAGTTTGGGTGTGGAGTAATAAGAATTTATGCGTAAAATTGTGCTGCTGTTATGCATGGTGTTGGTGTCGTGTATGCCCTCAACACCAGAAGAGATTGTATCCCGCGTGTCTGGGAGCTCTGAACCCGTGAGCGGATATAATCCTTTTCCCGCAAATAGACTCGAACCAAAACAATTCTCCAATGCGGATTTGAAACGAGATTTTCTGGACCTTTCCTTTTCTTTGGAAAGTGGAACAGCCTTGCCAAGGTTCACACGATTTGAGGGTCCGATTTCTGTAAGGGTCATGGGGATGGCCTCTCCATATTTTGAGGCAGACCTCAACCGGTTGTTGGCGCGGCTCAAATCGGAGGCAGGGATAGATATCCACAAGACGAATGCAGCGAATGCAAATATCACGATACAGCTTGTAAGCCAGACGGAAATTCAACGACTACTGCCAACTGCCGCGTGTTTTGTTGCACCAAATGTTACCTCATTGGATGAATTTCAAATCAAACGTAAAACCGAACACACAAGTTGGTCGCGTCAAACTTTGCGCAGACAGGTTGGCGTGTTCCTCCCAAATGACGTCGCACCGCAGGAAACCCGCGATTGTCTCCATGAGGAATTTGCCCAAGCGCTTGGACCGCTCAACGATCTTTATCGATTGCCCCAATCGGTATTCAACGACGATAATGTCCACACGGTTTTAACACCTTTTGACATGATGATTCTAAGAATCACTTATGCGCCGGAATTGCGCAGCGGCATGTCGAAACATAAAGTGACTGAAAATTTAGATGCAGTTTTGAGCCGATTAAATCCTGCAGGTGATGCCATTGCGCCACGCTATTTCAAAAATACCAGTCAACTTTGGAAAACCGAAATTCTCAAAGTGTCGTCACCCGCCACCAGCCGCGCCGAAAAAAAACGGTCCGCGGCTGCCGCATTAAAACTTGCTCAAGAAGCCGGATGGAATGATCACCGGCTTGGTATCAGTCTCAATAATTTTGCCCGCGCGCTTCAGGTTCAATCCCCCTATGAAGCCCAAAATATCTTTGAGCAGGCACGCGATGTTTTCATAACCATGCCCGAAGCAGAATTGCACAACAGCTTCGTCGCCCTTCAGCTTGCCCATCATTACGTATCGCTGGGTCAAGGTGAAGAAGCTTTGGAGGTGCTGAGCCCTGCTATCCGGGTTGCTGGGGTGTATGAAAATGCTGCCTTGGTTTCTGTATTGATGTTTTTAAAGGCAGAAGCTCTCGAATTAATGGGCAAATGGAACGAAGCAAGCAAGGTGCGGCTGGACACATTCGAATATGCACGTTACGGATTTGGAAGCTCTGCTGAAATACGCCGTTATATGCGTCAAATCAGCCGTTTGAACCCGATAAAATAACTGTGTGAAGAAAAATGTATCTTTTATGTGGTCTGATCGGCGCCTTTTTGGGGGCGCGTCAGGCAAAAAAACGAAATGGATCGCGGGCGGATGTCGCCCAATATGCTGCCGGCTACGGTATTTTTTTCGCCTTGATTGGGCTGCTCGTCACAGTGCTGTTAGATCGAAGCGTGATCTAAGAAATGTTCCTGCCCTTCTTTGATAACCTTCGCAAAGCCGGCGTGCCGGTATCGCTTCGCGAATTTTTAGGGTTTCTCGAAGGAATGAAGGCAGGGCTTGCAACTTATGACATTGATGCTTTTTACTTTCTGGCACGCACGACGATGGTAAAAGATGAACGCAACCTCGACAAATTTGACCGTGCGTTTTCTGCAACCTTCAAAGGACTGGAAGAAATTACCGCAGAAGCCGTCATCAATTCAGTGGATATTCCTGCAGAATGGCTGCGAAAATTGGCCGAAAACCATCTTAGTGACGAAGAAAAGGCCGCAGTTGAAGCGCTCGGCGGATTTGAGAAACTGATGGAAACGCTTAAAGAGCGCCTGAAAGAACAGGAAAAGCGCCATCAAGGGGGCAGTAAGTGGATTGGTACTGCGGGCACGTCACCCTATGGGGCCTACGGATATAATCCCGAAGGTGTGCGGATTGGTCAGGCCGAAAGCCGTCATCAAAGGGCTGTCAAGGTTTGGGACAAACGAGAATTCAGAAACCTTGATGATCAGGTAGAGCTGGGCACACGCAACATCAAAGTGGCCCTCAAAAGGTTGCGCCGCTGGGCACGTGATGGCGCAGAGCAAGAACTCGACATCAACGGCACCATCCGTGCCACGGCAGAAAATGGATATCTGGATGTAAAAACAAGGCCAGAACGCAGGAATGCTGTGAAAGTGCTTTTGTTTTTGGATGTCGGGGGATCAATGGATCCTCATGTCAAAGTGGTGCAGGAATTGTTTTCCGCAGCCCGAAGCGAATTTAAACACTTGGAATATTTTTACTTCCATAATTGCCTATATGAAGGGGTCTGGCGGGACAACATTCGCCGGTGGAGCGATCAGACACCCACCCATGACATTTTACGAACCTACGGGCCTGATTATAAATGTATTTTCGTAGGCGACGCGAGCATGTCACCCTATGAAATCGCCTACCCCGGCGGCGCGAACGAACATTGGAATGCAGAGGCTGGTCAGACATGGCTTGAACGCGCGCGTACTCAATGGCCCTCCAATATCTGGATCAATCCGGTACCGGAAAAATATTGGGGCTATACACATTCCATCGAAATGATCCGAGAAATTTTTGAAAATCGCATGGTCTCAATGACTCTCTCTGGTCTTGAAAAGGGAATGAAGGAATTGGTACGCTAATCTCTTTCTTGTTTTTAAACAAAGAGCGCCCCATATTCCAAACATGTTACGTTTGTCCCCGATCCTTCTTGCCATTCTTTACGGGCTTGGCATGTACTGGTTTTCAGCGTTGCGCCTGCGTAAAACCTTGGATGCGCAGTCGGCTGAGCTTTTGGATCCAACACTTCAACCAGTTTTGGACAAACTCGCCCGCGCATTGGATATCAAAAAAGTTAAGGTACACCTTTATGAGGTAGATCCCATCAATGGACTGGCAGCCCCTGACGGGAGGATTTTCATCACACGGGGCTTTTACAACAAATATAAATCCGCAGACGTAAGCGCCGAGGAACTTGCCTCTGTAATTGCTCATGAGTTGGGACATATAGCACTTGGACATTCCAAACGCAGGATGATTGATTTTTCGAGCCAAAATGCTGTTCGTGCTGCGTTAGGTATGGTGCTTGGAAGATTCTTACCCGGAATTGGAAATTGGATCGCTAATATCTTGGCCAATCTTCTTATGGCCAAGCTATCGCGCGCAGATGAATATGAGGCGGATGAATATGCCTCGGCACTTCTGATCAAAAGCGGCATAGGAACGGGGCCACAAATTTCCTTATTTGAAAAACTCGAAGCGCTCAGCGGGCAGACAGGCCAACTCCCGGCATGGATGATGAGTCATCCCAAAACGGCAGAACGCATTTCTGCAATCAAAAAACGCGAAGAAAGCTGGGGGAAGAAATAAGGCTCATTTTATAGCCGCCTCTGCCAATTTCTTTGCAATATGTTGACAATCCCATTTGGGCTATGGCGCGATTTTATCTCTGTGGCTTTGCCGATTTAATTTCCATGTTCTCGCACAAAATCTAGCAATTGTTGGGTAGAAGCATCCAGCTTTTCATCTTTATGGCCCAAACGCAAAATGGGTTCGAGTGCGGTGGCAAGCTCTTTACCAAGTTCTACTCCCCATTGATCATAACTATTGATATTTAAAATCGCGCCTTCCACAAACACGCGATGCTCATAAAGCGCAATCAACACACCCAGCACCTTGGGCGTTAATTTAGGATAGAGCAGTGTTGTTGAAGGGCGGTTTCCCTCAAAAACCCGATGCTGTGCTTGCCTTTCGAGTTCGGCGCCCTCATACCCTTTACGCGCCGCCAATCCGCGCGCGTCATCCATGGCGCGTCCAACCATTAAGGCTTGGGATTGGGCAAGACAATTTGCCAGAAGCAAATGATGATGATGTCCTAGATCTTCTTCGTGCCCCTGGGCAGCGACCATGAATTCACAAGGCACAATTTCTGTTCCTTGATGCAGAAGCTGATAAAAAGCATGTTGGCCATTGGTGCCAGGCTCGCCCCAAACGATCGGACCAGAGCGTACAGAAAGCCTTTCGCCATCCATTGAGACCTGCTTCCCGTTGCTCTCCATTTCCAGCTGCTGAAGATAGGCTGGCAAGCGCGCTAGTCTTTGATCATAAGGAAGAACGGCACGGGAACCATATCCGCAGACCTGATTGTGCCAGATCCCTGTAAGAGCGAGCATAACAGGCATATTTTCGAGCGGATCGGTATTCAGAAAATGTTGATCCATTTCATACGCCCCCTCCAAGAAGGCATTAAAATGGTCTGGACCAATAGCGATCATAATGCTTAATCCGATGGGACCCCAAAGGGAATAACGCCCCCCCACCCAGTCAGAAAATCCAAAGACACGGTCATCCGGAATCCCAAATTCTGCAGTTTTTTCGGTGGCTGAGGAAAGCGCGGCAAACTGCGCAGCGGGATTTTTCACGCTCTTGGACATCCAGTCCAGCGCAGTCGCAGCATTTGTCATGGTTTCAATGGTGGTAAATGTCTTTGACGCGACAATCACAAGAGTGGTTTCAGGGTTGAGAGCTTTGAGAACATCTGAGATATGGGCGCCGTCAATGTTTGACACAAAATGACAGTTCGGTCCATCATGATAGGGTGCAAGCGCAAGAACCGCCATCTCAGGGCCAAGGTCAGATCCACCGATCCCTATATTGACGACATCCGTGATTTTTCCACCCTGCCCTCTAAAATCACCGGAGCGGACATCCTTACAAAAACGAACCATGGAAGCGCGCGTCGCCCTAACCTCTGGCATAACGTCTGCTCCATCCACATAGATCGCACCTTTTCCTTGGTTGCGAAGAGCGACATGCAAAACGGCTCGATTTTCGGTTTCATTGATTTTTTGACCAGAAAACATGGCGCTGCGTTTTCTGTCGACCTGCGCTTGCGCGAAAAGCTCAAGAAGCAAGTCCCGCGCGGCTCCATCCATATTGGTTTTCGAATAATCAAAGAGCATATTCCCCCAACGCAGTGAAAATTCCTCTGCTCTTTCGGGGCTGTCAAAAAGTGACAAAATACTGCGGTTTTGGGCAGCACGCGCATGTAATTTCAAATTTTCAAACATTAAAGCTGTCCTATAGAACTGGTCCGTTTTATGGCGCCCAGTGCACCATCAGGTCATCCATAATCGCACGCACTGGGGCGTCTGTAGCGGGGAGTGATTTCGCCGCTACAAAGGCCTTGCGTTTCTCATCACCAAATATAACCAGATGTTTTTTGATCGCGCCATTTAATACGGGAGCCGTGAGGGTGACGCGGGGTTCGTTCGCGCCCTTTGCACGCATTGGCAGCAGTATAGGCGCTTCAAGGCTCAACGCCTCATTAAGCCGATCTGCATCGGGAAAGAGCGAAGCAGTATGCATATCAACCCCCATGCCAAGCAACAAAACCGAAATCGGAAGCACATAGCGACAGCTCTGACTAAGCTCTGCAAGCCCTTCTTCGGGTTCGCTACAGGGAAGATAAAGTGGAACAAGACGCGCCGCCGCGGCACGTTCAATCAACAAACGCTCACGCAGCAATTTCGTATTGGACCTTTCGCTGGTTTCAGGAACCCAACGTTCATCGCTCAACATCACGTCGACGCGATCCCAATCTATATCAGCCGCACAGAGCACATCGAAAATGGGACCTGGCGTGCTACCGCCCGGAACGACAAGACTTGCGCGGTCCTGATGGCCCAGCGCCTCTCTCAAATCTCCGGCCAATTTGTTGGCCAGATCCATGACCAGAAGTTCTCTGTCAGGGTAATCGATGAATTGGCTCATAGGCTTCTCCATTTTCGGTTGTCTCGATGGAGCAACATCAGCGCATCCTCAGGTCCGGCCGAATGACTGTCATAGGGCTTAGGGACATCGCCGCGGCTTTCCCAGCCCTCAATAATCGGGTCGGTCCATTTCCATGCAGCCTCGACTTCGTCTCCGCGCATGAACAGGGTCTGATTGCCGCGCATCACATCCATGATCAACCGCTCATAGGCGTCTGGCGCATCATCAACAGAGGGGCCCAGAGCTTCGGCAAACGTCATATCTAGGGGCACATTAATCAATCGCATCCCCCCCGGCCCTGGTTCTTTGATGGTCATATCCATTGTGATGCCTTCATCCGGTTGCAATCGGATAACAAGCGTATTTCTATGCGCGCCGGCCTCTGTTCCAAAAATCAAATGGGGCGGATCTTTGAACAGCACAGCAATTTCTGACAAACGCTCTTTCAACCGCTTTCCCGTGCGTAGATAAAACGGCGTTCCCGCCCAGCGCCAGTTTTGTACGTGGGTTTTGAGAGCAATATAGCTTTCGGTACGAGACGCAGGGTTTTCCACATGTTCACGATAACCAGGCGCATCCTTGCTTGGCCCGTATTGCCCCCGCACGATATGATTCGGCTGCACCTGATCTAAGGCTCTGATGACCTTAAGCTTTTCATCCCTAACCGCATCGGGATTAAATTGTGAGGGCGGTTCCATGGCAATCAAACACAAAAGCTGCATAAGATGGTTTTGTACCATATCTCTCATGGCTCCCGATTTGTCGTAATATTCGCCACGTCCTTGGACACCGACTTTTTCGGCAACAGTGATTTGGATATGATCTATATATTGTGAATTCCACAAAGGCTCGAAGAGCATGTTGGCAAAACGCACTGCCATCAGGTTTTGTACCGTTTCTTTGCCAAGATAATGGTCAATCCGATAAATCTGTTCTTCACTAAAATGTGCAGCAAGCGTAGAGTTCAACGCCCTTGCACTGGCAAGGTCGTGCCCAAAGGGTTTTTCCACAACGATGCGGCTGTCATCTTGGGCAATCCCATGCGTGCGCAGTCGTTCCGCAATATCCCCAAAAAGACTTGGGCCAACAGAAAAATAAAACGCGCGAACGATGTCGGGGCGCATTCTATCGCGCAATTCTGTCCATCCGCCCTCTCCACGAGCATCAATTTGTACATAGGACAGTCTATTAAGAAATGCCGTGAGTTCAGGGTGCGTTTCGTCAATATTTCCAAAAACACAAACCGCTTCTTTGATAAGCGCGCGATATTGTTCTTGATCAAATTCCGATCGCGCCGCACCTATAATCTGGGCATTTGGCGGCATTTGACCTGACACGAAACGCCGAAATAGACCTGGCAGAATTTTGCGTTTGGCCAGATCCCCGCTCCCGCCAAAAATGACAAGGTCAAAGGGGTCGACTGGGATAACTCTTGACACCATTTTTTAAACACACCCTGTTTTCTAGAGGCAAGGTTAACCGAACAGACCGTCCTATCAACCGAAAAATTGTTAGCGCTATCATTGCGTGCTTGATTTAGCATTTTTTACAGATTTGTACATAAGGAAAATTCAGTTCAATTTTGTGTCAGAACGGGATGAAGAGATTGGCGCTGGTTTCAAAATTCTGTAAACAAGAAGCAATCGAAAGGAAGTTTTATGACACAAGTCCACGCCAAGGACATGTCCTTAAAATTCAGCAACCCGTTTACCGCGTTGGATGGGTCAGCGCGGGCATCGGTCAATTTCGACGGTTGGCAGACCTTATGGTTTAACACCGGCACATTGTGCAACATTGAATGTGCAAACTGTTACATCAACAGCTCTCCCACAAATGATGATCTGCTTTATATGTCTGTGAAGGATATTGAACCCTTTTTATTCGAAATGAAAACTGACCCGAAACCGGCAAAGGAAATCGGATTTACCGGCGGCGAACCATTTATGAATCCGGAAATGATCAATATGGCACGGTTGTGCCTTGAGGATGGGTATGAGGTTCTGATCCTGACCAATGCCATGCAACCAATGATGCGACCAAGGGTGCAACTTGGGCTTTTGGAACTGCACGCCAAATTCGGCAATAAATTGGCGCTTCGCATTTCTCTCGATCATTTTCGCAAAGACGAACATGATCTGGAACGCGGGGACGGAAGTTTTAAAAAAACATTGATCGGCATGCGTTGGCTCAGAGATCATGGATTTTCCATGAGCGTCGCCGGACGAGCGCTTTGGTTGGACGGAGACGAAAAAGCCCGCGCTGGATACGCGGCACTATTTGAAAAAGAGGGATTTGACATCGACGCCCATGACCTAAAGCAGACTGTTCTCTTTCCAGAAATGGACGAAGCGGTGGATGTGCCTGAAATCACAACTGCGTGTTGGGGCATCCTAGGAAAAAAACCAAACGACATCATGTGCAGTTCGTCTCGCATGGTCGTGAAACGTAAATCCACAAATCAAACGCGGGTCATCGCCTGCACGCTTTTACCCTATGACAAAGAGTTTGATCTTGGGTCTTCCTTGAAAGAGGCGCGAAAGCCCGTTTACCTCAACCACCCCCATTGCGCAAAATTTTGTGTTCTAGGAGGCGCATCCTGTTCCGCTTAAGCGTTGAAATTAAACCTAAGCCATTTTCCCAAACCCATGTTGATGAAAGACTTCGATCTGTGCGCGCGCCGCTTCGACCGGATCACATCCAAAGGCCTGTTTTCAATTATAAATTATAATTTTGCCGCAAATAACGCGCACGTGGACTCAGTTCAACCAAAACTGACTTTTCTTCTTTCGGGCGACGCTTCTGTTTGTAGGGTAATGGCGAAGATGGAATGCCGCGCTCTCCCAGGCCCTGCAATAAGACACGCTCAATCGCGTTCAATGCAGCATCTGCAGCCAAAAATGAAGGTGTTTTGCGAAAAAGTGACATCCCGATATCCTAGCCATTATTTCTTATATCTATTACTAAGGATCATATAATGTATTATTTAGGTAAAATTATATACTTTTGTATATTTTTTACAGATTGTTGTTTAAGGAAGTTCTTTTCTTTTTCATGGTAGAGATAAAATTCCCCCGCCGGTCAGATGCGGAACCCCCGTGGTGGATGGTGCTGATGTGGCTAAACCCTTTGCAACTCGCATGGCCAGAAAGGCAAAAGCCTGCGCTTCAAGCATATCACCATCCAGTCCAACCTCCTCAATTTTACAGACCGCACAATCGCTTCCTTCAGCGATCATTTGCATTAACGTGGGATTATGACGCCCACCGCCGGTCACTAGAATTTTCTCGGGCGGTCTTGGGCAAAATTCCAAGCCATTGATCACACTGGCCGCGCTCATTGCCGTTAGGGTCGCAATGGCGTCTTGTGCTGCGGCGGGCGCGACCAATCCAGCCATTTTAGAAAATGCATCCCTGTCGAGCGATTTCGGGGGTAATTTGCGGAAATAGGGATCACACAGAAATTGCTCTAAAACGCTCTCCATTACATGTCCGTTTTTCGCAACTTGCCCTTCATCATCCATGTCTTTACCAAAATATTCGCGCATATAATCATTTATCGGTGCGTTCGCCGGTCCGGTATCAAAGGCCAAAAGCGCGCCCTCTTGCTCTGGAGCGTCTTTTTGCGGATCAATCCAAGTTAAATTCCCCACCCCTCCGAGGTTCAGCACCGCGAGGGGTGCTTTCGCACCGATCCATTTTGCACAGGCAAAATGGTAAAACGGGGCAAGCGGAGCGCCCTGCCCGCCACGACCGACATCAGCGCTGCGAAAATCCCAAACCACCGGACGGGCCAGTCGCTGCGCCAATTGGGCCCCGTCCCCCAATTGGTGCGTGCCTCGTCCTTTTGGATCATGCGCGAGCGTTTGACCATGAAAGCCAAAAAGCTCGGCCTCCCCAAAGGTTGAAAACACTTCAACGTGTTTTGCATGAACAATATCACGCGCACGCTCTAGCCCCCCATCTTCGGGCCATTTGCCGAGAGATTCGTGTAAAACGGACCGTTCCTGTGTGGAATATGGCAAATAAGCTGCCGATCCAAATTCAAAAATGCTTTCGCCATCGGTGACGATTTCAGCCCCATCCACCCCGTCAAGCGAAGTTCCCGACATCGCACCTGCTACCAAGATCGGCTTTTTGCCAAACATGATCTTTTCCTCAGCTCTCAGACCTCTTATAGACATGACGGAACAGACCAAGTGAGGCAAGAGATGACCTTTCAGCCAAAGTCCGATTTTCTTCAGATAATGATGGAACGTGGATTCGTTGCAGATTGCACAGATTATTCCCGCCTAGACGAGGCGCTGCTGGAAGGGGGCATGCCCGCCTATATCGGTTTTGATGCCACTGCCACCTCTTTGCATGTAGGCAGTTTGATCCAGATCATGATGCTGCGCTGGTTGCAAAAAACGGGCGGCAAACCCATCACGCTGATGGGTGGTGGAACGACCAAGGTTGGCGATCCAAGCTTTCGCGCCGACGAACGCCCTTTACTGACGCCCGAAAAAATTGATCAGAATATTGCAGGCATTCAAAACGTTTTTGCCGCCTATATGACCTATGGCGACGGTCCCAGCGATGCTTTGATGATCAATAATGCCGAATGGCTTGATGAGCTGAACTATCTTGATTTTCTGCGCGACATCGGGCGACATTTTTCTGTAAACCGTATGCTTAGCTTTGAAAGCGTGAAATCGCGGCTGGATCGGGAACAATCCCTGTCTTTTCTTGAATTCAACTATATGATCCTGCAGGCCTATGATTTTCTTGAGCTTCACAAAAGGTATGGCTGCAAGCTTCAGATGGGCGGCTCGGATCAATGGGGCAATATTGTCAACGGTATCGATCTGACGCGGCGCGCGATGGACGGGTGGATTTTTGGGCTGACCTCCCCTCTTTTGACGACCTCGGACGGTAAGAAAATGGGAAAATCCCAAAACGGGGCGATATGGCTCAACGCCGATATGCTTAGCCCTTATGAATTCTGGCAATTCTGGCGCAACACAACCGATGCGGATGTGGGACGGTTTTTAAAACTCTATACCGAATTGCCGATCGACGAATGCGACCGCCTTGGCGCGTTGGAAGGCTCAGAAATCAACGATGCGAAAGTTATTCTTGCCAATGAGGTCACATCGCTCCTTCACGGGAAAGACGCGGCGGCAAAGGCAGAAGCTACGGCGCGCGAAGTGTTCGAAAAGGGCGGGATTGGGGAAGATTTACCCACTTTCTTGCTGAGTGCCGAAGACGTCGGTGAAGGAATTTCCGTCGTGCAACTGATCGTCAAAGCGGGTCTTGTAAACTCGGGTAAAGAAGCGAAACGGCTTATTGCTGAAAACGGCGCGAAATTGAACGACGCTCCGCTTAGTGATGCTGGACAATTGATTGATCTGGATACGTTAAAAGGCACCGTCAAACTCAGCGCGGGGAAGAAACGCCATGCTTTGGTTGGGATCAGAGCCTAGCCTGCATCACCGGCTTGGCGAAAAACTCAGCCAGCTGCGCAGCTCATGCAACGAAGGAGCGTAGGATTGGCCCGTAGGCGGGCGGCATCTATCGCTTCGCCGCAGTCGATGCAGTCGCCAAATTCGCCCTCTTTGATGCGCCGCAAAGCTTGGCGCAAGGCCAATCTTTGCCCATCGCGACGGCGCTGTTGGGCTTGGGCCATGGCTTGCGATTGAAGCGCATCCATTCGACTTAAACGCCCCACAGATTGTTGATCCAACTCAACAACTTTCTGGGCTCCAACTCCAAGTTGATCTTCGTTGGTAAGTTCCTCCAACCTCTGGCGGATCAGGTCACTGAATTCGTGTATGTCAGGTGGATTCATGATTTTTATGACCTATTTGCCATTTTATTCTGTTTCCTCGTGACTATGTTATAAGAACCCCGTATGAATACAACCAATGCGTTTAAGAAAGGCAAGGGTATGGCTGGCACCAAAGCAAAAATCGCCAAAGCAGAGGTTACAAAACTCGATCCGGTCTGGGAAAAAATCCGCGAAGAGGCGGAAAAGGCTGTGAAGGACGAACCTCTTTTGGGCGCGTTTTTACATAAAAATGTCTTGCAACACACAAGCATTGAAAATGCGTTGGCACATCGGATTTCCCTGAAATTGGCATCGCTCGAAATGTCAGAGCAATATTTGCGCGAATTTTGTAACCGTGCCTATACAGAGGATGTTTCACTGGCGACATCTGCTCGTGCCGATATTATGGCAACTTTTGACCGTGATCCCGCCTGCCATCGGTTTCTTCAACCACTCTTGTACTTCAAAGGCTTTCAGGCGGTTCAAGCTTACCGTGTGGGACATTTCATGTGGGAAAATGGCAAACGTGATATCGCCTATTTTATGCAATCTCGGGTATCTGAGGTGTTTGGGATAGACATTCATCCCGGTGCAAAAATTGGACAGGGCCTGATGATTGATCACGCCCATTCCATCGTCATAGGGGAAACCGCGGTTGTCGGGGACAACGTGTCTATGTTGCATTCTGTAACGCTTGGCGGCACAGGCAAAGAAGAAGAAGACAGACATCCTAAAATCGAACATGGAGTTCTGATCGGTGCAGGGGCCAAAGTTTTGGGCAACATCCGTGTTGGCCATTGTTCACGGATTGCTGCGGGTTCGGTCGTGCTGCATGACGTTCCACCTAAAAGCACCGTCGCCGGTGTTCCCGCAAGAGTCGTGGGGGAAGCAGGCTGTCATACGCCCTCGGTCACGATGGACCAACTTCTTGCCCAATCGATGGGCCTTTAATACATTATAAAAAAGTCGCAGAATAGAAAACGCCGCCAATATCTGGCGGCGTAGTTTTCTGTAATAATCGTTTGCCTAGACCATTAGAACAAACGGATTTTCAAGATTTTTGACAATATCGTCCAGCAGAAGGGCCCCGAGTGCCCCGTCAACAGCCCGGTGATCCACAGACAAAGTGACGGACATGATCGTTGCGGAGCCGAGTTCTCCATCCTCTTTGACGATTGGTTTTTTCTTACCTGCACCTACTGCAAGAATGGCGGCATGTGGCGGATTTATGACCGCATCAAAATTGTCAATGCCATACATGCCAAGATTAGAGATTGAAAAACTACCACCCTGATATTCCTGCGGCATGAGCTTTTTATCACGGGCTCGCGCGGCAAGATCTTTCATTTCAGCGCTAAGAACTGACAAGGATTTTTGCTCTGCATCGCGCAGGACAGGCGTGATCAATCCCCCGTCAATGGCAACAGCAACAGCGATATCGGACGCGTCAAATTGCAACACCCGATCTCCTGCCCAAACCACATTCGCAGTTTTCACGTTTTGCAACGCCAGCGCACAGGCCTTTATTATGAAATCATTGACCGACAATTTGACGTTACGCTCTGAAAGATCTTTATTCACCATCGCGCGCAACGACATAAGCGCATCGATGTTGATGTCCCGCCTCAGATAAAAATGCGGGATGGTTTGTTTTGACTCGCTCAACCGTGCGGCGATGGTCTTGCGCATTCCATCGAGAGAGACTTCGCTATAATCGCGCCCTTCATATAGTTTTTTGACCGCATCGCTTGACGCTCCTGTAGCCACCGGCGCCGCCGTTGCGGTCTGGCCCTGTGTAAAGCTTGCCGTCGCCACAACTGCAGCTTTGGGGGAAGCACTGGCACTTAATACGTCAGCTTTGACAATACGTCCATTTGGACCTGTGCCGGCAATCGTGCTCAGATCAATCCCTTTGTCAGCGGCAAGTCGGCGCGCCAGAGGTGTGGCAAACACACGTGCGCCTGCCGTTGCTTGGACGGTGGACTGTGACGCCGGCGAATTTTGAGGAACGGACGCAGAGGCGTTGGATGTTGGTTCGGGCGTTGCCTGCACAGCCGGTTTCGGCGCGGCTGTCGCACTTTCGGGCAACGTTTCGCCTTCTTCGATAAGAATGGCAATCGCTGTGTTTACCGCCACATGCTCGGAACCCTCGGCCACAAGGATTTTGCCGATAATGCCTTCATCAACGGCTTCGAATTCCATCGTCGCCTTATCCGTTTCAATCTCTGCCAATAGATCACCGGAGGATACGGTATCGCCCTCTTTGACCAACCATTTTGCGAGCGTCCCTTCTTCCATCGTCGGAGAAAGCGCAGGCATTAGAATTTCTGTCGCCATGATATTTTCCTGTTAACGATATGTTACGGATTTGACGGCGGCCACCACTTCATCCGTCGTCACAAGCGACAATTTTTCCAAATTTGTCGCGTAGGGCATTGGCACGTCTTTGCCTGTGCAATTTATCACAGGCGCATCGAGATAATCAAAGGCGCGTTCCATGATCACGGCCGAAAGATGGTTGCCAATGGAGCCAACCGGAAAACCTTCTTCGACAGTCACACAGCGGTTGGTTTTACGCACAGAGGCTATGACCGTATCATAGTCAATGGGACGCAGGCTGCGCAAATCAATCACTTCGGCGTCAATTCCATCTGCCGCGAGAACCTCGGCGGCCTCAAGCGCATATTGCATCCCTATCCCGAAACTCAGGAGTGTTACATCGCTTCCTTCACGCCACACACGCGCCCTACCAATCGGAATAGTGAAGTCATCCATCACCGGAACGTCAAAGCTGCGCCCGTAAAGAATTTCATTTTCCAAGAAAATCACAGGGTTGGGGTCGCGGATTGCGCTTTTCATCAAACCTTTGGCATCAGAGGCGGAATATGGCATCACGACCTTTAGACCGGGAACATGCGCATACCACGCCGCATAATCCTGACTGTGTTGTGCGGCAACCCGCGCCGCGGCACCATTTGGGCCCCGAAACACCATCGGTGCGCCCATTTGACCACCAGACATATAAAGCGTTTTAGCCGCGGAATTGACGATTTGGTCCATTGCCTGCATGGCGAAGTTGAATGTCATAAATTCAACGATAGGACGCAGCCCACCAAAGGCCGCACCCACGGCAATACCGGCAAAGCCATGTTCCGTAATTGGGGTATCTATGACGCGTTTGCTGCCAAACTCATCCAACATCCCTTGCGAGATTTTATAGGCACCTTGATATTCGCCGACTTCTTCGCCCATCAAAAATACGGTTTCATCGCGCCGCATCTCTTCGGACATTGCATCGCGCAGCGCCTCGCGCACCGTTTGCTGACGCAGCTCTGTGCCATCGGGCCAGTCAAACTCAACAGCGGTTGATGTCAAGACAGCCGCAGGTGTGGCGGGTACTGCTGCGGTTACTGGGGCTGCTGCGGGCTCGGATGCAACAACGGATGCACTTGCCGGCGGAGCAACACTGGGGAGCGCATCTGCGCTTTCGCCTTCTTCGATCAAAATTGCAATCGGCGCGTTCACCTGAACATGCTCTGTACCCTCTGCGACAAGGATCTTGCCGATGACGCCTTCATCAACTGCTTCAAATTCCATAGTCGCTTTGTCGGTTTCAATTTCGGCAATAATGTCACCGGAAGAGACTGTGTCGCCTTCTTTTACCAGCCATTTTGCCAATGTGCCTTCTTCCATCGTTGGTGATAGCGCAGGCATAAGGATTTCAGTTGCCATATTTCGTGTCTCCTGCGTTATACGTAGATATCTGTCCAAAGCTCTTCGACGGGAGGCTCTGGGCTTTCTTTGGCAAATTCCGCCGCAGCATTTACGACCGCCTTCACTTCTTTGTCGATGGCCTTCAATTCGTCTTCGCTGGCATATTTTCCAGTCAGTAACATCGAGCGGACCTGTTCAATCGAATCGCGTTCTTCGCGCATTTTCTGCACTTCCTCACGGGTGCGATATTTTGCGGGATCAGACATCGAATGGCCACGATAGCGGTAGGTTTTAATCTCAAGGATGTAAGGGCCATTGCCAGACCTGCAGTGTTTTACGGCCCTGTCGCCTGCGTCTTTCACCGCAAGAACATCCATACCGTCCACAGTTTCCCCTGGGATTCCGAATGCTTCGCCGCGGGTGTAGAGATCTGGTGTAGAGGTGGACCGATTTTGTGCTGTTCCCATGGCATATTGATTGTTTTCAATCACAAAAATCACAGGCAGCTGCCAGATGGCCGCCATATTGAAGGTTTCATAGACCTGACCCTGGTTCGCTGCACCATCCCCAAAATAGGTAAAAGTCACACGACCGTTTTCTTGGTATTTGTCCGCAAAGGCCAGACCCGCACCCAGAGGCACCTGTGCACCGACAATACCATGACCCCCATAAAAGTGCTTTTCCTTGCTGAACATATGCATGGAGCCGCCCTTGCCTTTGGAATAGCCGCCAATGCGCCCAGTGAGCTCGGCCATTACGCCACCCGCATCCATACCGGCCGCCAGCATATGACCATGATCACGATAAGACGTGATCCGCTTATCACCTTCTTCTGCTGCGGCCTCAAGGCCGACAACAACAGCTTCCTGTCCAATATATAAGTGACAAAATCCCCCGATCAGCCCCATTCCGTAGAGTTGACCTGCCTTTTCCTCAAAGCGCCGGATCAACAGCATATCTTTGTAGTATTTGAGGAGCTCTTCTGCAGAGACATTCGGCTTTGAACTGCTTTTACGCGCCGCCATATGCATCATTCCCAAAAATAGTTTAATATTAAACTATTTATATCATGAAACGCAGGGCAATTGCGAGAGGAAAATTAAAAAAAACTCTTTTCCTATTTTTAAAGTGATTACAGATAGTTATCGGATAACTACGTCATTGTTTCCGATATACCCCAAAATATCACGTGCCTGCTGATCGAGCAAATCCAGGTCAAGGTATTCATCTGACATCCGTTTTGTCAGATTTTCCATACGCGCCACCTCAGCTTCCAGACCAGCAAGCTCTACTCTGAGCTTTGCCGTGTCACCGAGTATTTCGGCGCGCCGAAAAAGCCCATAATCCCCTTGCACGGCAGCAAAAGTGAAATAAAGGCACAGACAAAGAGAAATGGCAAAGCCAAAAAGCATGCCCCAACCGGGATAGGATGTCCGTCTTGCCATATCTGCCTCTTTTCCCCGTTATATTGTCGGGAGTTTCCCTGTTTATGGCACAGGAATTTAAATTTGTGAATCCCCCAAATATTTCAAAAAGAATATTTTTCGCCGAATTGAGGGAATTGAATTAACCGCCCTTTTAGCAGACTAGAAAATTATCCTGATGCAGACGCAGTGCTGATGGCGTCGATTGTCTGACCCAAAACGTGTTGAAATTCCGCGTCACTTTGATTGGCATTCAAACCTTCTGTCAAAGCTCTGGAAAAACTTGCAATCATATTCTTGTTCTGAGCCAGCCGTGAATTGGCTTCCTCGCGCGAATAGCCTCCGGATAGTGCAACAACCCTCATAACGCGCGGATGCTCTGCCAAGCCGTGATAGTGATTGTTTTTTTCTGGTAGGGTCAGCTTTAACATCACCTGTGCCCCGTCATCGAGCTTGTCGAGATGAATCTTCAGACATTCAAGCAAAAGATCTTCTGCCGCCTGTTTGTCTTCGGCATGGATATTGACCTCAGGCTCGATGATCGGAATCAACCCATGGGCTAATATCTGACGGGCAATGTCGAATTGCTGCGCAACGACGGCCTCTATACCGCTGCGGTTTGCCCTATGGATTACAGAGCGCATTTTTGTCCCAAAGATATTTGCCTTTTTCGCGCGCATCAAAAGGGTATCGAGTTCCGGCATAGGTTTAAGGATTTGCGCGTCGTTTTCTATGTCGGCCAGTCCTTTATCAACCTTAAGGAACGGTACAACGCCACGTTTTTCCCACAAATAATCGGCTGCCGGTATACCATCAACTGAACGGTCCATGGTGTTTTCAAAAAGGATCGCTCCGATCACCTTATCCCCTTGAAAAGCAGGGGCGCGCATAATCCGACTACGCATTTCATGCATCAGCGTGAACATGTCCTCATCATTGGAATATTGGTCCTCTCCAATCCCATAAAGACCAAGCGCCTTGGGCGTAGACCCGCCGCTTTGATCCAAAGCGGCCACAAATCCCGGGGCGTTTGACATTTGTTTGGCTTGCTCTTCGTTGATCATGGTCAGGTCCTTTGAAAATAATATATCTTTGCTCAAAGAGCCCCATGGCTCCTTTTAGATGCGTCTTAATAGACTGTCTCTGCGCTTGCAAATATGTTAGCGCTAATAGCTGCAAATGCCGATGCTGAGGCTAGTTGGAATTAAGTGCAGCCACACCCGGAAGGATTTTACCTTCCATCCATTCCAGAAATGCCCCTCCTGCGGTCGACACATAGCTAAAATCTTCGGCAGCACCAGATTTATTGAGCGCGGCGACCGTGTCTCCTCCCCCTGCCACAGAGACTAAACCCCCCTTTACCGTAAGCTCTGCGGCCTTTCGCGCAGCAGAATTCGTAGCCGCATCAAAGGGTTCAATTTCAAACGCCCCAAGTGGCCCGTTCCAAATCAAAGTACGGGCAGCTTCTAATACCTTTTCAATGCGCTGGGTCGTCAGCGGCCCCGCGTCCAAGATCATTCCGTCCTTCGGGCAAGCATCAGCAGGATGAATGCTAAATGCAGCATGTGCTTTGAATTCTTGAGCCACAACAATATCGCTTGGTAAAATAATGTCGCAACCGACCAATGCTGCCTTTTTTAAAATGGCGCGCGCTGTGTCTGTCATATCATGCTCTGCAAGGGAATTTCCCACACCATACCCTTCAGCAGCCAGAAACGTATTCGCCATCCCCCCCCCAATAATAAGGTGGTCAACCTTTTCTGCCAGATTGGCCAGCAGTTCGAGTTTGGTTGATACTTTCGCACCACCAACCACGGCAGCAACGGGTTTTTGGGGGTTGCCCAACGCGCGCTCCAAAGCAATTAACTCTGCCTCCATCAGGCGCCCAGCACAGGAGGGCAATATATGCGCGAGCCCCTCGGTGCTTGCATGCGCGCGGTGGGCCGCGGAAAAGGCGTCATTGCAAAAAACATCTCCGAGATTTGCGATTTTTTTTGCAAAATCCTGATTATTTCCCTCTTCCTCGGAATAAAATCTGGTATTTTCAAGCAAAACTATTTGATCACCCTGTAGTAATTTTACCGCCGTTTCAGCCGCTGGCCCAATACAATCCGCAACAAATATGACCTCACTTCCAAACGCCTCTTCCAAGGCAGGGATCAATTGGTTCAAACTGAATTCTGGTTTTACCGCACCTTTTGGCCGACCAAAATGAGCAAGCAAAACTGGGTGGCCCTTTGCTGCAAGGATATCCTTGACCGTCGGAACGATTTTCTCGATCCGCGTCGCATCCGTGACCCTTCCGTTTTCCATAGGAACGTTTATGTCAACCCTGATCAACACCCGTTTTCCTGCAAGATCCATATCATCCAGTGTGCGCCAGTTCATTCTATGATCCCTTTTTGAAAATTTGTGCTGCTTATGCGATCATCTGGGCTATCACGTCAACAGCAGACCTTGCCGCTCGCACAAAAGCAGCATAGGTAGGTCACAACAGAAAACGACAGGAGAACGGGATGGCTGACATCAAAGATCCAGAGAATACAATTTTGATGGAACTCAAAGACGGGACCGTCGTCATTGAGCTATTGCCAGATATCGCGCCAGGACATTGTGAACGTATGAAGGAACTTGCCAGAAGTGGTTCGTACGACAACGTCTGTTTTCACAGGGTGATCGATGGCTTCATGGCGCAAAGTGGTGATGTACGAAACGGTAACATGGAAAAAGATTTCAATCTTCGAATGGCGGGCACAGGCGGGTCTGATCTTCCTGATCTAAAGGCGGAATTTTCAGGTATCCCGCATGACAGGGGCACCCTTGGCGCCGCCAGAAGCCAAAACCCCGACAGTGCAAACAGTCAGTTTTTTATCAACTTTCAGGACAATCATTTTCTGAACCGCCAATACACTGTCTATGGACGGGTGATTGATGGAATGGAACATGTGGACGCCATTACGCGCGGAGAACCGCCGGCTAGCCCAGATCGCATGATCAGTGTGAAGGTCGCCGCCGATGCGTAAGGTTATGGCGTTGTTGGGTGCTCTCAGCGCAGGTATGGCTCAAGCCTCAGAAATGACGATTACCGTGCTGGGACAGGCAAACGGCGATATTGTAATTGATCTTCTTGAGGACGTTGCGCCTTTACATGTGGAGCGTATCAAAACGCTCGCCAACGAGGGGGCATATGACAATGTAGTATTCCACCGGGTGATCGACGGCTTCATGGCCCAAACGGGGGACGTGCAATTTGGAAAGGCCACTGCGGATCTCAGTAGAGCGGGCTATGGTGGATCACAATTACCTGATTTGCCGGCTGAGTTTTCAGAAGTGCCCTATGATCGCGGCATCGTCGGCATGGCACGCTCCCAATCACCCAACAGCGCAAATAGCCAGTTTTTCATTATGTTTGAGCCGGGGTATTTCCTCAACGGGCAATATACTGTGGTCGGACGCGTGACATCGGGGATGGAGGTCGTCGATGCGATCAAACG
>LFER01000025.1 GCA_001510135.1 Alphaproteobacteria bacterium casp-alpha6
CAAAGGTTTTCATTTTAACACATCCAAGACGGCGAATTCAGAAGATGATCTCAATTTTCAATCCTCAAAACATCTTGGTCTCGGTGTTTAATCGCTAAGTTCCAAAGTAAACTTTTTAGTGATGAATTGGTGCCCTCACCGGCGGGAAAAAACTGGCACAAGCCAGTCAAAATTTTGGCCCGAAAGCCAAGCTTATCGCGTTTAAAGCCCTTTCAAAAACCGCCAAACCAAGCGCGAAAGTAATTGAACATAACAAGGCGTTACCAGTATGCATCGAACTTTGCAGCAGCCACTAAGGCTCTCGTTTTAGCAGTTGTGTGACATTTTGTATTCTAACCCTACACTCTTCTTGGACACAGATAATGGTATCGCAGATCGACTGGCACATGTCCGCTGAAGTAACAACAGACACCGCATTTATTTTATATGTGACTCTTTTGGTCGGCATATTGGCCAACATTCCAGCGAAGCCATAACGCATATCACTCAGATTAACTGAATTTTGTCAGATACTTGGAGGGTTGAAGCTCTTAATTCTGAACTTTTTAGTGGTGCCCAAGGAGAGATTCGAACTCTCACGCCCGCGAAGGCGGGGGATTTTGAATCCCCTGCGTCTACCATTCCGCCACTTGGGCCCATATCTGTTGCGATGTTCAAAGATGCTCACCACAACACAGCCTTTTCCCAGCTACCGAAGTTTATGTCAAAGGTAAAGCGGGATATTCGTATTTTCTCGCCAAATTTCAATTTTTCAACGTACTTGCGATGCAACCTGATTGAAGCGGCCCGAAGCAATATGCTGCGCGCGGCTCACATCCCACGTGTAGGCATAAGTCGCGGCACGCAAAACCGAATTATCCTGTTCCATTCGCACATCAATTGGACGCAACAGAAACTCATAGGGCTCAGGATAACCTTCGCCGCAGGCTTCGTAGGCATCAAATTTTGTAAACATCGGCTCTGGCGTGTGAATACGGTAGATAATCCCGTAGACCCGATCCTCATCAAAAGCAGACGGAACAGCGCCCGGGTAAATATTTGTTCCAAATTGGTCAATCTCTTCGATCAGGTAAAGCCGTGCACGGATGAAGCCGGAACCCACCTCATCTGCACTTTCGCGCAACAAACGCCCCATTGGATGTTCAGCAACGGATAAAAGTGTACCGTAAACAAACAGAAATTCTGGCCGCATCAGACAGTCCTCACCTACACTATGATTCGGTCCGATCTTTTATCGGAATTGACGGATAATGGAATCAAAGAATTTCTGCGCCCTGTGAAGCCTGTAACGCAGCAAAGCCTGCTTGACCCTTCCAATGCGACATGATCAAAGGCGCAGAGGTGAGAGGTGCCAAACCAATGATACGCGCACTTTATGATTGGACTATTCGCTTGGCTGGGCATCCACGTGCCCTATGGGCGCTGGCCTTCATTTCATTTGTTGAAAGCTCTGTCTTTCCTATACCACCTGATGCTTTGCTAATTCCCATGATCATCGCGACACCGCGCAAAGCATGGCTTTATGCCGGCGTGGCGACAATTTTTTCCGTCCTTGGCGGTCTTATGGGTTACGTCATTGGTGCCGCTGCATTTGAACAATTGGGAAAACCGATATTGGACGCACTGGGCAAATCAGACTCCGTTCAAGAATTTGCAGTGCGCTTTCATGATGTTGGTTTCTGGACAGTCCTTATGGCCGGTGTCACGCCCTTTCCTTTCAAAGTGATCACGATCATGTCCGGTGCGACTGCGATGCCTCTTAGTGTGTTTTTACCCACTGCAATCATTGCACGCGCTCTGCGGTTCTTTGTGGTTGCAGCCCTTTTGCGGGTGTTTGGGGCTCGGATCAGGATCTTTATCGAAAGATATTTGGGATGGTTATTTCTCGCAGCAATCCTCATATTAGTCGGAGGTTTCTTTATGGCGGGTTATTTATGAGTAGGAACAGAGCTGTACTGCTGGCCGGTTTGGGATCTCTCGGGCTTTTGATCGGGGCTTTGTTGTTTCAGTATGTGGGCGATATGGCACCGTGTAAAATGTGTTATTGGCAGCGTTATCCGCATGTTGGGGCCATTGTCATCGCAGGGATTATCTTGATTACGGGCATTGGTGTTTTTGCTGTCTTGGGGCTCCTCTCTGCATTAATCACAGCGGGGATTGGCGGGTTTCACGCAGGTGTAGAGCAAGGATGGTGGGAAGGCCCGCAGAGCTGTACAAGCGCTTCGATTGACAACCTGAGTACGGAGGAGCTTTTGGCGCAGATCATGTCCGCACCAATGGTCAGATGCGATGAGATCCCATGGCAAATGTTCGGCCTATCTATGGCGGGATGGAATATGGTGGTATCGATCTGCCTTGCTGTTCTCTGGACCATTGCCATAAAACAACAGCGGGCCTAAAAACGAACATCAAACAATGTACCAGCTCAGTTCAAATAATCCGACCTTTGCAAACCGTATTTTGCCATTTTTTCATTCAGAGTGCGGCGCGGCAAAAGAAGTTCGTCCATTACCTTTGTAATAGATCCTTTATGGCGGCGCATGGTATTGTCGATCAACATTTTTTCAAAGGCTTCAACATATTCTTTCAGCGGCTTTCCTTCCGTTGTGACCACGGATGTCACCTCGTTGGCATCACTCATCAAAAGCGAAGCAATTTTTCCCTGACCGCGCCGTGCCTGCAGAACTGCGCGCTCTGCGAGATTGGTAAGTTGGCGCACATTGCCTGGCCAAGGGGCCTGCATGAGTTGTGCTGCCTCTTGTGCAGATACAGTTGGTGGATCACATCCATAGTCTTCGGAAAAGGTCTCCGTTAGACGGTTGAACATGTCCAATATGTCATTGCCTCTCTGTCTCAACGGTGGGACCGTGATGCTCAGCGCAGTCAGACGATAGAACAAATCTTGTCTGAGACAGTCTTTCAATATCTTGCCGGGCGCCTGTAAATTGCTGATTGCAATGATGCGCGTTTCTGGCGGATTGCCCTCTGAATTGATCGCGTTAAGCAAACGCGCCTGTACCGCTTCGGGCAAAGTTTCGATGTCTTCTAAGACGACAGTTCCGCCGCGTGCCTCTTCGAAGACAGGTAAAAAAGATTCCTCCGGCAAAACGGGACCAAACAGTCTGCGCATTAGCACCGGTTCATCCAAGGCGCCACAAGACAAGAGCACAAATTTCTTACCAGCCCGTGTACCCGCAGCGTGGAGCGCATGGGCAACCAAGGTTTTGCCGGTGCCCGTTTCTCCATCGATGAGCACATGACCGTCTGCCTGAGAAATATCAAGAATTTCTTCCCGCAAGCGCACCATAGCAGAGGATTTGCCGATCAGCTTTTTCATCAAAAGGCTTGCATCTGACAATTCACGACGCAGCGCGCGGTTGTCCAATGTCAGGCGGCGTGCATTTGAGGCTTTCCGCGCCAAAGTGCTCATGCGTTCGGGATCAAAGGGTTTTTCCAGAAAATCAAAAGCCCCAATACGCATCGCTTCAACCGCCATAGGCACATCCCCATGACCCGTAATAAGGATCACAGGCAGAGTGCTATCTTGGCCCATGAGCTTACGTAAAAACTGGATCCCATCCATTCCAGGCATTTTTATGTCACTGATCACGATTCCCGGAAAATCAACATCAATTGCCGCAAGGGCATCGGTTGCGCTCGCAAAGCTTTGGGTATCGTAACCGGAAAGCGCCAGCCATTGACTTATAGACTGACGCATGTCGCGTTCGTCATCAACGATTGCAATTTTCATCGCCTGACTCATGGTCTATTCTGCTACCTCCATATGATCATAGTCTAAAGTGTTTTCTCTAAAAGCTGGCAACTGTACTTCGAACACAGCTCCCCCATCATCTGAATTTCTCGCCGTGAGACGCCCGCCGTGATCTTTTACAATCCCACTGGAAATCGCCAAGCCGAGCCCAACTCCATCCCCGTCTTTTTTGGTTGTATGAAAAGGTTCAAACAACAGATCAAGCTCCTCAATACCAGATCCGTTATCACGCACGCTAAGCGTCACTGTTTCACCACGGCTGAGCATAATTTCAATGACTGGGTCTGGAACCGTTTTCACAGCATCAACAGCATTACGTAAAAGGTTGATTAACACCTGTTCAAGTCGCACACGATCCCCGATCACAACGACACTTTGTTCGCTGATGACCTTTTCGAGCCTGATATTTGAATGTTTGAGCTGAGGCTCCATCATAGACAATGATGATGAGAGCGCGGCGCTCATATCGACCGGAGAAAATGTTTCAGATCCCTTTCTCGCATAGGTCTTGAGCTGACGGGTGATCGCCCCCATCCGTTCAATCAGGTCATCGATGCGATGAAAAGCAGAAAGAGTTTCATCAGGGCGGTTCCTGCTTAACAAAAGCCCTGCCCCAGCCAAATACGTTTTCATTGCTGCAAGAGGTTGATTCAATTCATGACTGACCGCCGCAGCCATTTCACCCAAAGCTGCCAGCTTGGAACTTTGCTCAAGTGATTGTTCTGCCACTTCGAGTGTTTTTTGAACCTTCTCGCGCTCTGCGATTTCACGTTGAAGTCTTTCATTCAAGCGCCGCAATTCGGCGGATTCATTTTCAAATATCTTAAGCCTGACTCGCGTACGCCTGTTTGCCAGATAGAAAATCATGGCAAGCATGAGGGTAAAGCCCATGACTTCCAGAGCGAGAATGCTGTTTACCTTCTCACGCACACTGGAAAACGCGGTGAAGGAGACGATCTGCCAGCCGCGAAACGGCACCCGCCCCGCAATCCGCATGACTGCTTCGCCCTGAACATATGTGCTATCTCTGTAACCCGTCAGACCAGCAGTAAATTGTACCGCCTGCGACAGGGCTGTCTCTGCAGGTCTTTTGGCCAGGGCCTCCGTTTCGCTTACGCCACGCCAACGGGGATCCGTGGCGAGGATGATCTTACCTTCACTGTCGATCACCATGATCGAATCCGATATGCCGGCCCATGCGCGCTCAAATTTGTGTAAATCGACCTCAACAGATACCACTCCGATAAAGCGGTTCTGAAACTCTATGCGCCGCGAATAATAAAAATCAACACCGCCCGTTTCTTGCGGCACGATGGTAAAAACTGTTTCATTCGAGCGCGTGGCCTCCACAAAGAACGCCTTTTCGCGATGCATACTGCCAAGGTTATTTCGGTCAGTAGAGGCGACTGTGCGCCCGTCTTTGTCCAAGAGCATCAAAGAGGCCGCCCCGATCTCATCGACAAAATCAATCAGCCTCTGTGTCGACGTGGAAAAGTCCTGCGAATGGAGCGCCCCTATTAATTCTTGATCCCGTGCCAATAGTTTTGGCACAATCGAATTTCGCTGTAATTCACTTTTTAGATTCCCACTATACAGTGTTAGGCGCACTTCAAGTTTGTTGCGCATTGACTCCGAAAACCGTTCTGTCAGCCAAGCATTACTGACCCAAAGCGTAACGATCGAAATGAGCAGAAAAATAAACAACACCACCGGCAAACGCCAAGGAAAGCTCCGCCCTTTGCGGAGACGTCCTTGTTTTAAAGTTTGCTCACCTGTGTCCGTCATGTCGCCAACTGTTATCGCAAAATTTGCGATATGTCAGGCAGAGACGAATTGTGTCACCAAACCAGCAAAAAATGGCTTACCATCTGGTGGCCCCATGAGATCGTCAATTGCGCGTTCTGGATGAGGCATCATCCCTAGAATGCGCCGGTTTTGCGACAGGACACCCGCAATATTATCGATAGCCCCATTGGGATTATCACGGTAGGTAAAGGCAATTCGGTCTTCTTGCCGCAAAGCGTGAAGCTCTTCCGCTGCCACCGTGTAATTGCCTTCATGATGGGCGATGGGAATGTCGATCTCTTGCTGAGGGCGGTATTTACAGGTGAAAGCACTGTCAGTGGTTGTCACCGATAAAGTGACCGTTTTACCAAGGAATTTGATTCCCGCATTTTGCATTAATGCACCAGGTAACAAGCCTGTTTCAGTTAAAATCTGAAATCCGTTGCAAATTCCCAAGACATATCCACCGTCCTTTGCGAATTTGACAAGGGAACGACAGATTGGTGAATTGGCTGCAATCGCGCCACAACGCAAATAATCGCCAAAAGAAAACCCGCCCGGAACCCCGATTACATCCAATCCAGAGGGCAGCGCTGTTTCTTTGTGCCAGATCATCTCAACCTGAGCACCCGCTTTTTTGAAGGCATCGGCGAGGTCGCGATCACAGTTTGAGCCAGGAAAAACGAGCACCCCTGCCTTCATGTCAAAATCTCAACCGTGTAGCTTTCAATCACAGTATTGGCGAGCAGTTTTTCACACATCTCTTTGACTTTGTTTTGCGCCGTCTGAGCATCTGTATCACTCAGTTCAAGTTCTATCAATTTCCCCTGACGGACGGCCCCAACCGTGTCATATCCCATCCCGTTCAAAGCATGGCTTACTGCTTCGCCCTGTGGGTCTAGAACGCCTTCCTTCAGTCGGACAATTACCTGTGCTTTCATTTTTTCCTCTAAGTATTCAATTTATAAGCGTTGGCTTTTGCATTGAAGTCGCAGATTTAGGGATCACGCCCAATCGGCGCGCGACCTCGGTGTAGGCATTTGTCAAACTCCCCAAATCGTGCCGGAACACATCTTTGTCGAGCTTCTCACCTGTTTTTATATCCCACAACCTGCAGCTGTCAGGACTAATTTCATCTGCAACAACAAGCCTGTGAAATTCCTCTTCGTAAATCCGGCCAATTTCAATTTTGAAGTCCACCAAGCGGATACCGACCCCCAACATCAGCCCTGACATAAAATCATTTACCCGCAGCGCGAGAGCAAGAATATCATCCATATCCTGCTGGCTCGCCCATCCAAAAGCGGCGATATGTTCTTCTGTTACCAGAGGATCCCCAAGCGCATCGTCTTTGTAACAGTATTCCACAATCGGACGCGGCAAACGGGTCCCTTCAGCCACGCCTAATCGTTTCGCAAAACTCCCAGCAGAAAAATTCCGCACAATCACCTCAAGTGGGATTATCTCACAATTACGGATCAATTGTTCCCGCATATTGATGCGCTTTATAAAGTGCGTCGGAACCCCAATTTCATTGAGACCATTCATAAAAAATTCAGAAAGGCGGTTGTTCAGCACACCCTTACCTTCGATCACGTCTTTCTTTTCGGCATTGAAGGCGGTCGCATCGTCTTTGAAATATTGCACCAATGTTCCAGGTTCTGGGCCTTCGTAAAGGATTTTAGCCTTACCTTCGTAGATCTTTGTTCTGCGGGGCATTTATATGCTTTCGGGGATGAGTTAAAATTGCCAGATGTGGTCGTGTCATAGATGAAGGCAGCACCCGCTGCAAGCATTCAAAAGGAGAGAGTATAGGGGCGCTTAACGAATCCGTCAGGTATATACTTATGCTGCATTTCATTTATTCATAATTCTCGCAAATTTCATAATCTTTGTGAAGATTATGAATTTGTTTTGATTACAGCTTTGTGTCAGGGTTCTGTGTCCACAGAACAAAGGCAAAAATTCATGACGTCAAAATTTTCAACGATGCTTCACGACCGCGCTTGGATTTTGGCGGATGGCGCCACAGGAACAAATCTTTTTGCCATGGGGCTTGAAGCTGGGGATGCGCCGGAGTTTTGGAATGAGACGCAGCCAGAAAAGATAGAGCAGCTTTACCGGCAATCCGTTGAGGCAGGAAGCGATCTTTTTCTTACGAATAGTTTCGGATCAAACGCCGCACGTTTGAAATTACACAACGCAGGTCATCGCGCCTATGAATTGTCCAAACTTGCCGCCGAACTCGGACGCAATGTGGCTGATACGTTTGATCGTCCGGTAATTGTGGCGGGATCCGTGGGACCAACGGGAGAGATTTTTGAACCTGTTGGTGCGTTTTCACATGCCGAAGCCGTTGAAATTTTTCACGAACAAGCCCAAGGATTGAAAGACGGTGGTGCGGATGTGTTGTGGCTGGAAACCATTTCATCGCGCGAAGAATTCCTTGCTGCCGCGGAGGCCTTTGCAAAAGTGGAGCTGCCATGGTGTGGCACTATGAGCTTTGACACCGCCGGTCGCACGATGATGGGTCTAACCTCACAGGATATGGTGGATCTTGTGGAATCGCTTGACCATCCGCCTGCTGCTTTCGGGGCGAATTGCGGAACAGGCGCCTCCGACCTTTTGCGTACGGTGCAAGGATTTGCAGCAAAAAACCCAGAGATTCCGCTGATTGCCAAAGGCAACGCCGGTATTCCCAAATATGTCGATGGACATATTCATTACGACGGCACACCGGATCTCATGGCCGATTATGCGGTGATGGCGCGCGATAGCGGGGCAAAAATTATTGGGGGATGTTGCGGGACGATGCCACAGCATCTGGAAAAAATGCGTAGAGCACTGGAAAGCCGGGACAGAGGCGAAGCGCCGAGCTTGCAGGTGATCGAAGAAAAACTCGGGGCGTTTTCATCCTCTGATGATGGAACGAACCCTGCCAACCAAGCACAGAAGCGCGCGCGCCGACGCAGACCGGCCGCCTGATCACAGGCAGCACTACAAGGCGGCAGCCATTAGATCAAAAAAACTCCAATTGGCGCCCTTTGGGGGCCGGTGGACAAAAGAGATTAGTGCGCAACTTTTTGACCTTTTGAACAAGACCGAGACGTTTTATCGAAAGTTGAAACCTTCGCTCCATCATGTCAGCCAAAGCACCCTGCCCCCGCATCCGTTTGAACCATTCTGAAGAATAAAGCGCACCATTGTGCATATCGCGCAAATGGCCAAGAACACGATTTTTGCGATCTGGCGCATGGCGGTCCAGCCAATCCTGAAAGAGGTCAGAGACTTCTCTGGGCAAACGCAGCATGATCCAACTTGCACTTTCTGCGCCCGCGTCTTTACCTGCCGCGAGGATCGCCTCCATCTCATGATCGCTCAAGCCGGGTATCAGGGGGGACGCCATGACGCGTACGGGAATCCCCGCCTCACTTAGACGTTTAATCATCAACAAGCGTCTTTTGGGGCTTGGCGCGCGTGGCTCCAGTTTACGGGCCAAATCCGCGTCGAGCGTTGTCACGGAAATCCCAACACGAGTCAGATCGTCCCTAGCCAAATCAGACAGGATATCAATATCCCGCTCCACCAATGACCCGCGCGTCACAATGGCAACAGGGTGTTTTAGTTTTTTGAAAACCTTCAAACAACTTCTTGTTATTTCGTATTTTTTCTCAATCGGCTGATAGGGGTCAGTGTTTGTCCCCAGAGCAATGGTTTCCACTTTGTACTTGGGATGGCAGAGTTCTTTTTCCAAAAGCACCGCTGCTCCCTTTCGTGCAATCAACCTCGTTTCAAAATCAAGCCCCGCCGAAAGGCCCAAAAACGCATGTGACGGTCGCGCAAAGCAATAAATACAACCATGTTCACAGCCCCTGTACGGATTGATCGAACGATCAAATGGCAAATCAGGAGAGCGGTTATACGTAATGAATGAACGTGGACTTTCCTCTGAAATCTCTGTTTTCAATACTGGTTTGTCTTCAACTGGCGCGTGCCAACCATCGTCAAACGCCTCTACCCGTTGACTGTCAAATCGATTTGCGGGATTCGAAGCGCTTCCTCTACCACGAAGGCTATATTTGCGACGCTGGAAATCAAAAGTCATGCCCGATAAATTAGAACAAAATAAGAACATCGTCAAATTAATTCATATCCGTGGTGAATTATTTTCATTGGTCATTTCCGAATTTAAAGGCTAGGTCGGCTTTAAAACGCCGCATGTCGTAATTTGGAAAGTTTGTATGCGGCGATGTGTCCAAAGGACTTGTATAAGAGCGACAGCATTGGCCATCTTACTCCGATGGAGCAAGGGATCATAAAGGAAGATCAAAATGTCAGATGAAGAAGACGAAATCATCCTCTCGGAACTGGACGACGACGAGTTGGTTCAACAGATGTTTGACGACCTTTATGACGGTCTCAAAGAAGAAATTGAAGAAGGCGTAAATATCCTTCTTGAGCGCAATTGGGAACCCTACGATATCCTGACCAAAGCGCTTGTGGGTGGTATGACGATAGTGGGACAAGATTTCCGCGACGGGATCCTATTTGTACCCGAAGTTTTGCTGGCTGCGAATGCGATGAAGGGCGGCATGGCAATCCTGAAACCGCTGTTGGCAGAAACCGGCGCTCCGCGTGTGGGAAAAATGGTTATCGGAACGGTAAAGGGCGATATTCATGACATCGGCAAAAATCTTGTGTCGATGATGATGGAAGGTGCCGGTTTTGAAGTGGTGGACCTTGGCATCAATAACCCGGTGGAAAACTACCTTGAGGCTCTTGAAAACGAACAGCCCGATATTTTGGGCATGTCCGCGCTTTTGACGACGACCATGCCTTATATGAAGGTCGTGATTGATACTCTGGTCGAACAAGGTCTTCGCGAAAACTACGTTGTTCTTGTGGGGGGCGCACCGCTTAACGAGGAATTTGGCCGCGCGATCGGAGCAGACGCCTATTGCCGCGATGCGGCGGTTGCCGTGGAGACTGCCAAAGAAATGATGGCACGCAAACACAACCAAATGAGCGCCTAACAACCGCTTGGTCCAAGACGTCGATTTGGTTGGCGAAAAGGGTCGCTGTGTTAAACGATGATGAAACACTCACCCACGAAGGCTTGGCGCCTGTCCACCAGACAGGCGCGCTTTTGGTAATCGCCTGTGGGGCATTGGCGCGCGAAATCCTCGCGCTGGTCAAGCAAAATGGTTGGTCTCATATCGAATTGACCTGTCTGCCGGCGATTTTACATAATTCACCAGAAAAAATAACGAATGCCGTAATTGGTGCGGTTGAAAAATACCGTCCCTCCTATGACAGAATTTTTGTGGCCTATGCTGATTGTGGGACTGGCGGGACCCTGAAAGCGGCCTGTGACAAGCTTGGCGTCGAGATGATTCAAGGGCCTCATTGTTATTCATTTTACGAAGGCAACACTGCCTTTGAAAATCGCGAAGAATTTACGAGTTTTTACCTGACCGACTTTCTGGCGCGTCAGTTTGATGCGTTTGTATGGAAACCACTAGGGCTTGATCGACATCCTGAATTGGTCGGCAGCTATTTTGGCAATTACGAAAAGCTTGTTTATCAATCCCAGACGACAGATCCATCTCTTTTGTCCAAAGCTAAGGAGTGTGCAGAGCGATTGGGATTGGCCTTTGAACACCGCCACACCGGATATGGTGATCTGGAAATGGAATTGAGACGTCAGACCTGACCGGAGGCGATACTGCGGATACGCTCAATCATGGCGCGCACCCCATTTGACCGCTGGGCAGATAGATGATCGTTCAATCCCAAGCGTGCTAATTCTGAATGCGCATCCACCTTCAGCACGTCCTGAACGCTGAGCCCATTAAAGAGTTTGCGTAAAACAGCAATAAGTCCGCGAACGATGATCGCATCACTGTCCCCTTCAAAGGAAAAAATATCATTTGATATATTTGGATGAAGCCAGACCTGACTGGCGCAGCCATCCACCTTTGTCGCAGGCACTTTCAAAGCTTCCTCCAATGGAGCCATCAATTTTGCCTGCTCGATAATATAGCGATATCTGTCTTCCCATTCTTCAAGGAATTCAAAATCATCTACAATGTCTTCAAAATCTCGGGTCGCCATCAATCAGACTTTCGGTTTATCGCTCGATACAAGGCATATATTCAGTCATTTGTCCGTTTCAATTGGAAAACTGATCACCCGCTTTCCCTGTGTAGAAAGCCCAATTTTACCTTTGCATAATTTTTGCGCCTCTTCACCGAAAACTTCAAAGCGCCAACCCTTCATGACCGCAAGATCAAAATCACCCGAGGCCATGGCGTCCAAATCAGACGAAGACGCAATAAGTTTTGCAGCAACACCGGTTTTTTCTGACGTGGCCTTCAGAAGCACTCGCAACAGATCGGCAAGAGCCGAGTTCACATTTTGACGATCAGCGACCGGCGCAGGTTTGGGCACAGCATCTGATGGCAAATCGGCCGCAGCGGAAACAGCAGATAAAATCCCTGAGGCGATAACTCCTTTTCGTGCTTCACGCTGCAAGAGGCGGCTTTTCTGCAAATCATCAGGAGAACTTGGCCGGGTCGAAGCTAATTCGATGAGAGCATCATCTTTCAAGACACGGTTTCTGGGCACGTTTTGTGTTTGAGCATAGTGCTCTCTAAACTCGGAGAGTGTTTTGACCGCCGCCAAGAATTTTGGCGAAGAAGAGCGCGTTTTGATCCTCTGCCAAGCATCTTGCGGCCTCAAGATATAGGTTTCTGGGGCACTCAATGTTTGAAGTTCTTCCTCAAGCCAATGCGCACGACCGTTTTCCTTAAGCTTCTTTGACAAAAATTCGTAGATCTGGCGCAGATGCGTTACATCCGCCAGAGCGTAATTTTTTTGCGCATCGCTCAAAGGGCGGCGCGACCAATCCGTAAATCGGGATGATTTGTCCAAAGGCTTATGCGTGATCTTATTGACCAATGTTTCATAGCCAACCTGATCCCCAAAGCCGCAGACCATCGCCGCGACTTGAGTATCAAAAAGAGGTGTCGGAATCGCATCCGCTTCGAGACAGAAAATTTCCAGATCCTGCCGCGCAGCATGAAAGACCTTGACCACATTCTTATTGCGAAACAGATCATAAAGCGGCTTTAAGGATAAATCCTGTGCCAAAGGATCCACCAGTACAGCATTATCGTTTGTTTTACCCGGAAGTGCGAGCTGGATCAGGCAGAGTTTAGAATAATACGTCCGTTCCCTTAAGAATTCTGTATCTACGGTGACATAGGCACAATTAGAGGCCGAAGTGCAAAAATCTGAAAGGGTTTGAGTATCGGTTATCGTTTTCATTCGGGGCTAATCTATTCTTTGGGGCATTGGTGCATGTTACACCCCGGAACCAAAGCCTTACGCGAATTTTGAATAAATTAAAAGGGGCGAGTCATTCTGAAATGTAAAGTGGTTGACGTTCTCCTAACAAATAACGACGCAGAACCTGAGGATAGAGGCGATGTTCTAATTTCAGCACCCTGCTGCTCAGTGTTTGTGCCGTTTCATTCTCAGCGATCGTCAAGCGTGCTTGACCCAGCACAGGACCATCATCCAACTCTGGCGTCACCAAATGCACAGAACATCCTGCCTCACGATCTCCGGCATCAAGCGCACGTTGGTGCGTGTTGAGACCTTTGAACTTTGGCAAGAGCGAGGGGTGAATATTTAACATCCTGCCAGACCATTGCTCAACGAAGGATGAGGATAAAATACGCATAAACCCAGCCAAGCAGAGCACGTCCAAGTCAAAGTCCAGCAAAATATCTTGCAGCTCTTTTTCAAATGCGAGGCGATCCCCACCAAACGACCGGTGATTAAGGCTTCGGGTGGCAATTTCCAGATCTTGGGCACGTTCTAAACCAAGTGCATCCGGAACATTTGACACAACGACAGCAGGGTTTCCGGGATGATCCTGTTGCATGGACTTGACCAGCTCAATCATGTTTGAGCCGCCCCCAGAAATAAGAATGCCAACGTTTTTCCTCACCAAAGGGCGCCTGAATAGTGCACATTGCCTGTATCTGTGACCGTTCCGAGCACCATGGCGGTTTCACCTTCTGACTTGAGCGCTGAAATGACGGCGTCTTTTTGATCTGGGTCTACAACGACAACCATGCCGACGCCGCAATTGAAGGTTTTCAGCATTTCTTCCGGTGCAATTCTACCAGTTTGGGCAAGCCATTGAAACACGGGTGGCAAGCCCCAAGCATCAAGGTTTATGTCGATCCCCTGCCCTTCGTTAAGAACCCGTGGAATATTTTCGCTCAGACCACCTCCCGTGATATGTGCAAAGCCATGCACGCCACCGGCCCTAAGCGCCGCAAGGCAAGGCTTCACATAGAGGCGCGTGGGGGCCAGCAATGCATCCCCCAAGCGGCCTTCCCCAAAGGGTGACGCCGACGACCACTCTAGCCCAGAAAGTTCCACAATCTTACGTACCAGCGAATAGCCATTGGAATGCACCCCGTTGGAAGGCAGCCCCAAAAGGACATCGCCCACCGCAACTCCATTCGGAAGCCCTTGCCCACGTTCCATTGCACCCACGGCAAAGCCTGCAAGATCGAAATCGCCCTTTTCATACATTCCGGGCATTTCAGCGGTTTCACCCCCAATCAACGCGCAACCCGATGCTTCACAGCCTCGCGCAATCCCTTCAATGATCCGGGCGGCCTGATCGACGTTCAGAAAACCTGTTGCAAAGTAATCCAGAAAAAATAATGGCTCCGCACCTTGGCAAATCAGATCGTTGACGCACATCGCAACAAGATCGATGCCGATCGTATCTACCTGCCCCGTATCTATCGCGATTCGCAGCTTTGTACCGACCCCGTCGGTCGCCGCCACAAGCACGGGATCCTGAAATCCGGCAGCCTTGAGGTCAAACAAGCCGCCAAATCCACCAAGCCCGGCGACAACACCCGGCCGGTTTGTCGCTTTGGCTGCGGGTTTTATGCGTTCAACCAGTGCATTTCCAGCATCAATGTCCACACCCGCTGCCGCATATGACAATCCGTTCTTTTCACCCGCCATGAGCGCGCCCTTTGCTGTTTTTTTAGCGAAGTACCCCATAGATGTACGAACATCAACGTCAAACACTTGACCTCAATTTTTCTTGTGATAGCAGGGGTATCAGGTCGGGCCTGTAGCTCAATTGGTTAGAGCAGAGCGCTCATAACGCTTTGGTTGGGGGTTCGAGTCCCTCCGGGCCTACCACAATGCAAGACATCGCAAAATCTTTTATGCTTCAAGTATCGCTTTGCACGTGCGACTGGGTTCAAAAAAGTCGGCGGTAGACACTTGAAAATATAAGCTACGGGAAAGACGCCAGAAGCGCTTGAGACAATGACGTTTTTATGACCGAGCTTGATCTTTCCTGCAGACTCCAGAAGGTGAGCGCAGATATGACACTCGGGCTCGGGCTGGCCGCAATGATAACGCTTCCCTCTTGTTGGGCGCGAAACGCCGCTCCATCCAGAAAGCGCCGCATAGCGCGCTCATTCCCATTGTCTTGATCAAGATTTCTGTAAATGGTTTTGACCGGCACTGCTACGGATTTCGCCCTTTCCAGAGCGGGGTTCACACCAGAATCATAGATCACCAGCCCGTGACCTGACAAGGCCAACCGGTCTACCAATGCAGTAGATATTTCGCGGGAGTTTTGTAAAGTCCCCGGTGTGCGTTCCAAAATCGTTGTGGCCTCAGAAACAGTTGAAATCGCATTGTCGAGAATTTCTGTCACCTCGGTCGCATTTGATCCTTCAGGCAGATCTATCAAAAGTGCAACTTCAAAGCCCTCGTCCCGATAGTATCGCATCAAGGCATTATGCACATCATTTTTAGCAGGAACCGCAATCGTGACAGTGAATGGCAAACTTCCTAAAATATCAGGGTCCAAGCGCATATTACCGTTATCTACAAGAACCACCGCCATCAAGGGTTGGTTTTCCGTCGGGACGGGCGGAACTGCAAAAGCATCTATCGCGGGTCCCACCGGAGCAATTTGGCTTTGTTCGTTCACCTCATCTGCAGGACCAGTCTCTGTAGCTTCGTCAAGAGCAAGCTCTTTGTCTTCCGCCACAGCGGACTCGTTGCCGTCTGCAAGACCAGCCTCTGTATCTTCGTCACGGCCAAGCTCTTTGTCTTCCGTCAGAGAAGGCGCGCTTTCTTCTGCAAGACCAAGCTCCTTGTCTTCTTCCTGAGCAGGATTTTGGACATTGTCCTCGGTTTGCTCTTTGAGATCCTCGGCGAGGTCCTCTATCAATGCGGTAGCCAAATCATTTTGATCCGCGTCTGTTGGGCTTTCTATTGGCGGAGTGAGAGGGCTTGTTTGCTCGACACTTGTCACGGGTAGATCTTCTTTAGAAAGCTCCGCGTTTTGAGAATGATCTTTGCCTTTAGAAGGAGACAATGCTTCGCCAACTTCATCATCTTTCAGTGACGGATCGGTCGTTGGCGCAGCCTCAGTCTCTGTCAAATCAGTCACAAGCTCCTCTAATGAATCCTTCTCAGGCTCCAAAGGGTCAACTGTTGTATTTTCCTGTCCCTCGACGGGGGTATCAGTCACCACAGAAAATTCTGAACCATTCTCTGTTTGATCCTCCAGCTCTGACAGATCAGATAGTGTATTAGAAGTTTCGTTCGGCGTCGTGTCGTTGCTTTCGGCTGCCACATCATCGATGGGGGACACCGTTACGTCAGCGGTCTCGGGGGCGCTTTCTTGTTCTTTCCCCGCCACTTCGGCCACAACATCACTCACAATTTCCTGTTCTTCCGATGTTATGTCAGCTCTATCCATAACTTTCACGGGACCGTCGTAGCCCACGTATAAAGACGCAGACAAAACAATCAGCGCCCCTAAGAGGATGCCGGATATAAGCCCCGAGAAAAATTTGCGTGTCACTCAATTGTCCCTTCTTAGTCTTTTGTTTATAACTAAGATTGCCCGCATGGAAAGTACCCTTTCCTTATAGCGCGAGCGGTTGCAGTTGGGCTAGTGCGAAAGTCGATTAAATGGAAGAAATTCAATGTTATTGCTGATCGATAATTATGACAGCTTCACCTATAACCTCGTGCATTATTTTGGCGAGATTGGGGAAGACGTGGTCGTAAAGCGAAATGATGAAATCACGCCTCAAGATGCATTTTCGATGAAACCGGATGGGATTGTGCTCTCCCCTGGCCCATGTGACCCAGATCAGGCGGGGATTTGTTTGGCTTTGATTGAAGCTGTGAAAGACACAAAAACTCCGCTTTTTGGTGTTTGTTTGGGGCATCAGTCAATTGGTCAGGCTTTTGGCGGCCGCGTGATACGCTGTCATGAAATCGTGCACGGGAAACTTGGTGAAATCCACCATCGTTATGAGGGCGTTTTTTCAGGTTTACCATCACCCTTTGCCGCAACACGATATCATTCTCTGATCGTCGAACGCGACAGCCTCCCCCCCGACTTGAGGGTTACCGCAGAATTGAGTGACGGCACCATTATGGGCCTGAAACACGCCGTCCTGCCTATTGAGGGTGTGCAGTTCCATCCAGAATCCATCGCGTCAGAACATGGGCATCAAATGCTTAAGAATTTTACCAAAACGTTGAAAGTAGCGGCATGAGTGATGCATTAAAACCCCTGATTTCCAAAGCTGCCGATATGCCGTTGAGCCGCGCTGAGGCAGAGGACGCTTTTGAAATCCTTTTTGAAGGTGCCGCTACCCCCGCCCAGATCGGAGGGTTTTTGATGGCGCTGCGCACCCGTGGGGAAACGGTCGATGAATTTGCTGCTGCTGCCTCTGTGATGCGGGCAAAATGCAACCGGGTAAACGCTCCCAAAGGGGCCATGGATATTGTGGGGACCGGCGGTGATGGCAAAGGAACACTCAATATTTCAACGGCCTGCGCACTTGTTGTTGCAGGTGCTGGCGTTGTGGTCGCCAAACATGGCAATCGAAATTTGTCCTCCAAATCGGGCGCTGCGGATGCATTGGGTCAATTAGGCGTTGCCACTATGCTTAAGGCACCTCAGGTTGAAAGTGTCCTTAACGATGCTGGTATCTGTTTTATGATGGCGCCCATGCATCACCCTGCCATGGCCCATGTTGGACCGGTGCGCGCAGATCTTGGGTCGCGCACAATTTTTAACATACTTGGCCCACTTACTAATCCCGCAGGGGTAAAACGGCAGTTGACCGGCGCCTACAGTCGTAACCTGATCCGCCCAATGGCAGAAACCCTTGGCGCCTTGGGGTCAGAAAAAGCTTGGTTGGTACATGGCGGCGATGGCACAGATGAACTTTCGATCGCTGGGATTAGTTGGGCTGTGATGCTCAATGAAGACGGCAGTATAGAAGACAGAGAAATTCATCCAGAAGATTTTGGGCTGCCCGTCCATCCGTTTAACGATCTCTTAGGTGGTGCACCGGAGGAAAACGCCAAAGCACTTTTTGCGCTTCTTGAGGGGGCGCAATCAGCCTATCGCGACGCCGTGCTGCTCAATGCTGCTGCTGGCCTGATCGTCGCGGGTAAAACCGACGATAAATCAGAAGCCGTTGACATGGCGCGCGAAAGTATTGACACCGGGGCCGCAAAAGGAAAACTAGAAGCCCTCAAAAAACTCACAACGGGGCAGGCATGAGCGATACAATTCTTGATAAAATCAAAGCTTATAAGCTGGAAGAAATCGCAGCTGACAAAGCCAAGATCCCGCTGAGCAACCAAGAAGCTGCGGCTTATAATGCCACGCCGCCCAGACGGTTTTACGAAAATCTTTTAAATGCATCAAAAACCGGATACGGGCTGATTGCTGAAATCAAAAAAGCCTCGCCCTCAAAAGGGCTCATTCGGGCAGATTTTGACCCCGCAACCCACGCAAAAGATTACGAAGCAGGCGGGGCTACATGTTTATCTGTACTCACTGACACACCAAGCTTCCAGGGTGCCAAAGAATTTCTGAGCGCTGCACGTGCAGCGACAGCTCTGCCTGCGTTACGTAAGGATTTCATGTATGACACCTATCAAGTCGCACAAGCGCGCGCACTCGGGGCGGATTGCATACTCATCATCATGGCCTCCGTTTCGGACGCGCAGGCCGCAGAATTGGAGGACGCCGCGTTTTCTTGGAACATGGATGTTCTGATAGAGGTCCATGACGGCGAAGAACTGGAGCGCGCCTGTGACCTGAAATCCCCGATGATTGGAATAAATAACCGCAACCTTAAAACATTTAAAACAACCTTGGAGACGACCAAAACGCTCAGCAGACAGGTTCCCGAAGGGCGCCTGATTGTCTCTGAGTCAGGGCTTAACACGCCGGCTGATCTGGCAGAAATGGCGGCCTATGGGGCCAGAACATTCTTGATCGGTGAAAGCCTGATGCGCCAGCCCGATCTGACACAAGCAACCCGCGATATCCTTGCAAATCCTGTCAGAGGAGACGGATGATGGCAGAGCTCACTCATTTTGATGCCGCAGGCGCAGCCCATATGGTGGATGTCTCCGAAAAACCCCATACAAACCGCGTCGCAACTGCGGGTGCGTGGATTAAGATGACACAGCAAACGTTTGATATCATTTCCAAAGGTACTGCAAAAAAGGGGGATGTTCTGGGCGTTGCGAGACTTGCGGGGATTATGGGCGCAAAACGCACACCTGATCTTATCCCGCTTTGCCATCCTCTGGCAATTTCCAAAGTCACTCTAGAATTGACACCTGATCCAGGCCTTCCCGGAATTCAAATACGGGCGAGTGTTAAAACCACAGGACAAACAGGCGTGGAAATGGAAGCCCTGACGGCAGCCAGCATAGCGGCACTGACCGTCTTTGACATGGTCAAAGCGGTAGATAAATCTATGGAAATTGGCGGTCTTCGGGTTCTTTTGAAGGACGGTGGAAAATCCGGCCGCTATGAAGCTTCATGATTTCCGTCAAAGAGGCCCAGGAGCATCTATTTAACCTTGCCACCCCCATGGGCACTGAAAGCGTTCCGCTGGAGCAGGCCAATGGTCGAGTGCTGGGCCATGACGTGATTGCTCAGCGGGATCAGCCCCCTTTTTCGAGTTCAGCAATGGATGGTTATGCCATTGCAAACGAAAGCGTCTCAGCTGGGGATATGTTTCATGTGATCGGAGAAGCCGCGGCTGGGCATCGATTTCAGGGATCGCTCTCAACGGGCCAAGCTGTGCGAATTTTTACAGGCGCGCCTGTGCCCGAAGGAACCACCCGTATCCTCATTCAGGAAGATGTTGAACGTCTTGGTGACAAGATTGCCCTCTGTGAAGGTGCGGATTCAGCACTCTATATCAGGCCGTCAGGGGGTGATTTTATGGCGGGCCACGTTGTCCACGCTGGCACAGTTTTACACCCCTCTCAGATCGCGCTACTGGCGGCGATGAATACACCCATGGTCGATGTCGTGAAAAAACCTGTGGTCGCGCTCATCTCGACGGGCGATGAGCTTGTCTTGCCAGGTGAGACGCCTCAAAGCGATCAAATCGTCGCGTCAAACGCCTATGGCCTCGCCGCCCTTCTGAAAGATAGTGGTGCCGAGACGCGGGTCCTGCCGATTGCAAGGGATACTTTGGCTTCGCTCAGGTCTGTTTTTGATTTGGCCAAGGATGCGGATTTGATCATCACGATTGGAGGAGCCTCTGTGGGCGATCATGACCTCGTGGCGGAAGCGAGCGCAAATATGGGTATGGAGCAGAGTTTTTACAAAGTGGCCATGCGGCCGGGAAAACCTCTTATGGCCGGCAGGTTCAACAACCACGCGATGGTTGGACTTCCTGGAAACCCTGTGTCTGCCATGGTCTGCGGACATGTCTTTCTCGTGCCCATGATCAAAAAGATGTTAGGGCTCTCACATGTTCTGCCGGAAACATTTGAAACCACGTTACTTAACGATATCCCTGAAAACGGCCCACGCACCCATTATTGCCGCGCAATTTTAAGCCCAAAGGGTCTTTTCGTCGCAGAGCGGCAAGACAGCTCTTTGCTCACGATACTCGCAAGTGCAAACGCACTCGCCATTCGCGAACCAAACGCGTCTTCTGCCAAGGCTGGGGAGCGGATAAAATACATCCCGCTCTGATTTGGCCTGTAAAAAAGTTGACACAAAACGAGAACATCTATAGAACAAAATAAAAAATGTTCTAAGGAGGTGAGCGATGCTAACCCGTAAACAATTGGATTTGTTGGCATTTATCAACAAACGTATGCAGAAAGACGGCATTCCACCGTCTTTTGATGAAATGAAAGAGGCGCTGGATTTACGGTCAAAGTCAGGTATCCACCGTCTTATCACCGCATTAGAAGAACGCGGATTTATCCGCCGCCTTGCCCATCGGGCCCGCGCGATTGAAGTGGTGAAACTGCCCGAAACTTTGGGTGGAGAGGCTACAGGCTTTACCCCACAGGTCATCATTGGTGGAAAACCGGACCCTCGCCCGCCGGCTGCAACCCCGATAGAGGCGATCCATGCGATGGAGCTTCCTGTCATGGGGCGGATCGCTGCCGGAGTGCCAATTGAAGCAATTTCGGAGGTTTCCCATAATGTCGCCGTGCCCGGGCAAATGTTGCGCGGCGGGGGCGAACATTACGCGCTCGAAGTGAAGGGCGACTCAATGATGGAGGCCGGCATCAATGATGGGGATGTCGTTGTGATCCGCGAAACGCGCACTGCAACGAATGGCGACATTGTTGTTGCACTCGTAGAAGATAACGAAGCAACCCTGAAGCGGTTTTTTCATCGTGGTGATGTGATCGCGCTAGAGGCTGCAAACCCAGCCTATGAAACAAGGGTCCTGCCTCAAGAAAAGGTCAAGGTGCAGGGCCGTCTTGTCGGGCTGATCCGGACCTACTGAGAATTCTTGTATCGCCCCGATTTTCGGGGCGTCCAAAACCTCTTTATGGTTGGTGGTGTCGCATGTGCAATGCGGCTGATCCGCCCGTCCTCACCAAACCAAATCGCTGTCGCACCATGTGCGCTCAGGTAGGCTTTGTCAAAAATAATGCAATCTCCGGAAATCACGTGGCGAAGTCGTGTAATGTGAATTTCCTCTTGTGTGCAGTACACTGGTCCACCGTGGGTTTTTTTGACCAATGGCGTTTCACAGTTATATTGCCTGACTGCCACAATCCGAATGCCTCATCGCGGTTGAGAAGCAAGCCATCGTTTTGGCCCCAGACCTCGGCAATAAAACTTGCCCCCCTTTCTTTGCTTAACGCACGTCCCTCTTTGGTCAGTATGCCCACTAGGGCTGCATCTTGGTCAATCAAAAGTGCGGGGCGTTGCGTTGTAGACCAACCTATCAAAACACAACAAATTCCTACCAAAGACACCCACTTAAACCTTCCACGCCAAACAAAAAGGACCAGAACAGAGAGGCTTAGTACTGGCAGGACCCATGGTTGAGGTGTCACAATTTCTGACGTGGCATTGGAGAAACCAGAAAAATAGAGCGCGACTTTTGCGATCCATTCCAATCCAAGGCGCACCCCAAAAAGCCCAAACGCCTCTAACCCGAAGGGCATAAGAACAAAGCTTAACACCGCACAGGGCATAACCAGTATCCCCATCAAAGGCACACTCAGCATATTTGCCGGAAGGCTGACATGGGAAAAGAGGTTGAAGTGATAGGCCGCATAAGGGGCTGTCGCAATCCCGGCCACAAAAGATGATAAAAAAACGCCCAAACCCCAATTGACCACCTTGCGCCTGCTTTGAAATGCTGAGTCCTTCCACCATAGAAAAGCCACGACAAGCGCGGTGGTTGCTGCAAATGACATTTGAAAACCGGGGCTGAATAATGCTTCTGGACGCAACAGCAATAAAATGGCCGCTGCAAGAGCTACAGAACGGAGGCTGATGGCACGCCTGTCAAACAAAACTGCGACCAACATAACGGCCACCATTACAAAAGCACGCTGTGTCGATATGCTCCCCCCAGAAAGCCCAAGATAGACCGCAGCCGTACAAAGTGCGACAAAGGCCGCTATCTTTTTGGCATAAAGACGCGTAAAAAATACAGGAAGGAGAAGGCAGATGGTACGCGCGGCCAGCAGAATCACAGAAACCAACAATCCCATATGCAAGCCGGATATTGCAAGGAGATGGGCAAGATTGGTGCGTCTGAGATCCTTTACCAAACTGGGCTGCAGCCCCGAACGATCTCCGGTCATAATGGCAGCTGCAAATCCCGCCACAGGCTGAGACAGCTCTGCTTCGATCCGTGAAGACAGGGTTCCGCGCAATTTTGCAAACCAAAGCGGCAACGGCGTTATGTCAGAATTCTGAAGTTCTACGGCTTTTCGGGTATATCCGACACCACCAAGCCCCTGAAAATAGGCGTGACGGCGGAAATCAAATCCGCCGGGTTCCGCAGGACTCTGAGGAGGTACCACCGATCCCTTGGTGAGGAGCTTATCGCCAATACTCGGTTCCCGTTCTGGGGGAGGACCATGCAGCGAAAGCCGGATACGCGCAGGCGTTCTCGGCTTTGAAATTTTGCCAAGCTGCACCTGATCCAGTGTGATGCGCAAGGCGCCTGATGCTGATCGATCAATACCGATCACACGTCCTTCAATTTCTCCATAATAGCGGTAGCCCAAGGTGGGAGCATGCACCATATGTGTGCGCAGCCCTGCAACAACAAATCGCGCAAAGATCAGTGCAACTGCCCAAATTATGCTTCTCACGACTGTATCAAAGAACAGCCCCACCGCCCAAAGTCCCATACCCAAAACAGCACAGAACGTTAAACTAAAGATCGACGGCTCAAAGGAGAGCGAAAAGAAAATACCTATCCCCGCCGCTATGAAAACAGGGATCCAGTAAAACAACGCATCGCGTTGCAATAACATTTCTTGGGCAAATGACAGCCATATGCGAAGCATGCTTGTCCTTACGGTTCTGCCCAGTTAGACAAGCGCCAACGTAAGGACGAACAGTTACCGAAAGGTTAATTTAAAATGAGCGAGATTGTGACGCGCATTGCGCCCTCTCCGACGGGTTATATGCATATTGGAACAGCACGCACTGCGCTTTTTAACTGGCTCTATGCCAGAGGACGTGGTGGAAAGTTCCTTTTGCGCATTGAAGACACGGATAAGGCCCGCTCTACGCCCGAAGCCACCGAAGCAATATTCAAGGGAATGCAATGGCTTGGCCTTGATTTTGATGGTGATCCCGTCCATCAAGGCCAAAGAGCCCAACGGCATGCAGAAGTCGCTCATGAATTACTGCATGCAGGTAAGGCCTATAAGTGTTTTGCTACGCAAGAAGAAATCGCCGCATTTCGCGAAACCGCACGCAACGAAGGCCATTCCACCCTATTTCAAAGCCCTTGGCGGGATGTGGATGAGAAAGATCATCCTGACGCCCCTTTTGTGATCCGGATAAAATCCCCTCAAAGCGGGGAGACTGTTATCAACGATCAGGTGCAGGGCAATGTCACTATCCGCAACGATCAGTTGGATGATATGATCCTGCTGCGCTCCGATGGGACACCTGTTTATATGCTGGCGGTTGTGGTCGATGATTTTGATATGGGCATCACCCATGTTATTCGCGGTGACGATCATCTGAACAATGCCGCGCGACAAATGCTGATTTACAACGCGATGAATTGGCCCCTGCCCGTTTATGCTCACGTCCCGCTGATTTTCGGAGAAGACGGAAAGAAACTGTCCAAACGCCATGGCGCCACAGGTGTCGAAGATTACCAAAAGATGGGATACCCCGCCTCTGGCATGAGAAACTATCTGGCCCGTCTGGGATGGAGCCATGGGGATGCTGAATTCTTCACTGATAAGGACGCGCAAAACTGGTTTGACCTCGGCGGCATTGGCAAATCGCCTGCGCGCTTTGATTTCAAAAAACTGCAAAACCTTTGCGGTCAGCATATCGCTTCCACAGAAGATGCTGCGCTGCTGCAAGACATTATCGAATTTTGTGAAATTTCAGAAATGCCATTTTCTAAAGAGGATTTGGAAACAAAACTGGCCCCCGCGCTCTACTGTGTAAAGGACCGTGCAAAAACCTATCCGGAACTCTTTGATAAAGCGCACTTTTGCCTTACATCCCGTCCGATTTCAGCAGATGAAAAAGCCATCAAATCCCTAACGCCTGACGCAATCTTGATGTTCAAATCATTGACGCCGCAATTGCAAAATGCTAACTGGTCTCGAGAGACTTTGGAGTTAATTTGCACGAAAGTCACAGACGCCTTTGGCACCAATTTCGGCAAACTCGCGGGCCCGCTGAGGGCCGCACTGGCAGGAAGAACGGTGACGCCAAGCGTGTTTGACATGATGTTGGTTTTAGGCAAGGAAGAGACGGTCGCTCGGCTCATGGACGCACAACAGCGTGCAGGTGCATAGACTTGGCTGTGATCAGGTTGAAATTGAAAAATATGCAAACGAGTTTTGGCCGCTAGCGCCATGCGAAAAGCAAAAAGGGAATATTATGGCTGACGAAAAAAAAGTCGCAACATTAAGCCTTGATGGAAAGGAATATCATCTTCCTGTGCTCTCACCCACCGCAGGGCCGGATGTGGTGGACATTCGCAAACTCTATGCAGACGCGGGTGTTTTTACCTATGATCCGGGATTTACCTCAACAGCCAGCTGCGACAGCGAAATAACATATATCGACGGCAATAAAGGAGAACTTTTGCATCGCGGGTACCCGATCGATCAATTGGCTGAAAAATCTCATTACCTCGAAGTTTGCTATCTTTTACTTTACAAAGATCTTCCGACACCTGCTCAGCTTGAAGATTTCGAAAGTCGCGTCACAAATCATACAATGATCCACGAACAAATGATGTATCTGTTCCGTGGCTTCCGTCGCGATGCGCATCCGATGGCGATTATGACCGGTGTGGTTGGGGCTATGTCTGCGTTTTATCACGACAGTATCGACATAAATGATCCTTGGCAGCGCGAAGTTGCTTCTATCCGTATGATTGCAAAAATGCCAACCATCGCCGCGCATGCCTATAAATACACAGTCGGCCAGCCCTTTGTCTATCCACGTAATGACCTTGATTACGCGTCAAATTTCCTGCGCATGTGTTTTGCCGTTCCGGCAGAGGATTATGAGGTAAATCCCATCCTCAGCCGTGCCATGGACCGTATCTTCACACTGCACGCCGATCACGAACAAAACGCTTCCACCTCAACGGTGCGGCTTGCCTCAAGTTCAGGCGCAAATCCATTTGCCTGTATCGCGGCGGGGATTGCCTGTCTTTGGGGACCGGCACATGGGGGCGCAAACCAAGCCTGCCTTGAAATGTTGCGCAAAATCGGCACCACCGACCGCATCCCCGAATTTATCGAACGGGCAAAGGATAAAAATGATCCCTTCCGTCTCATGGGATTTGGACACCGTGTTTACAAAAACATAGACCCGCGCGCGACGGTTTTGAAAAAATCTGCGGACGAAGTGCTCGACCTTTTGGGGATCGACAACAACCCGCTGCTCCAAGTCGCCAAAGAGCTTGAAACAATGGCGCTCAATGATCCCTATTTCATTGAGAAAAAGCTGTTTCCCAACGTCGATTTCTATTCCGGTATTATCCTAGAGGCGATGGGCTTCCCCACCTCAATGTTCACGCCGATCTTTGCCGTGAGCCGCACCATCGGCTGGATTTCCCAATGGAAAGAAATGATCGCCGATCCGCAAATGAAAATCGGGCGCCCGCGCCAGCTTTACCTTGGATCCACCGCACGCGACTACGTGGACATCGAAGACCGCTAAGGCCTGCCGTCTAATCTCTTTGCACAATTTCCACCCCGTGCTAAGCTTTCCCTATTGATTAAAGCAATATGGATGCGCGGGTATGGGTGATGAACATACGTCAGACAAAAGACCATTCTATAGAAAATTGGAACAAGAACCAACTGTGGTCTGCTGGGATCAAAACCAACTCGCGTCAATGACGCTTCATGCACCAAACGATAACGATCCAGCCCATTTCAAAGAAACAGACGTCTTCATCGAAACCTTTTTTGACGAAATAATCCACCAATACACGTCAGAGGTGCTGACGTCCCTGCCAGAACGCTATGAACATAAACGCATCCCCCTTAGGGTCCGTTGCGCTGAATTAAAGCTGCAACTCAACAATTGTACGCTAAAGCGCGATACAGCGCTCACTCAAAACTTGGGTGAGGGCTATCAAGTCAGACAAACACGGACAAAACTGCGCAATATCGCCCAAAGTGAAAACCACCAAACTGAAAAAAGCCTAGAGGCAAGTGGGGGAATAAATGCTGGTAAGTTTTTTAACTTCGCTCTGTCTGGCTTGTTTAAACAAACAGATGCCAAAGAAAAAAGCCAAAACGCCAGCGAAGAAGTGTCTTTGGAAATCATAAACACCAACGGCCCCATGGTGATTGAACCCCAAGGCAAAAGCGGCTTTTGAATCGGATCTGAGGCATGGGGCGATCCCAGCTCAACTTTTGACGACGACGCGCTTTCAGGTGCATATCCCAAACTGAACAATGAGCGTACGCGCCCCCCCCTTTTGTACCTTAATCCCAAACGATGGCGTCGACGAATACGGCTACACGGCAACGCTGCGGGTCAACTTCAACCACGTGCTCTGGAACAAAGCGACCCTCAGCAACAAAGGCAACCGAGAGCTCATGGAACAATTGGTGCAGATGCAATTGTCCAATGGGTATGAACGGGACGACCATTCGCAATACCTGATCCTACAAACCGCTTCGTTACAGGTGTTTAAATCAAACCCAGAGGCCATCGCGCAAATAGAACACAAAGGGCAAAGCGCCTTGCCAAAGGGCTTAAGCGCGGATGTAGCAGTGGCATTTGATGGCGCACAGGATCTTAGCCTTCCGGCGCTGGCCACAATTGCGCAGCAATATACTCAGATCCAGCCCAAAAACATGCTTCTTGGTGTGGAACTTTCAAGCGCATTTTACAGAACAGAAGATATCAAAACCCTCAACCTTGACCCTGTCACGCATCAGGGGGCGACCTTGGTGAGAGGGCAAGAGATGAAGGAATATTCGCGTGATCCGGCGGGGTTTGAGGCGCGGCGCGCGTTTGAGGTGGCCTATCAACAGGATCTGGAAGATTGGAAAACCGGACCCTTTGACGGGGGAATATACAGCGATGGGATCACCTATAGCGCAGAGGACGCGCAAAAGGCGTTCGGCCAAGCGTTAGAGCATATAAAATCGACCTTTGACGGGGCAAAACAAACGCTTGATCTTTCTGGAAACGTTGAAGAAAGATCGCCCCTCACCCACCTGCCCCGATCAATCGCCCATTGCACCGCGATCAGAGATTTGAATTTAAGCAACACAAAGATCACATCGCTTGAGCCGATCAAAAATATGGCGGGGATGCAGAACCTTGACCTCAGCAACACAATGATCACATCGCTTGAGCTGATCAAAAATATGGTGGGGATGGAGACCCTTTCCCTCAGCGGCACAAAGATCACATCGCTTGAACTGATCAAAAATATGGCGGGGATGCAGATCCTTGAACTCAGGGGCACAGAGATCGCTGATCTGGGCCCCATTGCCGATTTGATCCGCGGGGGGCTTGTCATGACTGGCGTGGATGACGACCGAATTTCCGCCATCAAGGCTGCCACAGGTGGTGATCCTTTGGCGGGGGACCCTTTGTCGCGCGATGAGGGATAGATCAGCCCAGCGGTTAGAGGTGTTTTTTCAACTTTGAAGGCCCCGATTTTTTGCGTGCCTTATAGGGGTTTTTGTCGGCTTGGGATCGCATATGCAATCTGATCGGCGTACCCGGCATGTCAAAATCATCCCGTAACCCGTTGATAAGGTAACGAGAATAGCTTTCAGGAAGCTTTTCGGGATTGGAACACATCACCACAAATCCGGGGGGGCGTGTTTTGGCTTGCGTCATGTAGCGCAATTTGATGCGCCGCCCTGCAGGGGCTGGTGGCGGATGCGCTTCGAGCATACCAGTAAGCCAGCGATTAAGGCGTGCTGTGCTCACGCGACGGTTCCAGATCATATGGGCCCGCATGATGGCGTCATAGAGCCGGTCAAACCCGCGCCCCGTTTTGGCCGAGACCGTCACAAGCGGCGCGCCCCTGAGTTGGGGCAAAAGGCGTTCAAACGCCTCTATCAGGCCTTTGAGCTTTTCTTGTTTGTGTTCTTCCACGTCCCATTTGTTGACCGCAACAATCACGGCACGCCCTTCGCGTTCGGCCAGATCGGCAATGCGCAAATCCTGTTGTTCAAAGGGAATGGCCGCATCCAGCAGCACCACCACGACTTCGGCAAATTTCACGGCCCGAAGCCCGTCACTGACCGAGAGTTTTTCAAGCTTTTCCTGCACTTTGGCCTTTTTGCGCATGCCCGCCGTGTCAAAGACGCGCATGGGCGTGCCGTTCCAGTTGATCTGCAATGAAATCGCGTCGCGGGTGATCCCCGCCTCTGGTCCAGTGAGCAACCGATCCTCTCCGAGGATTTTGTTGATCAGAGTGGATTTGCCGGCGTTGGGGCGTCCGACAACCGCCACCTGAAGCGGTTTTGCAGCCGTGGGGGCGCGATAGCTGTCTTCGTCTTCGCCCGCATCGGCGTCTTCTTCGCTGAGTTCAATTTCGACCTCCGCGGCCTCAAGAGCTGCGCGTTCGGAAAAGCCATCCGCCAGAGGCATCAAAAGAGACAGGAGATCGCCCATCCCTTCGCCATGTTCCGCAGACAGGCGCACAGGTTCGCCAAGCCCCAACCCCCAAGCTTCGATTGCCCCACCGTCCCCAGCGCGGCCTTCGGATTTATTGGCCACAAGGATCACATGTTCGGCGCGTTTGCGCAAAATACCGGCAAGCGTTTCATCCGTTGGCGTCACCCCGACGCGTGCATCGATCATAAAAAGGCAGATATCGGCCATATCCACTGCCCGCTCTGTCAATTTACGCATGCGCCCGGGCAGGCTTTCATCGGTGGCATCCTCAAGTCCCGCCGTGTCAATCACCGTAAAGCGCAAATCGCCAAGGCGCGCCTGCCCCTCACGCAAATCACGCGTAACGCCGGGCTGGTCATCCACAAGGGCCAGTTTTTTCCCGACAAGACGGTTGAATAAGGTGGATTTTCCAACATTCGGACGGCCCACAATGGCAAGTGAAAAGGACATATTTGTGCTCCAAACGGATCAAGGCCGTAGCGTTACACCAGTTTTAAGTCAGCGAAAAGCGTGTAATTTGCCAGTTTTGGACACCACATAAAGCGTTTCATCCGCCACAACCGGAATTGTTGTCGCACCCCCTGGAATGTCCAGTGTCTGCACGACATCGCCAGAAACAGGGTCGAAAGCCGTAAGGCCGCCATCGCTTGAGGCCACATAAAGTAAACCACCCGCGAGAATGGGTCCATGGTGCACGACCACTTCTTTGCTGCGCCGTCGATCTAATGTCAGGTATCCCGTCAGCTCTTTTATCCAAATGGTTTTGCCAGTGCGCGCATCCAAGCGGATCAGCTGTGACAGATCACTTATAATGAATACTGAACCGCCAGCAGGCCAGATCAGAGACTTGGCCCCGAATGGTGCAGACCAAAGCCGTTCTCCGCTGTCAAGATTGAGCGCCACAATGCGCCCTGTCGCGTTTGCCGCGAATACGCGGCCATCTGCGATGACTGGTGTTGATCCAATGTCTTCGATCGTTGACAACGCCCGCCCCGCACGACCGCCAGCCAAAGTTGAGGTCCAAAGTACGAGACCGCCTTTTCGAAATGCGGCTTGCACCTCGCCAGAACCAAATCCAAAGATCACATATTTCTGCGAAACCGAAGGGCCGGTGGTGCCGGAGGCATTGTTCACGTCCGCAAGTCCGTCGATTTGCCAGCGCACACGGCCGTTCTTTGCATCCACAGCCCAGCTTGTCGCATCGCTGCTTACGAGATACACAATCCCATCGCGATAGGCAGGTTGGCTGTTTCCGGTTCCAAGTAAAGACTGCTGCCAAAGAGGTTCGCCGCTTGCGACATCCAGCGCCCAAAGTGTCCCATATCCTGTGGAAACAAATATTTTTCCGTCTCCGGCTGCCAAACCGCCCCCATCTGCCTGACCCGATCGTTCCGTTTTTGGGGTCAAGTCTTTGGACCAAACGATCGTGCCATTTGGCCCTGTGGCGCTCAGAACCATTTTACTATCCAGCGTGAAGATCAATCCGCCATAGACAATCGGATCCGCACTCAGACGGGTACGCGCCACATCTCCCGTTCCGATGTCAGCCGACCAGACCAAAGTCGGTTTTGCGGATAGAGCTGCGTTGGAGGTGCGCGTCTTAGCATTGGCATGTCCCTGTGGCCAACTTGAATTCATCTGGGCCTTGGGGGCATTAAAGGCACGGGATTGATTTGTGTTTTCCCGTGCATCTTGCTGATTTCCATCTTCGTAAATCGATGAGATAGCTTCGCGTTTACCCGGAAGGATAACCTCCGTATCATTACACGCGGATAGGCTGACCGACATCATCACTACGGCAACTAAAGTTCTCTTTAACGTCATCAAATCCGCACTCATCATCGTTGTCCTGTTGCTCTGACTTTTCTCAAGAGCAACCCCGTCCCATCACCCCTCTGGCGTTTCGGGGTTTTCACCAAGAATGATCATGAGTTGAGAAACACGTTGACGCAAGCTTTGCGATACATTTGCATCATTAAAAATCTCAGACAGGCGATTTATTGCCGCTTCTTTGCGACCTGCAGACAAATCTATGAGTGCCAGCTGTTCTTTTGCATAAAGCGCATAAGCGCTCGCAGACCCAGCAATATCATTCAGCGCATCGATACGCGCGCTTTCATCAAATCCGCCGTCTTCGATCAAGAGTTTTTTAAAGGTAGCAAGCTCGACATAGGCGGAAGGAGCATCGCCGCTTTCCACTTGCTCTAATTTTTCAAAGCTCGACCCAAACTCTTCGATACTCTGGTACTGGGCTGCCCCCAGAAGCGCAATGATCGCACGATTTGGTCCAACCGCTTCAATTTCATCCAGCGCCTGAATACGTGCATCCGGACTGTCTAGCGACATCGCTGAGATGATCGCATCACCTGTTTTCTGAGCATCGAAAGTGGCGGATGATATTTTATATTCCCGATATGCCGTTCCGCCGACCAAGGCCAAAACAAGCAACACGGCAATCCAACCATATTTTCGCATTGTCGCATAAAGTTTGTCCCGCCGGACCTCTTCGCTGACTTCCTCGATAAAACTGTCTGTTTCGCTCACACTATTGCCCCGCTTTTAATCACCTGCTTTCTTATCCTTTCTGGACGGGACTGCCAAGTCCGAAAGAAACTGGGCGACTTGCAGGTCAAAGAATATTTCTTTAATCTAAGATCAAAGAGATTGCGTATCAAACTTATCTCAAAATGTTCATAGCAAGAGACGAGACTTCATGAGATTTTTGTCAATAGGGACGGCCATCTTGGTCTTATCAGGTCTTTATGCATTGGTTTTTGAACGTGAGGCGGTGAGGGCTATTTCGCAGGGCGCACCGTTGTCGGTATTGTTTACCGGATCAATTGTCGAAGCGTCTACAACGCCAGAAACCGACGAAGGTGCACAAACTCCTGCCCCAGAAGAAGCAACCTCGCAATCTGATGCCAATACGCCGATCAAGGTAAAGGCGATTAAGTCTTTGGCGCGCGAAGTTGACAGCGCCGTTGTTCTGCGCGGTCAAACAAAGGCGGCACGTCAAGTCGAAGTGCGCGCAGAAACCTCAGGGCAGGTCATTTCAGATCCCCTAAGAAAAGGCACCTTTGTGACGGAAGGGCAAACGCTGTGTCAGCTTGACGCTGGGATCCGAGACAGCAGCCTCTCTGACGCGGTTGCCCGGCTGGCGGAAGCAGAGGCGCGCGTTCCAGAAACCCAAGCCCGTCTTCATGAGGCCGAAAGCCGTCTCGAAGAGGCACGTATCAATTTTAATGCTGCCAAAAAACTTGCAGAAGATGGCTATGCCAGCGAAACGCGCGTGGCAGCAACCGAAGCGGCTGTAAGCTCTGCAGAAGCAGGCGTTGCTTCAGCGATGGCGGGGTTCAAGGCAACACGGTCTGGCATCCAGTCGGCAGAAGCGGCAGTTGCAGCCGCCGAGAAAGAAATAGAGCGCCTTACACTCAAAACGCCCTTTGAAGGGGTTTTGGAATCAGACACCGCAGAGCTCGGCAGCCTTCTTCAGCCCGGGGCCCTCTGCGCCACGGTCATCCAATTAGATCCAATTAAGGTCGTCGGTTTTGTTTCTGAAACGGAAATGTCCCGCGTCAAACTTGGAGCGCCAGCCCGTGCAAAGCTGTTGGCTGGGCAAAATGTGGAAGGTCGTGTGACGTTTGTGTCGCGATCAGCCGATAGCATGACCCGAACCTTTCGGGTCGACATCGAAGTGGACAACAAAGATCTGAGCATCAGCGACGGGCAGACCGCTGATATTCTCATCGGAGCGGAAGGACAGGTTGCCCATCTGATCCCGCAATCGGCTCTCACATTGAATGATGCCGGAGACCTAGGCGTGCGCCTTGTGGATGAGAATTCCCGCGCGAAATTTGCGCCTGTGACCATTCTGCGGGATACCGCCGAGGGCGTATTGTTGACTGGTTTGGCAAACAAAGCCGATATTATTGTGGTTGGACAGGAATATGTTGTTGACGGCGTGGCCGTCGACGCTGCTTATCAAAAGGTAACACCATGAACTCTGTTATCGATTGGGCCGCCAGTCGCGCCAGAATGGTGCTGGCGATGATCATACTGTCGCTGGCAGCCGGTACCTTTGCATATACCGGACTCCCCAAAGAAGGCGAGCCCGATATCGAAATCCCTGCAATTTTCATCTCAGTCGTGTTCCCAGGTATTTCCGCAGCTGACAGCGAAAAGCTCTTGGTCATGCCCATGGAAACGGAGCTTTCTAATCTGGATGGATTGAAAGTCATGAATGCCACGGCGGCAGAAAACTATGCGGGCGTGGCTGTAGAGTTTGAATTCGGGTGGGATAAGACCAAAACGCTCGCAGATGTGCGCGATGCAATGAATAAAGCAGAGTCAAAATTCCCTGAGGGGGCAGACAAATATACAATCAGTGAATTTAATTTTTCCAAGTTCCCCATCATCATTGTGAACCTCACCGGGAATGTTCCAGAGCGCACGATGACGCGGATCGCTGAAGATCTCCAAGTGAAACTAGAAGGAATGGACGCCGTCCTTGAGGCCGTGATTGCGGGCAATCGCAAAGAGATGGTCGAAGTTGCAATCGATCCATTGCGTCTCGAAGCCTATAATGTGACTGCCGGAGAATTGATTTCTGTCGTTCAAAACAACAATAAACTGATTGCTGCTGGTGAGATTGAAAGCGCGCAAGGCGCATTTTCAATCAAAATCCCGTCAAGCTTTGATGAGGTGCGCGATATTTACGCCCTGCCCGTCAAAACCAATGGCGATCGGGTTATCACTTTGGGCGATCTCGCCAATATCCGTCTCACATTTGAAGACCGCGAGGGAACCGCACGCTTTAATGGGGAACCAACAGTGGCTCTGCAAGTGGTGAAGCGCAAAGGCTTCAACCTCATTCAGACAACTCAGGAAATCATCGCTCTAGTCGAGAGTGAACAGTTAAATTGGCCAGATGATTTAAAGGCGGCCGTCCATATGGGCACCTCAAACGACCAATCAATTGTTGTGGACAGTATGGTCAGTCAGCTTGAGGGATCGGTTCTAACGGCAGTCGCGCTTGTCATGATGGTGGTGCTTGCCTCTTTGGGAACTCGCGCCGCACTGCTTGTCGGATTTTCAATTCCCTCCTCCTTTTTGCTGTGTTTCGTTCTTTTAGCACTTATGGGGATCACCATTTCCAATATTGTTATGTTTGGTCTGATACTTGCCGTCGGCATGTTGGTAGATGGCGCAATTGTGGTGGTGGAATATGCAGATAAACGCATTCAAGAGGGTGAAGGCCCCATGCGAGCCTATGTCGAAGCAGCGAAGCGGATGTTTTGGCCCGTCGTCAGTTCGACCGCCACAACTCTTTGTGCCTTTATGCCCATGCTCTTTTGGCCCGGCGTTCCCGGGCAATTTATGGGAATGTTGCCACTGACACTCATTTTTGTTCTGTCGGCATCTTTGATCGTGGCGCTGATTTACTTGCCTGTTGTCGGAGGCGTTTCAGGGCGTATCAGCCGCGTCTTTTCTCAAGGTTCGAATGCACTTCGGGACCTGCTGCCTTGGTACGGTCGCGCTGCGCTGGTTCCACCTGTTTTGTTATGTCTTTTCGTGAGCGCAATGCAAATCGTAAACCCCGCCTACTTATTTGGGGAAGCCGCCAGAGATTGGGCAGGTACAGCCATGCTGATTGGTACGGCACTGTTTTTATTGTCAGCCTTTGCCGGTTCAACAGTTCTGGGGTCACTCAAAAGTGGCGAACGTGCGCGCATTGTTCGGTCCGGACAACAGCGCACCAGATTTGGGTGGTTTATGAAACTGATTGTTGGCAATCCAATCATGCCGCTTGTCACGATTGCATTCGTTTTGTTCTTTGCAATGAGCGTGAATTCGTATTTCAGCGAAAACAACTATGGTGTTGAGTTTTTCGTTGAATCCGAACCTGAGCAAGCGATCGTTTATGTCAAAGCCCGCGGCAATCTGGCTCTGAATGAAAAAGACGCCATGGTACGAGAAGTTGAAGAAATCGTTCTTGCCCATCCGGGTATCAAAAGTGTCTTTGCCTTTGCGGGCGCTGGAGGCTTGAACTCCAATACTTCCGGTGCTGCGCCCCCAGAAGACACCATTGGCCAAATTCAGCTGGAAACCATTCCATGGGAAGAGCGCGCCAATATTCCGGAACTTGACGGTAACGTTGTGATGGAAGAACTCAGAGAACAGTTTTCCACGCTTTATGGATTTGAAACTGAAATTCTGGAACTGGCCAGAGGCCCGGCTAGCAGCAAGCCGGTGCATTTGCGTCTGAGCGGAGACAACTTTGAAGAACTCATGCAGGCAACTGCCCACATGCGCACCGTCTTTGACAAGACCTATGGTCTGACTTTGATCGAAGACAATCGTCCGTTGCCGGGTATCGATTGGCAAATCGATGTGGATGTGGAAATTGCTGGGCGTTATGGGGCCGATGTGGCGACGGTGGGGGCCATGGTGCAGCTTGTCACGCGAGGTATATTGCTTGACACTATGCGCGTAGACAGCAGCGATGAAGAGATCGAAATTCGTGTCCGCCTTCCTGAAGAAGACCGTTTCCTGAGCACATTGGATACTCTGAAGGTCCGAACGCGGGATGGGCTTGTCCCGCTGTCAAATTTTGTCACCCGCAAACCAGTTGAAAAACTGGCCCAGATCCGGCGCATCGACCAAAAACGCGTATTTGACATCAAAGCGGGTGTTTTGCCGGATCTGACCCGCGTCATCACAACCGAAGACGGCACAGAAAAAGAAATTTTTGTCAACGCGAATGAACGCATTGAATATCTGACACGCTATCTCAAAGAGAACCCGCTGCCCAAGGGCGTCAATTGGGAATGGACAGGGGACCAACAGGACGAAGCTGAAAGCCAGTCATTTTTGATGATGGCCTTTCCTGCCGCTCTTGCTTTGATGTTCATCATTCTTCTGGCGCAATTTAACAGCCTTTATAACGCGGTGATCGTACTTGTGGCTGTTGTGTTTTCAACAATCGGGGTTCTGATCGGCATGCTTGTCATGCAACAACCGTTTTCAACGATCATGACTGGAACAGGCGTGGTCGCTCTGGCGGGCATTGTGGTCAACAACAACATCGTTCTGATTGACACATATCAGGAGTTGGCTGCCAAAATGCCAAAAATAGAGGCGATTATACGAACCGCTGAACAACGCATACGGCCTGTTCTTCTGACGACCATCACCACGATGGCAGGGCTGGCCCCGATGATGTTTGGGCTAAGCCTTGACTTCTTTGCAGGGGGATATTCGATTGACAGCCCGACCTCGCTTTGGTGGAAACAACTGGCAACCGCCGTGGTGTTCGGCCTTGGCACAGCGACGTTGCTCACGCTTGTTTTCACACCGGCCCTTTTGGCCTTTCGTGTTTGGCTCGTCACATATGCCATCTGGCTGGCCAAAGCCTTGGTCGTTCTTGGAGCACCAAAGCAAGCCAAAATTGCACGGGATTGGGCATTGCGTAGATCCATGAAGCGGATCAAAACGCCCGAGATCATCTGGGATAATGTTCGCCAAATAGAAAGCGAGGGGCCTTATGACGCCCTTCCCGCACCCGATGACACACAGCCGGCTGAGTAATCACCTACTGGTTTGAGACATTCCTGTCGTTGGAATTTTCGGGTCAGGCTGATAGCTTCAGGCTGCGTCTTCTGAACGCTGAAGTGACCACAAATCGCTGTAGCGCCCTTTGCGTTTCAAAAGCTCCGCATGGGTCCCAGTTTCCACCAAAAGACCATTTTCAAGGACCACGATTTTATCAGCATTGGACACAGTTGAAAGGCGATGCGCGATGATCATAACAGTGCGCCCCTCACCTGCCCGCTCAAGTGCATCTTGAATTTCATGTTCTGTCTCACTGTCAAGTGCACTTGTGGCTTCATCCAAGAGCAAAATGGGAGGATCTTTCAAAAGTGTGCGCGCAATGCCAACGCGTTGTTTTTCCCCCCCTGACAGTTTGAGACCACGTTCCCCGACTAAGGACTCATATGCATCAGGAAGCGACATAATAAAATCGTGGATTTGGGCATCTTTTGCCGCCTGTATAACGTCGCCCCGTGTTGCGTTTTCCCGTCCATAGGCGATGTTGTAAAATATCGTATCGTTGAAAAGTACGGTATCTTGAGGCACAACTCCGATCGCTTGATGAAGACTTTCCTGCGTGATGTCTCGAATATCCTGACCGTCTATGCAGACAGCGCCATCTGTCACATCGTAAAACCGAAAAAGCAGGCGCCCGATCGTCGATTTTCCTGACCCTGAAGGTCCGACAATCGCAACAGTTTGCCCTGCCGGCACATCAATGCTGACATCATGCAGGATAGGGCGCTCTTTTTCATAGGAAAAGCGGACATTGCTCAATGTGACGCCTCCTCCTTTTACAGAAAGGGCGGGCGCGCCGGGTTTATCTGTCACTTCTGCCGGTTCTTCAAGCAAATCAAACATTTGGCGCATGTCAACCAAGGCTTGACGGATTTCTCGATAAACCGTGCCCAGAAAATTAAGTGGCATTGTGATCTGGATCATATAGGCATTGACCAGAACAAAATCACCGACTGTCAATTCTCCTGATTGCACCCCGACCGCTGCCAACCACATTACGCCAACAAGCCCCAACGTGATCAGCACCGCCTGCCCAAAGTTCAAAAACGCAAGCGAATAGCTGGTTTTCAATGCTGCCGCTTCATAGCCTTCCATTGATTGGTCATAGCGTGCCGCTTCGCGTTTTTCCGCATTGAAATATTTCACCGTCTCAAAGTTCAGCAGACTGTCAATCGCCTTTTGATTGGCATCTGTGTCCTGTTCATTCATCTTGCGGCGCAGTTTCACACGCCATTCCGTAATCGCAAACGTGAACCATACATAGAATACGATTGTGATAAAAATAATTCCGACATATCGCCAGTCTTGAAGTTTCCAGAAAATCGCGGCGCTGATAAACACAAGTTCGAGAATTAAAGGTCCCGTTGAAAACACCAGATAACGCAGAAGAAACTCCACGCCTTTCACACCACGCTCGATAATGCGGCTCAATCCCCCTGTTTTTCGGGTAATGTGATAGCGCATCGAGAGTTTGTGAATATGTTCAAAGGTTTCCAGAGCAAGACGACGCAGTGCACGTTGTGCTACTTTTGCGAAAAGCGCGTCGCGCAATTGTTGAAACCCATTGGTGGCAATCCGTGCAATGCCATAGGCAATCGTTAGGCCCACCGCGCCAAGGACAAAGTCAGAAACCCCCGCCTCTGCCAAGTCATCAACGGCCCAAGCTTGCAAAATTGGCGCAAGAATTGCAATAAATTTTGAGCCCACCAAAGCCAGCATCGCCAGCACAACGCGCGCACGTAAATCGAAATCACCCGCCGGCCAGACAAAGGGTGCCACGCGTTTTGTCGTGTTCCACGCAGCCTGCTTTTCGCTTTTTTGCCCACTGTTTCCCGATTGTTTTTTATCGGACATAAATATTCTTACCCTCGCTCGAAAGCACAACGCACGCAGTGCCTGGACTAACTGCCATGTAAAGAGTTTTCCTCAGTCTTCAAGTCAGTCGTCAGGAAGAGAAAAGACCTGACCAGGATAAATGAGGTCTGGATTGCGGATTTTCTCTTTATTTTCCTCAAACACACGCACGTATAAAATCCCGCGACCATAGCGCTTGCGAGCGATCGCCCAGAGCGTGTTTCCAGGTTGCACCGTGACAACATTGATCCGAGCAGGCTCATCAACGCTTGTCATATACGCGGCAAGGTCTTGACGTCTTTCGCGTTTAAAAGGTGTCTCCAGACGCGAAACAACATTTCCAGTCTTGTCCAATTCGTCGACACGTAAGGTGTAAATTCCCGCATCGATTTCTGACAAGGCCGTGCTCCATTGACCAGTGGCATCCATGGCCGCTGTCGATATCGGCATATTGTTAAGGTAAATTCGTACAATTTGTGAAGGCTTGCCGCGACCGGTGAGTGATACCTCTCCTGTTTCATCATAGCTGATTGCATCGACGGACACATCCTGAGAGCTGTTTTGTTTGGAAGATTGAACGACCTTCACCCCGTCTTTGCCCGCTATAACCACCAGCGGCTCTTCAGTATTTTCTTCTTTTTCCGTCTCTTCGGCAGGCAAAGTCTGAATTTCGGCTCCGTCCTCACTGACTTCAGCCTTGGCCACCGTTTCACTTTGTGCCGGCACAGTTTCGATCACAGCCGTTTCGGTTTCCGTTTCTTGCGTCGCAACTGTTGCAGGTTCCGTCACAACTGTTGAATTTTCGTCCGTGACTGTTTCTTCCGGCTCTTCGATGATCGGTTCAATTTTTGCGACCTGTTCCTCTTCATTGGTTTTTTGAGGAAGCTTTTCTTCGGAAGAGGTCTGCTCCGCTGAAACCGCATCTTCTGACACGTCAGTTTTGGCGATTTCAACCGATTGAGTACTGGTCGCAGTGTCTGTTTCGGGTTCTGCAGTGCTAACACTCTGATTTGTTTCGGTGGCAACATCCACCTGCCCCACGGGGTCTGTTTGCGCTTCTGCGACGGAGTCCACTTCCACAGAAACATTTGCTTCACTCGCATTTTCTGTCAGCAGATCATCGTCTGTCTTGACCTCTTCAGATTGAGTTTCCGTCAAAGTTTCATTCGTCGCGGTCTCTAAAACCTTGTCCCCAAGAGTTTCTTCTTCAGTCTCGATATTTGGCTCTGATATCTGATCTTGTTCAATTGGGGTTTCTGCGTCATCAGCGATGGAAGGTTCTGCCTGTGCTATGACAGTTTCATCCGACGTAACACTCTCGGCACTTTGAGAGGCCGCAATGATGATCTCCTCTTCCGCATAGACCTCTTTGCCCCCAACGTCCACCAGAAGGGACAATACGCGAACATTTGTACTTACGCCAATGTCGAACAATGCCACAAAGTTTCCGCTTCCATCGGATTGCACTGTTTCAACCAAAACCTCATCAAGGAGAATTTTGATCGTTGTATCGGGATCACTACGCCCCGCCAGAACCACGGCGCCGTCAGCCTCAACACGAATAGTTTCCACCAAAGGTGGTTGTGGGCCTGGTGCAGGGGTGTCAACGTCTTCAGTTTCAGCAGAGGACGTTTCTTGAAGCTTGTCCTCAACAGCTTTCTCTATTGAAAGGGTCTGCTCAGCCTCAAGTGACTCAGCTTTTTTGGGCTCCGCTGGCACACTTTCTTCAGCAACTGTCGGCGCGTCTTTAGCCGTTTTATTTTGCTGATAAAAAAAGGCCGCAATGATCGTCAGCGCCAACAATATAAGCGCAACGATGATCGCTGGATTCGATTGCTTGTGTTTACTGCTCATTTTATCCTTAGGCCCCCCAAGAGCCGTCATACGCATTGCTGCTGCGTAACATTGGAGCTACATAAGGTCAAAGGTCAAGTTATTAAAGAGGCGCAAAAGATGCGGTCATTGTCAATTTGTGTATTTTGCGGATCACGCAGCGGTCATAAGTCAGCCTATGAGAAAGCCGCCGAAGTTTTGGGAAAGGGATTGGCAGATCGAGACTGGCGTTTGGTTTACGGCGCAGGCGATGTCGGCATCATGGGGAGTGTTGCCCAGAGTGCCCAAAACAATGGTGCCAAAGCCCTTGGCGTCATCCCGACACATCTTATGCAAAGAGAAGTTGCAAAAACCGATTTATCAAACCTTGTGATTACCGAAAATATGCATGAACGCAAAAAAGTCATGTTCATGAATTCTGACGCCATTGTCCTCTTACCCGGTGGTGCGGGATCGCTTGACGAATTTTTTGAAGTCCTGACATGGGCGCAAATTGGACTGCATAAAAAACCGATCATCCTTGTAAATACAGAGCAGTATTGGACCCCGCTCGCCACTTTGATCGATCATGTCATTTCCGAAGGCTTTGCTGAAACCACATTAAAATCATATTTTGATATTGTAGACACAGCGGAAGATGCGCTGAACGTTATTCAAGCGCGTCTCGAATAAAGGCTCACCACGCTATAAAGCACCAAGGCGATCCAGATCATTGGAAAGGCGATGGCATGCCACATGGTGAGCGGTTCGACCAAGATCAGTGTTGCACAAATGAATTGGAGGCTTGGGTTGATATACTGCAAAATGCCCACTGTCGACAATTTGATCCGACGCGCAGCATAGGAAAATAAAATCAAGGGCGTTGCCGTCAGGGGACCTGAAAGCGTCAGTAAAAACGATGTCCACCCATCGCCGCCAAAATGCCCACCTATCCAGCCATGATAATAAGCCAAAATGCAAAGCGCGATGGGCGAAAGGAACAAAACTTCGACTGTCACCGCGACCGTAGGTCGGGTGGCGAGGCGTTTTTTGATAACCCCATAAAAACTAAAACTTGTTGAAAGCGTCAGCGCAATCCAAGGCGGCACTCCGAGCCCAAATGTCAGCACGATAACCGCCAAGGCAGCTAAGCCCGCAGCCAACCATTGACCAATTGACAGGTTTTCTTTGAAAATCAAAAGCCCCCAAAAAACCGATACCAACGGCATCATGAAATATCCAAGGCTGGCTTCGGTCGCCTGTCCGGTTTGTACAGAGTGGATGAAAAAATACCAATTGATGGCAATCAGGAAAGAGGCGATAAAAATTGCCCTAGCCTCATTGAAACGAAAGACAGCCTGCCAGACCTCCGCCAGTCGGTTTTGATACATCAGAACCAGCGCAAAGAAGATAAAGGACCAAAGCGTGCGATGTGCCAAAAGCTCAAACGGCGGCACATGCGTCAAAAGATTGTAATAAATCGGTGCAAGCCCCCAAATTGTGGCCGCAATGATAATTGCCAAAACGCCCTTTGTGCTGTCTTGCATCTTAAAGCCCATTGAATTGGGAAAACAAAAGGCCTGTCAGGAAATCTCCCAACAGGCCGCAGAAAATTGATATGCCACGCTCGCTGTTACATCCGGCTGGCAACGTTTTCCCAGTTTACAAGATTATCAAGGAAATTGGTCAAATAAGCTGGGCGTTTGTTGCGGAAATCGATGTAATAGGAATGTTCCCAAACATCACATCCCAAAAGCGCTGTTTGCCCAAAGCAAAGCGGGTTCACGCCGTTTTCGGTTTTGGTCACTTTGAGACCGCCATCGCTGTCTTTAACAAGCCAGCACCACCCTGAGCCAAACTGACCTGCGCCTGCAGCGGAAAACTGGGATTTAAACTCATCCACACTGCCGAAGCTGTCTTTGAGGGCTGCTTCAAGTTCAGAGGGCATTGCAGAATTGCCGGGTCCCATCATTTCCCAGAATTGCATATGGTTCCAATGCTGGCTTGCATTGTTAAAGATCCCATTTTGCGCGACGGCTCCGGCGGCATAGGTGCCGGTGATGATATCTTCGAGCGATTTGCCTTCCCATTCGGTACCTGCAATCAACTTGTTGCCATTATCCACATAGGCTTTGTGGTGCAAATCGTGGTGATATTCTAATGTTTCTTGTGACATCCCATGGGCGGCCATTGCGTCATGTGCATAAGGAAGATCAGGAAGTTCAAAAGCCATGTGAGGACTCCTTCATCGGGTTAAAAATTCATTGGCCCTAAATGGGAGTTTTCACCCACCATCGTCAAGGCCAAACAGCCAACTTTGGGAAAAATCGCCTAATTACGTCCAGAGATCAAGTTCGCTTCCCCGCGCGGCACAAACACAAAGCTGTTGATACATGTATTGCGCGACAGAACGGAAACAGATGATTTTCACCTCATCGTCAGCCGTCATCCAAAACGCCGCAGCGATTTGTCCAAATCTGGTGCGGCGCATTTCACCGGTTCCAAAATGGCCCGGCGCCATATCGACTGGGGCAAGTTTTGCCACAACTTCACGTACATTCGTGCCCTTAAGCGTAAAGACCGCACGCGCATCAGAAACATCCGAAACCAGCGCATGCTGTGATCCAAGCGATTTTTGAAAGTCCGCCTCAAGATTTGCAACATTTTCCTTCGGACATAATACCATAAGCTCATCGGGCGACATCCAAGCCACCTGCATATCTTTGGCATCCAAAATGCAGCGCTCTTTTGGCAGAGATTTTCCAACAGCCAAACCAAGACCTTTGGAATTGAGCGCCCCGCGCAAGGTGATCATCCCGATAGAGGCGTCTTTTGACACCGTGACATAACCATTAAAAGGGGGAAATGATGCAGTTTCCGTTTCAGACATCTTGCTTGTCCCCCTCTTTGTCATAAAACACCTGATCAACGATTTTCGCAGTCACCTCTGTGCCATCGGTTTTGGGGAAGACGATGACCTCCCCCATACGCTCCGGTCCGTTTTGGACCAACCCCATGGCAATGCCCCGCTTCAGCGTGGGGGAATAGTAGGTGGAGGTCACCCGACCAATGGTGTTTTTCTGACCATTGGCATTTTTGCCTTCGCCCACTGCATAGGCTCCGTCAGGTAGCACAGATCCGTCAGTCGTTTCCAAGCCGACAAGACGCCAGCGGTCGGGATCCACCATATGACTGCGCTCTTGGGCGCGTTTACCAAGAAAATCTTCCTTCTTTTTGGAAATCGCCCATTGCAGGCCAAGATCCTGCGGGATCACTGTCCCGTCCGTTTCATCCCCGATCATAATGAACCCTTTTTCGGCCCGCATGACGTGCAGCGCTTCTGTGCCATAGGGGGTCACACCAAATTCCTCTCCGGCTTCGAGAAGGGCGTTCCAAAATGCCAATCCCTGTCCCGCTAGCACCGCAATCTCGTAAGACAGCTCTCCCGAAAACGAAATCCGATAGACGCGCGCGTCAAACCCGCCCAAAGTTCCGTCTTTCCATTCCATGAACGCCAGCGCTTCTTTGCTGACGTCCATACCACCGAGTTTTTCGAGCGCCCTGCGCGCATTTGGCCCCACAACTGCGACCTGCGCCAATTGTTCGGTGAGATTTACGACATAAACCTTCCAATCCCACCATTCCGTTTGAAGCCATTCTTCCATATGCGCATGTATGCGGTCAGCCCCGCCTGAGGTAGTGTGACAGAGGAACGTATCCTCATCAATGCGCGCAACCACGCCATCATCCATCAGGAACCCGTTTTCGGAACACATCAACCCGTAGCGACATTTTCCTGGTTTCAACGTGCTCATCATATTGGTGTAAAGCATGTCAAGGAATTTGCCCGCATCCGGTCCTTTGACCACCAATTTGCCCAAAGTGGATGCATCCAAAAGACCCAGCGAAGAACGTGTCTGGTTTATTTCGCGCTCTACGGCCTGAGCGTGCGTTTCCCCACCGCGCGGATAGCAATAAGGCCGGCGCCAGTAGCCCACTGGCTCCATATACGCCCCTTTTGCCTCATGCCATTTATGCATTGGGGTCTGACGGATCGGTTGAAATACCTCGTCGCGGGAATGCCCTGCGATCGCACCCATAGAAATTGGCGTATAAGGGGGACGGAACGTGGTCGTTCCAACCGCGGGAATATCTGCATTCAATGCACCTGCCAAAGTGGCAAGCCCGTTGATATTTGACAATTTCCCCTGATCCGTTGCCATACCCAGCGTGGTGTAACGTTTGGCATGCTCCACGCTTTCAAAGCCCTCTTGGGCCGCAAGTTGCAGGTCAGAAACTTTGACGTCGTTTTGAAAATCCAGCCATGCTTTGGACCGCAGCTTTATGCCAGCACCCGCCGGCATCATCCAGACCGCCTCGATCAATGCATCTTGGCGCGATGCGACACTCGGCAGCTCTGGCGGATTGGAAACCCCTGCAAGAGATGCGGTTTGATCGCAGGCATCTTTAATCGCCGCATCCAAAGCCAAATGGCCGTTGGCCGCACCCACGACCGCAACAAATGTATTTCCATCATATCCAATAGGATAATTTTGCACATCCGGACGGAACATCACGTTTTCTGCATCCCAATAGAGTTTCCCACCACAATGAGACCACAGATGCACCACCGGAGACCAACCTCCTGACATAGCCACACAGTCGCATGGGATTTCTTCCAAAGGTGCGCCTTCGCCAACCTGCGCGCATATTTGAACACCGGTCACACGTTTGCCGCCCAGAACCCTTGCAATGCCTTTGCCTGTTTCAACACGAATGCCCAAGGCGCGGGCTTTTTCACCAAGCTCACCGGCTCCACCCTGACGCGCATCAATGATCGCCGGCACGTCAAGTCCTGCATTTTTTACAGCAATTGCAGTAAGATAGGCGTCATCATTATTTGTGACGACGACGGTTCTGTCACCCAAGGACACACCATAGCCGATCAAATAATCCCGCAATGCTGAGGCCAAAACAACCCCTGGCTTGTCATTTTCAGCAAAGGACAAAGGACGTTCAATCGCACCCGTTGCGGTGATAATATGACCTACGCGGATCCGCCACAGCCGGTGACGCGGACCTGCAGCATCAGGCACATGATCACTTAATCTTTCGTAACCTAACAGATAACCGTGGTCATAAATTCCTGCTCCCATCATACGGGTGCGCAGGGTGACATTTGGTAAACTCTGCAAATGGGCGACCGTATCGTCCACAAACTTATCCACAGGCACGCCGTCGACCATTTCTTCATCAATTTGCGCACGTCCGCCCCAATGTGCGGTTTGCTCCATCAAGAGAACACGTTTTCCAGAAGCGCCTGCTACGCGCGCCGCTTGCAATCCAGCGAGGCCGCCGCCGATAATTGCAATGTCATAGAACGCATAGAAATGTTCATATGTGCTGGAGTCTTTGGCGCTTGGCGCCTGACCCAATCCGGCGGACTGCCGAATAAAGGGTTCATAGACATGTTTCCATAGCGGACGGGGATGAATGAACATCTTGTAATAAAATCCCGCAGGCAGGAAACGCGAGAGTTTCGAATTGATGGCCCCGATGTCAAACTCAAGGCTTGGCCAATGATTTTGTGATGTTGCCTGCAAACCTTCAAACAACTCGGTTGTGGTGGCGCGTTGATTGGGTTCAAACTTGCCCCCTTTGCCAAGGTTGACCAACGCGTTGGGCTCTTCGGCCCCACTGCTCACCACGCCACGCGGACGATGATATTTAAAAGACCGGCCCATCAACATCTGATCATTGGCCAAAAGGGCAGATGCCAGCGTATCACCTTCGTAGCCTTTGAGACTTTTGCCGTTAAAAGTGAAGGAAATCGGTTTTGAGGTGTCAATCAGACGACCACCCGAAGACAGACGTGTGCTCATGAAAAAGTCCTCCATGACCAACCGGGCCGTTTGGCTGTGATCTTGTCTTTGATCTCTTGAGGCGGCTCAAAGGTTTGAGCTTTGTAGGTGCCAAAGACCTCCAATGTCATGGTGCAGCGCGCCGCGTGAAACCATTTTCCGCAGCCATTGGAGTGTCGCCAGCGTTCAAAGTGCACGCCTTTGGGGTTTTCACGCATAAAGAGGTAACCTTCAAAATCCTCATCTGACGCACCCGGACCAAAGCGTTTCAAATGCGCCTCACCGCCGGGACTGAGCTCCGTTTCATCGGCATGGATGCCACAGTAAGGACATTCAAATATTAACATGAGCATACCTCACATGTTTCATAAAATACGCAAGCTTCGAAAATACCGTGACCCGCGACCAAGCATTCAAACGGATCCAGAGCGTTCTGCACTTTTTTAGAGGCGCTCTCAGCTTCAAAGGAAAGGTCGAACCCGTTCATCAATGCGCCACCCCTGCTGCGACGCTTTCGTCGATGAATTTACCCTCTTTAAAGCGCCACATGGAAAATTCCTCGGTCAGCGGGGAATGTCCTTTGGCCATCAGCTCTGCCATGCCCCAACCGGATCCGGGAATGGCTTTGAAACCCCCTGTGCCCCAACCGCAATTGATAAAGCAATTTTCAAGCGGCGTTTGGGACAGGATGGGGGACCGGTCCCCTGTCATATCGACGATACCGCCCCACCAACGCAGCATTTTCAACCGGCTGATAATTGGAAATGTTTCAACTAAGGCGCGCACGGTTTCCTCAACGTGATGGAAGGATCCGCGTTGGGTGTAATTGTTATATCCGTCAGCCCCACCGCCGATCACCATTTCGCCTTTGTCGGACTGGCTCATGTAACCATGGACCGTATTGGCCATGACCACCACATCCATGCAGGGTTTGATCGGTTCTGACACCAGCGCCTGAAGCGCCACAGATTCGATGGGTAAACGGAACCCCGCCATATCTGCAAGAACCCCAGAATGCCCTGCAACCACGATCCCCAGCTTGTCACATTCAATCGTGCCTTTGGTGGTTTCAACGCCGCTGACCTTGCCGTCTTTTTGGTGCACGGCGGTGACTTCGCATTTTTGGATGATATCCATACCCATGTCAGAACAGGCCCGCGCATATCCCCAAGCCACTGCATCATGGCGCGCCGTTCCCCCACGCGGTTGCCAAAGCGCACCCAACACCGGATAGCGCGGCCCGTCCAGATTGATGATGGGACACAATTCCTTAACACGCTTGGGTGCGATAAATTCCGTGGCAACACCCTGCAGCGCGTTGGCATGCGCCGTGCGCTGATACCCGCGAATTTCATGCTGCGTTTGAGCAAGCATCATAACACCGCGTGGACTGAACATCACATTGTAATTCAAATCTTGACTGAGCGTTTCATAAAGCCCGCGTGCTTTTTCATAGATCGCTGCAGAAGGGTCTTGGAGATAGTTGGAGCGGATAATCGTTGTATTGCGCCCCGTATTGCCCCCGCCAAGCCAACCTTTTTCGATGACGGCAACATTTTTGATCCCAAAGTTACGCCCAAGGTAATAGGCCGTGGCAAGCCCATGTCCCCCTGCCCCAACGATGATCACATCATATTTTTTCTTGGGCTCAGGATTGCGCCAGGCCCGTTCCCAGCCGGAGTGAAAGCGCAGGGCTTCACGCGCGACAGCGAAGGCAGAATAACGTTTCATACAGGCATCCACTCTAATTCGCACAGATGTGCGGCTTTTGACAAAATTTCCTGCGTTAATGACGGCTCACTGCGTCACAAGCAAAGCCAGAAGCGACATATGCGTCAAGATGTCTAGGGCCTCTTTTTAAATTGGCAAACTCCCGTTAGACATGGAGATCAAATAAGGAGTTAAAATGCTGTTTTGGGCGCTGGTCACTGCAATTACAATTTGCGTTGCTGCATTTTTAATAGCCGCCTTGCGCATTCCGGCCCCATCGCCTGAAGAACAAGATCAAGATCTGCAGTTTTACAAGGCACAACTCGACGAAGTGGAGCGCGATGTTGCGCGTGGCATATTGATGCCTCAGGAGGCACAACAACTGCATGCCGAGATTGCCCGCCGCCTTTTGAAGTCAGCAAAAATTCAAAATGTGGGTGCAGCAGAGGCGGGAAGAAAGCCTTGGGTTCCTGTTGCTGCGGTTTTGACAGCTTTTCTTCTCATAGGGGGGAGTGTGGCCTTATATGGAACGCTTGGCGCGCCGGGCTATGCTGATTTATCGCAATCAGATCGCATCACGAGGGCCAAAGAACGGTACGAAAATAGACCGTCGCTGGGCGCCTACATTGAGAGACTTCCGCCATTGGACAAGCCGGCCACAGACGCTGCCTATTTAGATGTTATTGAACAATTACGTCAGGCGGTGGCAGATCGGCCCGATGATCTTCAGGGGCAAATTTTTTTGGCCAAATTTGAAGCAAGCCTTCAGAATTTGATGGCTGCAAGCGTTGCTCAAGAAAACGTGGTTCGTCTGAAAGGCGCAGATGCCGGCGTCGATGATCATTTTGATCACGCCGAACTCTTGATTCTCGCGGGAAGGGGGTATGTTTCGCCAGAAGCAGAAACCGCGCTTAAACGCGCTTTAGCGCTTCAAAATGATCACGCACTGTCGCGATATTACATGGGGTTACTATTGCTTCAAAATGATCGCCCCGATCGCGCGTTTAAAGATTGGCAAAGACTCTTGGCTGAAGCAGAGCCGGACAGCCCTTGGCTCGAGCCCATCCGCGCTCAGATAGAAGATGTTGCTCTTGCTGCAGGGGTGACGGATTTCAAATTGCCCCCCCTGCCTGTAAAGCGCGGCCCGACTCAAGACGACATAGAGGCCGCAGGCAGGATGACGTCAGAGGAGCAGCAGGCAATGATCGAAGGCATGGTCGAAGGCTTGGCGGAGCGACTTAGCAGCGAAGGCGGCCCACCAGAGGATTGGACCAAATTGCTCCGTGCTCTGAGCGTATTAGGGCGCGAATTAGACGCCTTGGAGATTTATAAAGAAGCACAGGTGGTGTTTGCAGACCATCCGGATGCTTTGAAGACGATCGAAGAAACAGCACGGCTTTTGGGGATGGCAGAGTGATTTTCGAAGATGTTCCAAGCTTTGCTGACGCGCTACCCGATTATGGCGCCATCGCCGGTCTTGATCTTGGCACAAAGACAATCGGCGTTGCGGTTTCTGATCATATGCGGTCTATCGCAACACCGCTTCAAACCATAAAACGTCAGAAATTCACGCAGGATGCAGATCATCTTTTGTCGATCTGCGAGGGGCGTCAGCTTTGCGGTCTAATCTTGGGGCTGCCCCGCAATATGGATGGAAGCGAAGGCCCTAGGGCGCAATCCACCCGTGCTTTTGCGCGCAACCTTGCTCAGAAAATGGATCTCCCAATCTCCTTTTGGGACGAACGCCTATCGACCGTTGCCGCAGAAAAAGCGCTTTTGGAGGCGGATACGACTAGAAAACGTCGCTCTGAGGTCATAGATCACGTAGCGGCGTCCTATATTCTACAGGGCGCTTTGGATCGATTGAGGCATCTGTAGTATATGGAACACTCCGCACGTAAAGAGGCCGATCTGGTCTGGAAACGCGATGAAATTGACTCACCTTGTGTGAGCATCTGTGTCATGCATCCTTTAGAGCGTATATGCACTGGATGTCATCGAACCATCGACGAGATTACCCGCTGGTCAGTAATGAGTGCGGAAGAGCGGCAGAAAATCAGCAAGGACTTGCCGAATCGCACCCCCCTTCTGAGCAAACGGCGCGGCGGTCGCACGGCGCGGTTGCAAAATCGCAGCTGACGTCAGCAGGTAGCCTTTCACAGATCACCTTTGAGCAGGTGGGATGTCCTTTAATCGTAAAACCATACTTTCTATCTCTTCACGCGACCACCTTGTGTGTCGACGCGTGGTGCTGGCGGAATGATTTTTGAGGCCAAGAGAGAGCCCGCCGCGATAAGCCTCGTTGGGACGGACCGGACGCGGACATAGATTTCCACCACAAGTCGGGCAAACATTCTTTAGGTCATTATCCGCACAGTCTGCACAATATGTGCATTCATATGAACAAATACGCGCCTCAGGACTTTGCGCGGGAAGGTCAACATCACAGAGTTCGCAATTGGGTCGCAATTCAAGCATCGTTAATTTCCTTTCAAAAACATCACGTCAAAAAGGGCCATTGAGACAAGTCCACTAATTCAGGGCGCAAATAGGCGATCATGCGCCCCTGCTCTGGCGCCACGGCACCCTTAACCCATGGTGCCACGCCGTGCAGCGCCAATCTATGCAAGACATAGGCCTCCCCGGGGAGCGCATGAACCGTCACGCGTCTGCATGTCTCAAAGACCTTCTTTCGCATCGCTTGGTAGATCTCAGTCACGTCAATTTTGTTCCATCCCTGCGGGTCATGACCTTCAAACGCCTTTTGAAAGGCCTCTGCCATGATAATGTGAGAGCCTTCCCAAACGACCAAAGGGCTTGCCTCTGGGGACGTTTCATTCAAAGGAAGTCCCATAATATAGGCATGGGGTTCTTTGAGCATACGGCGGCGGTCTTTTCCTACAGGTAACAGCCCATCCACATGCGCCGCATCTCGGTTCAGACGATACCCGAAGGCTGCCTTATTCTCTCCTTCGCGCGGCTTGGGATAGCCCTCAAACATGACGGAAAGCTGTGCGGGGTGCAACGGCTTTGTGTCAACATTGGAAAGCCAGTCAATCACTGTGCCTTTAAGATCCACATCCCCGATCCGGCCCGTTGGATCGCTGGGTAAAGCATCAACGCCAACAAACCAAGTTCCCTCACATTGCAGCCATTTGGCGCGCATTTTGGGATCCTCAAGAACCGTCAGACCCTTTTTTTGGGCGACCTCAGACCAACGCGCCACACTGATATCATAATCAAATTTTTGCCATCCCCTTTGTTCAAACATTTTCTCTTGGATCCCTACCAATTTCACTGTTCCAACCGATAAATGCATATGCACACAATCCGAAAAATTACTGTCGAAACTAAAACGTTTGAGGCGGCAATCCAATGCTTGTTTTTAAAATATCGATCCTGACCGTCCTGAAACGATTGGCCCCCTCAAATCCTGCAGACATTCTTGCCAACTGACAAAGAACCAGACAGGATACAAAATACCATTCTACCACATAAGAGGCACAGAAATGAAACCGGTGAACGCACAGGATCGACGGGTGGTCAATCTCAAAGATGCGGTTTTTACACCCTATGATCCTGAAGAAACAGGAGAGCTGGGAACATCTTACTTAAATCTCAATCCGGAAATGGATCAGGGAGTTGGGTTTTATATTTACCGCATGGCTCCCGGATCCCACTCTGCACCGCACCGACATGGGGGGGCCGAAGAATTCTATGTCATTGAAGGGGAATTACGAGACCACGATGGCACGCTCTACAAAGCTGGCGATGTGGTTTGGCTTGCACCTGGCACAGTGCATAATTCCTATTCAGAAAATGGCTGTACAGTCGCCGTATTTTCGCAAGTACGAGAAGACAGCCCCGATGAGTGACGGCTCCAAACAGTGCTTTAACCTCTTAAATTTGGGGGTGGCAAAATTTTTTGATCAAATTTTGCACAACAGGCGAGCTTACAACTTGACGAAGGGCTTTCGTCCTGTTTAGCCTCTAAGGAAAAGGAAATCATGCTCCTTCACCCGAAGGCTAAAAACTACGAATAGAGTGTTTGTCGCGATGTGCTAAAACAGGGAAAGTCCTGGATCAGATGCATTCGATATAAGAAAATTCTCAGAGGTCCATAAACCAGACGGGCCGCTAACAATAGGGAGAAACTACCATGGGTTTTGTTCAATTCTCAAAACTGATGATCGGCACCACGCTGCTCACGGGCTTAATGGCCACGAGCTCAATGGCGCAGGATCGTGTGTTGAAAGTAACAAACTGGGCCGAATATATCGGCGAAGAAACGATTGCCAATTTCGAAGCAGAATACGGCATCAAGGTGATCTATGACACCTATGACAGCGTTGAATCAATCGATGCCAAATTGCTGGCAGGAAACAGTGGGTATGACGTGGTAAGCCATTCTGGAAGCCGTGTTGCCCGTCTTATTCAGGCAGGCATCTTAAGCCCGCTTGATGTGTCAAAGCTTGATAACTTCAAACACATGGATCCGGCCATCATGGGCCAGATGAGCAAAGAATGGGATCCACAAAACAACCACTTCGTCCCTTACATGTGGGGGACCCACGGCGTAACCTATAATAAGGAATTGGTCCTCGAAACCTATCCAGACGCGCCGATCGGGTCTATGGATATGATCTTTGATCCAAAACATATGGCCGAACTTGCAAAATGCGGCGTTGCATTTTTGGACTCTCCTGATGACATCGTGTCTATGGCGCTGGCGCACTTGGGTCTTAGCCCGGCCACCTCTAAACAGGCCGATTACGACGCGGCAGGTGAGATGCTGAGCAAGGTACGTCCATTCATCAAAACCTTTGACAATTATGCTTATCAAAGAATGCCGCAAAAAGAATTCTGCGTTGCCGTCACTTGGGGACCAGATGGGCTTTTGGCGATGTCAGGCGCAGCAGAAGCTGACACGGGCGTTGTGCTTGATTTCTTCTTGCCAGCGGGCGAAGGCAAAGCAAACCTTTGGGTCGATGGGTGGGTTGTTCCATCAGATGCAAGCAATCAAGAGGACGCGCATCTTTTCCTCAACTATATGATGCGTCCAGACGTAGCGGCAGGCGACAGCAACTACACATGGTATGCGACAGCCAATATTGATGCAAAACCGCTGATTGATGAGGAAGTCACATCTAGCCCTGCGGCTTTCCCGACCAGCGATCAGGTGGCCAAGATGTATACCAATGCGTCCTTGCCTCCCAAGGTGCAACGTATGCAGACCAGAACCTGGACAGACTTCAAAGCAGGCAACTGATAAGAAGATTAAAGAGATAGGGCCGGTACTTCGGCCCTATTTTTCTATCCTCCTTTAACGACGTCATGAGACCAAAAATTTAAGGGATGTATCATGGTCAATCAGTCCAGTGTCCGGTCTTTGGTGAATAAACCCGCACTGAATACAGACAAACCGCTTCTTCAGATTCGAAACGTTACCAAAAAGTTTGGAGAGTTTGTCGCCGTTAACAATGTAGACTTGAATATCTATGCCGGTGAATTGTTCTGCTTACTCGGCGGGTCAGGATGCGGAAAATCAACGCTTTTGCGGATGCTTGCGGGGTTTGAAACACCAAGTTCTGGACAAATTTTGATAGATGGCAAAGATATGTCCGGCGTACCGCCTTATCAACGCCCGACCAATATGATGTTCCAGAATTACGCGCTTTTCCCACATATGAGTGTGGAAAGAAATATTGCCTTTGGACTAGAGCAAGACGGAATACATAAAAGTGAGATTAAGGACCGCACGCACAATATGCTTCGTCTGGTCGAGCTCCAAGGCTATGAAAAGCGCCGCCCAAACCAGCTTTCCGGCGGTCAAAGACAGCGCGTGGCGCTCGCCAGAGCGCTGGTGAAGGAACCAAAGCTCCTCCTCTTGGACGAACCACTTGGCGCGCTGGACAAAAAACTTCGTGAACATACTCAGTTTGAACTCATGAACATTCAGGAAAAGGTCGGTGTGACATTTGTCGTGGTCACCCATGATCAAGAAGAGGCAATGGTTCTGGCCACCCGTATCGCGGTGATGGACAAAGGCCAGTTTATCCAAATTGGATCCCCTACTGAAATTTATGAATATCCGGAAAACCGTTTTGTTGCGAATTTCATCGGCTCTGCAAATATTTTCGAAGGTACCATCCTTGAAAACAACAATAACTCATTGAAAATCGCCACAGAGCTGGGTGAAATTACGCTCGAGCAATCGAGTGCTTTGGGCGTGGGAGCTTCAGTTTTTCTTGGTGTGCGACCGGAAAAAATCTCAATCAGCAAGGATCCTTCAGCCTCAACAGATGGATATACAACCAGTGGTGTGGTTGAGGATATCGGTTATCTTGGCAACACATCCCGCTATAAAATTCGCCTTGATCAGGGAACACTGGTGGATGTGACGGCACAAAACCATTTACGTCCACAAAACCGCACCCATGCCTTTAGTTGGGAAGAAAAGGTCACGTTACGCTGGGATGCCTCTAATATTATGTTGTTAAAAAAATGAGCGACAGCGCCCTTTCTCCAGAGATGCCATCAAAAGCTGCAGGCAACTTATCCCTGCTGGACAGGCTTCAGGAACGATGGAAAACCATTGTGATTATTGTTCCGTTTGTCTGGCTTTTGGTGTTCTTTTTGGCGCCATTTTTCATTGTCACCAAGATCAGTCTGGCAGAATTGGCGATTTCAAGCCCGCCGTTCACCGCGATGATCGAATGGGCGGATGGGACAATCGTCACAATCCGGCTGGTTTTTGACAATTTCATCTACATCTTTGAAGACCCGCTTTATGCGAAAACTTATATTAATTCGATCAAGATCGCCTCTGTGTCCACGGTGCTTTCGCTTTTGATTGGATATCCTATTGCTTATGGGATTGTGCGCTCTGCGCAGGTAACCAAACAACTTTTGTTGTTTGCGATTATCTTACCGTTTTGGACATCATTTCTTTTGCGCGTATATGCGTGGATGGGGCTGCTGGCAGATCAAGGAACGATCAACAACCTCCTGATTTCTATGGGGATAATCGAAACCCCGATCCGAATGCTCTATACGGAATTTGCGGTCTATGTCGGGATTGTCTATACCTACCTGCCTTTTATGATTTTGCCACTTTATGCCAATATGGAAAAACTGGACGCCACCCTGAACGAAGCTGCGGCGGATCTTGGCTCGGGTCCGGTCAATACATTCTTTAAGATCACACTGCCCCTCACGATGCCGGGCGTGATCGCGGGGTCACTTCTGGTGTTTATTCCTGCAACAGGCGAATATGTGATCCCCGATCTTCTGGGGGGAGGCAATGTTCAGATGATCGGACGACAATTGTACAATGAATTTGCCCGCAATGTGGATTGGCCCGTGGCTGCAGCCGTTGCGATTGTCTTGCTCTTAATACTGGTTTTGCCAATGGCGATTTATCAATATTACCAAGGCAAAGCGGCGGAGGGTTCGTGACATGAATCAGGGTCGTTCGACATTCCTCACAGTTATGCTCTACATCGGGCTTACCTTTCTTTACGTGCCCATGATCCTCTTGGTCATCTATTCTTTCAACTATTCCAAATTGGTGCCCGTCTGGGGGGGATGGTCAACGCGCTGGTACAAGGTTCTTTTTGAGTCCCCCGAAGTATGGGAAGCCGTTCGCCTCAGCCTGCAGATCGCATTGGTGAACGCGACCGTTGCCACAATGCTGGGCACGTTTGCCGGTCTCGCGATGGTACGATTTGGCCGGTTTCGCGGGCGAACCCTTTTTGGTGGGATGCTGGTCGCCCCGCTTGTCATGCCCGAAGTCATCACAGGCCTTTCGCTGCTGGTGTTCTTTATCTCTCTCAAAGAGCTTTTCGGCTGGCCGGCGGAACGCGGATTTACCACGATCACCATCGCCCATATCACCTTTTCTCTGGCCTATGTGGCGGTGATTATTCAGGCGCGTCTGACCGGGATCGGCGAAACGCTTGAAGAAGCTGCAGCCGATTTGGGCGCAAAACCGTTCAAAGTGATGACCTCCATCACCCTGCCCCGATTGGCGCCCGGAATGCTGTCCGGCTGGCTTTTGGCCTTTACGCTGTCGTTGGACGATCTGGTGATCGCAAGCTTTGTTACAGGACCCGGGGCAAACACATTGCCGATCTTGATCTTTTCTCGCATTCGCCTCGGGCTTCGCCCCGATATCAACGCATTGGCCACCATCATCATTCTCTTTGTGGCCGTGCTTGTGGCGATTGCCGCCTATATCATGTTCCGCCAACACAAGCGGGAACTCTTGGATCAACAGATGGCATTGTCAGGTGGCGATTAAAGCATAATAAATGGATCGCGATATACCTGAAATCTGTGGACCGTCCAATTTTGATGATCGCTACGGTTTTCTAACGGCATTTTTCAATTTGGTTTAAAATACCGCTGCCACCTCTTTCAGCGCCTCTTCCAAAATATCAAACATTGCGTCAATTTCGGTTCGTGTGATGATTAATGGCGGGGAAAAGACGGCCATGTTGATCAAGGGGCGCACCAGAAGCCCGCGTTTTTCGCAGGCCGCATCCAGCAAAGCCCCCAGCTTGCGTTCCTCTTCCAATGTCGCGCCGTCTGAATCGGGCGTGCCTTCGATACAGCCCAACAATCCCATGCCGCGCACATTTCCAACACCGGAAAAATCGGCCAAAGCCTGAAGACGTGTTTGGAAATAAGGGGAAATGTCACGCACATGCTCCAGAATATGTTCCTGTTCGATGATCTCAATATTTTTGAGAGCCGCAGCACAACACACCGGATGGGCAGAATATGTATATCCTGCAGAAAACAGTGCCGCATCGTTTGCATTCACCATACGTTCCATCACACGATCTGACACAATACAGGCACCAAGCGGTAAGTAGCCCGAAGTCATCCCCTTGGCACAGGTGATGATGTCAGGTTCGATGCCAAAAACATCTTGAGAGGCAAACCAATGGCCAAGCCGACCAAAGGCTGTAACCACCTCATCAGAAATATATAGGATGTCGTGCTTTCGGCAGATTTCAAATGTGCGCTGATGATAGCCCTTTGGCGGAACGATCACGCCCCCAGAACACAAAATGGGTTCGGCGATAAATCCCCCGATATTCTCGGCCCCAATGTCGGCAATTGCCTTTTCAAGATCACTGACTTTGGCATCACACCAATCCTGCACGCTCATTCCTTCGGGACGCCGGTAGGGATTCACATCGGGCAGGAAATGCACCAAGCGTTTTTCAATATCAAAACGCGATTTATCCCGTTCTTTCCCAGTCACGGAAGCGGCAAGGTAAGTAGAGCCGTGATATCCTTTTTCACGCGCCAGAATGATTTTTTTATCCGGATGACCGAGCCGATTGTTCATAAAATGCACGGTCCGAAGCGCCGTATCCACTGCTGTGGACCCGCCGGTTGTGAAAAACACGTTATTGAGATCGCCAGGCGCCATATCGGCAATTTTCTTAGCCAAAACAGCAGAAGGTTCGGTTGTATTGGTCCAAGGGGACGAATAAGGCAGTTTCATCACCTGTTGCGCAATCGCCTCAGCCATTTCAGGGCGGCCATATCCGATTTGCACGCACCACATGCCGCCTGGACCATCGATAAACCGCTTACCGGTTTCGTCCCAAAGGTAAATCCCCTTACCCTTGTTCACCAGCATATAATCTGATCCTTCAACATCATCCATCGAAGCCCACGGATGGAACTGATGCGTCCGATCCCAATCAAGGATGGTTTCGGGCGACGGGGTATTTTTAAGCTGCGCAGTTTTCATGCTGATAAGTCCAGTTTTGATTGATTTTTTTGTACGGCATCAGAGGTGCCCCGTTACCAAAGTGCCGCCTTTGCAAGATAGCCGTCGTAAAATGCCCGAATTCCCGATTCCATATGCGACAAGGGTCCGGCGATGTAATGGAAGGAATTAACCCCTTCTTGGTTCAGACGAATAATACGTTCATCATCCTGAGACGTAACATCCCACAACCATGTCAGATCCTGCAGGTCATAATCTTTACCCGCCTCAGCATCCCCACGCACGAACCAGATCACCTCTATGTCTGTTTCCTGCACGGAACGGGGGATAAAGCGGTATCCCACCACGTGATCCGAATACACCAGAAAATTGTTCAGAATGCCGATTTGCAAATCTGTTGTGCCACCATCAAATCCCTTTAAATTTCCAAGCAAAGGTGCCAGCGGTTCGCCGGATTTGCTGCCCGTCAGGTACCCTTCGAACAGAGGATATCGACGGTGGTAAAAATCCATATCCGTCTTTCCTTCTGCGTCCGAACTTACCGAAACCTCATCTGTGCTCAGCCCTACAGCGCGAGACCTATCTTTCATGGCCTCTGTCAGTTCGGTGCGCAGGTATTCCGGATCCTTTATACTGTGAGAGCGCGCATAGTCCTTGTGCGACGGCGCGCAGTGATAGCATTCCATATAATTTTCCACTGCCAGCTTCCAATTTGCGGGCACAGGGTAGGATGCAGAATGTGCGATTTTCAAATTATTGAAATCAAATGGCGCTACAAGCGGTGCGAGCTTTTCAAGCCCAGCCTCAATATCAGGCGGTGATTTCGCCGTACAGGCAAAGATCATGCCCTCAAAGATACGCACATGGGCTTTGAGTAGGGAATATTCGGTTGGATCAAAACCCTCACCCATTTCACGCGCAACCCGCAAGTCTCCGTTGAGCTCATAGGTCCAGGCGTGATACGGGCACGCAAAGACGCGCCGGTTGCCGCGTTGTTCCATACACACTCTGGACCCACGATGACGGCAAACATTGAGAAATACACCAATTTCGCCTTGCTTATCCCGCGCGATAATCAAGGACTCTGTGCCATAATCAAACAAAAAGAAGTCGCCCGTATTCGGCACCTGACTAACGTGACCGACCCAAATCCAGCTGGAATTCCAATAGTGGCGAATATCGTTGTTATAAATCACCTCAGAGGTATAAAAATCTCTCTCCAAGGACATGCCGTCGACATATTCTTTCAGCAGTCGCGCCATTGGCTTTTCGCCATTATCAAATATTTGCCTCTGGTTCATTGTCTATCCCTCCAATGAAATAATTTCGCGCTCAAAAAGAGCCTGCTCCGCACGTTTTGGATCCTCTCCAAGGTTTCGCGCAGCAAGATGCCCGCTGTAAACGGCATCAGCAATCAACCCTGGACTTGCCGCATCACCGATAATTTCGAGGGTTTTGACATCCAGATCACCGCTCTCACGCCGTTGTTTCAAGGCCTCAAAGAGTGTCGTTTCACGTCTGCGTTCGCTCACCATAAGAACGCTGCCAATCTCAAGCGTTTTGCCCTTTCCGCTATAGACGCAGGTCAGATGCGCCCTTCCGTTTTCAACCCGCGCCAGCGTCTTTCCAACCTGAAGGTCTACGTTCATAGATAGCAAAGATGCTTGGATACGTTCCTGTTCCAGAGTATTGTCGCACCAAGGAGACACTACGCTTGCTGGTGTCGCCAAAACCACATGTGCGCCAGTCTCCGCCAAATGGTGGGCCAGAACACCGCCAAGGTAAATCTGATCATCATCAAAAATGAAAACAGGGCCCGTGGGGACTTCGACACCAGAGATAATATCTTCGGGCGTAAAGACCTGAACGGAGCCATCAAAGGGGATCACTTTGCGATGACTGCGGCCTACCCCGTCGCGTCGCCACTTGGCACCCGTTGCAAGAAAAATATGGCCTATGCCAAGTTCTGCCACATCATCGGCGTCCAAAGAACTTTGTAGAAAAATTTGCGCATTTGCGCGACGTTGAAGGTCATAGATGCGATGGTCTGCGACCCGTTTCCATGCTGCAAGTCCGCTTAGCGATGCCTCCCCCGCAACCCGTCCGCCAAGCTGGTCTGAAGCTTCAGCCAATGTTACCTCATAGCCGCGTTTGGCCAATTGTGACGCGCACTCCAATCCTGCAGGCCCGCCTCCGATCACCAAGACTGGCTCCAATGCATGGGCGGGGGCAATCTTTTCAGGATGCCAGCCGCGACGCCATTCTTCGCCCTGTGTCGGGTTTTGCGTGCAGCGGATCGGTACCCCGAGGTTGTCGCTTGACACACAGATATTACAACCGATGCATTCGCGAATGTCTTCGATCCGCCCACTTTTGATTTTCTCCGGCAGAAACGGGTCGGCGATCGAAGGGCGCGCTGCCCCGATAAAATCAACAATTCCGCGTTTCACCAAAGACACCATATGATCTGGAGAGGTAAAGCGACCCACCGCAACCACGGGCTTGCTGGTCACCTGTTTTACAAATTCGATATATTTGGTTTGATAACCTTCGTTCGGTTCAAACCGGCTGGTCGCAGAATCATTGGACCAGTCAGAGATATTAACGTCCCAAAGGTCAGGCAATTCCGCCAAAAGCTCAACCACCCCACGACCCTCTTCATGGGCCTGCATGCCATCCGCACCCTTCAGTTCGTCCACGGCAAAGCGAAACGCGACGGCGCATGTGTCACCAACTTCTTCTTTGGTCTCCTCAAGCAGCTCTCGAATAAGGCGGGTACGGTTTTCCAGACTGCCACCGTATTCATCACTGCGATCATTCATCTGTGGTAAAAGGAAATGATGCGGGATCGTCATGTGATGACCCGCATAAACATACACAATGTCAAATCCCGCCTCTTTTGCCCGACGTGCCGCCATCCTGTGCCAACGACGAAATTCTTTAATGTCGGACTTATCCATCGCGCGGGCTTGACGGGGTTGGATCATATCAATGCTGATGTCAGAGGGCGCAATTGAGGGCGCACGTGTTAATTTATTGGAGGCATGGTTGCCATTATGCGCCAATTCAATCGCTGCCAGGGACCCATGTTTGTGAACCGCCTCTGTCATGAGTCTGAGCGCGGGAATATCACGCGCATCCCACAACCGTCCCTCAGCGTAGGGCGACAGATCAGAAGAGGGATGAATTTCCGTTTCCTGAGTCGATATTACACCCCACCCGCCTTCTGCCTTTATCCCGCGCATGGCCGCCTCTGCCCTTGGCCGCACATGCCCCATTCCAGAACAATGAGGCACTTGATAAAAGCGGTTCGGCGCGGTGACCGGTCCTAACGTTATGGGTTCAAACAAAATTTTATATGGATCACGCATTGAAAACTCAAAAAATGGACGATTGTCCATTTATATGGACTTTTACAGTAGCCGCTGTCAAGATAGATAAGGCAAAGATCACATGACCCGTGGCGGAGCGGAAATGGACGTACATGCGCATGACGACAAATTGCAGTCTTCTTCGGACGCACAGATATTGCGGGCTGCAAAGGTTAAAAATCATCGTGCGTTGATCGAGGCCACCTTAAAAACACTTGCCGAATTGGGCTACGCAAACGCCAGCGTCAGCGAAATAATTAAACGTGCCGGTCTGTCTCGTGGAATGATCCACCTACATTTTGGTAGTAAGAATAAATTGGTGAGCGAAGCGGCAAAACATGCCAGCGAACGCTATCATGCATTTCTTGAACACTGCTTGGAACGCGCTGGACCCAGAGCACAAGACCAACTGGAAGCGATCGTAAAGCATGACCTCAGCGAAGACGTTCTAAACGCGACATCCGTGCGCGTCTGGTACGAATTGCGCGGGGCGATATATTTTCAGAAGGAATTGGCAAGTTTCAGCGATACGAGGGACGAACGCTTGCGCTGTATCTTATTTCGCCTCTTCAAAGACCTTTCACTTCGTTACGGCGATGAGGATACCGCAAAAGAAAAGGCAGAGGACGTCACCTTTGCCTTTCTCGCCTTAATGGAAGGCATGTGGAACGATTACTTGCTACACCAAGGCAGCTTTCAGCGCGCCAAAGCAAAGCGATCGGTATTTCGCATCCTAAAAACGCTGTTTCCCGATCATTTTGATTTGGAAGGGGCAAAACCCGCATAACCGCAATGCGGTTAAGTATTCTGGTCGACGATCTCAGCAAATTTGGAAAAGAAACTTCCAGCTAGTTTTTTGGCGGTGCCCATGACCAACCGGCTTCCCAGTTGTGCAATTTTACCACCAATCTCTGCTTTGGCAGTATAACGCAGTATGGTTTGGTCTCCGTCTTCTTCAAGCGTCACATCTGCCCCGCCTTTGGCGTGACCTGCCGCGCCGCCGCTGCCCTTACCTTGAAGAGAATAACTGTCTGGCGCACCGTCTGTATTCAATTCAACCTGACCGGAAAACCGTGCTTTGACAGGCCCAATTTTGAGCACCACTTTGGCTTCAAGTTCAGTTTCAGAATGTTTGATCAATTCTTCACAACCAGGTATGCACTGCTGCAAAATTTCCGGATCGTTCAGTGCGGCATAGACGCGCTCTTTGGGGGCATTGATAGTGATTTCGTCGCTAAGTTCCATGGTCTCTCCCTCGCATCGAACAGAAGACTTAAAAGAAATGATTGGAATGGCTATGCTCAGACACCCGCAGGATTGTCAACATCGCGCCCCATTGCCAATAAGTCGGAGTATCTGTCCCCGATGCGGTGATGCGGACGTCCCCCCGTGGCTGCGCCAAGCGCAACGACGAGCTCATTTTCCGCCGGCGCATCATAAATGGAAAACTGAACCGTCAAATAATGCGACCGACGTCCGGTATCATGTTTGTCCATCAAGGGAATTTGGATCTGCGTATTGGCAGGACCGCGGGTATTTGTGAAGCCAAGGTAGCTTTTGGCGCCAACCGCTTCACGGTAGAAATTTCCGTATTGGAGCGTGTGGATCAAAGCAGAGGCATGTTCCCATTCGCAGTTTGCCCCAGCAATGCAGGCTTTGCCATAGGCTTCTATCGCCTCACCAGAGCCCGCAAGAGCAATCAATCGGTCCGTCAATAATTTACCAAGAACCGGAGCCATGCGGGTAATTTCAGGAGAAAGATCTTCCACGAATCCCCGTCCAGCCCAAGGATTGGCCACCACTGCCGCCACACCAATAATGCGCAAAGGGGGCTGTGCCTCTTTCTCACCCTCGCGATAAATATCTTCATCAAAAGTGACCACTTTTCGCAGTTCTGTTAACATGGAACCTCTCCTGTTTTTGCAGAATTCAACATCTGTCATTCCTATTTACCGGCAAAAAACGCAGGTTTAGTTTTTTCATCTTTTTGCCCAATTTCCCCGTCTTTGCTTGTATCAAGCGTGACATACTGACCGCGAAAATAACTAAGCGGTGTTCCATCCCGATAATCAAAATCTTTTACTTTCCCAAGCAATATGGCGTGATCGCCTGCATCAATTTGGCGTTCCGTTTCACAAACAAATCGTGCCAAAGAACCGCTGAGCAATGGGACATTTTCCCTGCCATGCTCCCAAGGTACATGGTCAAATTTGTCCATCGCCTGTGAGGCGAAAACACGCGACACATCACGTTGTGATTGCTCAAGTACATTGACGGAAAAAAAAGGAGCTTCTTTGAAGACACCAAGGCTAAAAGCCGAATTTGAGATGCAAACCAATAAGAGCGGTGGATCAAGCGAGACCGAAGAAAACGAATTGGCGGTAAATCCGCGCGGCGTCCCATCCGCCTCACATGTGGCAATTACGGTCACACCGGTTGTAAAACTACCAAATGCATTTCGAAGTTCTCGGGTATCCAACAGGCTTACCTTTCTTTTCCTTACAAAGCGCTGCGCGCCAAAAAATCGAGCATGGGCTGATTTACGGCCTCTGGGTCTTCCATCAATGCCATGTGACGCAAACCGGTGAGGATGACAAGCTCTGAACCTTCAATTTCCTCTGCAATCGCTTTGGACATTTCAGGACCATTCCCGTAATCCTGATCTGCCGTTAGAACCATAGTCGGACATGTGATTGGCGGATCAGGTGCAATGATTTCTTCGAGACCCGTGGCCAAAACCCGATAATTCCTGTGGTAAACCGATTTTTTATTACCCAGAACCCAACGGCGGACCAAATCCATTTTTTCTGGATTATGGTTTCTATAAGACTCCGTGAACCAGCGCAAAAGCGCTGCCTCTACAGTAGCGTCCGGCCCTTCTCGCTCTGACTGTGCGACACGTTCCTCAATCGCAAACTGTGCCTCAGCGGTGCGTTTATGGGCCGTATTAAGAAGGATCAGGCGCTCTATGCGCTCTGGCATGTCCTGTGCCGCACGCCGCGCGATCATACCACCCAAAGAAAATCCAACCAGCGTTGCCTTTGCAATCACAAGACCATCCATCACGTCACGCAGTTGATCAACAAAAAGCGACAGCGAAGGCTCCACAAAAGGATCCGCGCTCAGCCCATGTCCCCAGAGATCAAAACAGATAAGGCGAAATTTCTGCTTAAACGCGGGCAGCTGCCATTGCCAGACATATTGGTTCAATCCCAGCCCGTGAATAAAAATGAGCACAGGTGCCTCTTTGTTTCCAATGTCTTGAAAGCTTATTCCTTCTTTCATTTGATCTGTCACCTGGTCGGTTCGATAGATTTTACTTTTTCAGCTTTGCCGCAGTTTCAAATTCATGAAGGCATAATTTTCGCCATACCATGGCGAAAAATCACATTTCTTTACAAAAGAAAACGCAATGATGGGAATCAAGTATAAAACGCGGCGGAGGAACCATGGGAAACGTAAAGTCATATAAAATGCTGATTGATGGTGAATGGGTTGGCGCATCTGATGGCAGGATGTTTGACAGCGTGAACCCGTCAACCGGTGAAGTTTGGAGCCAAGTCCCCGAAGCCACGGAACAGGATGTGGACCGCGCTGTCAGCGCTGCACACCGCGCCTTTCGCTCCGGCCCCTGGTCTAAAATGTTGCCCACGCAACGGGGCGCCTGCCTTCGCAAACTCGCCGAGCTTTTGGCTGACAAATCCGAAAGCCTCGGACGCACTGAAAGCATAGATACGGGAAAAATGCTTAAGGAAACGCGCTGGCAAGCGAAATACATCGCCGAGTTTTTTCAATTTTACGCCGGTTGCGCGGATAAAATATTTGGTGACGTGCTGCCCATAGACAAACCGGACATGTTCGTCTTTACCAATCGCGAACCCCTTGGGGTGGTGGCAGCTGTTGTCCCTTGGAACTCTCAGTTATTTCTGGTTGCCGTTAAAATTGGCCCTGCTCTGGCAGCTGGAAATACTGTTGTCCTTAAGGCCTCAGAACACGCATCAGCTGCGATGCTTGAATTTGGTGAGCTGATCGAAGAAGCAGGCTTTCCACCAGGGGTCGTCAATATCATCACGGGGCACGGGGATCCATGCGGGCGCGCTTTGACGAGCCATCCCAAAGTGGCGCGTATTTCCTTTACTGGGGGCCCGAATGCAGCAAAATATGTGCTGCATAATTCTGCGGAGAACTTCGCCGAAGTGTCCCTCGAACTTGGAGGTAAATCCCCCTTCATCGTCTTTGAGGATGCGGATATCGAAAGTGCCGTGAACGGGTCTATCGCCGGTATTTTCGGTGCGACCGGACAAAGCTGCGTCGCCGGTTCACGACTTTACCTGCACGAAGACATTGCCGAAGAATTTCTGGCCCGAATGATCCCGCTGGCAAAAAGCATATCGATTGGTGATCCTCTGGAAGAAGACACGCAAATGGGCCCTCTGTGCACCACCGGACAGATGCGCTGCGTTGAAGAAGAAGTTGCACGCGCCATTGCCGAGGGCGGCACAGTGTTATGTGGCGGCAAGCGCCCAGACGGGATGGCAGGCAATTATTATGAGCCCACAATCGTTGAGTGCCCACACCAAGATATGCACATTGTTGACACGGAAATGTTCGGCCCAGTCCTGAGCGTGTTACGCTTTAAAAGTGAGGCTGAAGTCATTGAACTCGCTAATGACACTGTCCATGGCCTTGCTGCTGGAATATTCACCAAGGACAGCGCGCGTTCGCTCCGTGTCGCCAAAGCAGTGCATGCTGGGATCGTCTGGGTCAATACATACCGCGTCGTATCCCCGATAGCGGAATTTGGCGGGGTTAAAGGATCTGGTTATGGGCGGGAAAGCGGATTTCAGGCGATGTATGATTACACCCGTCCCAAAACTATCTGGATGAACACATCCTCAGAACCGATGGCCAACCCCTTTGTGATGCGTTGAGGAGACAGAAACATGAAATTTCAATTGGCTGTGAATTTGGAACGGATCGACGACAGTGTCGATATGCGCGAGGTCGCCAAACACACCCTTGATATGGTGCAAATGGCAGAAGGCGGAGGATTCAATATCGTCTGGGCCGCAGAGCACCACGCGCTGGAAATGACCATTGCCCCAAACCCTTTCCAAATCCTTACATGGTGGGCCAAGGAAACCAATAATCTGCGACTTGGCACTGCAGTTGTGAACGCCGCATACTGGCATCCTATCAACCTTGCAGGCGAAGCGGCCTTTCTCGATCTGATTTCAGGCGGGCGGTTGGAATTTGGCATTGGATCCGGTGCCTATCAGCGCGAATTTGACCGGATGCATCCGGGCCTTAAGCAGACAGAGGGCTGGCGGTATATGCAAGAAATGCTCCCTGTGGTGCGCGCGCTCTGGCAGGGTGACGTGGCACATAACGGTGAGTTCTGGCAATTCCCGAGCGCCACCTCCTGCCCGAAACCGCTTCAATCCGAAGTTCCGGTTTGGGTCGCGGCGCGCTCTCCGATCACCTATGATTATGCACTGCGCGAAAAATGCCATGTGATGTGTTGGCCTTTGACGCGCGGTTTCGAAGAGGCCGAGCTTTACAAAAAGCTGCTAGACGCAGCTGTAGAAAAAGCCGACAACGGTTTCCGCCCCACCTTTGCAATGATGCGACACGCCGCCGTTTATGATAATCAGGCGGATAAGGATGAAGCGATCCGTGCCATCCAAACGGTATTGGGACAATTCGAAAACCTGTTTCGAAATATGGATGATGTGCACAATGGTTTTCCCAAAAAGATCCCACTTGATGAATTACAGGGCCGTGAACAGTTCCAACCTGATATGTTAGAGGAAAATCTTCTTTTTGGATCCCCCGATACCGTGATCCAAAAGCTGAAACGCTATGAAGCGCTTGGTGTCGATGAGTTCATCTATTATGCCAGTATGGGAATGGATATGGCGGCGCAGAAACGGTCGATGAAGCTCTTCTGCGATGAAGTGATCCCCGCCTTTCGATAAGGAATTTAGCAAATGACAAATGATGTTGACCTCAAACGAGACGGTCACGTTCTTGAAATCATATTGAACCGAGGAAAGGTAAACGCGATTGACGTGCCCACCTCCCAAGCGCTCGCAGCGGCGTTTAGCGAATTGCGAAATGATCCTGACTTACGTGTTGCCATTCTCACAGGCGGAGGGGATCGCATTTTTTCCGCAGGCTGGGACCTTAAGGCGCTCAATGACGGAGAAATGCAGCTCGACAACTGGTGGGAAACTGACGATTACGGCGAAGGCGGCTTTACCGGCCTGACCGAAAACTGGATGCTGAACAAACCCGTGATTGCCGCAATCAATGGACATGCAATCGGGGGCGGGTTTGAAATGGCGATGGCATGCGATCTTTTGATTGCCGCAGATCACGTGGAATTTGGGCTTCCTGAAATGCCGCTTGGCATAGTGCCGGATGCAGGCGCGCTGCAACGCTTGCCCAGACGCATTCCCCATAATATCGCAATGGAAATGTTTCTATTGGGTCGACGCATGGGCGCACAGGAAGCGGCACATTATGGGCTTGTCAACAAAGTCGTACCCAAGGAAAATCTTATGGACGCTGCGCGTGAATGGGCCGCCTCTATCGCTTGGTCTGCACCGCTCGCGATGCAATCCGTGAAAGAAGTGCAGCGGGAAATCGAATGCATCCCGCTTGAAAAGGCGTTCCACAAAATGCGCACAGACCCGATGCCAACCTACCGCAAAATGCTGAAATCCAGTGATGCCGCCGAAGGTGTCGCGGCCTTTGTCGAAAAACGCGCACCCAATTTCAAAGGGGAATAACAATGTATCGCGATCCAACCTCTGTCACCCGTGTCACAAGTATCGGGGCGGGCCCTATCGGGGCGGGCTGGGCCGCCCATTTCCTTGCGCGCGGTTACGATGTCTGTGCCTATATTCACGATCCAAAAGAAAGAGAGACCTTTGACGCGATCCTTGACACCGCATGGATCAGCCTCAGCGCTCTAGGATTAGAGAAAGGCGCGTCGCGCGACAGGCTTTCTGTGACAAGTGACCTGAATATGGCCGTGCAAGATACGGATTTCATTCAAGAAAGTGCGCCAGAACGAATTGAGATCAAACAAGCTCTTTACAAGACACTTGGAGAGATCGTTCCAAGCCATGTGGTTATCGGATCCTCAACCTCGGGGCTTACCATGACCGATATTCAGCAAAACTGCGCCACGCCGGAACGCTGTGTGATTGGGCACCCTTTCAACCCACCCTATCTTTTACCCCTTGTCGAAATCGTTGGAGGCGAGCAGACATCGCCGGATGCGGTGGCTTGGGCGGGAAAATTTTATGAATCCGCCGGAAAATCCCCGTTGATTATGAAAAAAGAAATTCCGGGATTTGTTGCAACACGACTTCAAGAGGCACTTTGGCGCGAGGCGCTTCATATGGTTGCCAATGGTGAAGCCACCCCAGCGGATATCGACAATGCACTGATGAATGGCCCTGCACCACGCATGGCCGTTCAGGGGCAATGTATGGCCTTTCACGTGGCCTGCGGCGAAGGTGGAATGGCAACCAACCTTGACCAATTCGGTCCCGCGCTGAAACTGCCATGGACCCGTTTGGAGGCGCCCGAGCTGACCCAAGAGCTGCGCGATCGCATGGTGGAGGGATGCAACGCAATCGCAGGTACGCAACGCTTTGAAGACATGGCCGCCAAACGTGACGCCCAAATCGTCGCCGTCCTTCGCGCGATCAGAGATGCTAGATCATAATAAATTACAATTTTTCAATAATTAATGAGCTTTGATTAAGGTGTTTATGGAAAATTATGATAGACGCTTCTGAAAATGCTTTGGGTTTACCAGCCTATAGAAATATCCGATACGAGCAGTTTTGTGATCCAAACTAACCACCAAAATTAAGCTCGAAGTCTGGAGGGAAAGCGTAGTGTTTTTTAAAAACCTGAAACGCTCTGGCTGCTAGCGCTTCCCCAATTTCACTAGATAAAATTTTAGACACCTCAGGACCGATTGGCCAAGCCCAGAGATGTTTGAACCCGTGATAATGCAATATTTTAGCCTCAATTTGCGGATCAAAATTTCGGTGCATGATATTGTAGTTATAGTCATTTGGCGCCAATCGAGTTTTAATATTTGAGCGCACCGCCGCAATTGGCAAAGAGAACTGATCCAAGAAAGTTCGTTCTGCGGCCATACCCAGATCCCAATCAATTCGGTGAGAGGTATCCAACCACACTTTGCCGAGATGACTGTCATCGCTTTCTACATCTTCTCTGAAACCAATCATTCCAGCATTAAATTAAGGTGGCGAGAGTAGCCTTCTTCCTCTAAGCATTTTCACCCTTTGTTCAGGGGTTTCGTGACCAAAAAATCGATAGCCCGCATCCCATCGTTCTATCGAAAATGCGCCCGTTAAGTAGTCTGACACTACGGCACACATTTCACCCGGTTTAACCAAACTCTCAAAATCCAGCGGGGCACAGCAGAAAATATCACTGTCCAGAAATACCGAAATTTTGCAGGCGCGCGGTAATGCAGCGGCTAGAATCTTATTTCCGTGTGGATAATGGCTTTCAAAGGCAGGTCGACCATCAATTTTGGGTACTGAAAATGGGACAATCTCTACATTACAGGCTCTCATGGCTCTTCTTGTGATCCGAGCCAAATCCGTAACGCCGCTTTTCGGCACATATGCCAATAGTTTATAACGGTCTTTGTTGAAATAGCGCAAGCTTGCTGCCAAAAGCACCGCTTGAGCTTGCAATTTTGGTCCATCCAAAATGAAAAAAATTGAAACAGAATCCATAAAATTCAGACATCTTTCTTGCTTGCGGCATTATCGTAAAGATTTTTGACAAGTTTAAACCTGAACTATAAGCAAAATAGACTGAACCGTATACCCCTTTCTACGCAAAAATTATTGCAAAATATGCCAGAAATCATTATCCATACTCTATGACGTTTCCAGATTAAAGGGATAGCTTTTCATCAATCTCTAATCTGTCTTTTTCCGCTTGAATGCCTCTTTTGACCTTATATTTAATGTTTCTAGAAAACTGCCCAGAGTGCCGGGCCAATGGGGGGCAGCGTCTTGTTCGGGCCAGGCTTGACGATTGGCACTAGGCCGCCTTCCGAAACATTTTTTAAAGGCATGGGCAAAATGGGAAAGCGAATTGAAACCGGATGCCGTTGCAATTTCACGAACACCCAAATCAGTCGAAATCAACAATACCCGCGCGTGCTGAAGGCGGAGCAAAAGACCGAATTGAACGATGCTGCATCCTACTGATTTATTGAATTGCCGCTCTAGCTGGCGCTGGGATAGCCCCACCTGTTCTGCAATTTCCGGAACGCTGAGAGGATCGGCAATATTGGCTTCAATGATCTCGATCGCCGCGCGCACATCTGCGCCAAGCCTCTCTAACCCGCGGCCAAGGGTCTTGCGTTGCGGATCGCGACCCGAGCGCACAGGGTGATGCATGACTTGATTGGATATTTCGCCGGCTAATGCTTCGCCATGGTCTTCACGTATCAACTTGAGCATAAGATCAAGGCCAGCGGTAGAGCCCGAACAACAGGTAATTTGCCCCCCCTCAGTAAAAAGTTGTTCACTGATTTCAATGTCAGGAAATTGTTCCTGAAATCCGGCAATATAGGACCAATGGGTGGTCGCTTTTTTATGGCCCAAAAGGCCTGCGCGCGCCAAAAGATAGGCTCCCTGCTCCACCGAACAGATTGCCACCCCACGCCGCGCCTGAACGCGCAACCAAGAGAACAGTTTGGGATTGGCATAGCGTTCTGCCCCCCAGCTGCCCACGACAAAAAGCATGTCATTACGCTCGAGCCTTTCAGGGGGCGGCGCGCAGCGCACGGTCATTTTGTTGCTCGCCGATATCTCTTGCCCATCAAAGGAAATATGCTCCACCAAATAGAGCGGCGCAGGAGAGAGATAATTCGCAATGCGCGGCGCCTCAATAATATTCATCAGTGAATACATGTTAAAGCGCGGCAGCAAGAGACAGTAAAGCGTGCGGGCCATCAACGCCCCTTTCAGAGGATCCTTCAGAAAGCCAGCATGCCACAGCATATAATTTTCGACAACTAAAACGCGCTATCCGGCGAAAAATCGATAATTTCGATCTGACTTCGATCCAAGATACAGCAAATCATGCGGGAGGATTGCGATCATGAATTACGATGTTGTGGTGACCTGTGCGGTCACAGGGGCCGGAGACACAACGGGGAAAAGCCCTAACGTGCCTGTCACGCCCAAAGATATCGCAGCCGCGGCGATTGAGGCCGCTAAAGCGGGCGCGGCAATTGCCCATATCCATGTGCGTGATCCGGAGACGGGCAAAGGATCACGCGATCCAAAGCTTTTTAAAGAGGTGGTCGACCGCGTGAGAGACAGCGGCACAGATGTCGTCATCAACCTGACTGCGGGGATGGGTGGTGATTGGGTCCCCTCGGATGAGGACCCCGCGATGCCCGGACCCGGCACAGATATGATTTCTGCCGAAGACCGCCTTGCCCATGTGCACGAATGTCTGCCCGAAATATGTTCACTGGATTGCGGCACGCTGAATTTCGGCAACGGGAATGAGATTTATATCTCTACGCCCCCAATGTTGCGCCATATGGCGGCACTGACCAAAGAGTGGGGTGTAAAACCGGAATTAGAGGTCTTTGAACTTGGCCATATCCGCTTTGCCACCCAGATGATCCACGAAGGTCTGATTGCAGAGCCCCCGATGTTTCAAATCTGCCTTGGTATACCATGGGGGGCCGATCAAAGCGTTGACACGATGAAGGCCATGAAGGACCACTTGCCTCAAGGCGCAAATTGGGCTGGCTTTGGAATTTCGCGCATGCAAATGCCGATGGCGGCTACAGCGGTTGCGATGGGGGGCAATGTGCGTGTGGGGCTTGAGGATAATATCTACCTTGATCGCGGGGTGCTTGCCACCAATGGTCAACTGGTCACCCGCGCCATCGAAATCCTAGAACGTATGGGTGCGCGCGCACTCAACCCGCAAGAGGCCCGCAACAAACTTCGCCTGCGCGGCGCTGACTGAGTGGAGGCCAAACAGATGTCCCAGGCGCCCAGCTATGAAGAAGACATGCTCCTCAAAACGGTGCAGAGTTTCCTTGACCAAGAAGTCTATCCTCATGAAGACATGGTGGATCGACTTGGAGAAGTTCCCCTTGAGCTTGGCCGCCAGATTGAGGCGCGAGCCAAGGAAGCGGGGCTTTTTGCGGCCAACCTGCCCGAAGACGTGGGCGGTGGCGGGCTCAATTACAAAGCCATGTCCATTGTCGAACGTGAGTATGGCAAAACCACACACGCGCTTCACAGTTGGATCGCGCGTCCCACGGAAATTCTTCTAGCCTGCGAGGGAGATCAGATTGAACGCTACCTTGCGCCTTGTGTGACCGGCGAAAAACGAGAACTCTTTGCATTGACAGAACCCGAAGCGGGCTCCGATGTCATGGGAATGAAAACCAATGCGCGCCGCGACGGGGAGGATTGGATTCTGAACGGATCCAAACATTTCATTTCCGGTCCGGTGATGCCAGATTTTGCGATTGTCTTTGCCGCCACCGGCGTGGATGACACACCACGCGGACCCCGCAAACGCGTCACAGCCTTTCTTGTAGATGTGGGCCTTGCAGGATTTGACTGCCGCGAAGGCAACAAATGCGTCAGTTACAGGGGCTATAAAACCTTTCAACTGAGCTTTGACAATGTACGCCTTGGCCCTCATCAAATTCTTGGAGAAGAGGGTCGCGGGTTAGAGCTTTCTGGGAAATGGCTTGGCATGGGGCGCATTTGGGTTGGGGCCACCTGTTGTGGAAAGGCAGAACGGATCATGGCGATGGCAACCGACTGGGCTGCCAACCGCAAACAATTTGGCAAACCCATTGGTTCATTTCAGGCGACAGGGTTTCGTCTTGCCGATATGGCGATTGGCCTGCGCACGGCGGACCTGCTGGTGGCGGATGCCGTGGAGCGGGCGGACGAAGGGCGCATGCAGGATCAGGACGCTGCAATGGTCAAAGTCTATTGTTCCGAAATGCTGAACAAAGTTGCAGATGACACGGTGCAGATTTTTGGCGGTATGGGATTGATGGAAGAATTGCCTATCCAGCGGCTATGGCGTGACAGCCGCCTAGAGCGGATCTGGGATGGCACAAGCGAAATTCAGCGCCATATCATCACGCGATCCATCCTGAGGCCGCTTGGGGCATGACACCGCGTCAAAAGGCAAATTTTCAACGCATGATGAACCCGCGCCATGTGGCTTTTGTCGGGGGTACGGATGCCGTCATTGCAATCGGAGAGGCACGCCGACGCGGCTATCAGGGCACTTATTGGCCGGTCAATCCAAAGCGGGAAACTTTAGCTGGATTGCCCTGCTTTGCCTCAGTTCGGGATCTGCCAGAGCCACCGGATGCAGTTTTTGTGGCGATCCCCGCACGTCAGGCGATTGAGGCCATCAAAGAGCTGTCAGAGATGGGAGCGGGTGGCATTGTCTGTTACGCGGCGGGGTTCAAAGAGGCTGGAGGAGACGGCGAACATTTGGAAAATGCTCTGATTGAGGCTGTTGGCGATATGGCCATGATCGGCCCGAATTGTTATGGAATGATCAATTACCTCGATAATGTAGCGCTCTGGCCCTTTGCACATGGGGGCTATTGCCCGGGATACGGGGCCGCAATCATCACGCAAAGCGGGATGTTTTCCTCTGACATTTCCATGAGCCAGCGCAGTCTCCCCCTGACGTTTATGGTTTCTGCAGGAAATCAGGCCGTGATGGGGCTTGAGGATTTTATAGACATCTTTAGCGAACACGGCGAAACCCGCGCCATAGGTGTTCATATCGAAGGGTTATCCGACATCTCAAAATTTGAGGCTGCGGCGCTTAAAGCCTTGGCGAATGACACCCCGATCGTCGCACTGAAAACGGGGAAGTCAAAAATTGGCAGCGCCCTCACCGTGTCCCACACCGGATCTTTATCAGGATCTAATGCCTTTTATGAGGCGCTCTTTGATCGTTGCGGTGTGATCAGCGTGGACAGCCCGTCGCAATTTTTGGAAACGCTCAAATATCTCTGTGTGGTCGATCGCCCCAAAGGGCGCCGCATTGCCGGGTTCACCTGTTCCGGTGGAGGTGCCACGATGATGGCAGATCATGGCGAAAAAATTTCACTTGAATTTCCACCATTTGACAAAATGGCAACACACAGCCTGCGGACCCTCCTGCCCCCGATTGCAACCGTCTCAAACCCGCTTGATTACACCACACCAATTTGGGGACAGCCCGAAATAACCGCGCAGGTTTTTGAGGCTGCCATCGCCGCGCAAAAGGCCGATGCAACCGTTCTGGTGCAAGATTATCCTGCAGCGGGTTTGGATGAGAGCAAAGTGTATTATGCAAATGACGCCGCTGCCTTTGGAGGGGCTGCAAAAAAACTTGGTGTGCCGGCTGCCATTTGTTCGACCTTGCCAGAGAACCTCGATCAACAGACGCGTGAAACATTGATCACAAACGGTATTGCCCCCATGCAAGGCATTCATGAATGCCTGAATGCCATAAAGCAGGCCAGTTTATGGACGCAGGCGCGCGACCGCATTTTAAAATTTCCACTTCCCGCTTTGAGCAAATGTGCAAATACGGTCTCAGACGCCCGATATATGAACGAAGCCGAGGGCAAAGCGATTTTGTCACAGGCAGGCATCCCTGTGCCCAATGGTCGTCTGGTCAAAGGTGCAGACGTCCTAGCCACCGCCGAGATCACTGGATATCCTGTCGTTTTGAAAATGATGAGCGAAAGAATTTTGCATAAAACAGACGCAGGCGCCGTGAAAGTGGGAATCAAAGACGCAAATGATCTGCGGCGCGCCCTAGAGGCCACGAAACTATCCGTAAGCGACTATGATCCGACCGCCCTCAGTGATCTTTTTCTTGTTGAGGAAATGGCGCCTCCTCCACTTGCAGAATTGGTGGTTGGTCTCCAGCGTGATCCTCAATTTGGCCTTACTCTCACCCTCGGCAGCGGCGGTATCTTGGTGGAGCTTCTCGGCGACAGTAAAACGCTTTTACTGCCGACAGATGAAAGATGGATAAAAGAGGCATTACGCTCTTTAAAGGTATTTTCGCTTTTGACCGGATTTCGCGGTCAAGCGACAGCAAATTTAGAAGTCGTTTCAAGTTCAATCGACGCCCTGTGTCGTTTTGCGGTGAATGCGCCTGAAACACCCGACTTAATCGAAGTGAACCCATTCTTCATTTACCAAAACAGCGTGCTGGCGGTGGATGCGCTGGTATGTTTTTAAATATTTTCGCGCAACCCGTTCTTATCCAATGAGGATGTTACAAATTTCTCCGTCAAAAATGAAAGAAACCGGTGGATCCGAATGGGTTTTGTAACCCCTGATCGTGTCAGAGCGACAACAGGGACATCCGGTACAGTCCAATCCGACAGAACTTTGACAAGCCTTCCCGCCTCTAAATCCTCTTCAACGCTTCGCAATGGGCGCATAACGATCCCGTGCCCCGCCAAAGCCCAACTGCGCGCCACCTCTCCGTCGTTGCTGGTCAAGCGCGGTTTGATCCTTATGCATTCCGTATGGACCTGGGTTTTTTGAAATGACCAAAGCGTTGGATCCTCGCTATCTTCCTTTATTGCAATGGTATTCAAGGAATTGAGATCCCTCGGTGAGCGTGGCACGCCTTTTTCAAGAATATACGATGGCGCGGCACAAAGCACCCGACGTTCGTGTGTGATCAAAGTCGCTTCTTGTCCGGCGTGGCTCACAGGTCTACCCAATCGAAAAACAATATCGCACTCTAATCTTTTGTCAGTTGCCACATTATCCATAAATTCCAAATGAACATCGAGTTTCGGGTAGAGCGCACAAAACTCAACGACCAATGGCGCAAGATCTGAACGCCCAAACCCAAAGGGTGCCAACACGCTTAAGACACAGGCCACAACACCTTTTCTATCTTACAAATCCGCTTCCAAACCTTTGAGGCGGTTTAAAATATCGCCTGCTTGCTATGCCAACCAGCCCCCTTCAGCCGTCAGAACCAGACCTGCTCGCCCGGAGCGTTGCGCCAATTGGATTTTCAATCGCTCTTCCAGCTTTGCCAGTTTTTGACTGATTGCAGAGCTTGTCACCCCAAGTTCACGTGCCGCCATGCGCAAAGACCCACCCTTTGCAATTGCATCCACCAATTTCAAATCTGCCGAGGAAATCATAAGATATACTAACCGAAACCCATACTTAGGTTAGTATATATTAACTTTTTTCTAAATCACAATTGATATTTGGACCCCGCCGTTAAAGCCCACTGAATTGTCCTGATTAGATTTCCTGTTCATTTAAACGGTCAAGACTTCGGCTCCTCCTCTCAGTTTACATATTTTTCGCTTCAGGCTAATTTTTCGCTTGCAGGAGGGCTCAGATCTTTATATCTCTCGCCCACCCACAGGACGCGGGCGTAGCTCAGGGGTAGAGCGTTACCTTGCCAAGGTAAATGTCGTGAGTTCGAATCTCATCGCCCGCTCCAAATTACTTTCATGTAGTCGTGTAACCATCTGATCTGTAAGCATGTTTTGTTTGCAAGTGATGTGGAGTAGACGATATGGTAGACAAAAATGCTCACTATTTGATGTGTAAAGGTGGGGTATTTTACTTCACCAGACATGTGCCGAATGATCTTCAAAGGCATTATGAAACCCCTAGAATCGTCATCTGTTTAAAGACCCGTAACCGTACATCAGCA
>LFER01000026.1 GCA_001510135.1 Alphaproteobacteria bacterium casp-alpha6
GCCATAGGCACAGAAACAAATAGGGGTATAGCTCAGCTGGTAGAGCGACGGTCTCCAAAACCGTAGGTCGCGGGTTCGAACCCTGCTGCCCCTGCCAAATCTTTCTGAAACTGAAATTCAAATATGAAGCCGCCCCAACGGTGTGGCCTATGTGAATAGTTCAGCGCTTTAAAGCGGACGGTCGCCTTTGATTGTGACGCGCCGGCCTTTGCGTTCCTCAGGCCAGTAGTCCCAAATTGCGCGGTGCATACAGCAGCGGTTGTCCCAAAAAGCCACGTCATTTTTGGACCATCGAAAGCGGATCTGGAACTGAATGCTTTCAGCATGTTCAAAAAGCATTTTGAGCACTGCGCTGCTTTCTTCTTCTGACAATTCCTTGATCCGCGTCGTGAAGGTGCGGTTTACAAAAAGCGCCTTGCGACCCGTTTGGGGATGCGTGCGCACGACAGGATGTGAGGCGCTTGGAAAAGCGATATCGCTGTCCTTTTGTCCCCGATCCGCATAACGGCCGCGATAGATGTGTTCAGAGGCATGCGTGGCGCTCAGCCCGTCAAGAAAGGTTTTCATCGCATCTGACAGCGCATCATAGGCTGCATACATATTACTGAACATCGTATCCCCGCCGCAGGGCGGCAGAATGTGTATTTGAAGCATTGTACCCAACGGGGGCTCTTCATCGCAGGACACGTCAGAGTGCCAGAATTCCCCGTTGGCGACTTTGGAATGGCGCGTTGCATGAATTTCAAAGATCTCTGGATAGGCTGCCATAGTGGGCGCGGCCGGATGGCTGTGCAACGGGCCAAAGCGTTTTCCAAGATCAATATGCACCTGTGGCGGGATTTCCTTTTGATCTTTGAAGAATAACACCTGATAGGCTAAAAATGCTGCCTCAATCTCTGAAAATTCAGCTTCAGAAATCGTCTGGCTTAGATCGACGCCGGTTATTTCGGCGCCGAGATTGGGCGCAAAAGGTTTTGCAACGATGTGTTTGAAGGTGTTCGCTTCAATCACCAATATATCATGCCTTTCCAGCAGAGTTTTCACAGATTATTCTGTTTCTCCGCCGGCTGCCTTCCAATCGCTAAAGCCGCCGATGTTTATGACGTTTGAGTACCCCATGTCTTTGAGCGTTTTTCCCGCAAGAGCCGCTTGACCCCCAGCCGCACATAGGACGCAGATCCGTTTGGATTTGTCCAAAGCGGGGTTGTGGAACTTTGTCGTATCATCGGCCGCGAATTCGATGAAACCCCGATTGATGTTTGTGGCGCCTTTGACGGTGCCACTTTTGGCAACATCCCCGCTGTCGCGCACATCGATGAAAACGGTATCTGCATCGCCAAAATAGGCAATTGCTTCTTCAGAAGATACACGCGGTACGATTTTATTTGCTTCTTCTAAGTAATCAGCAGCAGTTTTTGGCATAGTGCGGCTCCGTTTTTTTAAGTGTTGAGGTAATTTCACACAATTTTGCTAGCACAGACTGTTTGACGTTGCCAGAAATAAAGCCGACCGTTGAAATAGCCTGCCAGAGTATTTGACAAATATTCCACCGCTTTACCGGGAGTGGTCGTTTTGGCATAAGTCGCGAACACCCTTTTCCTGCGAAGGCGCCGGGTTGGTCATTTTTTCAGCTCAATTTCAACGAAACTCATTTTTTGGTCCGAAGCATTGATGACATTATGGCGGATACCGGCGGTGCGTCGGTATGCCTCTCCCGCGCGAACATGCGCCTCAGTTTCGCTTCCATCTGGATGTTCCAAGCGCATATGGCAGTCTGTAATGGCTGTGATGACGTAATCGTATCCGTGCTCATGCCAGCCAGTTTCTTCGTCTGGCGCAAAGTCAAACCGCGTGACTGTCGTTTTTTCATCGTCGATCAACCGTGTCGCAGTGCATGTGTTGCGCATAACACCCTCCTTTTTGACTTTTGATGATGCTAGTTTATCGATGCAGTGCGTGCCAACAAAAATAAAACCTTCGTTTGTCCGGAAATGGATATTTTCATCCGTGTGACGTCACGTGCATGTGAGTGAATTTTTTTTGCCTAACAGGGCGACCTGATGATAGCCTAAAGATCTAGTCGGTGAAAATGAAAAGGGAGCTTGATGATGAAACCTCACGTGAAACGACTCGCGGCTGTATTTTTTGGCCCTCTCAACCAGCATAACGATGGCGGACGAAAACGATTGGACGAAATCGCTCTGGGGAGAGAATGATGAAATTGGTGCAGCCAATCTTATGTCCGCAGATCTTACCAAAGAAGCTGCGGGACTGGTGAAAGAAGGAAAGGTATATAGTTTGGGGCTGATCCTGGACAGCAATGTCCCCGCCTTTCCCCCCCGTTCCATGAGCGTGACGATCCTACAGCCTGGTCAAGTCAATAACAGTGGGCTGGGTCCTACGAAAACCACCTATAATGATGATATCTACATGGGGTGGCTCGGCATAGGCAGCCAGATTGACGGATTGGGCCATATCGGTGTCGACCATGTCTATCATAATGGTTTTCAAGGAAGTGAATTTGCCCAAGCAGACGGATTACGCAGGCTTGGTATCGAAAAGGTCCCGCCAATCGTAGCCCGCGGTGTGCTGTTGGATATGGCCAAATACTTTGGACAGCCAATGCTTTCCGAAGGAACCGCTTATACCAAAGAGGCCATCATGGGGGCTGCCGAGGCGCAAGGCGTAGAGATTCGCAAAGGTGATGTTGTTCTGTTTCATTCCGGCTGGCTGGACCTTTTGAAAGAGGAAACGCGGGATGCCGCACGCTATGGTGCGGCAGAGCCCGGGCTTGGGATGAGCGGAGCACAATACGTTACAGACATCGGTGTCGTTGCCGTCGGAGGGGATACTTGGGGACTGGAAGCCATTCCCTTTGAAGAAGGGGTTGGTGTGTTTGAGGTTCACCAACATTTGATCGCAAAGAATGGGGTCTATATTTTGGAAAATATGGTGACGGAAAACCTTGCCGCTGACGAAGCATATGAATTCATGTTTGTCCTTGGACACGCGAAGGTGAAAGGTGCCGTACAGATGATCATCAATCCTGTTGCTATAAGGTAAACCTGTATTCAAGTTATGGACCCGTGTGTACATGGGTCCATAGCATGGCCTTCTCGCTCAGATGAAAACCGTCTCTTGTAAAGCGCTCATAAATTGTCTATTGCGCAGTCTGTAATTCAGGGAAAGCAATATGGCGATCACAAATCCGGCACGTTTCATTCAACAAGTTCGTTCAGAAGTTTCTAAGGTCGTTTGGCCTACGCGACGGGAAGTTTTGTTGACGACAGTGATGGTTTTTGTCATGTCAGCCATTGCTGCATTGTTTTTTGGTTTGGTCGATTTGGGTATTCGTTCTGGGCTGCAGGCACTCTTGGGCGCTATAAGCTAAACCTTCGGGACAGGCGATTTCACAATTTAACCCCTTGATATCAAGCATATTCGACGCTAAGACGCCGTCATCCTAACATAGCTGGCGTGCTGCGATTCGAGTTGCACGCCTGTTTTTTGTTTTGAACGGTCAAAGAAATTTGACCATAACTGATTGATTAAGCAACATAAGTTGCAACACTGGAAGGTAAGAACGGCACATGGCAAAGCGGTGGTATTCGGTGAGTGTTCTTTCAAATTTTGAAAAGAAGATTGCCGAACAGATCAGAACGTCTGTAGCCGAAGCGGGGCTAGAGGAGCAAATTGAAGAGGTGCTCGTGCCCACCGAAGAGGTGATCGAAGTGCGCCGCGGTAAAAAAGTGACCGCAGAGCGCCGCTTTATGCCGGGTTATGTTTTGGTGCGCATGGAAATGAGCGATCGAGGATATCACCTTATCAATTCAATAAATCGGGTTACAGGCTTTTTGGGTCCACAAGGGCGTCCGATGCCGATGCGTGATGCCGAAGTCAATGCGATCCTTAACCGTGTTCAAGAGGGCGAAGAAGCGCCGCGCACGCTCATCAGTTTTGAAATTGGCGAACGTGTGAAAGTTAATGATGGGCCGTTTGAAGGCTTTGACGCTCTCGTTGAGGGTGTGGATGAGCAAAACCAGCGCCTGAAGGTGACCGTATCAATTTTTGGCCGCGAAACGCCGGTCGAACTCGAATATACTCAGGTCACAAAGCAGACCTGAGTGTGCGAAGTGGGAGGCAAGGTGACCGCGGTCATCAATCCGGACCACGCCAACAAAAAGCTGCTCTGACGCGTCAGAGGGCTGTTGAGAAAAAGGAGAGGCCAAATGGCCAAGAAACTGGTAGGCACGCTGAAGCTGCAGATCCCTGCAGGTCAGGCGAACCCGTCCCCCCCCGTAGGTCCGGCATTGGGTCAGCGCGGGATAAATATCATGGAATTCTGTAAAGCGTTCAACGCGAAGACGGGCGATATGGAGGCCGGTGCGCCTTGCCCAACGATTATCCAGTATTTTCAGGATAAATCCTTCACGATGGAAATCAAAACGCCACCTGCGTCATATTACATCAAAAAGGCTGCAAAGCTGAAATCGGGCGCAAAAGCGCCGGGTCGTGAAACTGCGGGATCTGTCAGCGTTGCGCAAGTGCGCGAAATTGCGGAGGCCAAGATGAAAGACCTCAACGCGAACAGCGTGGAAGCCGCAATGCAGATCATCTTGGGCTCTGCACGCTCAATGGGCATCGAGGTGAAGTAACATGGCAAAGCTTGGTAAAAGAACAAAAGCGATCCGCGCCGCGATGGCGGGCAAAGACAGTTTGAGTGTTGAAGATGCGGTGTCTCTCCTTAAGGCGAACGCGACAGCGAAATTCGATGAGACGATCGAAATCGCAATGAACCTCGGTGTTGATACGCGTCACGCAGATCAAATGGTGCGTGGGGTAGTCGGGCTTCCTAATGGGACCGGTAAAGACGTGCGTGTTGCCGTGTTTGCACGCGATGCCAAGGCGGATGAAGCCAAGGCGGCAGGTGCGGACATCGTCGGCGCAGAGGACCTGATGCAAATTGTTCAGGGCGGAAAAATTGAATTTGACCGCTGCATTGCAACCCCTGATATGATGCCCATCGTTGGACGTCTTGGAAAGGTGCTTGGTCCGCGCAACCTGATGCCGAACCCCAAAGTGGGCACCGTGACGATGGATGTGGCGGAAGCGGTAAAAGCCGCCAAAGGTGGTGAAGTCCAGTTCAAAGCAGAAAAAGGCGGCGTTGTGCATGCCGGCGTTGGAAAAGCATCTTTTGATGCTGACAAGTTGGTCCAAAATATTCGTGCTTTCGTATCTGCCGTGGCAAGAGCAAAACCAACGGGTGCAAAAGGCGCCTATCTGAAAAAAATCTCTCTGAGTTCTACGATGGGCGCAGGCGTGTCTGTCGATGTTGCAAACGCCTCAGAGCAATAAGAATTGCGCCTAACCTGAGAGATCTGGTTGGGCGTAAATGGCAAAGCCTTTGTGGTTTTGCACTGTCCGAGACGGAGGGTGAGGGAAGCCTCATAAGTCCTTCCTGAGATGGGAAACGAGAAAAAATTCTGCCGCAGGCACTCTGTGGGTGATTTTGGCCTCGGGACCCTGAAATTGGACCCGAACGTTGCCTTTTTTGAGGCAGCAAACTTGAGCCGGGGAGAAATCCCCAAAATTGGAGTAAAACTGTGGATAGAGCACAAAAAGAGAAAGTGGTCGAGGAACTCGGTCAAATCTTTGAAAGCTCTGGCGTGGTGGTGGTTGCTCACTACACAGGCCTGACAGTTGCTGAAATGCAGGAACTGCGCGCGCGTGCCCGAGAGGCTGAGTGTTCAGTACGTGTTGCCAAAAATAGGCTCGCCAAAATCGCTCTGCAGGGTAAGCCATGCGAAGGCATGTCTCACCTTTTGGAGGGAATGACCGTTCTTACCTATTCCGAAGACCCAGTGGCTGCCGCCAAAGTGTCTGAGGACTTTGCGAAAGGGAATTCGAAATTCGAAATTCTCGGTGGTGCAATGGGTGAGAATATTCTTGACCGTGCTGGCGTTGAAGCCGTGTCCAAAATGCCATCTCGCGAGGAGCTTATTGCTTCTATCGTGGGCTGCATTGTGGCACCTGCTGCGAATATCGCTGGCGCAATTGGCGCACCTGCTTCGAACATCGCGGGCATCTTGTCGACTATTGAAGACAAGGCTGCTGCATAAAGCAAACGATGAACTGTGTGGGGCATAAGCCTTACGTTGGAACAGAAACTTAATACGGAAAGAGTCTAAAATGGCTGATCTGAAAAAACTGGCAGAAGAGATTGTAGGTCTTACTCTGCTTGAAGCACAAGAACTGAAAACTATCTTGAAAGACGAATATGGTATTGAACCAGCTGCTGGTGGTGCTGTCATGATGGCAGCTCCTGCAGGTGGGGATGCCGGTGGCGCGGCTGCGGAAGAGCAGTCTGAATTTGATGTCATCCTGAAATCTGCAGGCGCCTCAAAAATCAACGTCATCAAAGAAGTTCGCGCAATCACAGGCCTTGGCCTGAAAGAAGCCAAAGAATTGGTCGATGCGGGCGGCAAAGCTGTCAAAGAAGGTGTCGACAAAGCAGAGGCAGAAGACATCAAGAGCAAGCTCGAAGCAGCTGGCGCAGAGGTTGAACTCAAGTAATCACATCTTTGTGATTGCTTGAAAAAATAAGGCTAAGAGCAGGAGACTGCTCTTGGCCATATCTGTCTTAATGAGGCTTTTTGAAAAGCCTTCTTTGGCCAGATGAAACGATCGGGCGGCTTTCGTCGGGAAGAAAGCCAGGAATTGATCAGATTTGGCTGTCTCTTAAGGGGGCATGTCCGGTACCCGACGGTGCATGCAACCGATGAGAAAATGAAAGGTGATATTGACCATGGCTCAAAGCTATATTGGCCAAAAGCGTCCACGTAGATATTACGGCAAAATTCGTGAAGTCCTAGAGATGCCGAACCTGATTGAGGTTCAAAAGTCTTCTTATGATTTATTCTTGCAGTCCGGTGATGCACCAGAACCTCTGGATGGTGAAGGCATCAAGGGCGTTTTCCAGTCTGTTTTTCCGATTAAGGATTTCAACGAGACATCTATTTTGGAATTTGTTGGCTATGAGTTGGAAAAGCCAAAATATGACGTTGAAGAGTGTCAGCAACGCGATATGACCTACAGCGCACCTTTGAAGGTGACATTGCGTTTGATCGTTTTTGATATTGACGAAGACACCGGAGCGAAATCGGTCAAAGATATCAAAGAGCAGGATGTTTTCATGGGTGATATGCCCTTGATGACGCCGAACGGTACGTTTGTCGTGAACGGAACAGAACGTGTGGTTGTGTCACAAATGCATCGTTCACCTGGTGTATTTTTCGACCACGACAAAGGCAAAACGCATAGCTCGGGAAAATTGCTTTTTGCATGTCGTATCATTCCGTATCGCGGCTCTTGGCTTGATTTTGAATTTGATGCGAAAGATGTCGTTTTTGCGCGTATCGACCGGCGTCGGAAATTGCCGGTGACAACACTTCTCTACGCGCTGGGCATGGATCAAGAAGGTATTATGGATGCGTATTTTGACACCGTAAATTTTGCGTTCCGCAAGCATGAAGGCTGGGTCACAAAATTTTTCCCAGAACGTGTTCGTGGAACGCGGCCGCAGTATGATTTGATTGATGCGGCGACTGGCAATGTGATTGCTGAGGCGGGAAAGAAAATTACTCCTCGTGCGGTCAAAACTTTGATCGACGAAGGCAAAGTCAGCGACCTGCTGGTCCCGTTTGACCATATTGTCGGGAAATTTGCCGCCAAGGATATGATTAATGAGGAAACTGGTGCAATCTATGTAGAAGCCGGCGATGAACTTACGCTGGAATATGACAAAGACGGCGCAATGGTCGGCGGAACGATCAAAGATCTGCTAGATGCCGGTTTCACGGATATTCCTGTTCTGGATATCGACAATGTGAATGTCGGCCCCTACATCCGCACGACAATGGCGCAAGACAAAAACATGAGCCGCGAAACCGCGCTTATGGATATTTATCGCGTTATGCGTCCTGGTGAGCCCCCTACGGTTGAGGCGGCTTCTGCGCTGTTTGATACACTCTTTTTTGACAGCGAACGTTACGACCTGTCTGCCGTTGGTCGTGTGAAAATGAACATGCGTCTTGCACTTGATGCCGAAGACACACAGCGCACGCTGCGCAAAGAAGACATCGTCGCCTGCATCAAAGCCTTGGTGGAATTGCGCGATGGCAAAGGCGAAGTGGACGATATTGACCACCTCGGCAACCGTCGTGTGCGCTCGGTCGGCGAACTTATGGAAAACCAGTATCGTGTCGGTCTTTTGCGCATGGAGCGCGCGATCAAGGAACGCATGTCCTCTGTTGAGATTGATACGGTCATGCCGCAGGATCTTATCAACGCCAAACCGGCCGCAGCTGCAGTGCGTGAATTCTTTGGTTCAAGCCAGCTTTCGCAGTTCATGGACCAAACAAATCCACTGTCCGAAGTGACACATAAACGGCGTTTGTCTGCGCTTGGGCCAGGAGGTTTGACCCGGGAACGCGCGGGCTTTGAGGTGCGTGACGTTCATGCGACGCATTATGGTCGTATGTGTCCGATCGAAACACCAGAAGGGCCAAATATCGGGTTGATTAACTCTTTGGCTACTTTTGCCCGTGTCAATAAATATGGGTTTATTGAAACGCCTTACCGGATCGTAAAGGATGCAAAGGTCACAGACGAAGTGCATTACATGTCCGCGACCGAAGAAATGCGCCACACGGTCGCTCAGGCAAATGCTAAATTGGATAGTGAAGGCCGGTTTGAAAACGAACTCGTCAGCACCCGTCAATCCGGCGATTACACACTGGCACCGCGCGAAAGCGTTGATCTTATTGACGTTAGCCCAAAACAGCTCGTCTCTGTGGCGGCATCACTCATTCCATTCCTTGAAAATGATGACGCGAACCGTGCTTTGATGGGATCCAACATGCAGCGTCAAGCCGTGCCATTGCTGCGCGCAGAAGCGCCGCTTGTGGGAACGGGGATCGAAGGTGTTGTTGCGCGCGACTCTGGCTCTGCGATTATGGCCAAACGCGCTGGTGTGATTGACCAAGTGGATGCGCAGCGTATCGTGATCCGAGTGACAGAAGATCTTGAAATCGGCGATGCAGGCGTGGACATCTACAGCATGCGCAAATTCCAGCGTTCGAACCAGAACACCTGCATTAACCAACGTCCGTTGGTGAAAGTGGGCCAGCAGGTTTCCAAAGGAGAGGTGATTGCCGACGGGCCGTCTACCGACCTTGGGGAATTGGCACTTGGTAAGAACGTCGTTGTCGCATTTATGCCGTGGAACGGATACAACTATGAAGACTCGATCCTGATTTCAGAGCGTGTTGCGCGTGATGATGTCTTTACGTCGGTTCATATAGAAGAGTTTGAAGTCGCCGCACGCGATACAAAGCTTGGCCCAGAGGAAATCACGCGCGATATTCCCAATGTGGGTGAAGAAGCACTGCGCAATCTGGACGAAGCTGGCATCGTTTATATTGGTGCTGACGTGGAGCCGGGTGATATCCTTGTGGGTAAAATTACGCCCAAAGGCGAAAGCCCGATGACGCCGGAAGAAAAACTTCTGCGCGCCATTTTTGGGGAAAAAGCCTCTGATGTGCGTGATACCTCCTTGCGCGTGAAACCGGGTGACTTTGGAACTGTCGTGGAAGTGCGTGTCTTTAACCGCCATGGTGTTGAAAAAGACGAGCGTGCGCTTCAGATCGAACGCGAAGAAGTCGAACGTCTGGCGCGAGATCGCGATGACGAATTGGCGATTTTGGATCGCAATATCTATGCGCGGTTGAAAACACTGATCATGGGTAAAACAGCCGTCAAAGGTCCAAAGGGTGTTAAACCCAATTCGACCATCGACGAAGATTTGCTCAGCATGCTGTCCAAAGGTCAGTGGTGGCAATTGGCGATTGCAGATGAAGGGGACGCACAGATCGTCGAAGCGCTTCATGATCAATATGAAACGCAAAAACGCACGCTGGATGCCCGTTTTGAAGACAAAGTTGAAAAAGTCCGCCGCGGGGATGATCTTCCACCCGGGGTCATGAAAATGGTCAAAGTCTTCATTGCAGTGAAACGCAAACTTCAGCCCGGTGATAAAATGGCTGGACGTCATGGAAACAAAGGGGTGATTTCAAAAGTCGTCCCAATGGAAGACATGCCTTTCCTTGCCGACGGAACGCCGGTTGATTTCTGCCTGAACCCTCTTGGGGTGCCGTCACGGATGAACGTGGGACAGATTCTTGAAACTCACATGGGCTGGGCTGCCCGCGGATTGGGTCTCAAGATCGATGAAGCGCTTCAGGACTATCGTCGCTCAGGGGATTTGACGCCTGTGCGCGAAGCGATGCAGCTTGCTTATGGCGATGCAGCCTATGAAGGTGGTATCGGTGATATGTCGGAAGACGCTCTTATCGAGGCGGCGACCAACGTTATCAATGGCGTGCCCATCGCGACACCGGTTTTTGATGGCGCTAAGGAAGGTGATGTCAATGATGCGCTGATGCGGGCTGGATTTGACACATCGGGTCAGTCGATCCTGTTTGATGGACGTACGGGTGAACAGTTCAGCCGTCCGGTGACAGTTGGCGTGAAATACCTGCTTAAACTGCATCACCTTGTGGACGATAAAATCCACGCGCGTTCTACCGGTCCTTACAGCCTTGTCACACAGCAGCCGCTTGGTGGTAAAGCCCAGTTTGGTGGTCAGCGTTTTGGTGAAATGGAAGTCTGGGCGCTCGAAGCCTATGGCGCAGCTTACACGCTGCAGGAAATGCTCACTGTTAAATCTGATGACGTCGCAGGCCGGACGAAAGTCTATGAATCGATTGTCAAAGGCGATGATAACTTTGAAGCGGGCGTGCCCGAAAGCTTTAACGTGCTTGTCAAAGAAGTCCGCGGCCTTGGCCTGAATATGGAACTCCTGGACGCGGAGGAAGATCACTAGGCCTTCGCCTAGTGATCCCCCCTTCGTCCCTAATTTGAGGAAATCAAAATGAACCAGGAACTTACAAATAACCCTTTTAATCCAATGACCTCTCCTAAGGTCTTTGACGAAATCAAAGTGTCATTGGCAAGTCCGGAGCGGATTTTATCGTGGTCTTTCGGCGAAATCAAAAAACCTGAAACGATCAATTATCGTACGTTTAAACCTGAACGTGACGGATTGTTCTGCGCGCGTATTTTTGGTCCTACAAAGGATTATGAATGCCTTTGTGGCAAATATAAGCGGATGAAATATCGTGGTGTTGTCTGTGAAAAATGCGGTGTTGAAGTCACCCTTCAGAAAGTGCGCCGCGAGCGCATGGGCCATATCGAATTGGCTTCACCCGTGGCACATATCTGGTTTTTGAAATCACTTCCGTCGCGTATCGGTCTTATGCTTGACATGACGCTGCGCGATCTCGAACGCGTTCTTTATTTCGAAAACTATGTGGTGATTGAACCCGGTCTTACGGATCTGTCCTACGGGCAGATGATGAGCGAAGAAGAATTTATGGACGCGCAAGACACCTATGGCATGGATGCATTCACTGCCAATATCGGTGCTGAGGCGATCCGTGAAATGCTTGCAGCCATCGATCTGGAGGCAGAAGCAGAACAGCTGCGCGCTGAACTTAAAGAAGCCACCGGTGAATTGAAGCCCAAGAAAATCATCAAACGGCTTAAAGTTGTCGAAAGCTTTTTGGAGTCTGGCAACCGGCCGGAATGGATGATCCTGACGGTTGTACCGGTCATTCCACCAGAGCTGCGCCCCTTAGTGCCATTGGATGGAGGCCGCTTTGCGACATCAGATCTGAACGACCTTTATCGTCGGGTGATCAACCGTAACAACCGCCTGAAGCGCCTGATCGAATTGCGCGCGCCCGATATCATCGTGCGTAACGAAAAGCGGATGCTTCAGGAATCTGTGGATGCGTTGTTCGACAATGGACGTCGGGGCCGTGTGATCACAGGGGCGAATAAACGTCCATTGAAATCGCTGTCCGATATGCTCAAAGGCAAACAGGGCCGGTTCCGTCAAAACCTTTTGGGAAAACGTGTCGACTTTTCCGGTCGTTCGGTGATCGTGACAGGACCTGAATTAAAACTGCATCAATGCGGTTTGCCCAAAAAGATGGCGCTCGAACTGTTTAAACCATTTATTTACAGCCGCCTTGAGGCCAAAGGCCTATCAAGCACTGTAAAACAGGCCAAGAAGTTGGTCGAAAAAGAACGTCCTGAAGTTTGGGATATCTTGGATGAAGTGATCCGTGAACATCCTGTGATGCTCAACCGTGCACCGACATTGCACCGTCTGGGCATTCAGGCGTTTGAACCCGTTCTTATCGAAGGCAAGGCGATCCAGCTGCACCCTCTGGTCTGTTCTGCGTTTAACGCGGATTTTGACGGTGACCAGATGGCTGTGCACGTGCCGTTGAGCCTTGAGGCCCAACTGGAGGCGCGGGTTTTGATGATGTCCACCAATAACGTCCTGTCACCTGCAAACGGTGCGCCGATTATCGTTCCGTCTCAGGACATGATCCTTGGGCTTTATTACACGACTATCATGCGGGAAGGCATGACCGGTGAGGGCATGACCTTTAGTTCAATTGAAGAGGTACAATACGCGCTGGATAGCGGGCATGTCCATTTGCATGCCAAAGTTACGGCTCGTATCCCTCAGATTGACGAACATGGCAGCGAAGTTTTCAAACGCTATGAAACGACGCCAGGCCGTGTGTTAATCGGTGCGCTTCTTCCGAAGAACGCAAAGGCTCCGTTTGATCTTGTCAACAACTTGCTGCGTAAAAAAGATGTTCAGCGTGTCATCGACACCGTTTACCGCTACTGTGGTCAGAAAGAATCCGTGATTTTTTGTGATCAGATCATGTCTATGGGGTTCCGCGAAGCCTTTAAGGCGGGGATCTCGTTTGGCAAAGATGACATGGTTGTTCCTGACGATAAATGGGGCATTGTGGATGCAACGCGCGATCAGGTGAAAGACTTTGAACAGCAGTATATGGACGGTCTGATCACTCAGGGCGAAAAATACAACAAAGTTGTGGATGCATGGTCAAAATGTAACGACAAAGTTACGGATGCGATGATGAGCACGATTTCGGCGCCCAAAACGAATGAAGCCGGTGCTGAATTGGAACCCAACAGTGTCTATATGATGGCCCATTCAGGCGCGCGGGGCTCTGTCACGCAGATGAAACAGCTGGGCGGTATGCGTGGCCTTATGTCCAAGCCAAACGGTGACATCATCGAAACCCCGATTATTTCGAACTTTAAAGAAGGTTTGACGGTGCTTGAGTATTTCAACTCGACACACGGGGCGCGTAAAGGTCTTTCTGATACGGCTTTGAAAACTGCAAACTCTGGTTACCTCACCCGCCGTCTGGTGGATGTCGCGCAGGATTGTATTGTCAGACTGCGCGATTGTGGTACGAAAAATGCAATCCTTGCCGAGACCTCTGTCAGTGATGGAGAGGTTGTATCTTCGCTTTCCGAACGTGTTCTTGGTCGGGTCGCTGCCGACGATATTTTGCGCCCAGGAACTGACGAAGTGATAGTAGCGAAAGGGGATCTGATCGACGAATTGATGGCAGATGCGATAGAGGCCGCCGGCCTTCAATCTGCACGGATTAGAAGCCCGCTTACCTGCGAGGCCGAAGAAGGCGTCTGTTCGATGTGTTATGGTCGTGACCTTGCACGTGGGACAATCGTCAATATTGGTGAAGCAGTGGGTATCATCGCGGCGCAATCCATCGGTGAGCCCGGAACGCAGCTGACCATGCGCACCTTCCACATTGGCGGGGTTGCGCAAGGGGGGCAGCAATCCTTCCTCGAAGCAAGCCAAGAAGGTGTTATTGTCTTTGAAAATGCAAACACATTGAAGAATGCCAATGGAGAAACGCTCGTCATGGGGCGTAACATGAAGCTTCGCATTGTGGATGAACATGGCGAAGAACGCGCCAGCCATAAATTGGGCTACGGGTCAAAACTCTTTGTTACAGAGAAATCCAAAATTTCGAGGGGCGATAAGCTCTTTGAATGGGACCCCTATACATTGCCCATCATTGCAGAACAAAGCGGCACGGTTAAATATGTTGATTTGGTCAGCGGGATTGCCGTGCGTGATGAAACGGACGATGCAACGGGTATGACACAGAAAATCGTAACCGATTGGCGTGCTGCACCCAAAGGCAATGAACTGAAACCCGAGATTATTCTGGTGGATGAAAATGGCGAACCTGTTCGTGGGGCAAACGGAAATCCGATTACATATCCTATGTCTGTAGATGCGATCCTGTCTGTCGAAGATGGGCAAAGCATTTCTGCAGGCGATGTTGTTGCGCGTATCCCGCGTGAAGGTGCAAAAACCAAGGACATCACGGGTGGTCTGCCGCGGGTTGCGGAACTCTTTGAGGCGCGTCGCCCCAAAGATCACGCGATCATCGCCGAAGTCGATGGCTATGTGCGCTTTGGACGGGACTATAAGAACAAACGCCGCATCAGTATCGAACCTTCTGATGAAAGTCTGGAGCCAGTGGAATACATGGTGCCAAAAGGCAAGCACATTCCAGTGGTCGAAGGTGATTACGTCCAAAAAGGCGACTATATCATGGATGGCAACCCTGCGCCGCACGATATTCTTGCTATCATGGGCATTGAGGCGCTTGCCAATTACATGATCAACGAAGTGCAGGACGTGTATCGCCTGCAAGGTGTGAAGATCAATGACAAGCACATCGAAGTGATCGTGCGCCAAATGTTGCAGAAATGGGAAATTTCCGACAGTGGGGATACCACGCTTCTGAAAGGCGAACATGTCGACAAGGCGGAATTTGACGCTGCGAATGAAAAGTCGATTTCCAAAGGTGGACGCCCGGCACAGGGTGAACCAATCCTTCTGGGCATCACCAAAGCATCGCTGCAAACCCGTTCCTTCATCTCGGCGGCATCCTTCCAGGAAACGACCCGCGTTCTCACTGAAGCCTCCGTTCAGGGCAAGAGAGACAAACTTGTTGGTCTTAAGGAAAATGTAATCGTTGGTCGCCTTATCCCTGCGGGGACGGGCGGGGCCACCCAACGCGTACGCCGTATTGCGGGAGAGCGCGACAATGTGGTTATCGAAGCCCGTCGCGAAGAAGCAGCCGCGGCGGCCGCATTGGCAGCCCCTGACGCAGGCGTTTTTTCGACGAATGATCCCGTCGAAGACACTCTGGTTGATCTTCCAGAAAACAACTGAACTCACTGACAACAAAAGCAAAACCCGGCCAAGTGGCCGGGTTTTTTTATAAATAAATGTCCTATCCGTTTGCCGTGTAATTGGCGTCGCCGCCTGTTTCATTGTCCCCAGAAACGGACAAGATGCCCCTACATCTTACAGAATTTTCTTGTCGCTGTCACATCCACAGCAATGCCCTTTTGAATGTGAGCTTGTGGTCGTGCCAAGGTCAATCTCTGTCTCTCTTTCAATGATTTTGTGTTTTCCGCTGCCGAACCAATCAATCACCACAAACCCGTCCAGAGATGCGTCAACTTTTCCCGTCCCAAAATCGACCTGAACCGAGCTTTTGCCGTTGGAAAGTATGCGATCTTCTTCAACCAGCGCATTGGGATCTGATCCAAAAGTAACAACCCATTTGCATCGCCGCTAAGGGTTGCGGTTTCAGATGAAGGACGATCAGACAGCTTTGTTTGCAAATCAGAGACAATGTCTGCCATCAAAAAATTGCGAATTTTTTTAAATCCAAACATTTAATCCGCCAGATATAGTATGGCCAATGTGCCCTCAGTGCCGGTCGTGATAAGGCCGCCGCCAAGTTCATCGGGGATGCCTTTTTCTGCGTCATAGCCATAAAATTGACCCATGGATTTTGCTGACATCTTATCGCCCAGAGTAATGGTTTGACCGTCAAGGGTTATGTCATGGGTCCCTCCGGAAAACGCGGATTGATCGATTTTCATATCTTTAAGCGTCACGCGGATATCAGTGTCGCGGAACTTATCAAAACGCGCAGTCACGGTGTGATTTTTGAAATCCACATTGACCAGCGCGACCCCGTTTTTGAGAAGGTGTTCTTTGCCTTGATACAAAAGATCCCCATTGGCGATACCTTTATATTGCGCGTTGCTTTTGGTGGGCATGTCCTTTGGCAGGGTCGCAAACCCGAAAAGTTTTACATGTCTGATGCGGTGCTCTGAGGACCACAGACCGAAATAACCCCAAAGTCCGTCAACATAATCAAATGCAGCGTTGTCGGACAAACCCTTTAGACTCATACCGTCAAGCGATCCGTCCCAAAGCTAAAGCTGTTTGTCATAGCCGTCTGGATCCATAAAGATACTTTGGCTTTGTGGTGTGTAAGGAAATGAAATCGCCCCGCTTTCCATATTCAATTCCCCGATGACACGGTGGCCTGTAGTTTCCTGAATGATTGAGCCGGTCAGATTATCGCTATTGGCGCTGACGGATGTGACCGCGATTACCCGTTTTTCAGGCCGCTTGTCGGTCAGCTTTGCATAAAGTGGACTGTTGCCCTGTGGAACAGTCGTTGCCGTTGACTGGGACGTTGGCCTGTCCGGATTTTCAATCAAAGACCCTGCGCCGCAAGCCGGGAGGCTTAGGGCGGTCATCAAACAAAAAATGGATTTTATGACCTTCATGTTTCAGGTAGTGCGAGTTCCGTTATTTAATAGTACTTTAGATTTGTATTTAATACGAAAGAATAGTAATAATATATAATGGAATACTCTCTGAAATTTCAGACACTATCGCGTCACAAAAAGCTGTTTGAAAGGCCGACCCTTATGATAACGCCATGCATTTTGTGATTTAAAGGCGCACGGACCTCTTAAATAATTCTTTTCTTTGCAATCTCGGAACCTGCGGATAAGGATAGTCTGGTTCATTCTTTTTGACCTATTGAGGTCCTATGTCAGAAAATTTACGTGGTTCGGTTTTGATGATTGCGAGCATGGCCGCCTTCGTCTTTAACGATACGGCAGTTAAACTGTTAGGCGAACGATTGCCATTGTTTGAAGTCATGTTTCTTCGGGGTATTCTGACAGTCTGTTTTGTCGGGGGACTTTGTCAGTATTTCAATGCTTGGAAATTCTCGCTCAGTGCCAAAGATTGGACCCTCGTTGTCATACGTTCTCTGTGTGATATTTGTGCGTCCTATTTGTTTTTGACAGCGCTGTTTCACATGCCTTTGGCAAACTTGACGGCAATCCTGCAGTTTTTGCCTTTGATCATCGCTGTGGGAGCAGCGCTGTTTTTCAATGAAAAAATGGGGTGGCGACGTGTTTCTGCCATTGTGATCGGGTTTTTAGGGATGGGTCTTATTTTGCGGCCTGGTACCGAAGGATTTGGACTTTATTCCTACTTTGGGGTCGGTGCCGTTTTATGCGTGGCTATTCGCGATCTCATCACTCGGCGTATCAGCCGTAACGTGCCTTCGCTGCTTGTGACCTTTTTTAATACGATTGGAATTCTGCTATATTCCTCAATAGCCTTGCTCTGGACAGACTGGGTGCCAGTGACGGTGGGCGAAGTTAAGTTAATTTTCCTAGCTGCAGGACTTGTCAGTCTTGCGTATTGGTTAAGCGTTCTTGTGATGCGGAGTGGAGATATTTCGTTTGTCGCTCCGTTTCGGTACACGGGTCTTTTATGGGCCTTGCTGATTGGATATCTGGTGTTTGATCATTTTCCTGACGGTTACACGCTTTTGGGGGCAGCAGTGATTATTTTTTCAGGGCTCTACATGATGTGGCGGGAAAATAGGCTCAATCGTCAGACCAAGCCGCTTTGACCGCGTCATTATCAATGTTGAAGGTCTCTTTGAAGTATTGGACAGTGAACTCATCTAATGATTGATAGTCATACGTCGCGCCAATTCGTACGGCGAGAGAGTCATTGTCCCCATGAAAGCTGCGTACAAACATATTCTTATCAGGAATTGTAACAGTCGGCATTTCCTGATGCAGTTTGTGGTGACCGTAATTTAGGATACTGCGTTTAGAATGCGGGCGCATAACGATGGCAAGCCCCGGCGTCCACAGCTGTTGATGCAATAGCGCTGCGCGAAGCCCGTCTTTTCCGGGTCTAACTGCGAAACCGGTGCTAAAATCAACGGCCATTTTACCGCCAAAATCTAAAAGTCCTGAAGATTTTTCTGTCACGGTTCGAATATCTTCGACAAACTGCAAACCGACCGCGTCATCATCATCGAGACGAAATTGGGCACATAGCTCTGCATCTGGCAACCGCAGGCTGTCAATGACCTCTTGCGTAATTTGTCGGTAGGGTCCGCTTTCGCGTTCTATGATCTGCACTTGCGGAATATCAGCGGTCAGTGTTTTCAGCCGGTCCTTTGCGGCCTCAGGGAGGCTATCACCGATCAGGATTGCAAAGGTGAAGTCTGCGTCCGATTGCGCGCGTATAGAAGGTAAAGTAAGTGTTTCCAAGCAGTTAAAGCGCACATTGAGGCGCATAGGGTCATAAAGGTAAGCGCGTCGTTCTTCGAGACTTTTATGCTCTCGTTGAACCCCCCCCTCCGCTGGGTAGGAAAATCTGCATATGCCAATCACTTGCATCATTCGGGTATATGATCCTTTGCCTGTGTTCACTTGAACATTTGCCTCAAAAGGGTGCAAGCGGTTAACTAAATTCCTTTTTATTTTGTGTTATATAGATTGCACACGCACGCTGTTGACAAGCGCATCGACTCCCCCTATACGCTCGCTATCTCGTGAGGGGGTTTCCTCTTGCGATCTCAGAATTGAAGTGGTCACGATCCGGGCATTGCTCCGATCCTCTGTAAACCCGCCGCGTCGTTCCGCAGGACAGGAACGCATGCGGTGTTTCTGCTTTGCCGCTTGGTGAAGCGTTTGAACGTAACGTGCAATACCTGCTTTTGCACACTGACATGAATGAGCGAACGGGGAATAACCGGAATGCCAACGATCCAGCAGCTGATCCGCAAGCCGCGGCAGCCCAAAGTGAAAAGATCCAAGTCGATGCACTTGCAGGAATGTCCGCAAAAGCGCGGCGTCTGCACACGTGTTTACACAACGACTCCAAAGAAACCAAACTCAGCTATGCGTAAAGTGGCCAAAGTGCGCCTGACGAATGGCTTTGAGGTCATCAGCTACATCCCCGGTGAAAAGCACAATCTGCAGGAGCACTCTGTGGTTCTGATCCGTGGCGGTCGTGTGAAAGACCTTCCTGGTGTGCGCTATCACATCCTGCGCGGTGTTCTTGATACGCAAGGTGTCAAAGATCGGAAGCAACGCCGTTCGAAATATGGCGCTAAGCGTCCTAAGTAAGAGGTAGAGACATGTCCCGCCGTCACTCAGCTGAAAAGCGTGAAGTACTGCCTGACGCCAAATATGGTGATCGGGTTCTTTCTAAATTTATGAACAACCTGATGATTGACGGTAAAAAGTCTGTCGCAGAGCGGATTGTTTACAACGCTTTGGATCGCGTTGAGAACAAGATCAAGCGTGCGCCCGTTGAGGTATTTCATGAGGCTCTGGATAATATCAAGCCGTCAGTAGAAGTTCGTTCTCGTCGTGTCGGTGGTGCCACCTATCAGGTGCCTGTCGAAGTTCGGCCAGAACGTCGCGAAGCTTTGGCCATCCGTTGGTTGATTAACGCTTCACGTGGCCGCAATGAAAACACGATGGAAGAACGTCTTGCTGCAGAACTGCTGGATGCCGTGAATTCACGCGGATCGGCTGTCAAAAAGCGGGAAGATACTCATAAAATGGCCGATGCAAACAAAGCATTCAGCCATTACCGCTGGTAATCTAAAGATAGGGCAGCAGAGACATGGCACGCGAGTATAATCTCAAAGAATATCGTAACTTCGGTATTATGGCGCATATCGATGCAGGTAAAACCACCTGCTCCGAACGCATTCTTTACTATACCGGTAAATCTCACAACATTGGTGAAGTGCATGACGGCGCTGCAACAATGGACTGGATGGAACAAGAGCAAGAGCGCGGTATTACCATCACCTCTGCAGCGACCACAACGTTCTGGGAACGTACAGAGGACGGTGAAGAAGCGCAGACGCCAAAGCACCGTTTGAATATCATCGATACGCCTGGTCACGTTGATTTCACAATTGAAGTTGAACGCTCCCTTGCGGTTCTTGATGGAGCTGTGGCGGTTCTTGATGCGAACGCCGGTGTTGAACCGCAAACTGAAACCGTGTGGCGTCAAGCGGACCGTTACAAAGTTCCACGCATCGTTTTTGTGAACAAAATGGACAAAATCGGCGCAGACTTTTTCAACTGTGTACGTATGATCCAAGACCGCACCGGTGCGACTCCAGCCCCGATCCAAATTCCAATTGGCGCGGAAAATGAGCTCGAAGGGATCGTTGATCTTATAACCATGGAAGAATGGGTGTGGGTCGGAGAAGATCTTGGAGCAACGTGGGAACGCCGGCCAATCCGCGACAGTTTGAAAGCCTCGGCAGATGAATGGCGCGGCAAGCTCATCGAGACAGCTGTCGAAATGGACGACGATGCGATGATGGCTTACCTTGAAGGGGAAGAGCCAGATATTGAGGCACTTCGCAGCCTGATCCGCAAGGGTACCTTGGCGATTAAATTTATCCCGATCCTCTGTGGCTCGGCATTTAAAAACAAGGGCGTGCAACCACTTTTGAACGCTGTGATCGACTATCTGCCAAGCCCGCTTGACGTGGTGGATTACATGGGCTTCAAACCAGGTGATGAAACGGAAACCCGCAATGTCGCGCGTCGTGCGGATGACAACATGCCGTTTTCCGGTTTGGCGTTCAAAATTATGAACGATCCATTCGTTGGTTCTTTGACGTTTACCCGTATCTACTCTGGGACTATGTCGAAGGGTGACAGTGTTCTAAACTCTACCAAAGGCAAGAAAGAGCGCATCGGACGGATGATGATGATGCACTCCAACAACCGTGAAGAGATCGAAGAAGCGTTCGCTGGGGACATCATCGCGCTTGCCGGTTTGAAAGACACGACAACCGGTGACACTCTGTGTGACACAAAAGAACCGGTTGTTCTTGAAACAATGACCTTCCCTGATCCAGTGATTGAGATCGCGGTAGAACCTAAAACCAAAAACGACCAAGAGAAAATGTCTCAAGGCCTGGCAAGGCTTGCGGCAGAGGATCCTTCATTCCGTGTTGAAACGGATCTTGAAAGTGGTCAGACGATTATGAAGGGGATGGGTGAACTGCACCTTGATATTCTCGTGGACCGACTGAAGCGTGAATTTAAGGTTGAGGCCAATATTGGTGCACCTCAAGTGGCGTATCGCGAGACCATTGGCCATGAAGTTGAGCACACTTATACGCACAAGAAACAATCTGGTGGATCCGGCCAGTTTGCAGAGGTGAAGATGATCATCTCTCCGACCGAGCCCGGCGAAGGTTATTCCTTTGAAAGCCGTATTGTTGGCGGGTCTGTGCCGAAGGAATATATCCCAGGCGTGGAAAAGGGTATTAATTCTGTAATGGATAGCGGCCCTCTTGCCGGCTTCCCAGTGATCGACTTTAAGGTGGCTTTGATCGACGGTAAATTCCACGACGTGGACAGCTCGGTTCTTGCCTTCGAAATCGCTGCGCGGATGTGTATGCGCGAAGGCATGCGTAAAGCAGGTGCAAAACTACTTGAACCGATGATGCGCGTTGAAGTGGTAACTCCTGAAGAATACACCGGAAATATAATCGGGGATCTGACCTCTCGTCGGGGGCAGGTTCAAGGTCAGGAATCTCGCGGGAACGCTATCGCGATTGATGCTTTTGTGCCTCTGGCCAATATGTTTGGTTATATCAATAACCTGCGCTCCATGTCGTCTGGTCGTGCACAGTTTACAATGATCTTTGATCATTATGATCCAGTGCCGCAAAACATCTCAGAAGAGATCCAGTCCAAATATGCTTAACGGGATGCGGGCATTTGTCCGCGCCAACAGAAACGCGCAGGGATGTCCTGCCAACCGAAATTAGAGGAGGCCACAATGGCGAAGGAAAAGTTTGAGCGGAGCAAGCCGCACTGCAACATCGGAACGATTGGTCACGTTGACCATGGGAAAACGACCTTGACGGCGGCGATT
>LFER01000027.1 GCA_001510135.1 Alphaproteobacteria bacterium casp-alpha6
GTGTGGAAATGATGACTTCTTCTACTGTCACTGGATCGCGGAAAGCGAGGAAGACGTGTACCGTCAACTGGATGCTTTTGATTTAGAGGGTAAAGTAGTAAATTCATTAATTAGCGAAATGTTTCAGTTTGTATCTGCATACCGAGGGTCGGAAGAAATAATGAGGCAATATCCTGAGACTGATGGGAAATGGTAGGTATAACCCCCATGCGCATCCTACTAATAGCATTACTGATGACGCTTGCTACGAAGACACAAGAATTTACTCAGAGCGTATTTCGTAATATTTGATTTCTGGTGGGGCCGAAACATACGGTCCTATTGCATTAACCATACCAGTGTCGACGCGCCATTGGAAGTATGCTTGCTGGTGCTCCTTGGTCTCCCATTCTTCGATCAAAATAATGGAGGAGCCATTATCTTCGGCATAGGTTTCCACTTTGATACATCCGTCATATGCTCTTGTATCGGGCAAAATGTTGCCTAAAACATCTAGAAACTCTTTTTGCTTTCCTGCTTGTAGCGAAAATTCGACAGAAACCATAATACTCATTGAATTACTCCTAATTTAACTCTCGATCATTTTTAAATGCTGCACGTTCGTTATGATTTAAGCAAGTACAATTTCTGTAGCATGTTCAGGGTTGGATAGTTTATAGATCGCACGCATCGCAATGACATGAGCTGGTGATTATTTATTCAATAACTTTGCTAAACTGGGTCTAAACAGCATTATGCGAGTACGGGATAAACTGAGATTGTAACTGGGCCATTAACGCAGGGCTGATCACAGGTCGCCCGAAACCTTGGCCTCCCCTGCGATGTCCCAAGCCAATTTTGCCGATACATCTTGTGCGAGTCTGATAATCTGGGATCCAAGTTTTTCGCGGAACGCTGGATTAAAGACCCGTACCGATCCGGTCGCACCGATGGACATTGTGGCACCTGGTCCTTTTTGTGCAAGTGGTGCTGCGACGGAACATAGGCCACGTTCAATTTCTTCCACACATTCTGCGAAGCCGCGCTTGCGAATGCTTGCGAGCTCGGCTTCCAAGTCTTCTACACTTGTCACAGTGAATTCTGTATAGGCGCGTAGTCGGCCTTCCATATCACTGGTCATAAGTAGTTCAGGCAAAAATGCGGCAACGGCCTTGGAGCAAGAACAGGCATGCAAGGGACGTTTTCCCAAGCCGGGATGAAGATAGGAGACTCCCGTGTCAGGTGTTTCTACATGGATAATTTCAACGGATTTTCCGCGTAATCGAGACAGGAAAAATGCGGCGCCATAATGTGTCGCAGCTTGCTTAAGCGCGGGGGCAATCACTTCTAAAAGTAAGCGATCAGAGTTATCACTTTGAGTGATCCGTTTGAGGCGAGAACCAATAGAGAACGTCCCACGGGCCACAGGTTCCAGAAGACCAACACCGACAAGGTCCTGCACCAACCGGTAGGCCGAGGGTTTGGGGAGGTCTGAGTGAGCGCAAATTTCAGTAACTGTTGCCTCCCCCTTTTGTCCGACAACTTCGAGGATGAATGTCAGGCGTTCCAGATGCATATTTTTTACCTTGCGATAATTATATTATCATTATATGATATTATATGGTCAAATTCAAGGGAGAAATACTGTGATGGATGGAGCATGTTGTGGTCCGGGGTATGCAAGCCCTGCCGAGGCGATCAAAGCGCCAAGAGAAAAACTCTTGTATACAATTGCCATATACACCGGCACCGGCATTCAGAAGCCTGACTACCTTGCAACCGTTGATGCCGACCCAGAAAGCGCAACCTATTCACAAGTCATCCATCGCTTGGAGATGCCCGGCATTGGGGACGAATTGCATCACATGGGCTGGAATGCCTGTTCTTCTTGCCACGACGATGCTGCTATAAGCCGTAAATACCTACTGGTCCCAGGCGTGCGGTCCAACAATATTTATGTCATCGATACCGCCACGGACCCGTTTGCCCCACGCCTTTACAAGGTGATTGACGGGGCCGAGATCAAGTCAAAAACCAATTTGAGCGGCCCACACACCGTGCATTGCCTAGGCTCTGAGATCATCATTTCCTTCCTTGGTGATGCGCAGGGCGAAGCGCCCGGTGGTTATTTGCATCTTAACAAAGAATTCGAAATCGTCGGTCGTTGGGAAAATTCAATGGGCGATATCCCGTTTGGTTATGACTTTTGGTACCAGCCGCGTCATAACGTGATGGTCAGTTCCGAATGGGCCGCACCCAACACATTTATGCCAGGGTTTGATCTGGAGGAAGTGGGCCATCTGAAATACGGTCGCCGCCTACATATTTGGGATTTTCAAAAAAGGGTGCCGGTCGAGACGATGTATCTTGGCGAAGACGGTTTGATCCCATTGGAAGTAAAGTTTCTGCATGATCCCGACAGCACACATGGGTTCTGCGGTGCCGCGCTCAGTTCCAACGTTATCCACTTTTGGAAGTCCGAGGCCGGGAAATGGGAATGGGAAAAAATCATTGATGTGGAAAATGAACCACACCCCGAATGGCCCATTCCTGTGCCCGGTGTGATGTCGGCCATACTTGTGTCAATGGACGACAAATACCTTTACCTCAATAATTGGCTGCACGGCGATATGCGCCAGTATGACATCTCTGATCCGCACAATCCGGTACTCACAGGGCAGGTCTGGATGGGGGGGCTTTTGGGTAAAGCACCCGAAGTCAACGGTGTCAAAGTAGCAGGCGGACCGCAGATGTATCAGCTTTCGCTTGATGGCAAACGGCTTTATGTCACTACCTCGCTCTTCTCGACGTGGGACAATCAGTTCTATCCTGAAATTCGCACCCAGGGCGGTGTGATGTTGATGATCGACTGTGATGTCGAAAACGGCGGTATGAAAATCAACGAAGATTTTGTTGTTGATTTTGGTCAAGAACCAAACGGTCCCAGCCGCTGCCATGAAACCCGCTATCCCGGTGGCGATTGCACAAGCGATATCTGGCTGTGAGCGAAACCCGCATTATCAAAATCGCTAACCGGGATGGTGCGACCTATCAGGTCGACGCCCGCCGTCCGTTGCTGGACGCTTTACGCGAACAGGGTGTCGATCTGCCCTATGGCTGCAAATATGGCGGCTGCATCACCTGCGCGGCTAAATTGACTGCTGGCGAGGTGGATCAACGCAGGCAAGTGGCATTGAATAATCGTCAGATCAACAATGGCTATGTTCTGCTCTGTGTGGCGCGTCCGGTGAGTGATTGTACATTGGAAATAGGCGTGGAAAGCCACGACAAACTTTATCGCAACCCTTTCCTTGATCCGCTGGAGCCGCATGAGCTGAAGGCAGATATCGCGACCCCGAAGGAGATTTAAATGCCTGAAGCTGACATCGATCACATTTATGATTATGCGCCTGAATATCTGGCGGAAATCTTGAGTTCAGTAAAAACCATCGCGATGGTGGGCGCCAGTAGCGATAAGACCAAGTTTAGCTATGGCGTTTTGCGTGTTCTGCATGAAACCGGATATGACATGATCCCTGTGAATCCAAACCCAAAATTGACCGAAATTCGGGGCATTCCTGTCTTTCATTCGCTTGAAGAGATTGATCGGCCTGTGGATATGGTCGAGGTATTCCGCCCGAGAGAGGAGCTATACATGATCACCGAGAAGGCCATTGCAATCGGCGCTAAGGTGCTTTGGGGTCAAATCGGCGTTTATGATGACCGCGCGGCCAAGCTGGCTGAGGAAGCGGGTCTAAAAGTAGTGATGAACCGCTGCCCCAAGATCGAGCTGTTCCGCCCGTTCTGGAAGCCCCGTCTTGATCTCGCAATTTAACTAAGAGCAGCACAGAAACTCATTCAACATTTGTCTGCGCTTGCGGCTGTACTGGACATGTGGACTGGCCGCTAACCGCAATAATGGCCCGAAAACCTGTCTTGGACGATCACCAAGAGTGCGAAAGACATCGTACGGGCGGCCATGTCGGCGGTACTTTAGATCAAGGTATGTTGTAAAGCTGGCATTTCCAACAAGACTTATTACGATTGCCATAAGAAGTTCGGTAATGTGGGGCGACTGCAGCTTTCTGAGATAAAAACCCTGAAAGAGGAAATTGCTCCCATGGATCAGAGGCCCGCAATGTGCTAACAATCAAACCGGCCCCCATGATCGAGGCAGACCAGTCATGGAGACCAGACCTGTGCCGGGGTGAGCGGCACGAACCGCTTTGTTGCCACTCCTTGGGCCTTCAATGCCTTTGCCAATGCGGCTGGTGGATCGTTGCGCGCCTCGTCGGTCAATTGGAATGTTCCCCAATGATGTCCAACAGCGTTATCGGCTCCCAAGATTTTCAGCCCTGCCACAGCTTCTTCGGGGTTTTGGTGCTGCGCCTTCATAAACCAACGCGGTTCATAGGCGCCAATCGGGAGGATGGCTGTGCCAATCTTGCCGTGTTTGTCCCGCACACGGCGATAGGGCCTGCCACTGTCAAAGCCTGTGTCGCCGATGTGCAATATCTTTCCGGCAGGACCCTCCAAAACAAACGCGGCCCAAAGAGCCATAGACCGATCACCTATCCCGCGTGCGGACCAGTGGTGGCAAGGCTCGAAATGAACAGTCATGTTCCCAAAGGTCACCGCCTCATCCCAATCCCGTGTTTCAATTCGCGCAGACGGCACATCATCGTGCACTATGGCATCATTGCCCAGAGGCGTGACAATCAGCGGTGAGTGGGCCTCATTCAGCGATTTCAGCGTGGTCAGGTCAAGATGATCATAGTGGTTATGGCTTAGTAAAACGAGGTCGATCTTTGGCAATTGCGCGAAATCAATGCCTGGCGCAATGACACGTTTCGGTCCAGCAAAAGCCATTGGGCTGGCGCGATCGGACCAGACTGGATCGGTAAGAATGTTCAGACCCGCCGTTTGAATCAGCATCGTCGCGTGGCCAACCATTGTAATCGTCAACTCCGTCTCACGTGCGCTGGGTTGGGCTTTGGCAGGCAGGTCAACCGAAGCGGGCCATTTCTGCTTATTCCCATTGAACTGCCATTTCAGAAAATCTAACCCACCCCTTGGCGCTTCTCCACCGGGGTTGAAAAAGCGGGTGCCATCGAAATGGTTGCTGCGCGGGCCTGAATAATATCTATTCTTGCGAGAGGTTATACCAATCCCGCCGATGACTGCACTGGCAGCCAGCAAGGCGGTTGTTTTGATCATTTTGCGTCGGTTCATGCTGTGAATATGCTGCCCAATAAACTGGTTTCAACCCCAGATGCGCCCGTTTTGCTGTATAACCAATCAGGCGGCGATCAACATCGTTCCGATTAACGACAAACTGGTCATGTACAGTTTCAGACTTGAACGTCCTTGAGCGAGGGGGCACAACAAGTTCTTCGCAGAAAGAACAAGGATGTTCAGGTGATCATTTGACACAGCGATGGCGAATACCAGAGAGGCCAATTCGCACCAATGTTTTGGACAAATAGAACGCGCGATGCCACGATTTTGGCCACTGCACAGCCTCCAAAAGTTTGCATCAACCCACGCGTCGTTTCACAATCACTTCTTCACAAAGATCCCTCTCCAACCGCATTAACTTTGAGCTAAACCGGGATGCTGCTCTTAAAGAGTAGCGCTTTCTTATTTCGTCATATAATCCACCCTCCCGAGGCTTCTGATGCTTGAGTCGGTTTGTCTGACATCTCCGCAACCGTCATTCCAAAGCGAGAGAATTTCTCGACTGAGGGCCATAGCAACACGGTTATGTGTATCAGGTAGGGGGCGGACATTATCGATAGTGTTCTCGATATGAATTATTCAGCTGCGCGGATCACTTGCGATAGTGCCGTTCGTCTCATTGACGTCATCGGGAGTCAAGGCCTTTCGCCGGAATGGATCGTCGCCACCCAAGTCCATGCTGATCATTTGTTTGGCGTGCGTTATCTTCAGGACGAACTGGGGGGTAAAATTGGGCGCCTCATAATGTTTGAAAAGCAAGGTTGGGATCGGCAGAAACGAAATTTTAATGACGTGACCCTTCGGGGCAAATGCTATTGCGGGTCCGTCCCATGCGCATGCAGACGGGAAAGTATTTTTGAAGCATGATCAATTGTAATTTCGTGTGCGCCGACCATTTCGTTGACCACGGCGTCTATATCTTTGGCGCTGGCGCCTGCTTGCAGCGCGATATTGCGTGCATGAAGCGCCATATGGCCTCGCTGGATCCCTTCGCTGGCCAAGGCGCGCAGTGCCGCGAGATTTTGGGCAAGGCCCACTGCTGCAATAACCTCTGCAAGTTCTCCTGCTGTTTCAACTCCTAAAAGTGCCAAAGCGGCTTGGGCTGCGGGATGTGTTTTTGTGGCGCCTCCCACCAAACCGACAGCCATGGGGAGCTTTATTGTGCCAGTCAAGCTGTGATCCGGACCAATGCGCCATCGCGACAAAGCCGTGTACTGCCCGTTCTGTGCTGCAAAAGCATGGGCGCCCGCTTCTACTGCGCGCCAGTCATTTCCCGTGGCGAGCACAATAGGGTCAATGCCATTCATGATGCCCTTGTTGTGTGTCGCGGCACGATAGGGATCAACCTCGGCAAAAGCAGAGGCTTCGACGATGCCTTTTACGACCTCTTGCCCCTCAAACTGCTTTGTCGAAAACTGCCGTGCGCTGAGCGTCACGCTAGCGCTTACAAGCCGTTTGTCGGCCAAATTCGACAGGATCCGGAGACGTGTTTTTCCAGCTGTGAGCTTTTCGATCAGGGGGGCCACGTGTTCAGCCATGGTATTGACGGTATTGGCCCCCATGGCGTCACGTACATCGACTAAAAGATGTACGATTAACATAGCTCCGGCAGGCGTTTCAGGGAAACTGTAGACCTCTACATCTTCACATCCACCGCCAAGCGCGCAAAGCGTGCGGTCCTTTTCATTTGCAGATTTTATGATGTGTTCTTTGTTTTCGAGAATTTTTCTACGCGCTTCCGAAAGATCATGAATCCCCATAACCTGTATCTGGGCGCGCATAACAGGCCGATCTGCGGCAGCGCGAAAACCGCCAGAATCGCGCGCCAGTTTTGCCATGTAAGAGGCCGCCGCGACAACAGAAGGTTCTTCCACTGCCATGGGGATCAAATACTCTTTTTCATTGATGACAAAGTTTGTGGCAACGCCCAAAGGCAATTGAAATCGGCCTACCACGTTTTCGATCATACCATCGGCCTGCTCCAGACTGAGCGCAGTCTCCCCCGTGAAGGTGAAAATTTGCTCTGCAAGGGCTGGGCATTTTTCATACAGAGCTTTTAACCGCTCGGCCGGTTCCATATTGCGAAAGGCTGGAATAGTTGAATTTTTGATGGTCATGGGCCTGTCTTTGGATCAGTTCAAAATAACATGGACGTGCCTGCAAACCTTCGTTTTAATTTTCAAAGACTGCAATGGCTGTTTTTATTTTTCACCGCAGGTGTCAATCAAAGAGTCTGTTTAATTCAGCCGCGAATTGTGCCTTCAATATCATCGCTTTGACCATCTTTTCGGTATTGGAAAGCTTTGACCAATCCAGCTGATTTGTGGCACAGACTTCGCAATCGCAGACCTCATGGCGCGGCATTAAACGTTTGTAGCCCTCATGCGGGATCATTGGTTTAGGTCCGCTTTCTGGGATTGCTTGGCCTCCCATTCGGCTTTCTTTTCTGCGTATTCAGCCTCAGACAGTTTGTGCCATCCGACACATTTTCCTGTTGGTGATCGACCACATGTACAACTCATCTCAACCTCATTCTAATGGCTGCGTATTCGCGTGAAAGTTATAAAATTTATATCTTACAGTACGCTGATAAGGCTTGATTGGATCACCATTTAAAGATGTGCGTAGTATTTTACAGCAATGTTGAAGGAACGCCCCCTGAGTCGAGCGCCCGTATATAGAGTTGAAACTTAGCGACGGGTGTTCATTTTGGTCAAAGCAGGCGGGGGCAGGTGAACGGACAGGGGCGAAGATCGCTCGGTTTAGCTAAAATGCACAAGTGGGAGCAAACGGTGAACTTATTTGATAATATTATTGTGGACCGCGGATCCAAATATTCGGTATCTGGCGCGCCGGTCACCACGCAGGATGAGGTGCAACAGTTTTTGAAAACCCTAAAGAGGCATAAAAAATATGCGAAGGCCACACATAATACTTGGGCAGTCCATTTTCGAGATGCAGGGCCGTTAAAGAATGATGACGGCGAAGCGGGGGCAGGGCTCGTCATCCTCAGAATGCTGGAACGGCAGTCATTTTTTGATCATTTGATTGTTGTGACCCGATGGTTTGGAGGGACCAAACTCGGGGGCGACCGTTTTCGACGGGTACAAGACTGTGTGAATTATTATCTTGAATATTATCATTCGCCACCTCCTCAATGATAGAAAAGGCACAATAAACACAACCAACAGGTCACCATGAAGATTGTTCTCGTACATCCGGAAATTCCACATAATACAGGATCCATTGGGCGTACCTGTGTCGCTTTGGACTTGGAACTAATCCTGATAAAACCATATGGCTTTTCCTTGGATGAAAGAACGGTGTCGCGTTCTGGGACAAGATATTGGAAAGATGTCACTCTATCAGAATATGCCTCATGGGAAGCCTTATTGGCGCAAAGGCGCCCCGCACGAGACCAGCTTTATTTCTTTGAAGAGAATGGGAAGACAAGCTTCTATGTGCCAAACTATCCCAATGACGCCTACCTTATTTTTGGGCGTGAGAGCATTGGCTTGCCGCAAGAGATACTGGACGGGATGGAGGACAGAATTTTTCACATTCCCATGCGTAATCGCGCTGTAAAATCGCTCAATCTGTCCAATGCGGCGACCGCAGCAATCTATCAGGCGTTACGGGCTCAATTTCAAAGCTAGGGATTTGGCGGTGCGAGGTAATCTTTGTCAGATACCTTTTCAAGCCAATCGGCCACCTGTCCGCCCTGAGCTTCTTGGATAGCGATATGGGTCATGCTCTGCGTTGGGCCAGCGCCGTGCCAATGTTCTTCGCCCGGGGGGATCCAGACCGTGTCGCCCGCGTGAATCTCTTTTGGGGCCTCACCGCGCAGCCCGATCAATCCTGTGCCGTTGACAACATAAAGCGTTTGCCCAAGTGGATGTGTGTGCCAGGCTGTCCGTGCGCCGGGCTCAAAGCTTACCTTAAGCGCCCTTACGCGCGCAGGCTCTGGCGCCTCAACGATGGCATCTTGCCAGACGCGCCCTGTGAACCAATCTGAATTGGCCAATTTTGTGGGGCGCTCGAAAGATTTGTGAATGTTCATGAATGGGTCCTGCCTGTTTGAAAATCAAGTCTTTAGGGATGATTTGCCTTCCAAGCCTTGATGCGTGGCCTCTTTTCCGCCTGGGATCTGCATTTCAAAAACCTCTGTCACGGAGGTGTAATCATAATACCCAAGCCGCGCGAGGGGTCGGATTTTCGGAATATCCATTTTTCCCTCTGCCGTGAGAAAGTCATCATTGACATGGATATGCATCACTTCTCCATAGACGACTTCGACCCAGCCGTGGTTGGAATTGCCCCGCAGACGATGAGTGGAAAGATAGCGACATTCAAAATGCGCAGGACTTTCAAGAACACGAGGTCCAGGTGCGGAAATGCAAGACTGGGCTGTCACACCGGCATGCTGAAATTCGTCCTCTCCTTCGGGGACTTCCATCGCAGATATATTCACCGCCTCGCGCAGGTCGTAAGTGGCCATGTTCCACACAAACCACCCTGTTTCTTCTGCATTCACAACAGTATGTTTGCGCTCTCCAGAAGAAAGTTGATTGGCGGCAAACATCACCATCGGTGGATCAAAAGTCAAATTCTGCCACTGGCTGTAAGGGGCAAGATTGGCGGTGCCGTTTTTTGAAATGGTTGAAAGCCACCCAATCGCTCGAGGGACAGTGCAAGATTTGAACGGCGAAAACGGCAGTGGGCAGGATTCACTTTGCGGGGCATAGTGCATGTGCGTGGCCTCCTGTTGTTATGATCACGGCTGTCGCGGCGATCATTGCAGGTCGGATGCTATCCGTCCACTGTCAATATCGCCGTTCGGTGGACTCACAACTCGGGCCAGTAAAGGCGCATAGGATTGGTGACCAATAGTTTTTCCTGCTGCTGAACGGTGCGGGCAATGCGTGGAATATAATCCACCAAGGCACCATCATCGGGCATATGGGATTTCATATTGGGATGTGGCCAATCCGTTCCCCATAAAACGCGCTCCTCAAATCGATCAACGATGGCCTGATAAAAGGGCACAACATCGTCGTAAGGTGGTCCCGCAATGGTCAACCGTTCTGGACAGGTTACTTTGCTCCAGATCAAGGGATTGTTTTCCATAAGAGATATAAATCTTTTAAAAGCAATATGTTCAGCGCCATTTTTAACGTTTGGTCGTCCCATGTGATCGATTACGATGATACCCGGCAACTCTTGTAAAAAGGGTTCTAAATCTTCCAGATCTTGGGCTTCGAAATAGACTACGGTGGACCACCCGAAATCCTGTATCTTTGCAGCAATCTCAAGAAAAACTGACTTCGGCGTTGCATCCACCAACCGTTTGACAAAGTTGAACCGCACGCCGCGGACACCTGCCTCATGCATGTCGCTCAGCTCTTCTTTCGTGATATCGGCGCCGACACTTGCCACGCCGCGCGCCAATCCGCCAGAGGCGCGGCAGGCATCCATCATCGCGCGGTTGTCTTTGCCGTGACAGGTGGCCTGTACAATCACATTGCGCGTGAAACCCAAATAATCGCGCAGTTCGAAAAGTTTCTCTTTGCCCGCATTGCAGGGCGTGTATTTGCGTTCTGGGGCAAATGGAAATTCGGGTGAGGGACCAAAGACATGGCAATGCGCATCCACAGCTCCTTTGGGCAATTGAAAATCGGGTTTTTTGGGATTGGGGTGAAAGACAAGCCAATCTGGGTCCATCTGTTGCTGGGTCATGCGAAAATCTCTCCGTCCATCAATTTGCGCGCCGTTCTTAGAATGGCGGCGGTTTTTACGTTGTCCTGATCGTCAAGCCCTGCGACCACGGTCATTTCTCCGCTGGGGTGTTCGATGGACAGATATCTTTCTGTGCCGCTGCCCCGCTGAGCGAGGTCAAATGCGGTACTTTCTGGGATCAAGCAGGCGGTTGCAACGCTCACTGCGCCCAGCACGCCGATCGATTTATGGCAGCGATGGGGAATGAAGGTTCGCGTTGAAATTGCGCCGCCGTTTTGCGCGCGGGATACCATAGTCATTTTGGGCACAGTTTTTTCCGTCACATCCCCAAGGTTCATGAGCGGGCCGCAGGCAAGACGCAGCGCCTCAAGCTTTTGACGCAGCTCTGTGTTGCCCTCAAGCTCCGCGGGAGTTTCATGACCGGTGATCCCGATATCCTCTGCGCGCAGAACAACGCAGGGCATTCCGTTGTCAATCATTGTAACATCAACACCATTGATGGTGTCTTTGGCCTGACCGCTGGGCAAAAGCGACCCGCAGCTGGAACCTGCCGTGTCCTGAAAGGTGAGCGCGATAGGAGCCGCCGTCCCCGGGACACCATCGATGCTTGCGCTGCCTTCTTCGTTGATCTCTCCATTTGGAGTTTCAATGCGTGCCACGGCTATTTGCCCCGTATTTTCCATGAAAATTCGGATCTCGGTCGTTGGGCTTTGTGCTTTTACAAGACCGCGCGCGATCGCAAAGGGGCCAACACCTGCCAGAAGATTGCCGCAGTTTTGCGCGTCAGACACCAGCGGTTCATCCACAGAGACCTGCAAAAAAAGATAATCGACATCGACGGCAGGTCGATCGGATCTCCGCACAACGGCGATTTTTGAGGTGAGGGGATCAGCGCCCCCCATACCATCTATTTGGCGCGGGTCTGGAGAGCCCATGGCGCGCATCAAAAAGGCATCACGCAGAGCTTGATTGTCTGGAAGATCTTCGGTCAGAAAATACCCCCCTTTGGAAGTACCCCCGCGCATCCACATGCAGCGCACGCCCTTAGACATATTTCAAGCCCTTTTCGGCAAGGTGAGGGCGCATATTATAAAGGTCTAGTCCAAGCTCACCTGCTTCAAACCGCGCCCGTTTGGCGTCTTCGTTGGCAACGCGAGCTTCAGCTTGGGCGAGTACATCTTCGCCATCTTCACGACGCACAACACAAACCCCATCATCATCTGCCACAACGATGTCGCCGGGATGGATCAATTCATCTGCGCAGATGATCGGCACATTAACAGATCCTAGCGTTTCTTTGATGGTGCCTTGGGCACAGATCGCTTTGGACCAGACCGGAAACCCCATCTCTTTAAGGTCTGCGACATCACGCACCCCTGCATCAATGATCAATCCCCGACATCCCCTCGCCAGCGCAGAGGTTGCAAGCAGATCTCCAAAATACCCCGCATTTGAGGGGGTAATTGTGCCTAATACCAAAATATCCCCAGCCTGTAATTGTTCGATGGCTACATGGATCATCCAGTTGTCACATGGGGGTGCAAGGATGGTCACGGCGGATCCCGCAATGCGTGCACCCGGATAGATGGGGCGCATGTAATCGGCCAAAAGCCCTTTGCGCCCTTGTGCTTCGTGCACAGTGGACACGCCGCAAGCGGCCAGTCCGTCAATGATCTTTCGATCTGCGCGCTCAATTTCTTGAACGACCAGACCTGTTGTGCCTGGCTGAATGTTCATTCCAATTCGTCCACGGTTCTTGGAAAGATCGTTTCAAACCCTTCCGCATATTTTGCCGCGCGTCCGCCGGCCTGTCCGCCGGAATTGCGCCGGAAATGATTGGCACGGTTTTCCGCCACATTCTTGTAAAAATTCCATAGATGCTCTTGCCCCTTCATACATTGAATGGCTGCCCATTTTTTGTCCCAGACATCCGAAATGTCTAAAAAAACAGTAGGCTTCCAGTTCATCTGTTCCGTTTGATGGGGTTCAAAGAGGTAAAGTTGCGGCGCACCCAGCACTTTCTGACCCGGATTATGGCCCCAGGCCTGTGCGATCATCCTACATTCCAAGGCAAAGGTCGTCGTATTCATATGATCCGTGTTATAGGGATCCCATCTTGAATGGGACATCATAAATTTGGGCTGAACTTCGCGGATCACATCGACCATACGATCCTGCGTGTCGCGTCCCAGATCCAGCGGGTAATCCCCCACATCAAAAAACCGGATGTCGTTCACACCCAAGGCTGCCGCGGCATTTTCGGCTTCTTCGCGCCGTGCAGTTTTGACTTTTTCAAGCGTCATACCCTCTTCTTTCCAGAGCTTTGCGCTTTCACCGCGTTCTCCATAAGAAAGGCACACGACCGTCACCTCATAGCCCATGGCTTGATGGAGCGCGATCGCTCCGGCTGCACGCCACACAAAATCAGCTGAATGCGCGCTGATCACGAGGGCAGTTTTTTTGTCTGACATAGCTATTTCCACCGTTTGCAAAATTTGTGTGAAGTATATGCTGTCTTGTCCCCAAGTCCTATTTCGAAATATGTTGCACTAATAAGGAAAAGCTATAGGGCCGGCAAAAGTGAACAAACTTCCCAACATAAAACACATGCGGGTTTTTTTAGAAGCAGTGCGCTTTGGATCGATTTCTGAGGCGGCGCATCGCTGCCATTTGTCCCAACCGGCCGCCACGCAAGCGCTGGCGCGTCTTGAAGAAGAGGTCGGGGCCACATTGGTCAACCGAGACAGGCGTAATTTTGGCGCAACGGAATGTGGCGGATTGTTTCAGCGCCGTGTGATCACGGCGCTTGCCCATCTCAGAACAGGAGCGAGATATTTGCGCTCCGCCTCAGCAAAACACACGCGGCGCACGGGCGAATTAGAAAACCTGATGACTGCGGCTCAACTGCGCACTTTGATTGCCGTTGCAAACACCGGCAGCTTTACGCTTGCCGCACGCCAATTGGGATTGTCGCAACCTACGATCCACCGCTCAGCGCGCGGGTTAGAGGAACTCGCGAAAACCACCCTCTTTCATGCCCGATCCTCAGGTGTGGCGCTCACATCTGTTGCCAGCGCTTTTGCCCAAGAGGTAAAGCTTGCCCAAGCCGAAATTCGCCAAGGCATAGAAGAGATTATGCATATTTTGGGGAGTGGTGAGGGGAGCTTTGTTCTTGGCAGCCTGCCTCTGGCACGCACCATGATCGTACCCAAAGCTGTCAACGCGATGGTCAAAGAAAACACGCCGATCCAGATCCGCGTCGTGGATGGGCGCTATATGGAGCTCCTGCGCTCGCTCAGGGAAGGTGATTTGGACTGTATGATCGGCGCACTTCGTTTTCCGCCGCCAAGCGATGACATTGTTCAAGAAGTATTGTTTCAGGACGGGTTGGTCATTGTGGCCCATCCGTCCCACCCGCTGGCAGGGCGGCGCAACATTCCGCTGGAGGACACGCTTTCCTATCCTTGGATTGCCCCGCCCAAAGAAACCCCAGCGGGACAGTACCTATTTGAAACGCTTGGTATTGAACGGCGCGAAAAGACACCTGTGCGTGTCGTATCCTCCTCCATGGCGGTGCTTCGCGGGGTCTTGACCGAGGGCCCTTATATCTCTGTCGTCTCCCGACATCAGGTCAGCATCGAAGAACGCCAAGGGTTGATCACGCCACTTGACGTGTCGCTGAAGGGACAGTTCCGCGACATTGGCCTGACCTATAGGAAAGGTTGGCGGCCCACATCCAGTCAGGCCAAGTTCATTGAGTTTTTGCAAGAGTTCAGCAAAAATGTCGGTAATAGGTGATTTGACATCTTATGCTTAGATAGATTTTCTCAATACTCAAAGGAACATTTCAATTGGCCTATCACCGATCAAACTGGTAATGAGACACAGCGCTTCTTTGGTGCCTGTTGGAGGAACAGATGAGTTTGAAAAAAGAATATGACGATATTCCTGGAACATTTGTGTTTGACGCGGACCGAAGCCGCGAAGGATATCAGCTTAATCAATTCTGTATTTCCTTGCGTTTGCAGAAGAACAGAGATGTGTTCAACGCCGATGAAGCGGCATATTTGGACAAATATGCAATGACGCCAGAGCAGCGGGGCGCCGTGCTTAGAAGAGATTGGAACGGTTTGTTGATGCTCGGGGGGAATATCTACTACACGTCCAAACTGGCCGCCAACGACGGGATCAATTTTCAGGAATTGGCAGGTCTTATGACCGGAATGGGCAGTGAAGCCTATCGCGCGATGATGTTGGGTGGCGGACGCTCTCCCGAAGGCAATAGGTATCAACACGAATGGGACGAAAAGGAGCAGTCGTAATGGCGCGCATTACTGCAGGGGTTGGATGTTCACATGTTCCCGCAATCGGCGTGGCGATGGATCAGGGGATCACGGGTCAACCCTATTGGGAACCATGTTTTGCAGGCTTTGAGGCATCACGCGAATGGATGAAAAAGGCGAAGCCGGATGTTATTTTTCTGGTCTATAATGATCATTGCACAGCGTTTGATGCTTCTTGTATTCCAACCTTTGCGCTGGGCTGTGCGCCTGAATTTAATCCCGCGGACGAAGGTTGGGGGCCGCGCCCCGTGCCCGTCGTCAGAAACCATCAGAAACTTGCCAGCCACATCGCACAATCTCTGATTCTGGATGAATTTGACATCACGATCATGAATGAGATGGAGGTCGATCACGGCCTGACCGTTCCTCTGTCTGTGATGTTTGGCGAACATGGGCCGGAGGACACATGGCCCGCATTGGTCATTCCACTTGCAGTCAATGTGGTGCAATTCCCGCCCCCCACCGGAAACCGTTGTTTCAACCTTGGAAAAGCCATACGGCGCGCTGTCGAAAGCTTTGATGAAGATCTGAATGTGGTTATTTTTGGAACAGGGGGCATGAGCCACCAACTGCAGTATAAACGTGCGGGTCTGATCAACAAAGACTGGGATCAGTCGTTTCTTGATCGGCTGACCTCTGATCCTGTGGGGCTCTCGCAAATGCCCCATGTGGAATATCTGCGCGAGGCCGGATCAGAGGGTGTTGAAATGGTGATGTGGCACGTCATGCGCGGAGCTTTGGACGAAGATGTGGTCGAAGTTCACCGCCATTACCATGTTCCCGCGTCAAACACGGCGGTTGGACATATCATTTTGGAAAATAAGACAGGCTAAAGAACATGAGACTTTGCGTGGCAGGCGCCTACGGGGCCTTTGGAATGAAACACCTTGACGCCTTGGACAATATCGAGGGTGTGACGGTCACCTCTGTAATGGGGCCAAGTGAGGATAAGATCAAAGCATTGGCTGAGGCACGTGGCATCGGCCATTCTGCAACAGACTTAAATGAATGTTTGAAGCGCGATGATGTGGATGCAGTCATTTTGGCGACACCCACCCAACTTCATGCCGAACAGGCGATTGCTTCCATGCGGGTGGGAAAACCTGTGTTGATTGAAATTCCTATGGCGGACTCTTTGGCTGACAGCGAAAAGATTTGCCACGTGCAAAAAGAAACAGGGGTCTTGGCCATGGCGGGGCAAGTGCGTCGCTTCAACCCTTCGCACCAATGGATCCACGCGAAAATTGCCGCGGGGGAGCTGAAGGTCCAACAAATGGACGTCCAGACCTACTTTTTCCGCCGCACCAACATGAACGCAAAGGGCGAACCGCGCAGCTGGACGGACCATCTTTTGTGGCATCATGCGTGCCATACGGTGGATTTGTTCCAATATCAAACAGGAGAGGTGGTGTCAGACTGCTTCGGCCTAGAGGGTCCGCACCATCCGGAGCTTGGCATCGCAATGGATATGTCGATCGGTATGAAAACCCCAAGCGGGGCGATATGTACTCTGTCCCTTTCGTTTAACAATGACGGACCATTGGGGACGTTTTTTAGGTATATATGTGATCATGGCACCTACATTGCGCGCTACGATGACCTTTATGACGGGCGCGAAAATCAGATTGATCTAAGCGATGTGGCGGTGTCCAACAATGGAATTGAATTGATTGACCGTGAATTCATTGCCGCCATCAAAGAGGGGCGCGAACCTAATGGGTCTGTTCATGACACTCTGGACGCCATGCGCACCTTGGATCGGATCGAAAAATCATTTGGCTAAGGCGATGTGATATGCGCGCTCCGGCTTATTGAAGCCGGTGGGCGCGTATGTTTTTTAACAGTACCGTTCAGGTCCGACCCATTGTTGGGCGGAATATCGGTCGCCATGCGCCCAACCGACTGGAAGCACATCATTAATCCGAGCTGCGATTTCATCTGTGATCGCAAAATCCGCACCCTGCGCCAGTTCTTTTAAATGGGTGATGTGGCGCGTACCGGGGATCGCTGTGATATGATCCCCCTGATGAAGTACCCAAGCAATCGCAAGACCCGCTGCCGAAATAGACAAATCTGTAGCCAAGCTACGGAATTTTGCATTAAATTTGAGGTTTTCGCTGAGGTTGGGTTCCATAAAGCGGGGATTGTTCACGAGAAAATCCATGCTTTCAGCCGTTGCGCGGTTATGTGGGCGATCCGTCAAAAGAGACCTGCCCACTGGGGAAAAGGCCACAAATGTGGCACCAATGTCTTTGCAGGCTTGGATCATTCCCAGTTCCGGTCCGCGGGTGGAGAGAGAATATTCCGACTGCACAGCCGCCACAGGATAGACCGCATGGGCGCGCCGCAAAGAAGAGGGCGCGATTTCAGAAAACCCAACCGCCTTTACCTTGCCAGCTTTGACAAAACCGGCGAGCGTTTCGCTCACCTCTTCGATCTCAACCCGCGTGTCGCGCCGATGCACGTAGTAAAGATCTATTGCCTCGATGTTGAGCCGTCGCAGACTTTCGTCCAAAGATTGCGTCATATGCTCCTTTGAATTGTTAAAGCGATGTTCTGGATCGCGCGTGATGCCCACTTTGGTCGCGATTGTGAACGGGCAGGGGCCGCCGCGTGCTTTAAGCCACTCACCAATCACGTTTTCAGACCGCCCCATACCATAGACATTTGCCGTATCAATATGCGTGATGCCCATCTCCAGACAGGCGTCCAGAACTTTTGCAGAGTTTTGATCATCTGCAGGCCCATAGAAATCTGTAAACGACATGGCACCATAGCCAAGAGCATTCACCTTTGGGCCGTTTTGACCAAGCTGGCGTACTGTCATTGTTAATCTCTCCTTGCTGGGGACTGAGCTGCCGAACAAATATGTCTTGATCTGTCCTTATAACATGTGTTGGCTTGTGCAAAAGGGTCTGAGCAAAGGTTCTTTGCGCCAAGGCACCTGTCATTGAAACAAAATTGGAAATGATTGTCGTTCATGAAAGTCTTTTCATCCAAAAACCGACCGGTGCATTTCGGGCCTTATCCCGTGGAAAGGTTAAAACGGATTTCAAAGGTTGATCTGTCATCCGTTCCGGACATGGCACCCTTGACCTTTCAACGACCCGAGATGCCTGAAAATATCGTCAATGCGATGGGCGAATATCAGGCGATGCTGGATGCGATCCGCGATGGTTTGATCAATAAGGTCGAAGCCGTTATCCCCGAAGATCCTCAAACCCGCGCGGATCACCTGAAGGCCTTTGGATATTTCAACGATGCGGCGATGATCGGTATTTGTGCTTTGCCAGACGCGGCCGTTTTGGACCGACCAATCCTAAACCCAGATATTGATCGATTGGCCGACGCGCTGCGCACGCGCCAGACCAAAACGCTTGCCTCTGGGATTGATGTGATCATGGCTGATCTTAAAGAGTCAATGGAAGCGCCGCCAACTACAATTGAGGGGCACACCCATGCGATTGTGTTTCTTTATGACAATCCCAGAGCGCTAAAGGCAAAAGAGCGTGGTGGCGATTGGCTGAAGGACGCCCACGCACATCGCGCAAGTCTTCGCGCAAGTGAAACCACGTCGGTGCTTGCCAATTACATCCGTCTTTTGGGATTTGACGCAAAATCCCATTCCTGCAGCGCAAGCGACGTCAACTTAAATATGCTCGCCGTAGCGGCAGGGCTTCTTTGGTATCATGACGGCAGACTGGCTGCACCCTTTGTGGGGGAAGATTTTGGGCTTGGAGCGATTACCTGTCGGATGGATCTGGCAGTTGATCATCCACTTGCGCCGCCATCCAAACAGTCTTGGTTCCATTCGAAGGGACCTGCTTGGTGGCTTGGGACGGGGGGGAGCAAAACAGCTTGGAACAGGGATCCCTACCGGAGGCGACGGTTTGTCGATGGCCCCCATCCGTTTGAGACCCTCAAACGCGTTGACAAGCCGACCACTTTTATAGACGAACCGCGCGTGGCGCGGGTGCCAAAACGAACCGATATGTTTGCACGCGCGCAGTTTGGCGATATGGGAAAGGCGCTTCAGGAGGGTGCCAAAGGCGGGCATTATGCACGAAAATCCGCCCCTTCATTTGCGCAGCGTCGCGCCTTGGGGGCCTTTGTCCTTTTGCAGGATGGAACGCCAAATCCTACCGGTGAGCGCCCAAACGACCCACAGCGGAATGCCGATAATTTCAAAGCCGCATCGTATTTTTTGGGGGTTGATGCCGTGGGGTTATCACGCTGCCCCGATTGGGCATGGTATTCGCATGATGCAACCGGTGAAAAGATAGATCCCCCACATCCCAACGCTATCTCCATGATCATCGATCAGGGATTTGAAACCATGGAAGGCGCCTCTGGTGACGATTGGATTTCGGTTGCACAATCCATGCGCGCTTATCTTCGGTTTTCGCTTCTTGGAGGCGTAATAGCTCAGCAAATCCGAAACCTTGGATACCAGGCGAAGGCACATTCGGTCATGGATGGGGATGTACTTCAGCCGCCTTTGTTACTTTTGTCGGGCTTGGGAGAGGTCAGCCGGATTGGAGAAGTGATCCTCAATCCCTATCTCGGTCCACGATTAAAATCCGGGGTGGTGACCACGGATATGCCGATGACACATGACAAGCCCATCGATTTCGGCCTGCAGAATTTCTGTGAAAACTGCAATAAATGTGCGCGTGAATGCCCTTCGGGCGCGATCACCGCAGGGCCAAAACTGATGTTTAACGGCTATGAGATATGGAAATCAGACAGCCAGAAATGCGCCACCTACAGAATAACGACCGAGGGCGGAGCAATGTGCGGGCGCTGTATGAAAACCTGCCCTTGGAATTTGGAAGGTCTCTTTAGCGAAGCCCCTTTCCGATGGGCGGCCTCCAATATTCCAAAGCTTGCCCAGCCTCTCGCAAAGCTTGATGACATGGTAGGGCGGGGTGGATTGAACGATGTTAAAAAATGGTGGTGGGATATCGAGCTTTACGAAGACGGGGGATATAAACCCGCGCGAAAACCAATCAACCGACGTGACTTGAGCAAAAATCTGGATGTCCAATACAAGGATCAGACGCTCGCGGTATATCCTGCACATCTAGCTCCGCATCCTTGGCCCTATCCCTTTCCTATGGATCGCGAAAAAGGGATCGCCGCCTATGAAGCGATGATCACGGCCGAAGAGTATCGCAAGCAGATCGTTGATGGGCGTTTGGATCCCCCACATAAATATTCCGCTTCAGGACAATCGCCGGTGGTGCGCGTTGAAGTCAGCCGTGTTGAAAAGATGACTGAAGACATCACAAAATACGAATTTAAATCCCTTGACGGGTCTGCCCTGCCCGAATGGAGTGCCGGCGCACATTTGGATGTTTTGGTGGCACCTGAATTTCTGCGTCAATATTCGATGTCGGGTGATCCTGCCAACCGTGAGGTTTACCAGATCGGCGTTCTGAAGGAAGAGACCGGTCGCGGCGGATCAAAAACGATGCATCGGATTTTCGCGCCGGGACGCAAGGTGTTTATTTCAAAGCCGATCAACCATTTTGAACTGGATGAAACCGCTTCAAAGACCTTTCTGATGGGGGGGGGAATCGGGGTCACACCGATGATTGCCTTTGCCCATCGTCTTTATGCGCTGAACAAAGAGTTCGAACTGCATTATTCTTCGAGCCACTCAGAGGCTGCTGGGTATCTGTCTGATTTGGCTGCTGCGCAATGGGCCAATCGGGTGCATTACCATTTCTCTCAAGAAGGAAACCGCGCTGATTTTGCCAAAATTCTAAGGGGGTATGAGCAAGGCTGGCATGTTTATCTCTGCGGACCACATCGCTACATGGAAGGCGTCGTTTCTGCTGCAGAGGCTGTGGGTTTTCCAGAGGACACAGTGCATTTGGAGTATTTTTCGACGCCGGATGTGCCGGACTATGAAAACCATGATTTTATTCTAAGATTGGAAAAATCAGGGAAAGAAATCTTTGTTCCGGCGGATAAAGATGCGGCAACCGTTTTGGCAGAGCATGGATATGCTGTCGATTTGAAGTGCTCTGACGGGATTTGTGGGGTCTGTCAGTGTCGGGTTCTAGAAGGAGAAGTAGAGCATCGCGATTTTGTGCTCTCGCAAAAACAGCGTCAAACAACGATGATCCTCTGTCAGAGCCGAGCGGCCCAAAAAGGTGGGGTCCTGACAGTTGATATTTGAAGCTCACTCAAAAAGTTAATGACCGATCAGCAAAAAATTAGGTATTATACTTACCGAAAAAACCACATCCACCTGTCTTCTTAAAGAATCAAATCTTCGATTGTTTTGGGGTGTTCTGTGATCGCTTCCCATCCGGTGTCTGTGATAATGAAACTGTCCCCGACCTGCGCGCGAAATGTGTCCGAGGTTACAGAGCCATCGACCGCAAAGACCATGCCGGGTTGAAGGATTGTTGTGTCTCCTGTCACGAGTTGGGGATGTTCAAGAAAGCTAAACCCCGTGGCGCGCCCGCAGCGAAACGGATAATCATAACCGGCACCCTGAATAACGTCCGCATATGCTGCGTGAACAGTTTCAGCAGTTACACCGGGCTTTAGCGCATCTAATGCGGCCTTTTGGCTTGCCACGGCAGTTTCATAGATTGCAATTTGTGTCGGGTCTCCAACCTCTCCGATCCAAAAGGTGCGATCAAAGCCCAGCTTAAAACGGTGAAAGTTTGTCATGCCGCAAAAACACAAAAATACCGGCTCTCCATGCCGCATAATGCGCGTGCTGGCGCGATGATGGGTCTTTATGATGTCTTTTCCGGACGCCATAATTTGCAAAAAATGCGCGTTTGGTGACATGTCGTGATCATCATAATGTGCGTTCAAGAGCTCTGCAGCTTTGCGCGTGCCAGCCTCTGCCGTGACCAGAGCCACTTCGAATTCCGCGACATCGGCTTTGATTGCGTTGCGCCCTGCCAGCATCATTGCCGTTGCAACTTGGCCCGCATGGCGTGCAAGTTTCAGTTCTTCGGCGGATTTGATCATCCTCATCCGGTTAAGGATCGGGGTGGCTGAAGAAAGCTGATAGTCCTCGACCTGTGCACCCAAATAGGATCGCACGATGGGGGGCATATGTTCCGGTTCATAGGCAATTTTTGCGCTGGATTTTAAAACAGCCGGTAATTCTTCGCGCCACTCATCGCCCATGCCATCATTCCACGGTGCAATGCGATCCACATGGGCCAGAGATTTAGCAGCGTTGTAATCAAGTGAAGGCGTAATAAGAAGCGTGTTTTTCTCAACGCTCACGACCAAAATTGTCGGGCGACCAAACTCCATATGTAGAAAATCGTAATATCCCGAAAGATAATAGATGCTGTCATCATCTGTGATTAATGCAACGTCGATCTTTGCCTCCGCCAGTTTTTGGCGAAATGTATTCAGTCTTTGTTCAAACATTTGCATGCTCGCGCTCCAGTAAGGATAGGTTTTCAGCATTTCTGAAAACGTTAAAGAGAATTTTTTGTGAGACAACCTTATTTTCGGGTCAGGCTAAAACAACAATTTGCAAGGCGCTGAGAGGAAAAGATCAATCCGGTCTGCGAACACCTTCTGCGCGCAACCATGCTTCACCCAATTTTTTGGTATTTGTCGCAAAATCGGGTGCGAGCGCTCGTGGTTCGGGGGCTTCCATATGACTTCCAATCCACGCCAAAAGAGCCATACGACGCAACATTACAAAAGTGTCTATTTCCTGTATATCTTCAGCACTCAGGCGCCGCTGTGTTTGATAGCCTTCAAGCCAAGCGGATTTACACTCGGGAATTCGCGGATTATCTTCAACAAAGCTAATTGCGGCGGCAAAATCATACATGAACCAGCCATATCCGCAGTCGTCAAAATCAATGACCCGTATCCCATTTTTATCGACCAACAAATTAGCCAGCCGCATGTCCGCGTGGATCAAGTTGTATCTATTTTTTGCCTTGCCGTAGATCTCCAATCTGTGGCGAATGTGGTTTTCAACCGTTTCAAGCGTCTGCTGTACCTTTGCGCTCACCCCCGGGGCATCGCGCCAGTTGCCCCATGTGGGCTTTGTTCCAAAGACGGTTTCAACATCCCATGTCAGCCGTTCAAAAGCTGTCGGTTTTTCCCATGTCATAACGTGCAAATGGCATTTGGCAGCTATGGCGCCAAGAGCTTTGAACTCTGCTGTCAGGTTTCCAATTTCCTCAGGCGCACGTCCTGGCAGGAAATGAAAAAGTACCAAAAAACGTGGCGCATCCAATTCAGGATTAGACATAGACTGGAGTGCAAATCCATTTTTTCCCAGATAGTAAGGGGGGGTGGTGATCACGTTGTCTTGGGAAAGAGCATCAATCCAAGCCAATTCAGACTCTATGGCGCATCGGGTATGGTAATTTTCTCGATGTACGCGCAAAATTGCTTTGAAATCATTGGAAGCCTCGATCAGAAAGGTGATGTTTTCTGATACATTGATAAGTTTTAGTTTTGCATCTTCTGGGATGTCCCAAAGGCATAGAGACCGTTTGGCAAGCCGTTCAACAGCGATAAGTTGTTGGTTAAAAGGCTTTTCAGAATGGTGCATTTGCAATGTCCGTTCATATTGTAGTTTGTCTAAAATGGCTTTGAAGACTTGCCAAGTCCCCGTCTCACCCGTGACTCAGCCCGTTACATTATGGCGCTATGAAATTCCATGCGGGATCGGATCCTCGGCGCGTGGCGGTGTCGCTGGCGAATGCAGTGGCAAATCGTACCGCCCCCTCAAGACTGGTGCGGGATTGTTTGCAAAGTTCCGAACGCGATAAGGCGTTTAGCCGTTTGAGGCTGACCAAAAAACCGGCGTTAAACGCATCTCCGGCCCCGACAGTGTCTACGACGGTTATTTTAGGGGCAGGGTTTGCGAAACATAGGCCTGATTTATCATATATTTCCACCCCTTTTGACCCAAGCGTCAGGCAAACAAGTTCTGGGCCCCGAGATAAAATATCAGCCACCTGTTTATCACGTGGGTGATCTTTGGCTGAAATCCAAGACAGGTCTTCGTCAGAAATTTTTATGATATCGCAATGGGAAATCATTTCTGCGATGCGCGCGCGGTAGCGGGCTTCGTCATTGATGAATGCCGGGCGGATATTCGGATCCAACATAACAAGACGCCCACCCTTATTTTTTCTGAGGACGCCGGCATATGCTTCGGCGCAAGGTTCCACAGCGAGACTGATCCCGCCGAAAAACAAGGCTTTTATGTCTTCAGAAAGCAATTGCGGCATATCCTGGGGTCGCATCATCCGACCCGCGGTATTTTCATCATAAAACGCATAGCTTGCCTGTCCATTTTCCAAAGTCACAAAGGCGAGCGTGGTTGGACGCGACGACCGGTTCAGATAGGATGTGTTGACCCCGCTTTCTTCCAAAGCGTTTTCCAGAATTGTCCCGAAAAGGTCTGTGGACACGCCAGACAAAAGGCCGACATCCACCCCTTGGCGCCCAATTCCAATGGCCGTGTTAAAAACTGCACCCCCTGCAAGAGGCTTAAAAGCCACCTCATGATCTGATGGGATCATGTCTATCAGAGCCTCGCCGCAACAGAGTATCATTTTATTATCCTCTTTCAATAAGACGTTCAGAGTATCGGTTTTGCTTCCAACTCTCTGCCGCGCCAAAAGGCAGCCGCCAAAAGGGGGGCATTTGAAAAATCGGCGGCATGGGGTTGATTGGAATAGTGGCAAATTGTTGCGCCCGCCCCGGCATCAATTGGATCGCGTCCATCAGACAAAAAGGTCGCAGATCCTGCGATAGTGAGGTAAATTTCTTCCGGTTCGTGCCAATGGCGAGGATAAAAAAGACCTTTCTCCCAATACCCCACAGAGAGACGCAATGTATCACTCACGAAAGGACCAGAAGGCGCAATCAAGTTGAACCAGCCATAATTTGAGAGATAAAACGCGTCAATTCCGGCGTCCTTCTCGGTATAAGATTGTCTCCAACATACATGTGGCGTTGCACTGCGCACTGCATCAAGAAGAGATTGTGTTGTCGCGCAGGCCCCAGGCGGTTGTTTCAAAAGCTTTTGACAGACCTCAAGCGATTGCGCAGATAAGGGACGTTCGGCATGATCTTGAAGCAAGCTGTCAGAACAAAAAGCCATAATATCAGGCGCGTATTGAGTGCAATAATTGCGAAATGCATCACGAAGACCATAAAGTGTTGGGTGAAGTTTCATTCAAATTTCCACAGCGTCTATCAAAGAGCGTTATTCCTAAGTTTTTGGAGCGCGTCAATTCTTGCATAGCTGAGCGCCCATCATTTTTTGCTGTTCAGATTTTTGGAAGTTGCGCATATCTTTGCTCTGGTTTTAATCTGCAGCAACATCGCTTGGGATTATTGAAAATTTGATTTTGGCTTGGTCTTGGCGATGAATAGACCTAAACAAAGGCTTGTCGGACAAACCTGCAAGATCTCGGTCAGCTGGTAGGCTGCGCGACATCCAACTTATGATGATGAAAGGCTAAAACATGTTAACCTTTGCCGTGGCTGTTTTTTTGTTGATTTCGACACCAGGTCCGGGGGTGCTGAGCACGGCAGGGTTTGGAGCGGCTTACGGATTTCGTCCGTCTTTGCGGTATGTCTTTGGTCTCTTTTTGGGCACGAATCTTGTCATGCTCGCTGTGATTACCGGATTTGCGGCAATTGTTCTTTCCATTGACGTGTTGCGGCTTGTACTTTTGACCCTGTCAATGAGCTATCTTGTTTATCTTGCCTCAAAAATTGCATTTGCTGGGGCAAAAATAGCTTTCATTGAGGCGCAGAACCCGCCCGGGGTGCTGTCAGGAGTTTTGCTGCAGGCGATCAATCCCAAAGCCTATGTGGTCAACACCTCTCTCATTATGGGGTTTGGATTTTTTCCGAACAGCCCTGCACTGGAAGTCATTATAAAGGTTGTCATTGCCAATGCGATCTGGGTACCGTTGCATCTGGCTTGGCTTTATGCTGGGACAATTTTGCATGAGCTGAACTTATCGCCCAAAGTACAGCGTGCAATCAATATACTTATGGCTTCTGCGATGTTGGCTGTGGTTGTATTGGCTGCTTTTCATTACTCGGCGAACACTCAATAAAGCTCAATGAGCCTGTTCAGCCAGTTTTTTTAGAACAGGATAAAGGCGATCAATACACTGATTTCAGTTATCATGGCGCTTGCGCCCAATACATCTCCAGTTTGACCCCCAATTTTTTTCTGGGCTAAACGGGCGCAAAGACCCCCTGCAAAGGCAGCAATGACAGCAATCATAAGTCCGGACGCGCCCATGAAAACCAACCCAATCAAGGCCGTGACTCCGAATGAAATATAAACGCTTCGCCCCGACGGACTGCCGACGCTATGGGACAACCCAGTGCTGCGTGCATGTGGAAGTCGCGACATGATCACTGGCAAGGTGGCGCGCGCAAACATTCCGGCAAGCATCAGTGCAAGAAGACTGTTGGCGTCGGCTAGGATCGTCGCAATGAGATTCCAGCGCAGCAGGGTTGAAAGTATGAGTGCCAAACTTCCATAAACACCAAGCCGGCTGTCGCGCATAATGTCCAACCTACGTTCAGGCTCCCAACCGCCCCAAAACCCGTCCGCGCAATCGGCAAGGCCATCTTCATGCATGGCACCTGTCACGACCACGCCCATGGTAAGGCCAAGACCGGCAGCGATAAGCGTCGATAGGCCAAAGGTCATGGCCAGAGTTGCAACGGCCCAGACACAAATTGCCCAGACAGCGCCTGCTGCGCCATAGGCCCATACGGCCTTATGGGACCTTTGGTAGGCATCCGTCGGGACGCGAATGGGCAGTCTTGTCAAAAGGCTAAGCGCCACGCGTATATCGTCGAGATAGGTTTTTAACATACTTCGCCCTGCTTGTCGTGTTTGGGTCCCTAAAAGCCTTTAATGCACTTGTTCTTTTGGGAAATTCAACCCATACCCGCGGTCGCAAGTTACATGATCGGAGCCATTGATGACCCTTCCTTTTGCCACTTTGTCAGAATTCGCGGCGATTCTGAACACGCCCTCCGGTACAGATCTACACGCATTTGAATTGGCGTCTGCGCGGAATGCGCAATTGACAAAACCGGCGGGCGCTTTGGGACGGCTGGAGGAGCTTGCTCTTTGGTATGCTGGATGGCGCGGACAGGAACGTCCAAGAATTGAACATCCTCAAGTATTGATTTTTGCGGGCAATCACGGGGTGACCGCGCAAGGGGTTTCCTTGTTTCCGCCAGAAGTCACAGCGCAGATGGTTTTGAATTTTGAGGCGGGAGGCGCTGCAATCAATCAGCTGTCGGGATGTTTTGGCGCGCGTCTGGATGTTCAGGCCATAGATCTGGATCGACCTACTCAAGATTTTACACAAGGACCTGCGATGAGCGAAGAAGACTGCGTCGCCGCGCTTGGCGTGGGCTGGTCTTCCGTGGATGAAAACGCAGACCTGCTTGTGACCGGCGAAATGGGCATTGGAAACACAACAGCTGCCGCTGCGATCGCTTTGGCGCTTTTTGGCGGGGCAGGTGCGGATTGGGCCGGTCGGGGGACCGGGCTTAACAGCGAAGGTGTCGCATTGAAGGCGAAAGTCGTGGAGGCGGGACTGAGCAGACACCCCTCTGCAAAGGGTGATGGGCTTGCGGCGTTGATGACTTTAGGTGGCAGAGAAATTGCGGCAATGTCGGGGGCGATTGCGCGGGCACGCGTGCTTCATATCCCCGTGATTTTGGACGGCTTCATTTGCTGCGCGGCTGCGGCCTCTCTTCACGCAGTTTCAGACAAGGCGCTGGATCATTGTGTGGCAGGACATCTTAGCGCTGAGGGGGCGCATAGTCGGCTTTTGGAGCATCTCGGCAAAGTGCCGTTGTTGTCTCTTGGCTTGCGGCTTGGTGAAGGATCAGGTGGCGCGCTTGCGATTGGTATTCTTAAAGCGGCTGTTGCCTGTCATTCTGGCATGGCCACCTTTGCTGAGGCAGGTGTTTCGGACGGTTGAGCGGGGTCAGTTTTGGTTTCTGCCAATTGCGCGAGCAAGGCTGCCTCTAATTCCTGTTCAAGTGCCCGAGAGAGGCTGATATAGGCCGGGTTGTCTTCTGGACTTACAGATTTTCTCCAGACTTTTGTCAAGGCGCGCATTGCTTTGCGATCATGTTGATAAAATGTGCTTTCGGCCTCTGCCGCCTCAAACTCAGTTAGCCCTGCGTTTTCAAGAACATAGCGTCCGGCTCTCAAGCTGCTGTCAAAGGTTTCACGCACGATATCATTGGCGCCTGCATTGTGAAGCTCAAAGACATGATTTCTGTCAAAAGCACGCGCCACAATATGGAGATCTTTGTATTCGCGCCGGATGCGTTCGACCAACTGTGTGGATTTTTCCGGATTATCAAGTGCGACAACAAGCACTCGGGCCTTTTCAATTCCGGCGGCTTTGAGAAGTTCAGGTCGTGCCGGGTCTCCAAAAAATCCTTTGAAACCAAAGCGCCGCATGAGCTGAATGGTTTTCAAATTGTCATCAAGAACGATGGTTTTGATGCCTGAGTTTCTGACAAGGCGATTGACGATCTGACCAAACCGTCCCACGCCGGCAATGATAACTGGCCCTTGTTCGTCAATTTCATCCGCCCCTTCCATGCCTGGGATCACGTCACTCATTCGTTTTGCCATAGCTTCGTAAGCGAGGAAAAGAAGTGGTGTGACCAGCATAGAGAGCGCCACAATCAAAAGCAGTCGCTCGGCAAGAAGAACGGGTATGACATTGCTGTTCAGCGCATAGGTCACGAGGACAAAACCAAATTCACCCGCCTGTGCCAAAGATAACGTGAATAACCAACGACTGCGGCCTTTAATGCGAAACACCAATGACAAAGCAAAAAGCACTGCGGCTTTCACGAGGATTAAGCCAATGGTTTGCCCTATGATGAGAAACGGATTTCCAAAAAGCAGGGAAAAGTTAATTCCGGCACCAACGGTGATAAAAAATAATCCCAGCAAGAGCCCTTTAAATGGCTCGATATCGCTATGAAGTTCATGACGAAATTCGCTGTTTGCCAGAACCACACCGGCCAGAAAGGTTCCCAAAGCAGGTGATAGTCCGATCATTTTCATCAAAAGTGCGATGCCAACCACGATTAACAGGGCAAGGGCAGTATACATTTCTCGAAGTCTGGCATAGTGAATGAACCGAAAGATGGGGCGCGTCAGAAATATACCGACCAGTATGATCACTGCAAAGATTACGATAATGGTTAAGGCTGACGCCCAAGCTGGCAGACTGTGCAAAAGCCCTTCGCCAGAGGCACCATGGCTTTGCGCTTCGATAAAACTTTGTCCTCTGCTGATTGACCCATCGGGATTGGCTTGAACCTGCTGAATAGCCAATAATGGCATTAAAGCGAGCATCGGAATAACGGCAATATCCTGAGTTAGCAAAACAGCAAAAGAAGATCTGCCCCCATTTGTGCGCATCAGGCCTTTTTCGGTCATTGTTTGCAGAACAATCGCTGTTGAGGAGAGCGCAAAGATCATACCGACGGCCAAGCCAGTCTGCCACGCATATCCCGCCTGTACCATGAGCCAAGAGATTGCTCCTATGCTCAGCACAAGTTGCAATCCACCAAGGCCAAGTATTTTGCGGCGCATATCCCAAAGGGTTTGCGGGGCAAGTTCGAGGCCGATGACAAAAAGCATCATTACGACCCCAAACTCAGCAAAATGTTGAATTTCCTGCGTTTCCGCACCGACGAGGCCCAAGATCGGGCCAATCGTAATTCCGGCTGCAAGGTATCCAAGAACAGAACCCAACCCAAGTCGTGACGCCAGTGGTACCGCGATCACAGCAGCAGTAAGATATATGATAATGTCAGCAAAAAAGTTGGGCATAAATTCAAATTAACGTGTTGGAAGCGGCGAGTCCTCTTTAGCCTGATCCATTACGATCTGACTTTGAACCCGCAAAACGGCTGGTTGATGAAGAAGTGTATCCTGTATTAAAGAATTCAAGGTTTTTAAATCTTGGCAAAAGACCCTTAAAAGATAATCTGCTTCGCCCGTCAGGCTCCAGGCGGCAACGATTTCCGGACGCGTTCGCAGAGTGCGAGCAAATTGTTTGCCTTGTTCCGATCCGTGGCTTGCAAGTTGCACTTGAATAAATGCCTGAACGTGCAGCCCCAGTTTTTCCCCGTTGATCTCAGCACGATATGATTTGATATAGCCTTCCCGCTCCAGTCTTTGTCGGCGTCGACCCGCTTGACTTTGTGACAGGTTCAACTTTTCGGACAATTCATAAGATGTCAGATGGGCATTTTTCTGCAACTCTGATAAGATTCTATGGTCTATTTCATCAATCATGCATAGTTTTCTTTGTTTTTTTCTTATTAACACAGAGATTGCGCAAAATATAGCCAAAATTCCCTTAATTTTGCGCAAATAAATACTGTGAAATACGTATTTTACGCATATTAAATAAAAGGAGAAAGACTGATGGGCCCATTTCCACATGATGCGCCAAAAGCGACGATTTCACCAAAAAATCCTGCGGGCACGGACGGTTTTGAATTTGTCGAATTTGCGCATTCGGATCCAGACGTACTGCGGGACCTCTTTTCGAAAATGGGATTTACGTTGTGCGCGCGTCACAAAGTGAAAGATATTGAGCTGTGGCAGCAAGGGGATGTCACATATATTGTCAATGCCCAAGAGGACAGTTTTGCAGACGGTTTTTCAAAAGCTCACGGCCCTTGTGCCTCGTCCATGGCTTGGCGTGTTGTCGATGCAGAGCACGCATTGCGCCATGCTGTTGAAAATGGTGCGACCCCATATGAGGGAAACGGAAAGTGTCTAGAGATTCCCGCAATATACGGGATCGGGGGATCTTTGATCTATTTTGTTGATCAAAAATCTGGCGAAAACCCATATGAGCAAGAATACGACTGGCTAGGCTTGCCCAAGCCTGAAGGAGTTGGATTTTATTATCTTGATCACCTGACCCATAATGTATTTCGCGGGAACATGGACAAATGGTTCTCATTTTATGAAGGTTTGTTCAATTTTCGCGAAATCCGGTTTTTTGATATCGAGGGGAAATTTACCGGTTTGTTTAGTCGGGCGCTTACATCGCCCTGTGGTAAAATCCGCATTCCCATAAATGAAGATCGTGGAGAGACAGGTCAAATTGTGTCTTATCTTAAAAGATATAATGGCGAGGGTATTCAACATATCGCCGTTGGAACAGAGCAGCTTTATGATGCGACCGACGCTATTTTTGAGAATGGAATTCGATTTATGCCACCACCGCCTGATACTTATTTCCGCTTAAGTCAGACGCGTGTGAAAGATCATAGGGAACCTCTTGATCGGCTGAAAAAACATGGAATCCTCATCGACGGGGAGGGCGTTCTTAATGGCGGGGAGACAAAGATATTGCTCCAAATATTCTCTAAAACTGTGATAGGTCCTATCTTCTTTGAATTTATTCAAAGAAAGGGTGATGATGGATTTGGCGAAGGCAATTTTAAAGCGCTTTTTGAATCTATCGAAGAAGAACAGATCGCAAATGGCGAATTGCAGATGGTTCAATCAACCGGGTAGGCCGAGAGTAATATTTTTACCGCTTTTCACGTAGCGCAGTTCGCGTTTCCCGATGGCGGCGACTTTGCCGCCATCCAGACTATCACCCACTTTGACCATCAAGCGCTTTCCATTTTTGAGCCGCACCAATGCGCTACGCTTTCCGCCGAAATAATAAACACCAAGGAGGTTGACCTCACGTAGATTAATGGCCCGTTTGATTGTAGCCTTTTTACCAGGAATTGATGTGTTTGTTGTTTCAGAGGAATTTTCTCCGACAGAGGCTTCATCCCCTTCTTCTTCCGGCAGAGTAGCGACTGTAGAGGCAACTTCAACAGAGCTCACACTTGGTTTTTTGGTCTTAGGCCGCGCCTTGGGCCGCAATGAGTCGCTTACTGCGCCAGAAAAAGTTTCCGGCTCAATAGGTTTGATCTCTTCTGGGCGTGGTTTGGGACGCGGCAAGTTTTCGGTCGCATTCTCCTCGGACTCTGGTTTTGGGAGTGGACGAAGTTCAATTAATGGTACAGCTGCATCATCCTGATCCGGAAGGCTTGCAGGTGTCGTAGGCAAAAGCACTGGAGTTTGCTGGGGCAGTAGATTGGCAGGCAAATTGGGTGGGGTGAGTGCTGCAAATTCTACTGTATTTGTAGCGTTCTTTGGTGCCGTCTCGCTGAATGCCCCCAGAGACGCGATGCTGTTTGAAGGTAAAGTTTCACTAGCAGCTTCGTCCAGAATATTTGGATCCTGAGAGATAAAGGCTTGGGGTGTGAGCAGTTCATCAAACGAACGTGTTGTAACGCGTATGTTGTCCAGTACTGGAGCGGTTAATCCAACGCCTTGGATTGGCGTTTCAAGTCGTTCATTACCCAGACCGAGCGAAGCAATTAAAGGTTTTGAATTGGCAAGATCGTTGCCATTAGGCATAGGTGATGAAAGCGCATTCGTTGCTTGACGTGACGTGTTTTCGTTTGGTTGGAAATTGTCTTCGTTTTGCGGCGGAAGTCCAGACGTGAATGCGGTGACTTCAACATTTCTCTTTTCAGGGGCAACCTGTTCGACCAGCAGGGCCGTTTCATAGACTTCAAATTCCTCAAGTTGGGTGACTGGCGGTCTTTGAACCGCAGTTTCCCAAAGTCCAACCTTGGGGAGGCGTTGTAAAATTACCGCGCTCGAATTCGGTGTGCGCGGACTAATAGACCAAACACCACTCACTGCATAAATGTTGTGTAACCGATCTGTCAAAAATTGAAATGGAAAGGGTTTGTCAGGTTTGGATAAGGTATTGGGAAACTCACTGGTTGTTGGGCGCGCAACGGCGACCAAACTTTGAACGCTATTTTGCCTATCGTCTTTTTCTACTGAAGCCGCCCCGTTCAAATTTCGTTTTGGTTGGGTCGTTGCAACCCGCCCGATGATATCCTTGCCTGGTCTGGCATAGTTCTCGACACTTAAGATAGGTCGTGTCAATTGTCTAAGCTGGGTTTCCTTTGCCTTGGAAATTTCTGGTGATGTCAGAGGAGTTGAAGCATCTATTTGCGCCAATCCACCTAGAGTGCTGTCTTGCCTGAGCAATTGAGTGTCGGACTGGAACTCTGGTGAATTTTCATAGGCAAGATTTTCTACGGGGTCGCTGGTTACAGCCGGTCGGGCAAGGTAAAATCCTACGCCCCCAATAAGCCCAACAATAACCAGAATAAAAGCGAGGGCCGGCATGTATCCCGCGAACATCAATCTGTTATCGGCCTTATTGCGGACGCCGAGGCGCAGTGAAATCTTGAAGACCTTGTCTAGAATCTGTTCAATCAACGCAGTCTTTTCAAAAACTGCGGTGGAGCGTTTTTCAGATCTTGCCGAGTTTGCCGTCATTGGGGCAATCAGCGTTTCAAAGGTCACACTCCTTTTTTCAGACTTTCGGGTCGTCGGTTCAGAAGTGTCCTCAACACTTTTAAAATCACTTGATGCGGTTTCTAAAGACTTGCCTTCCCGTTCTAACGCGTCATCCGTTGCCTCACCTTCTTCTCCGGGGAACATCTGCATTGCTTGCAATGCCGATGACACGACCCTAATCGGATGACTGTCGCATTCCATGCTTGGTTGAGATCCATCCGCTCGGCCGAAAAATACCTCTCCAATAAAATGGCATTCTGGGGCGATTGCGACATTGCCAAGAGGCTGAAAACCCTGAAGGAGCGAAAATTCTTCAGCTTCTCGAAGGGTTTGGCGTGCCACTGCCGCCACAAAGATAGTCTCAGAGTTGGACACCCAGTCAAAGCTGATCTCACTTAAGGTGTAGGGCGTTTCTGCCTCGAGGCTCAACTGGATCATCTTTTCGATGTCTTCAGGTTGCGCATCTTTTGGTCTGGAAATGGAATAGTATTTTATTTGATCGTTTGGAATAACCAGCTTTACCTGATTGGCGTCACGAGAACGCTCAAGCGCCTCTTTGCGCAAGGTGTCCATCCGTGCATCAAAATCGGCATCTGCCAAATACACCTGTCCCAGCAAAATCCAATCCCAGCCTGAGCGCTGCAGAAGACTTAATCCTTCTGAAGAAAGAGACAGGGCAAAATCGGGTTTCATCTATTGCAGATATCCTGATGACGGCTTTATGGTTTTCTACTCTTTTCTTACCTTACTTTACAATATGAACTCTATTTCACAAAGCGAAACACCGCCGATTTTGTGAAATATGGTAGTTTCCGACGGGGTTGCATGGCAGTATCGATTTATAAAAATGAGGTCGATAATGAAACTTGCATATGTTTTGATATTCTTAATTTTGTCATCCTTTGCCCATGCGGGCGAGGGTGAAACCACCAATTTTGCAACAATTACAGTAGAAGGAACCGGACAGACAGTAACCACTCCAGACGTTGTGCGTTTGGGCTGGACCCTAAGCGAAGAGGGGCAAACTGCATCTCAAGCAATGTCAATTATGACAAAAAAATCTGCTAAACTTTTGGATAAGTTAAAGAAATTTGGACTGGAGGCTGCGGATGTCGTGTCTACTGATGTGCGACTGTCCCCAGTTTACAAGGACAATAACTATCAGCGTTCAGAAATCAGAGGTTTTGTTGCAAGTTCCAGCTTGAAAGTCAGTTTGCGGGATTTGGATCGCTTGGCCGAATTATACGATCTCGCACTCCAATCGGGGGTGACAGAAATGTATGGGGTGACTTTTGACACCACGGAGCGAGATGCGCATATGACGGAGGCGCAGCAGAAAGCCGTTCATAATGCGCGCAAAAAGGCGGAACTTTATGCAAAAGAGGCTGGGGTGCGAGTTGGTCGGCCTTTGATGATGAGTGAAATCCGCGAAACGAGTGGATTTCAGATGTTCGCTGCGAGATCGAGTTTTGACGGGGAAATGGCAAACCCCATTGCATCAGGAGAATTGACTTTTACGCAGTCAATCACCGCAAAATACGAAATTGAACCGGCAGAGTAAGCCGGTTCAATCTGATTTTGTTTACCCTTTGACCGCTGCAGCTTTGTTCAGCGCCTGGTTTAGATCGGCGATGATATCGTCTGCGTCCTCGATCCCGATAGAGATTCTGACCACTTCCGGAGAGGCGCCCGCCGCCCGTTGTTGCTCCGCATCCAATTGGCGGTGCGTGGTTGATGCCGAATGGATAACCAGCGAACGGGTGTCGCCCAAATTTGCCACGTGGCTGAAAATTTCAAGGCTTTCTACGAATTTCACACAGGCTTTATATCCACCCTTGAGTGCTACCGTGAAAAGACCGCCGGCACCGTTTGGACAAATCTTCTTTGAGCGCTCATAATAAGGCGAACTGGGCAAACCGGCATAGGTAACACGTTCGACAGCCTCATGTTTTTCGAGCCATGCGCTCACCAGTTGTGCGTTTTCGACATGGCGCTGCATCCGAAGAGACAGAGTTTCGATGCCCATCAAGGTATAATGTGCAGCTTGCGGGTTCATCGTCATACCCAAATCGCGCAGACCAACGGCGATACCATGGAAGGTAAAGGCCAATTCGCCAAAGGTCTGGTGAAAGGTCAATCCATGATAGGCCGGTTCTGGGGCTGAAAGAGAAGGAAACTTGTCAGAGGCTGACCAGTCAAACTTTCCGCTGTCAACGACGCATCCCCCCGTTACCGTGCCGTTTCCAGTCAGATATTTGGTTGTGGAATGCACAACCAAAGTTGCTCCGTGTTCGATGGGTCTGCAAAGATAGGGTGTTGCAGATGTGTTATCCACAATCAGTGGGACGCCTGCAGCGTCACTGATCTTTGAGATCGCATCAAGGTCGGTGATATACCCGCCAGGGTTTGCAATGGCCTCACAGAACACGGCGCGCGTGTCTTCATCAATGGCTGCTTTCACCGCCGCTTCATCGTCAAAATCAACAAATTTCGCGGACCAACCAAACCGTTTGATGGTTTGGCTGAATTGGGTCACGGTGCCCCCGTATAGCCGAGTTGACGCGATTATATTTTTTCCCGGAGACATGAGCGGGAAAAGCGCCATAATTTGGGCCGCATGGCCCGAAGAACAGCAAACCGCACCGGCGCCGCCTTCCAGTGTTGCAATGCGTTCCTGAAGTACAGCCACCGTGGGGTTTGTCAGGCGTGAATAAATGAACCCAACTTCTTGAAGATTAAACAAAGCAGCAGCATGATCAGTATCTCGAAATACATAAGCTGTGGATTGGTAGATCGGGGTTTGGCGTGCACCGGTTGCTGGATCCGGGCGGGCGCCCGCATGGATTTGTAGTGTGTCAAAGCCGTAATGTGGACCATCAGACATAAAAGCGTGTCTCCGTATGAAAAGCTGGCGCACCCTAATCCTTCTCACAGGCAAGGACAACTCAATGTCTCGTCCTGACGCCCTATAAGGCCTGAAAAAGTCCATTTTTTTGAAAAATAGAAGGCTTGCAGAAATTTTTTTCCGGTTGAGCGGCTGGTAGAGGCCTTTATTCCACTGTCATGGAGCTTGTCCCTTTAACCGCTTCGGGCGACTTAGCTCATCCAAAGCCCAGCTGATTTTATCCGGTTGCGGATGGCCCTTTCCCGCCTCGGCAGATTTTCCTGATCGAAAAGATCACGCACTTTTTTACCGCGTCCCTGATAAATAAATCGGCGGAAGGTTTCATTTTCCTTAAGAGCCTTTTTAATTTTATTCGGAGCGGCTGCCGCTTCGCAGCAGGCAATCATTGCGTCTTTCTCTCGCCCGTACAGAAGGGGTGAATAGCGATAATGACATGACGTAATGCCATCAAGATACCCGCTCGGTAAAGCGTCGGCACTGCCGTTAAGACTATGGATGACAAGAGGTAAGGTCACTTGGTCCAGCCACGGATCAAAACTTTGTAATCGAAGAGCTTCGGGTCTATCGTCACGGATTTTAACGGCAAATTCAGTGAGCCGGTTTCCAAAAATTTTTGGACACTTATAATAGAAAAATCCGGCATTAAAATATAGATAGCGTTTCCAATATTCGTCAGGATAAGACAGATCAAGAGAGCTTTCAAAATCCAGCCCAAACATGTCGTAAAGTGATTTCCAGATCTCTGTGTAACCCGGACCATATAGCTCAAGCACAGGCCAAGTGCCTTCTCGGCGCAAAGATGCACTTGGCCTTGCAAAGTCAAACGGGACCTCGCAGAGTTCCCCACAGATCAATGTATCGGTGTCAAAAAACACAAAAGGTTCATTTGGCGGCAGCTCCTTGAGACATTCAATTTTGTTTCCGTAAGGATAATAGCCTCCAAAATGCTTGTTTTCAAACGATATAAACGTAGCGCCTAGGTGATGAAGTGCTTCCCTACAGCCTTCAGAAGAGATTTTTGGATCTTTTTGCCATAGAGGACCTTGGATGGGTTCTGCCACGAAAACCTTTCCTTTGAATAACGGGCTATTCTGGCGCAAAGACGACAAAAATAGGACCGCTTCATACTGCAATCGTCCCGCTTGGGCTACGATCACGATGTTAAAGTCTTTGGTTACCATGAAATTATGTGTTCCTCTGAGCAGAGCCTTTTTGAGCCGGTCACACTATATTTTCGGCCTTATACGCCTCAAGTATTAAGTTAGGGCTTTTTGAAATTCCAAAAAACGCGGATCGCGCATCACACGCATATTCATTGCATCTCTTAATGCACCAACGGTTTTATGCGGGCGCATGACGACTTCGATCTTGGAAATCATATCGTCACTGTCAAGCGTGATGAGATCAACCCCAACACCATCGAGATCCCCAACTTTGCAGGTGAATTCCAACGCCCAATCATTGCCCTCGCCCAAAATGCGACGATAGGAGAAATCGGTAAACACGTGACCTACGTGGCCTAGAACTGCCGCGACAGCCTTCCGGCCAGTCCAAGATCTATAATATGTTGGGGGCAGAAAGATCACATCCTCAGCGAGAATGGTTAAAATATCATCCTCTTCACCGGAACTCACAATTTCGGTCATACGTTGGATTGTTTTGTGCACATTGTTTCCTTTTTTCCATTAACGGGCAGAAGTTCGACCTGAATGTATGGGTTTACCAATAAACGAAAAATCTAAAAAAGTCCTACTTAAGGCCCAGTTTATAGTAAAGTCGGCATTATAAAAGAGGGGGACATCGATGGATTTTAATAGGTATTATATCTATAATTTGGGGGTGTAATTACAGACTACACAAACCATAGATGTTTTCCTATAGTGGTTGCAGTTGTTTATGACCAAGCAGCTACGGCCCATTAATTGAGTTGAAGGAAAAATCCATGCGCTGTCCGTTTTGCGGAAATGTTGACACACAGGTGAAAGATTCGCGTCCCGCCGAGGACCATGTCGCCATCCGTCGTAGACGGTTTTGTGCCGATTGTGGCGGCCGCTTTACAACCTATGAACGCGTACAATTGCGCGACCTCGTCGTTGTAAAGTCCAATGGACGGCGGGAAGATTTTGATCGCGATAAATTGGAACGCTCTATCCGAATTGCCTTGCAGAAACGTCCTGTGGAGCATGACCGTATGGAAAAGATGATTTCCGGCATCGTGCGCCGTTTGGAAAGTCTTGGAGAAACCGATATTGTCTCCAAGATGATCGGTGAGATTGTAATGGAGTCGCTTGCTCGGATTGATACGGTCGCCTATGTGCGATTTGCCAGCGTCTACAAAAATTTCCAAGCGGCTGATGATTTCGATAAATTTGTCAGTGAACTGCGCCCCGCAACGACCGGGGAAGAAGAGTAGCGCGCGTCCCGTGTCAGATGATCTTAAGTTCATGTCTATGGCTTTGGCGCTTGGTCGTCGCGGATTGGGCCGCACTTGGCCCAATCCGAGCGTGGGCTGTGTCATAGTTGCCGGCGGCCGCGTCGTTGGACGGGGGCGCACTGCAGACGGCGGTCGCCCGCATGCCGAAGTTATAGCCTTGCAACAGGCAGGGTCTTTGGCACGCGGGGCAACCGCCTATGTAACCTTGGAGCCATGTTCCCATATTGGCCAAACGCCCCCATGCAGTGAAGCCTTGATTAATGCCGGCATTGTGCGGGTCGTCGGTGCTCTGGATGATCAGGATCCGCGGGTCAATGGAACTGGCTTTGAACAATTGCGCAAGGCAGGTATCGAGGTTGTTACCGGTCTTGCGCAGAAAGAAGCATCAGAAGATCATCAGGGATTTGTCAACCGTCTCACAAAGAAGCGCCCATTCCTGACCCTGAAAATGGCAACGAGCTTTGATGGGCGCATCGGCACGGCAAGTGGTGATAGCCAATGGATCACTGCCCCGCCAGCGCGCAGTCTTGTTCATGCGATGCGTGCGCGCCATGATGCGGTGATGGTTGGTGGAGGGACAGCACGCAAGGATAACCCGACCCTCACTGTGCGGGGGCTTGGGATCCGACATGAGACTGTTCGAATAATTGTGTCGCGTAAACTGGATTTGCCCCCCGACAGCCTTTTGGCGCAAAGTGTGCAATCCGCTCCGCTGTGGCTGTGTCACGGACCGGACGCGCCACAGGAGCGTGTTAAAATCTGGAGCGACCTTGGGGCAAAACTGATTTCTTGCCGGATAAAGTCGCAAATGATCGACATTTCTGACATGATGGAACAGCTCACGCAAAACGGTTTGACCCGCGTCTTTTGTGAAGGCGGCGGGGCGCTTGCGGCCTCACTTATTGAAAGCGACAGCGTGGATGAATTGATCGGCTTTCATGCAGGTCTTTTGATTGGGGCTGAAGGGCAACCGGCAATTGGTGCGCTGGGTGTTCAGGATTTGTCAAAAGCACCACGGTTTGCGCTTTCAGATGTGAAAAAAATTGGTCCAGATATCATGCATATCTGGCGTAGAAGGCCGTAAATTTCGCTAGATTTGATGAAAAAAATGATTCAATTCAACATCCCGTATCTTTGAATTTTGATTAAGATATTCCCGTAAGATCATATAAAATATAACTTATTTAAAATTTTACCTTAACGCCAAAATGGATTGGGCGTCGCTATTGCGCCCTGAAGTTTCGCCAACAGCCTGTTCATCTGACGAGGATGTGGGATATCGCCCTTTTCCAGACGAGCAAGTGCAACCTCAATGGGACAGGCCTGTTCGGTCACTGGATCAAAGTAGCGCGGATAAGCGATTAGCGCGGCATAGGCGAGACTTTCTAAAGTTATTGGTCCCTTTCGTCGCGTTGGAACGGATCCCAAATCCGTAGTCAAACCCCATCCAGCGTAATAAGGTGCGCCATAGGTTGTAACTTCAACGCCCCTTAACAGAGCTTCAAAACCCAGATTGGATGTCATCGTATGTATTTCTTGCACCATGCTGAGAAGTGCCGCTGGATTCGCCTGATTGGCAATAACATCGGCAAGTGCGTTTTGATCTTTTTGTGAGATGTCACCTTTTCGGAGACCGGCTTCGACATCTGGATGAGGTTTATAGATAATGATCGATTTTGGGTGTCGGCGACGCACCTCTTTTAAAAGGGCAATATTTGTGCGAATTCTATCGGTACCTTTGAGGATGGAGGCGTCATCCTCGACTTGTCCCGGAACCAATATACGATGGCCTTCTGGCAGGTTTGGGCAATTCCCCGACAGATTATATTTTGTCACCGCGCCGCGGATTACACGATCTATCACATTGAGAACGCGTTGACGCTGGTCATCTCGCAGGTCTTTGTGTTGCATAATGAGCATTTCAAGCCGGCTTGGTCGCGTTGGATCGTAATAAATCCCCAGATCATCACTGATCAGAGAAAGCGGAGGCACTAAATTCGCCCCAAGCCCGCGTGATCGTAAAAACCCGTCTTCCACCCGAATTATGTTTTGTTGAGAGTGTTCAGTTTTTCCGGCCCAAGACAGGACTGGTGGGATATTTGAAACCTCACGCATATCCTTTGGTGCATTTGAAAAATCAATTCTGCCGTATTGCCCAAAGAAAGAACGGAAAGTTTTCCGCTTCCATAGACGAATGTTCTGGGCCCGCCATCCGTGATGATCCTCTCGCCAACTGCGCGATTGCGCTTCGGCTATGGACAGGACCTCCTCAAGACTGCACAGGCGGTCGGAAAAAGGGTCGTACCACTTTGGGTAAAGCATCATTGCGCCCAGAAACAATTGTTCTTTTGTCAACGTCCTTTGCCGGCGTTGCAGATGTGCGTAATCTTTGCTGAGCCCCCAACCGGCGTAGAAGGGAGACCCAAAAACTTCCGGCCTGTGTCCGCATAAGATCGCTTCAAATCCGAGCTGTGAGGAAAGCGTGTAGACGGCTTTTGCCCCGCTTAATATTTCCCAAGGCGAACAGAGATGTTCATAAAGAGAGATGCGGGCTTCGGTACAATCTTCTTCTCCGTAATATCCCGCTCGTGCACCCAGAATTTTTTTCAGGGTGGGTTTTGATAACTATTGGCTGGTCAGGGTGGTTTTTGAGAGCAGAGCTGAGCATTTCTCTAAAAAGATATTTGTCACCATTTGATGCTTTGACGGAAGCATCATCGCGCAGCTGATCTACAACCAAAATGTACCCAGACGGCGGAGCAGAAAAGGTCAGATCAGTTGCAAAATATTTGCTGAGGTGGGCATTTTTTATGCGCTCTATTGCATTTTTTGCCTGCAGTATCTGATTTTCATCATCGAGCGGATGTTCAGCGAGCAGACATTCCAGATCGTTTGGCCTACTTGGGTCAAAATGGACGCCGCGTGTGTCAAACAACAGTCCAAGCGGGGGATCCTTTTTCACCCGCGCAGGAAAAAGCGACCGCAGAAACGCGTCCTCCACCCGCAGGATAGGAGCGCCTGTCAGAGCAGAGATTTTTTCGCCGCGGTAAGCCGTTGGCGATTGTCCCCAAACAGCTATGAAATCTGATTTTTGTGGCCAGCCCAAAGAGGGCGCATAGCCTGATAATTCCAGAATCCGCCGCACGCGCTTTTGGACAAGAAACCCTGCATTAAAATACAAAGCCCGGGCAGTTTTCGGGCTGGGAGGGACGCCAGAGGCGTCCGATATTAATTACCCGCCAGCGTTTGCGCCGACTGATTAAGCGTGTTGACAGCACCCAACGAACCGGTGGCGGCGGCAATGGCTTTGTTCCACTGCGTAAACGGCGCCTCAGTTACATAAACAGTGTCCTGATCCCTTATCACAAAATCGCGTGCCGTGAAAATACCGTTCGGCTTGGTGAGATCAAGCACATAGATCATTCTTTGCGTGCCCTGCAAGTCATCCCGCCCCATGACGAGATTTGCGATCTCTTCCAGCTCATTTCGGAAAACAAAAATTCCAGTTGGGTCGGCGGTGTTTGCAGAAAGCCCACCCACCAGCGCAAGCGCTTCGACAGCAGAAATTGTCTGCGTTGGAAATGGGACCCGTCCCTGCGACCCCGTTGCACCGAGCGTTGTAAACGCGCGGGTGTCAGTTTCAACGAGAATGCGGTCTCCTCCTCTGAGAGCAATATCCATATTGGGGTGATCATAAAGATCTTGAAACCACACTTTTTCGCGGCGCGGTCCGCGCATGATTGTGATTTGTGCCACCTCTGGTTCAATAGCCACACCACCGGCCTTTGCAAGCATGGCGGACAGGGTCCGCGTAGGCCGTTCTATAACGTAAATTCCCTGTCCTCCTACCGCGCCAATGATTGACACCGTCGATCCGTCGCCTGCTTCTCTTTGGACCTGCACCTGCGGATCGGGAGTTTGATCTTTCAAACGGTCAGTTATAATTTTCCGAATGGAATCAGGTGAATTGCCCGCTGCTTTGATGCGACCGGCATAGGGCACAAATATATAGCCAGCTTCGTCAACCTGCACTCCATCCAGCCGTGTTGAATTGCTTGCTTGCCCAGCTAAGAGGCTGTTGTCGGTATTTTCCCAAATCGATAATCCAAGTGTGTCACCAGGACGGATTGTATCGGAGCCCTGTAGTTGCGCATTACGAAACGCACTCGTAAAACCGAGAGCCGGTACAACAGCTGTCGTTCGGGTCACATGTTCGTTCACTTCAACGATGAATGCATCCCCTTGTTTCTGGACGGACCCAGAAAATATTTCTGACTTATTCGGACCTGTGCGCGGCAGGGTACAGCCGGTCAGGACACCAGCGCATAATAAAAGAGCAACAGAAGCTGTTACATGCCGTCTAAAGAGTGCCACTGCTCGCATTCCTGCATATTTTGTTTTAACTGGGTATAAAGGAAACGAGAAAGAAAATCCAGAATTTTAAATCAGGACTCTATCCAACCAGCCTCAGTATTGTCCCACGTGGCTTTGGTGTTTTCATAAAATTATCATAAGGATCATTTTTTGCCAGCATGCTTTCCGTCGGTGACCGCAAGAGCTGTCGCCTTCCTGAAGGAGAATAAAATCCGCCGGGCAATTGTGATGTGCAAAGCAAAAACTCACGAAACAAGATATAGGCCTCGCTGTCGGGCTGATCTGGATCTGCAAAAAATTCGGAAAGCGGAGCATCCGAAACAAATTCTGGCTTGCCATAAATCGATGAGCCAAAAGTTTTCAACGGTATACTGCGCCACAATGCCTGCTGGCCTGCCGCGGAATTGATGGTGACGGCGGTCTTTGCATGATCAAGCAGTTTTGCCAGCTTTCCGCCGTAAATAAAATGCACCCGACCTTCGACGACATGGTGTGCGGCCAATTCGGTTACGATTTTGCGCAAATTGACCCGTCCGTCGTCAAGAGAATGAGATTTAAACACCAGATGGTGCTGCGATGGCGCGCCATTGGCGAAAGCCTGAAATACTACATCAAGAAATTCCTGTGTTGTATTAAACGGAGAATGGTACTGCACGGATGCATCATGCTCCAATTGTAGCATAACTAGGTGATATGGCACAGAAAGCCGCGACACCCCCCGGCTTGCTCTCTACCGTAGAAGGCTGTGAAAAGGGCGGCGATAAAGGCGCCGAAGGTGCCATTTGAATTCTTGCGCCGCCGTGGTTTTTCGATGTGGCGTAAAATTGGGGAACCTCAGGTTCGCGAACATTACAAACCAGTGATAAAGAGCGCCATAAAATACATGATGTCGCGTGTCGCCCCAGTGTGCGGGGGGTAAGAATTGTTTTTCTTTTAATCGTTTAGTCATTTCGCGTAATTGAGCGACGGACATATCCATCAATCGCGAATTTCCGTTTGATCCGTTTCGCTCATATGTGACCCAATACGGGCGAAGATATCCTTCTTCAAAGACGTGTACGGTTAGGTTCAGCCGTTTTGCATGTAAAACAGCCGTTGCATGGATTTCTCTCGTATCCCCGTAGAGAACAATATCGGTTATCTTTTTGGACTTCACCAATTCGCGAAAATAATTGGCCCACTCTGTAAGTGGCTCGGTATAGCGGATCAAAGTTTTTTTATTTTTCCAAAACGCAACGTCACCCTGATTAAAGGCCACCCGCCAGGTTTTATGCCCGAGATCTTCTAGATGTTGGCTCAACTCTGCGTAAAAAGGCCCATGTGGACCCTGAAGAAAGAGAAATCCGCGCTTATTTTCGTTTGCAGGTGTCATGTCAACTTTCTCACTCAACCTATGTTGCCGGTTTCAAATGAACTATATATGAATTTAGGCTAGATTAAGGCAAGCATCGTACAAAATGAGGGCAGTCCAAATGTTTACGGGTATTGTGACAGATATAGGAGAAATAATAGCGCTTGAACAGCGTGGAGATCTGCATGCGCGGATTAGAACTACATATAAAACGGACGAAATTGATTTAGGGGCATCCATCTGTTGTGATGGTGTTTGCCTCACCGTTGTTGGACTTGGGACGGATTACTTTGATATCGATATAAGTGCAGAGACTGTATCCAAGACAAATATCGGCAGAACCGGCGACAACCGCAGGGGTCCCTCTTGGCAGGTTGGAAGCCGCGTGAACTTGGAGCGCGCCCTGAAAGTGGGGGATGAACTTGGTGGTCATATCGTGTCGGGTCACGTCGACGGCGTCGCAAAAATTCGATCAATAGAAGATGAGGGTGAAAGCACCCGTGTTACCTTAGATGCGCCTTCCGAATTGATGAAATTTATCGCGCCTAAGGGATCAGTGGCTTTGAATGGTACTTCATTAACCGTGAATGATGTGGACCAATCGGGTTTTGGCATCAATTTTATTCCCCATACGAAATCTGTGACCACTTGGGGGGATATTGCGGTTGGGGACGCGGTGAACTTAGAAATTGACACCATCGCACGTTATGTGGCGCGGCTCCAAAGTTTTGATCTCTGAAAATTTTTAAGCCAAGATGAAAAGGTGATATCGCCAAGTCTTTGAAAAGATGGTTCGTTTTAAGACTAAATTAAAATTTGGATGCTTTAAAAGGCAAAGTCCGATTTCGGCAAAATTCATCCTGCCACTTGCAGCCGCGGTTGAGCATGACTAAGACACTGAAGAACACTTTTACAAAATTGCGAACCTTAACTTCATAGGCAGGCCCACATGAAAGATCCGATAGATACGTATATGAACACTCTAGTGCCCATGGTTGTGGAACAAACGAGCCGCGGGGAGAGGGCTTATGATATTTTTTCTAGGCTTCTGAAAGAGCGGATTATTTTTGTGAATGGCCCTGTACACGATGGCATGTCATCTTTGATTGTGGCGCAACTTCTGCATCTTGAGGCAGAGAATCCTGCAAAAGATATATCGATGTACATAAATAGTCCCGGCGGCGTGGTGACAAGCGGTTTGTCTATTTACGACACGATGCAGTACATCAAACCAAAAGTGTCGACCTTAGTGATTGGGCAGGCGGCCTCAATGGGATCTTTGCTTTTGACCGCGGGTGCCGCAGGAATGCGTTTTTCTTTGCCAAATAGCCGCATCATGGTCCACCAGCCATCTGGCGGGTATCAAGGGCAGGCGACTGATATCATGATTCATGCAGAAGAGACTTTGAAGTTGAAAAAACGTCTCAATGAAATTTATGTGCGCCATACTGGCCAAAAGCTTAAAACAGTCGAAGCAGCACTTGAGCGGGACAATTTTATGTCCCCCGAAGACGCAAAAGACTGGGGTCTTATCGACGAAATCGTCACAAATAGAGAGAAAGGTGAGGAGGCGTAAGGCATTGTCAAACTTGAATCAGTCTGTTTGGGTCTAAAATAACTTCATTTTTGCCATTGTGGCTGGACTGTGCCTGACTTAAGCTGGTGATAATCTGAGGGTTATCTATGGATTGACATATTGGTGTTGACGATCCGAAAGGGATATTATGGCAACAAATTCGGGCGGCGAGAATAAAAACACACTGTATTGCAGCTTTTGCGGTAAAAGCCAGCATGAAGTGCGTAAGTTAATTGCAGGACCAACGGTATTCATTTGCGATGAATGTGTTGAGCTTTGCATGGATATCATTCGTGAAGAAACGAAGGGCAACAATCTGAAATCGACGGATGGTGTCCCAACGCCTCGGGAAATATGTGATGTCTTGGACGACTACGTCATTGGTCAGTCTGTTGCCAAACGTGTTCTGTCTGTTGCTGTGCATAATCATTACAAACGACTTAACCACGCATCTAAATCAGGTGATATAGAACTTGCAAAATCCAATATTCTTTTGATTGGGCCTACGGGGTGTGGAAAAACGCTTTTGGCGCAAACTTTGGCGCGTATTCTGGATGTGCCTTTCACAATGGCAGATGCAACCACCTTGACCGAAGCCGGTTACGTTGGGGAAGACGTCGAAAACATTATCCTCAAATTGTTGCAGTCTTCAGAGTACAACGTAGAAAGAGCGCAACGCGGCATTGTCTATATAGACGAAGTCGATAAAATCACGCGGAAATCAGAAAATCCGTCAATAACCCGCGATGTATCAGGCGAGGGCGTGCAACAGGCGCTGTTGAAGTTGATGGAAGGAACTGTTGCGAGTGTTCCCCCGCAAGGTGGGCGCAAACACCCCCAGCAAGAATTTTTGCAAGTCGATACCACAAACATCCTGTTTATTTGTGGTGGTGCTTTTGCTGGGCTTGATAAAATCATATCTGCACGCGGAAAAGGCAGCGCCATGGGTTTCGGCGCGGATGTGCGTGATAACGAAGAGCGCGGTGTCGGGGAGATCTTTAAGGACCTTGAACCAGAGGACCTTTTGAAATTTGGCCTGATTCCTGAATTCGTTGGGCGGTTGCCTGTTTTGGCAACGCTTGAGGATCTTGACGAAGACGCATTGGTGACAATTTTAACGCAGCCAAAGAATGCGCTGGTAAAGCAGTACCAAAGATTATTCGAACTTGAAGAAACGAAACTGTCGTTCACAGACGAAGCCTTGGTGTCAATTGCGAAAAAAGCAATCAAACGCAAAACCGGTGCCCGCGGTCTTCGCTCTATTCTTGAGGACATTTTGCTCGACAGTATGTTCGAACTGCCGGGGCTCGAGGATGTAGAAGAAGTGGTGGTCAACGAAGAGGCAGTGACTTCGGGCGCAGCGCCGCTAATGATCTATGTGGATAAGCAAAAAGCACCTGCTAGCGTCGGATAATTGAAGTATCATTAGCGCCTTGCGGCTTTGTTTTGCTGGACGTTACACGTGTTTTGGGGCATATCTGCCCCAAATCGATTTTAAAGGTTGGTACAGATCATGAAAGCTTTGTTGCGCGCACTTACCTGGTGGAACAGTCAAACGCTCAACACTCAGCTGTTCACGTGGCGCAAAGGTGTGCGCGTGGGCGAAGACGGAGAGGGAAATATCTATTACCGGACGCGGGATGATCGTCGTCGCTGGGTAATATATAACGGTGAAACGGAAGCAAGTCGCGTCAACCCAGATTGGCACGGCTGGCTGCATCACACTTGGGATGTTCCACCAAATGAAAAACCGCTAACGCATAAAAGCTGGGAAAAACCGCACGAGGAAAATCGTACCGGAAGCGCGCTGGCATATGCACCCGCGGGATCTTTGCGCAAATCTGTACCACAAGACAGGCAGGATTACGAAGCCTGGAAGCCTGAATAGGATAGAATGGCATGGCAGAAAATAAGACAGAAGTCTTTGTCGGAGGCGCTGTCGTCGCTGTAGCTATCGCTTTTTGCATTTACGTTTTCCAAACAGCCGGACTGTCCACTGGGGCTGGAAATTACCCAATCTATGCCTCTTTCAGATCGGCGGAAGGAGTGCGGGTCGGAACAGATGTTCGTCTTGCCGGCGTCAAAATTGGGTCTGTAACCCAAATCGAACTGGATGGCGCCACATATGAGGCGAAAAGTACGTTGTCGATTGGAAAAAATATACAAATTCCTGAGGACAGCTCTTTGGCAATCGCCTCTGAAGGCTTGCTTGGGGGGAATTTTGTAGAAGTTGTGCCCGGCGTATCTGATGATTTTCTGCAGGCTGGTGACGAAGTGGTTGATACGCAGGGTTCCGTAAGCCTTATCCAACTGATGATGCGATATGTTTCTGGTGGCAAGGATTGATGATTGCTCGGGTTTATTTTTTAATTTGTCTTCTGCTCATTGCGGATGTGACCATCGCCCAAAATACCTCTGCCAGTCGGCCAAACACGCTTCCAGGAAACTCAGCAGAACTGCGGCTGCTGGATAAAGTGGCAGGGAAGTCCACCGATGTGACCCTGAAGATGGGTGCGACATATCGGTTGGGGAAATTGCGCATCATCATGGGCGAGTGCCGTTATCCTTCCGCCAATCCGGCAGGAGATGCCTATGCCTTCCTTACAATCCTTTCTTTAGATAACGCGAAGGAATATTTCAGAGGATGGATGATTGCGTCCTCTCCGGCGTTGAACGCGCTTGATCACGTGCGTTATGACGTCTGGCCCCTACGTTGCGCGACATCATAAGCGCTTACTCTATATTGGGGATCAAGAAAATCGGCCTTTTGCGTGAGTGCTTGTTTCAGTTGGTCAAGATATTGGCTGCGTGTTATGTTTATCGCGCCGAGCGAGGTCAAATGAGGCGTGATAAATTGCACATCAAAAAGTTTAAATCCTGTATGCTCCAATCGATGATGGAGGTAAGCGAGGGCTATTTTTGACCCGTCCGTTTCCCTTGAAAACATGCTTTCTCCAAAAAACGCCGCGCCATCGACCACACCATAAACTCCGCCAATCAGCCTCTGTTGGCGCCATATTTCCAAAGAATGTGCCAGACCTTGCTCAGCCATCTGGCAATAGATGTCATAAATTGTTTTGTTGATCCAAGTCTCGCTTCTCGCGGCGCAGGCTGCGACGACCTCGTCAAAGGCTGAAGACAGGCGCACCTCATAGTCAAGCTTTAAGATCCGCCGCCGGAGAGACCGAGACATGTGAAATCTGCCGATTGGAAAAACACCCCGCTCCATAGGATTGACCCAGAAAATTTCTGGATCATCCCGCCCCTCGGACATCGGAAAAATTCCTTCCCGATATCCTTGTCGCAAGACCTCCTTTGTCAGAGCGCTTTCCATCAGACACGCCTTATTTAAATCGACGGTGCATTGGCTTTGAAACCTGTTTCAGCCCCTGTGCTGAGCATGAATTTCTTGTGTTCAGGCTCGAGCAGAACCTCAGTTTTTGTATGTTTGTTCAAGCCAATGTTCTAGCCAGTGGATATTATAATTTCCTTTTTGAACATCTTCGGCATTCACCAGTGCCGTAAATAATGGCAAAGTGGTGTCAATTCCATCGACGATCAGTTCGCCTAAAGCTCGGCTTAGCCGCGCAATCGCTTCATCTCGGTCGCGGCCATGGACGATCAGTTTTCCAATTAAACTGTCGTAATACGGAGGGATTTTGTATCCGTCATAAAGCGCGCTGTCGACCCTGACACCAAGCCCACCGGGTGCATGATACGCTGTGATTTTTCCCGGACTTGGTGAGAAATTTGGAAGCTTTTCTGCATTGAGGCGAACTTCGATCGAATGACCGTTGATTTTGAGGTCATCTTGTTCAAAAGAAAGGGGCAGTCCGCTCGCAACTCGTATCTGTTCGCGCACCAGATCGACGCCAAAAATGGCTTCCGTTACAGGGTGTTCGACCTGAAGACGCGTATTCATTTCGATGAAGTAAAATTCACCGTTCTCATACAAGAACTCGATCGTACCAGCACCAATGTAGTAAATTTTTGCAACTGCATCCGCACAGATTTTACCAATTTTCTGGCGTTCTTCTTCGCTGATGACAGGACCGGGTGCTTCTTCCCAGACTTTCTGATGGCGTCGTTGAAGGGAACAATCGCGTTCTCCGAGATGGACGGCTTTCCCTTTACCATCCCCAAAGACCTGAATTTCAATGTGGCGCGGTGTGGTGAGATATTTTTCGATATAGACCTCATCATTGCCAAAGGCTGCTTTGCCTTCGGCGCGTGCGGTCATAAAGGCCTGTTCCATATCTGCGGCAGTCTTTGCGACTTTCATGCCACGCCCGCCGCCGCCGGCGGTGGCTTTGATGATCACTGGATAGCCGATTTCGCCACCGATACGTTTTGCATCCTCAAGCGTCGGAACGCCCCCATCGGATCCTGGCACACAAGGCACTCCCAAGGCCTTCATCGTATCCTTCGCGGTGATCTTATCCCCCATGACACGGATATGTTCTGCAGACGGACCGATAAAGGTCAGCCCGTGGTCCTCAACGATTTGCACAAAGCGTGCGTTTTCGGACAAAAAGCCATATCCGGGATGTATGGCTTGTGCGCCTGTAATCTCACAGGCGGAAATGATTGCCGGAAAAGAGAGATAACTTTCGCTGGCAACCGGAGGACCGATACATACGGATTCATCCGCCATTCGCACATGCATCGCGTCACTGTCAGCGGTGGAATGTACCGCCACCGATTGGATGCCCATTTCCCGACAGGCGCGGATCACCCGCAAAGCGATTTCCCCGCGGTTCGCTATAAGAATTTTGTCGATCATCACTTTGCCTATTCAATGATAACGAGAGGCGTACCAAATTCCACGGCTCCGCCGTCTTCCACCAGAATGCGTTTTACGGTGCCGGATTTGGGAGAGGGGATTTGGTTCATCGTTTTCATCGCTTCAACGATCAAAAGCGTGGCGCCTTCACTGACCTGACTTCCAACGCTCACAAAAGGAGAGGCGCCGGGTTCTGGTTGAAGATACACCGTTCCCACCATAGGGGAGGTCACAGCACCCGGATGTGATACCGGATCCCCGCCCGTGGCGGGCGCCTCGGGCGCGGCGGGAGTGCTGGGCGCGCTGACAGCTGTGGTAACGGGGGCAGCCGCCATTGGCGCGGCCTGCACGATCTGTGGGGCGGGTTGCTCGACATGGCGGGTCAAACGTACGCTGAGCGCGTTGTCGTCGCCGCGTTCGCGTTCTACCTCTATCTCGCCCAGATCATTGTCTTGCAGAACCTCAGCCAAGGCCCGGATAAAGGCAATATCGTCTTCGTTATTCTGTTTGCTCATGGTGTCCCTCTACGATTTATCGCGCTGGCTATTATTCGGTTTTTGCACGTTTATACGGTAACGCGTCTCTTCTGAAAAGAACTGCATGACGTCAAGTCATGAATTTTGATCATTTTCTGCGTTTTGCTCCATTTTGTCAGGCAGTATTATGCGCATTGCGTGATCTTGTGGGCGTTTTTTCATTACTCGGTGAAAATCAATGTCAGTTTTAAGTTGATTGCCAGCATCCTTTGTGGAGTTTATGGAATATAGTGCTTTAGAAATACGGGGAAAATAAAGTTGAATCTTGCAACTTGGTTGGTGCGCGCCGCATGCGAATTTCAAAGTAAAGATGCGCTTTACCTTGGGGTGGATCCCGTAGCACGCTATGATCAATTTGGGCACTGGGCGACAAGTGGAGCCTCTTGGCTTCGTTCCCGTGGTATTCAGGCCGGGGATCGCGTGGCAATCTACATGCCCAATAACCCTGATTATCTGGCTCTGTTTTATGCAATCTGGCATCTTGGCGCTGTCGCGGTGCCTGTGAACGCCAAATTGCACGCCAAAGAGGCTGCATGGGTGTTTGAAAACGCGGGAGCGCGGCTGGCCTTTGTGGGAAAAAATGCCGCGCAAGAGTTGGAGCAGTCGCTTGGCCCCAATTCCCAGACAGAGATTTTGGTTTTACCAAAAGTGGGATTTGGGGGGATTGCTCATGGGTTCGATCCTTCTCCAGTTGCTTCACGCGACGCGGATGATCTGGCTTGGCTCTTTTACACCTCCGGTACAACTGGACGGCCCAAAGGGGTCGAAATTACACATGGTATGATGCAGTCCATGGCGCTGAGCTATTTTGTTGATGTGGATCATGTTTTTGACAGTGATGTCGCCCTTTATGCAGCTCCCATGTCTCACGGCGCGGGGCTTTATAATCTGATGCATGTGATGAAAGGCGCGGGGCATGTTTGTCCCGTATCTGGCGGTTTTGATCCTGAGGAAATTTTTGCGCTGGGGGCACATTTTGGCGCAGTCCATATGTTTGCAGCCCCAACTATGATCAAACGCCTTACCCAACAGGCAGTACAGCGCGAGGAGCCTCCAACGGGTTTGCGCACGATTGTCTACGGAGGGGGGCCAATGTATCTGGCCGATATCGAAGAAGCGGTGGATGTTTTTGGTGATATTTTTGTACAGATATACGGGCAGGGGGAGTGTCCTATGGCAATCTCTGCGCTTAGCCGTAAAGATGTGGCAGACAGAACACATTCCCGATGGAAGGAAAGGCTTGCATCAGTTGGCAAGGCTCAGTCCGTTGTTGAGGTGGAAATTGCTGACCCAAACGGCAGACCGCTGCCTATCGGAGAGGTCGGTGAGATTATGGTGCGCGGTGCCCCGGTGATGAAAGCCTATTGGAAAAATCCCGAAGCCACACAAAAATCCATAGTGAACGGATGGCTGATGACCGGGGATATGGGCGTCATTGATCATGATGGTTATATTACTCTCAAAGATCGTTCCAAAGACCTCATCATTTCTGGGGGCAGTAACATCTATCCCCGCGAGGTTGAAGAAGTTCTTTTACTGCACAAGAGTATCAGCGAAGTCTCTGTGATCGGCACGCCCCATCCTGAATGGGGCGAGGAGGTCGTGGCCTTTATTGTTCTCGCAGGAGGCGAAACGCTGAACAAACCGGATCTGGATGCCCATTGCAACGCATATATCGCCCGTTTCAAACGTCCCAAACGCTATGTGGTCTGTGAAGATTTGCCCAAGAACAACTATGGCAAAATACTAAAGACAGAGCTTCGCATGCAAATCTGACCTGACGTTTTCACCAAATATGAATTTGCCCACCCGAAATCTGTGGGTGGGCAGAAACGCAAATAAGATCGGTAAGGATGCTACCTTACCTGTTCATGCGGTTTTCGATCAGCTCATACACCACGGCTGGTTCCGCAAGTGTTGACGTATCCCCCAAGCTGCCATAGTCGTTTTCCGCAATTTTGCGCAGGATCCGGCGCATGATTTTACCGGAACGTGTTTTGGGCAGGCCGGGGGCCCATTGGATCAAATCGGGTGAGGCTATAGGGCCGATTTCCTTGCGCACCCAATTGCGCAGTTCTATCCGCAGCTCGTCGCTTGGCTCTTCAGAGGCCATGAGCGTCACATAGCAGTAAATCCCTTGCCCTTTGATATCATGAGGATAGCCAACAACAGCGGCCTCAGACACTTTGGGATGAGCCACCAAGGCACTTTCTACTTCGGCGGTGCCCATGCGGTGACCGGATACGTTTATGACGTCGTCCACACGCCCCGTGATCCAATAATATCCATCAGCATCGCGCCGGCATCCATCGCCCGAGAAATAATATCCTTTAAAGTCGCTGAAATAGGTTGCAACAAACCGGTCATGATCGCCGTAAACAGTGCGCATCTGTCCAGGCCAACTGTCTTTGATGCAAAGCACGCCTTCGGCCTCGGTGGTGGTGATTTCTTGTCCCGTTGTCGGATCCAAAATGACTGGCTCAATACCAAAAAACGGCGTGGTTGCCGAACCCGGTTTTGTCGTCGTCGCGCCGGGAAGGGGGGTTAAAAGATGCCCGCCCGTTTCTGTTTGCCACCATGTGTCCACGATGGGGCGTGTGCCTTTGCCGACCACATCATTGTACCAGTTCCAAGCTTCGGGATTGATGGGCTCTCCGACCGTACCAAGCACTTTTAGGGCGCTCAGATCACATTTTTCCACAAATTCATTGCCAAGCCCCATAAGCGCGCGAATGGCCGTTGGAGCGGTGTAGAATTGATTGACTTTGTGCTTTTCGCAGACCTGCCAGAACCGGCTGGCATCCGGATAAGTGGGGACGCCTTCAAACATGAGTGTGGTTGCCCCATTGGCCAGAGGACCATAAACGATGTAGCTATGCCCCGTGACCCAACCGACATCGGCAGTACACCAGAATACATCCCCGTCATGGTAATCAAAGGTGTATTGATGGGTCATCGAGGCATAAACAATGTAACCCCCCGTTGTGTGTACAACGCCCTTGGGCTTTCCGGTGGAGCCGGATGTGTAAAGAACAAACAATGGATCTTCCGCGTTCATTTCTTCTGGTGGGCAGTCTGCAGAGGCTGAGGCCATGGCAGCGCTGTAGGAATGATCGCGGCCTTCTTTCATTCCCACATTTCCGTTCGTACGTTCCACAACGAGCGTGGTGACATCCCCGCATATGTCCATTGCCTTGTCCACATTCGCCTTAAGCGGTGTAACACGCCCGCCACGGGGCGCTTCATCCGCTGTCACAACAAGAGCGGCGCCGCAATCCTCGATACGGCTTGCCAGTGCCTCCGGTGAAAACCCGCCAAAGACGATGGAATGGATCGCACCGATACGCGCGCAGGCAAGCATGGCATAGGCCGCCTCGGGGATCATCGGCATATAAAGGACAACACGGTCGCCTTTTTTCACGCCAAGAGATTTATAGACATTTGACAGCTTTGATACATTCTCGTGCAATTCCCCATATGAAATTGACTTGCTTTCATCTGGGTTGTCACCTTCCCATAAAATCGCTGTCTGATCGTGGCGGGTTGCTAGATGGCGGTCCACGCAGTTGGCAGCGACATTTAATGTTCCGTCTTCATACCATTTGATCGACACATCGGGATGCGTGTAGGTTACGTTTTTGACTTTAGAAAAGGGTTTCATCCAATCTACCCGTTTTCCATGCTTCCCCCAAAATGCCTCTGGGTCGCTGACAGAGGCGGCGTACATCTCCGCAAAGCCCTTGGCATCGACATGGGCGGACTTTACAAATTCTTCAGATGGGGGATAGGTAAGATCGGTCATAGGTCTTCTCAATATATTTTATTCATGCGCGTTGCATGGTTATCGGAACAGGTCCGGATAAAATTACAATGTCCGCACCGATGGATTAGATGGCGAGATATTCTTCACGTAGTTCCTTATTGTCCAGTACTTCTTTAGCACTGCCATCAAAAACCACACTGCCCGTGTCCAAGATCACGGAACGGTCCGCAAGATTCAGCGCGCGTACGGCATTTTGCTCCACGATTATCGTTGTGATGCCCTGAGATTTGATCACTTGGAGCGTTTTTTCAATTTCATCGACAATCACCGGTGCAAGACCTTCATATGGTTCATCCAGAAGCAGCAATTTGATGTCGCGTGCTAAGGCGCGTGCGATTGACAGCATCTGCTGTTCTCCGCCCGACAGGGTCACGCCTTCTTGCTTGCGCCGCTCTCCCAATCGTGGAAAAAGGTCATAGATGCGATCCAATCCCCACCCAATTGGTTCCGCGATTTGGGCAAGCTGGAGGTTTTCCTCGACAGTAAGCCCCGAAATGATCCGTCGATCTTCTGGGACCAAAGACACGCCTGAGGTTGCCGCCTGATAGCTTGTCATTTTATGAAGCGCCTGATGATCCAGCCAAATCTCGCCGCGCTGGACCTCAGGGCTGTCCAGACGGGCTATGCTGCGAAGAGTTGACGTCTTTCCCGCACCATTGCGTCCGAGCAAAGCAAGGATTTCACCTTCATGAACGTTAAAGCTGACCCCTTGAACAATATAGCTTTCTCCGTAGTAGGAATGAATATCATGCACGGAAAGATAAGAGGGGGCATGGCTGTCGATTGCAAGGTTTCCAGTCATTTCTCAATCCTTAATGGGTTTCGCCCAAATAGGCCTCTTTGACCTTTGGATGTCCTTTGATCTTTTCAGGCACGTCTTCCACGAGGGGAGTGCCCTGTGCAAGGACCGTGATCCGGTCTGCCAGCGAAAAGACCACATGCATGTCATGTTCGATGATTGCAATGGTTATATCACGCTCTTGCTTGATCTCATTCAAAAGGTCGATGGTGTTGTTGGTATCGGCGCGTGCCATCCCTGCGGTTGGTTCATCCAAAAGCAAAAGTCGTGGATTTTGGCTCAGGCACATGCCGATTTCCAGCCGCCGTTTGTCACCACGTGACAGAGAGGCCGCTTGCATATTGCGCTTATCCAGCATGTTCATTTCCGAAAGCATCTTATCCGCAGCTTCTGCGATGTCTTTTTGCGACATGACGTTTGACATCGCATCCATCGAAAAGGATCCGTCGCGCGTGGCGAAAATAGGGATCATCATATTTTCCAGAACGCTCAAGTCTCCGAAAATTTCCGGCGTTTGAAACACGCGTGAAATGCCAAGTTGGTTGATTTCGTAGGGAGAGCGTCCAAGAACCGATTTTCCGTCAAACATCACGCTTCCGCTGTCGGGCATCAACTTACCAATCAGACAGTTGAGAAGCGTAGATTTACCCGCTCCATTGGGACCGATGATCGCATGACATGTATTTTCCGCCACGCTTAGATTCACATCGCAAAGCGCCTGAAGACCGCCAAACCGTTTGCCAACGTCTTTAATTTCCAAAATTCCCATAACCTACCTCTTACTCGGCTGGTTCTTTTTGCCCGCCCGTTTGGGGCGGATTGCGTTTCTTGAACAATTTAGATGCGCGTTGTCCCAGTTCGACCAAGCCGCCTGGCAGGAATATGATGACTGCCATGAACATCAATCCCAAAGTCAGATGCCAACCTTTCCCGATGAAGGGATGAATGATTGTTACAACAAAATCTTCAAGGCCTTGTGGAAGAAACGAGAACCATTGATGCAGCAGATTATCATTGATCTTTGAGAAGATATTTTCGAAATATTTGATCAAACCTGCACCAAGCACGGGACCGATTAATGTGCCGACACCACCAAGGATTGTCATCAACACAACTTCGCCCGATGCGGTCCATTGCATCCGTTCAGCCCCTGCAAGCGGGTCCATTGATACCATCAGTCCTCCGGCAAGACCTGCATACATCCCTGAAATGACAAAACATGCAAGCATATAGGGGCGGGTATTAAGACCGGTATAGTTCAGTCGCTGTTGGTTGGATTTGATCGCGCGCAACATCATCCCAAAAGGAGAACGGAAAATGCGGATCGCCACATAGAATGCGGCGAGCATCACTATACCAGCAACGTAATAACCTACGTTGAACGTCCAAAGCCAATCGCCAACCGCTAATTGTGCGCTGTCGTTCATATGCAGCCCAAACAAACTCGGCGCTGGAATATTACGGCTTTCATTCGCAGCATCCAAAATTCGTGGGTCGTCGAGAGCTGTCTGCAAGCCTGTTTCGCCCCCTGTGATTGGCGTCAGAACGGAGGCTGCCAGAGCAAAAGACATCTGCGCGAACGCAAGGGTCAAAATCGAAAAATATATTCCGGAGCGGCGCAGCGAGATAAAACCGATAATCAATGCAAAGACGCCCGCCACAAGTGTAGAGATAACAATCGCTGGGATCACATTAATCGTTAGCAGTTTGAGCATCCAGACGCCTGCATAGGATCCGGCCCCCAGAAAGGCCGCATGCCCAAATGACAAATATCCAGTCAGACCGAAAAGAATATTGAATCCGATCGCAAAGATCCCAAAGATTACAAAGCGCTGCATCAAGTCCGGGTAGCCGGCATTGAATTGCGCCAACGCAGATCCTTCGGGAAAGGGATTGAGAAAAATAGGCGCCAGTAAAACGAGCGCGCCTACGGCGATAAGAAGATTTGCATCTCTTTTTTCGAGGCCAAACATAATTAATCCTCCATCACACCTTTGCGTCCCATCAGGCCACGCGGACGCGTGAGAAGGATCACAATGGCTGCGAGATAAATAACAACTTGGTTGATGCCGGGCAGAAACTCGATCACTTCGCGAACGGAGGCAAAGCTTTCAAGTATCCCTAAGAGCAACCCTGCCAAAACCGCGCCGGGCAGGGATCCCATGCCTCCAACAACCACAACAACGAAGGAAATCACAAGAAAATCCATTCCCATATGGTAATTTGGCGGATTAATTGGCGTGTACATCACGCCTGCAAGACCGGCGACGGCAGCAGCGATACCGAACATGATTGTAAAACGGCGGTCAATGTTGATCCCCAACATACCGACTGTTTCGCGATCGGCCATTCCGGCACGCACAACCATGCCGAAGGTCGTGAATTGCAAAAATGCAAAAACCAGCCCAATAAGCAGCATGGCAAAACAGAAGTAAAGGATGCGCCAGTAAGGATAAATGACCTTTCCCGAATCCAATCCAATCAAAGCGCCGAAATCAAATGACCCCACAAAGGCTTCGGGGGCAGGTGTGGGGATCTGATTTGCGCCAAAGTAGTATTTAATGATTTCCTGCAAAACAATGGCAAGGCCAAAGGTAACAAGGATTTGATCCGCATGGGGGCGTTTGTAAAAATGTTTGATCAGCCCCCGTTCCATTATTACACCGATTAAAATCATTACGGGGATAGCAAAGAGTATGGATAGGGGAACGGCCCAATCTATGATTGCCCCGCCTAATTCAGGTCCAAACCAGTCGTTGGCATAGGGGACCTCAACCTTCAAAGGTTTGCCTAAAAAGTCTTTCTTTGTTTCGTCCAGCACCACATGGGACAGGCTCAGAATTCGGCTCAGTGTGACGGCGCAGAACGCACCAATCATAAAGAGTGCCCCATGTGCAAAATTAACCACTCCTAAGGTGCCGAAAATCAAAGTCAGCCCCAGTGCAATTAGCGCATAGGCACTTCCCTTGTCCAAGCCATTCAGGATTTGCAGAATAATCTGATCCATGTTTTTCTAACCCATCGTCATTGTTTAGTTTTATGGGGAAATCATCACCAAAACTGGTATGTGCGACCCCGTAGGCTTACGGGATCGCACACATCGTTTTATAGCGGCTTATGCGCCAGGGTTACATGAACCCAAATCACCACCAAAGATCGCAGGATCATATGTCACTGCTTCTGCAGGTGTCACGTCCACGATTTCCAAGAGGTCGAAATCGTTTTCAGGGTTTTCCTTCCCTTTCACGACGAGAACGTCTTTGATACACTGGTGGTCAGCGGCGCGGTAAACCGTTGGGCCGTTTCCAAGACCGTCAAACTCAAAGCCTTCCAAAGCTTCCGCAACTGCGCATGGGTTAAATGAGCCCGCGCGCTGAACCGCATCTGCATAAAGCAAAGTCTGGCAATATACTGTATGGGCTGCCTGTGAGGGTGGGAAGCCATACTTTGTACCAAAGGATTGTACAAATGCGTTGGAGCCCGCGTATTTTGACCCAGCAACATTTTCCAATGACCAGTGCCAGTTTGTGGACCCGAAGATGCCAGCAACGTTTTTACCGGCACCTTTCGCCATCAGGCGAGAGTAAAGCGGAACAACGATTTCGAAGTTCTTACCGTTGGCTTCTGCGGCACGCAGACCAAACTGAACAGCTGATGTCAAAGAGTTCACCATGTTTCCGCCGTAGTGGTTCAGAACCAGTACGTCTGCACCGGAGCCCAAAACAGGCGCGATGTAAGAAGAGAAATCCGTTTGTGCCAGTGGTGTTTTCACCGCCGCAACGGTTTCCCAACCCATGGCTTCTGTAGACGTTCTCACGGCTTCTTCTGTGGTGTAACCCCAGTTATAGTCTGCAGTCAGGTGATAGGCCTTACGGTCTGTGCCGTAGTTTGAGGCGAGGATCGGTGCAAGCGCAGCGCCAGACATGTAGGAGTTAAAGAAGTGGCGGAAGCCGTTAGCTTTCTTGTCCTTACCGGTTGTGTCGTTTGAGTGGGTAAGACCCGCCATAAAGATAATGCCGGCTTCTTGGCACAGCGATTGTACTGCAACCGCAACCCCAGAAGATGAACCTCCGGTGATCATGATCGCACCGTCTTTTTCGATCATAGAGCGGGCAGATGCGCGCGCGGCGTCTGGTTTCGTTTGCGTGTCGCCGGTCACATATTCGACTTTCTTGCCCAGAATGCCGGTACCGTTCAGAGATTTCGAGCTGAAGGTGCTGAGCATTCCGCCGTCACCGCCACCGTTTAAATGTTCAACGGCCAATTCATAGGCGCGAAGTTCGTCGGCACCCTCATCGGCATAAGCGCCGGTCTGTGGCACGTTGAAACCTAAAGTTACCGTGCTGCCAGTGGGGGCGTTGGTAAATCCCGCATGACTTCCCGCTGTAAGAATGGTTGGCAGTGCCAGCCCTGCGCCAGCAGCGGCCCCAGTTTGAATAACACCACGACGTGTAAGATTGGTAGTCACCATCTAGTCCTCCGATTTTTGGTGTTTCACTTTCCTTGAAACACTATTGATGGAATTAGGTAGGCGGAAAAGGCAGTAATTTTGAAAATTTATCAACAAGTAACTTAAATTCACAAATAAAATTGTAAATTTTAATACAGAACTTTACAAAATTTTGTAAATTACTTTATGCTGCATTGCCGCAACTGTGGGAAAACAACAAGATATGAGTGAACGCAAAACCTCTGCAGGGGTTCGAATCCGCCAAAGGCGCCGTTCGGTCGGTCTGAGGCAGGCTGAATTGGCCAGCCGCGCCGGTATTTCTGCATCCTACCTAAATCTCATCGAGCACGACCGACGTCGAATCGGGGGGAAATTATTGACAAAAATTGCGGATGTATTGGGTGTTCAGGCGACATTTTTAAGTGAAGGCGTACAAGCCACCAAGATCAACCACATTCGAGAACTTGCCACGCCTCTGGCACATGAAGAAGCTGTCCAACAAGTAGAAGACCTAGCGACCCGATTTCCCATGTGGGTGGACTTTATTTTAAACCAAGAGCGCCAAAAACGGGTTCTGGAAGCTCAGGTAAATGCATTAACAGAGCGCTTATCCCATGATCCAAGACTATCCGCATCGCTGCACGATGTTCTCAGTACTGTGACTGCGATCCGTTCCATGAGTGCAATTCTAAGCGACACTGAGAATATTGAACCTGAATGGCAAACGCGATTTATCAGAAACATGAACGAAGAAAGCCTGCGCCTGAGCGATACAGCGGGAGCATTGGTTCAATTTTTGGAAACAGACGCAAAAAATGCCTCTGGCCTCCTTTCGCCACAGGAAGAAGTAGAGAATTTTCTCGAAACCAGCGGTTTTGATTTTCCATTTTTAGAGAATCAAAACGACCATTTTGAGAAAGAACTCCACGCCCTTCTTGACACTGCGGGTCTGTCTCCTTCGGGGATTTGGCTTTTGAAATCATATTTTGTTCAGGCGCGGGAAGATATTCGAAAACTCCCTCTCGCCGTTGCGCAAAGCTTTGTCAGCGCGTCCGGTCTAGACCCTGTAGGTCTTGCACAAATGGCAGGTGTTGACGTTCCAACCGCCATGCGTCGTTTGGCAACTTTGCCTATGAAACAAAAATCCGAAGCTTGCGGACTGCTTATATGTGATGCAGGAGGAAACTTCTTATTTCACCGACCTATCGAAGGGTTTCGGGTCTTGCGCTATGCCTCTGCTTGTCCCTTGCTTCCGATTTTCGACGCACTTCATTTTCCAATGCGCCCAATCCGGCGTGTTTTAGCGCAAAATACTTCTGATGTGACAATATTTGACACAATATCTTTTGCACAGGCGACAGAAAGTTCAGCCAACAAAGAGCAGCCTGTCGTCAAAAGCTACATGTTCATCCGAGCGCTTAACAAGTCAGGCGCCAATGCAAAGGTTCAACGTCTGGGTCCATCTTGCGCACTTTGTTCGGTCAAAGACTGCGACAGCCGGCGGGAGCTTTCTTTGGTGGAAGAAGGTTTTTGACACATCGTGAAGAAACGCGTTTAATTGCCATTAGGGAAGGTGATGCATCAGCTTGGGAGAGCTTTAATGAGCAAAATGGTCCTTTTGATCGAAGATGAACCAAATATCATCGAAGCGATCAATTTTTTGCTCAAGAGGGACGGCTGGGACGTCAAAACCCATGCAAACGGTCATGATGCGCTTGATGCGATCCATCGAAACAAACCGGATTTGATTGTATTGGATGTTATGCTGCCCGGCAAAAGCGGCTATGAAATATTGCGAGATCTTCGCACAGAAGAGGATAACAAAGCGCTTCCGGTTCTCATGCTTACCGCGCGTGGACAGGATAAGGACCGAGACCTTGCAACACAGCTTGGGGCAACGCGATTCATGACAAAACCATTTTCAAATGCTGAATTGCTGTCAGTGGTGCGTGCTATGATGGATCCATGAACAACAGGTCAACCCCTACTTATCTGCCACGCAAAAGCTATCGCGCCCGCCGTCTTGTAGATGCGGCAAAACTTATGCCCTATTTGGCCGTCTTGCTTTGGATGTTGCCTATGTTATGGCAGGGTGAGGATGCAAACCTACGGGTTTCTCGGATCATCCTTTATATTTTTGGTGTTTGGTTTTTTCTGATCGCCACTCAGATCGTCATAAATTTTTTTCTAAATCGCGTGTCCAAAGAGGTGGAGTTACCTTTGGAGCCTCAAAATAAAAACCAAGGCGATGTAGGCTAAGATTATGCTCAATATCCTAATTTTTGTATGCCTGCTATATGTCGCCTTTCTCTTTGGCGTTGCTTTTTTTGCTGAGCAATCAACAAAAATTAACCGTGCAAGATGGCTTCGATCTCCTTGGATTTACACGCTTTCTTTATCTGTTTACTGTACCGCTTGGACATTTTATGGGGCCGTGGGATACGCTGCGCGTTCAGGTCTGGAATATCTGACTATTTATATTGGGCCCTCGCTTGTAATGTTTGGCTGGTGGGTGCTTCTGCGCAAACTGGTCAGAATTGGGCGTCGCAACCGGATCACATCTATCGCGGATCTGATTTCATCGAGATTTGGAAAATCAAATAGTATCGCAATTTTTGTGACTATTTTGGCAGTCGTGGGCACAACCCCTTACATCGCATTGCAATTGCAATCGGTAACTTTATCTTTTCAGGTGTTCGCTGCAAATGATGATTTGGGTTCGTCCACAAATCTTGCGGATCGCACTGCCATCTGGGTCGCTTCGGGACTGGCGTTCTTTACCATTTTGTTTGGCACTCGAAACCTTGACGTAAATGAGCGTCATGATGGTGTCGTTATGGCAATTGCGGTCGAAGCGGTTGTTAAACTTCTTGCACTTTTGGCAATCGGAGTGTTTGTGGTTTGGGGCCTGTCATCGGGGATTTCTGAAACTATGGCGCGCATTGATGCGTCCTCTTTTGGGCAATGGTCTGTCTCAAACGGGCGCTGGGCAACACTCACTTTTTTGTCTGCAGCGGCATTTTTATGTCTACCGCGCATGTTTCACGTGCTTGTCGTGGAAAATAAGGATGAGAAATTTTTGCAAACGGCTTCTTGGGCATTTCCCCTTTATGTGGCCCTGATCTCTCTGTTTGTGGTTCCAATTGCCGTGACCGGTCTCAGTTTAATGCCGGTCGGGTCGAACCCAGATCTTTATGTCCTTAGCCTGCCTCTGTCGCAAGGGCGCGATGGGCTTGCTGTCTTTGCTTTTCTCGGCGGGTTTTCTTCTGCAACATCAATGGTAATTGTGGCGGCACTCGCGCTTTCGACGATGATATCAAATCAGATCGTGATGCCACTGTGGTTGCGCTATACCGGCGGAAGGGCGAGTATTTCGGGAGATGTGCGGCGTGTTGTTTTATTTGCACGGCGTGGGTCGATCGCTCTGATATTGTTTTTGGGCTATCTTTACTACGATCTGTCTGGGGGAGGGGCGGCACTCGCTTCAATTGGGCTCGTTTCGTTTGCTGGTGTTGCTCAAATTCTGCCAGTGATGTTGGGTGGACTGTTTTGGCGGGGTGCAACTCAAAAGGGCGCCTTGGCAGGACTTATTGTTGGATTTACAATTTGGCTCATCACTTTGTTCATCCCTAGTGTCGGACTTTACGGCGCGTCTACAGATACTATTTTAACCAATGGTATTTATGGGGTCTCTTGGCTTCGCCCCCAGGCTCTTTTCGGTGTCACGAGCCTTGATCCGCTTGTTCATTCGGTGTTTTGGAGCATGATCTTAAACACGGCAACTTTTGTTTTTATATCACTTATTACCCTGCCGTCGCCCATCGAACGATTGCAAAGCGCGCAGTTTGTCAATGTATATGACCAGTCCACGCAGGCACAAAATTGGCAAGCTGAGGCCGGAAAAAGCGAAGACCTTATGGTTATGGCCCAGCGGATATTAGGCGCAGAGGAAGCTCAGCGGTTATTTCAAATTGAGGTAAGAAAACAGGGAGGTTCTGGGTACCTCCCAGAAGCGACACCTGAATTCTTGCAAAAATTAGAACGCGAACTGTCTGGTTCTGTAGGTGCTGCAACGGCCCATGCAATGATAGGGCAGATTGTGGGCGGGATGTCCGTGTCCGTTGAAAATCTTTTAGCGATGGCAGATGAAACCGCGCAGATGATGGAATATTCAAGCGGTCTGGAAGTGCAGTCCGCCGAATTGCGTCGAACTGCAGGCCAATTGCGCGAAGCCAACGAGAAATTGACGCGCCTTTCTTTGCAAAAGGACGCGTTTCTGTCTCAAATCTCTCATGAGTTGCGCACTCCCATGACTGCCATTCTTTCCTTTACCGAGATCCTTCGCGACAATCACGGGTTATCCGAAACACAAGTCGCGCAATATGCAGAGATAATTTACGATGAAGCCCATCGTTTGACGCGGTTATTGGATGACCTGTTAGATCTGAGCGTTCTGGAAAATGGACAGGTCAGGCTCAACCTTGCAGAGACAGACATTGTTGAGGTCATTAACCGAGCGACGCACACCGCGCTGTCCGCCAAATCGGGTGCAGACCTGAAAATATGGGTTAAGATGCCGAAAAATTTACCCCGTATTGTCACAGATGCGGATCGATTGGGGCAGGTGTTTCTCAATCTGATCTCAAATGCCCAGAAATATTGCAACAAAGCGCCTGCGTCCCTTCGGATAAAAGGTGTCGTGCGCGGTACTTTCATTACTCTGGATTTCATCGATAACGGTCAGGGTGTACCCAGAGAGGAACAAGAACTGATTTTTGAAAAATTTTCTCGTATTGGACAACCTGAATCATCAGGAGCAGGGCTTGGATTGGCCATCTGCAAAGAAATTATGTCGCGATTGGGGGGGGATATAGATTATTTGCCTGGACAAGGGGGCGGCGCATTCAGGGTCGTTTTGCCACTTTGAGATTCTTTTGATAATTTTTGGCATTTATAAACTTAATTGTAAGCTTCTTCCCCCATTTTGACCGCAGTCATGGGTCAAATGTAGCAAATTGGACAGGCTTTAGGGATGCAAAGCAATACTCTGAGAAAAAAGTTAGCTGACGCGACTCATGCGCCAAAGGAAATGTTGTCGTCGATGTCTCGACATCTGATCACGTCATTTCAAAAGGCAGCGCACGAACATTGCGGCCTTCCTCTGATTGGTGCTAGGGGCAAAGCTGTTGAAATAGATCTGCCTGATCTGTCTAATATGCTTGCCGAACAACGACTTTTGGGTGTTTTGGAAGGGCGTCAAATGCCCGCGGGCTTTGTGGCCTTAAACGGCGCGCTGCTGTCTGCGATTGTGGAATATCAAACCTTGGGCAAACTGATTGACAGAGATCAAAAAAACCGGCGCGTAACAATGACAGAAGCGGCCTTGGTGGCGCCCCTAATTGACTCCACAATTCAAAAAACAGCTGCATCCTACGATCTGAGCACAAACGGCCTTTCCTTAGGCGCATATCATTTTGCAAAAACAGCCCTTGATCAGCAGGAATTGTTCACGATGCTCGATTCTCAGCGGTTCGTGTTTTTCAAGATGTATTTTAATTTTGAAGGTCTGAAATCCTCAGGTGAGTTGTACTTTGGGTTTGATGAAAAACTGTTGCTTCCCACTTCGGAAAATCTTTCTCAGCGCGGCTTAAGCACGCTCCAAAAAGAGCAAATTTTGAAATTAAACACGCAGTTAAGCGCAATCCTTTTTCGATTTTCTATGCCACTCGTCGAGGTCAGCAAACTGAAACCCGGGAAAGAAGTGATATTTCCAAAAGAGGCACTTCAATCAATAGAATTGATTTCCACTGCAGGTGGACCGGCGATACCGGCGGTTCTCGGGAAATTCGGGGCCAACCGTGCAGTCAAAGTTATGTTAAATTCCACGTCCTCAAAACCTGTGACAAACAACACAACTGGGGAAGAAACCACGTCACTCCCCAATGAAATGCCGGAAAATGGTTTGGAGGACTTAGGGTCGCCAAATTCAGAAGCAGAAAAAGGTAGCGAACAAACCAACCTCCCAGAGCCGTCAGAGATTGCAAAAACCGTCACTGAAATTGTTGAGCAGACAGAGGAAAAAACTGTGCTTCAACAGGATAAAGGTGAAGTTGTTGAATTTAATTTGAAAAGCGCCTCTTAGCCCAAGGCGTTACGCAGTCCTTCAATATTGTAACCTGCTTCCATTGCGGTTTGAATGATGTCATCAGCGGACATTTTGCCTGACTGCCAAAGTGCCCAAACCACAGTGCATCTTGTTCCGCTTGCGCAATAAGCCAGAATTGGTCCAGTTGCCGTGTCAATCAAATCACCCTGTTTGGCAATATTTTCAGGTGTCATTGTCTGGTGGGTCAAAGGCAAAATATCGAATTCAATTCCAGCTTCCTTGGCTGCAATCTCCATGTATTCAGAATGTAACTCCGTCGGGATTTCGTCGTCTGGTCGGTTGCAGATGATTTTGCTAAACCCTTGATCCGCAATTTTTTTTATATCTTCCAACTCAATTTGAGGTGAAACATGGTAATTTTCGTTCAATCTGATGGGCTGCACCATTTTTGACTCCTATTTTATTTCTCTGAATTCAATCGCAATTTTGTGGTTAAGGCAAATGGCTTATCCACCACCATACGGTCAAAAGAGATGCGCTGGTTGTAATAAGAACCGAAGAGGCGGCAATCCGTCGGACGCGTCCGTACATATTGGCAAAAATATAGGTGTTGATACCTGGCGCCATGGCGCTTGTCAGCACGGCTGAGCGGAAGCTCGACGTGTCTAATCCAAATTTTTTTCCAAATATCCAAACCAAAGCCGGATGTACCAAAAGTGAGATAACGGCGATCATTAAGATGACGCCCAAATCCCCGTCAGGCCGATAGCGATATAAAATGCCTCCCATGCTGAACAAGGCCACAGTAAGAGCAATTCCAGCAATCATATCGATAGAGGTTTCAAGGCTGCTTGGCAGGTCAATCCCGGTCACGTTAATTAAAAAACCTGCCAGTATTCCAATGACCAAGGCATTTTTGAACATCGCATCCAGAACATTCTTGACCATACTGAGAGGTGATTTTCCAGAATTGCGTACGATTTCCATGACTGTGATGCCAAGTCCGTAACAAAACGGCGCGTGAAGTGTTATGATTGCAAAATTAGCCTGAAGTGCATCCGGTCCATAAGCGCGTTCTGTAATGGCCAGACCCAACATGAGCGAATTTGAAAATAATGCACAAAATCCTATCGCAACACAGTCTTCCCAATCGCGCCGAAACAAAATCCTTGCTCCGAAAAAACCAAGGAAAAACCCCACCGTTGCCCCCAGATAAAAGGCTGTAAGCAATGCGGGATCAAATGTTTGGGTTAGATCAACTTCAGACATGCCTTTCAACAAAAGAACCGGAATAGCAAAGCTCTGAGTGAATTTAACCAAGGCTTCAATGAGCGAATTGTCAAACAGGCGCGTCCATACAGAGATATACCCAAAGGCTACGATCATAAAGACCGGTATCAGCACGTCGAGGAGAATTTGCATGAAAAGTTGTGACTTTCTTAAGAGATATCAAAGCGAAGTGTCAGCCCGTCATAGGCAGGAATAACCCCAATTGGCAACTCTGCCACAAGCGTTTCATAGTCTAAGTCAATGTGCATATTGGTTATCACAGCTGAGGCTACGCCAGAGGTTTTGATCCATTCCAGACTTTTTGCAAGATGTGTATGCGTTGGATGGGGGTCCCGTCGCAATGCGTCCAGTATCCACGCCTCTGCACCTTTAAGGGCATCCCATCCCTCTTGGGTCATGTCAGAGACATCAGGCAAATAGACAAGCGGCCCAATCCGAAAGCCGAGCGAATCCATGCCACCGTGTCGAACGGCAAAAGGCAGAAAAACGATATCTCCGCCAGCGCCTGAGATAACGGTTCTCTTCTCGAGCCTGTTCAATTCAAGGATAGGGGGATAGGGGGAACCCTCGGGTTGCACAAACGCGTAGGCAAAGCGGTCAAGAAGGCTCTGGCTTGTTGTATCGTCTGCCCAGACTTTCAGACGTTTGCGCATGTTGAAAACGATCATGCGCAGATCGTCCAGCCCATGGACGTGGTCTGCGTGAGCATGGGTGTATACTACCCCGTCCAACTCCCCAACACCGGCATCCAGCAGTTGCATACGAAGATCTGGGCTCGTGTCGATAAGAACCCGTGTGCACCCATTTGGTGAGTGTTGTTCAACAAGCAGCGAACATCGACGGCGATGGTTTTTGGGATTATTCGGATCACAGGCACCCCAATGACCACCGAGCCGAGGCACCCCGCCGGAAGAGCCACACCCTAATATGCGAAAGTGCATTTCTGCCATCAGAGCACACCTTTGTAGTCGGCCGCTTTTGAGAAAAGTCGCTCAAAATTCTTTTCCGTTTGGGCCGCGAAATCGTCGTATGACATATCAAATGCCTTTGACACGATCTCGGCTGTGAAACGCGTGTAGCCCGGTTCGTTGCGTTTGCCACGATAAGGAGGAGGGGCAAGATAGGGGCTGTCCGTTTCCAGTAAAATTCGATCAAGAGGCGCCTTTTTGAAAATATCACGCAATTCGGCATTCTTGGGGAAAGCCGCGATACCGGACATTGACAAATAAAACCCCAAATCAACTGCGGCTTTTGCAAGCGTTTCTCCGGAAGAAAAACAGTGCATCACACAGGAATAGGGCGCATTTGCGAACTCTGAAGTTAAAATTTCAGCCATGTCCTCGTCTGCAGCACGTGCATGAATGATCAATGGAAGGCCACTGGTTTGTGCCGCTTCTATATGAAGAATAAGCGATTTTTTCTGCACATCGGCGCTTTCGGAGGTATAATGATAATCAAGCCCAGTTTCGCCAATCGCAACAAATTTTGGATGTTCACTCAACGATAATAATTCTTCGGTCGTGACCAGCGGCACCTTTGCGGCGTTCATAGGGTGCGTGCCCGCGGCATAAAATACATTTTCATAGCGTTCTGCGATGGCACGGACCTTTGGTTCTTCGGGCAAACGCGTACAAATTGTCACCATGCGATGCACCCCGTTTTGAGCAGCACGTTCAACAATATCATCCAGACCTTCATTGAAATCTGGAAAATCGAGATGACAATGGCTGTCAGTAATTAACGGGTACGCGATCATTTTACGCCTCTGACGACTGCGCTGTTCGGGCCGCGCATGCCTCTATTTGAAAGAACGTATCTAGGATCAATGCGGAGGCGTCAAGATTGACCGCATGTCCACGACGCAGTCTGGCGGATAATTCTTGGGTCAATTCTGCCCATTGAATCGCCGCCTGACGGTTTGGGCATAGTCTGGAAAAGACAGATGTCTCATTGAAAATCGATTGTTTTACGTCTTGTTCTGTTTTTGCCCCGCTTAGGGACAGTCGGTTCAGAGATAATTCCAGTAGAGACACAAAAAATTCAAACTCACCACTGCTGCTGGGCGTTGTAAACATGTCTGAGATCGAGATCACCTTTTCGTTTTCCAGCCGAGGCAGCGCTTCAAGTATATCCAGTATCTTTTGATAGAGATCCAATCCATTTAAATTCATTAGTTTGACGGCCTCACCCACCGAGCCGCCAGACAATATAGCTAACGCATTCACGTCTACATCTGTCATGTCCGTGGCGGCTGCTTCTAGCGCCTGAGCCACATGGAGAGGGGTCAATTCTTTGAGACGCAGTTCGCGACAACGTGAACGGATAGTGGGCAAAAGTTTTGCAGGTTGATGGCTGATTAAAAATAAATAAGCATTTTTAGGAGGTTCCTCGAGAATTTTCAAAAGTGCATTGGCCGCGTTTACGTTCATGTCTTCGGCACAGTCGACAATCACGATCCGTCGTCCTCCGTCTGTTGCGGAGAGGTTAAAAAAAGATTTAAGTTTTCTGATCTCATCGACGGTGATCATTTGTCTCAAACGTTTACGTTTTTCATCAAAGTTACGCCGAATGGCAATAACACCTGGCTCTGAGCCGGCATTGATCCGGCTGCAAATGGGATGTGCTGGATCTATGGCTAGGCTTGCGGCTGGCTCTGGCGCCCCAAAAAGACCACTTGCCTCACTTGGGTCAGGGGTGGTTAAAAGAAATTTGGCAATTTGCCAAGTCAGCGTTGCTTTTCCAATGCCGCGCGCACCAGTTACCAGCCAAGCATGATGTAACCGCCCTGCGTTAAAGGCGTTCAGGAATTGCTCGGTCGCAGTTGACTGTCCAAAAAGAACAGGGGTTTGACTGGGATGCAGTGCGCCATCGACAATATCAGAGCGTGGGAGCTCCTCTAGCAGCGTGGTCATGACAGGGTCTCCCGCACCACCCCATAAATGTCCTCTGACAGGTCTTCTACCGATTGATTACCGTTCACGATCCGAATGCGGTCCGGAAATTCTTTTGCAAGCTGCAAAAACCCCGCACGCATCCTTCGTTGAAGATCAACACCAAAATCTTCAAACCGTTCTTCTTTCGTATTGCGCGCTTTGGCCCGCCGATGACCGAGTTCCGGATCCATATCGATGAGGATTGTCAGATCCGGTTGTCGTTTGATCATCAGATCCGTAAGCGAGTCCACGGTCGCGCGCAAATCCCCTCGGGTCAATCCTTGATACATGCGCGTGGAATCTGCAAACCGATCACAGATCACAATTTTACCATCTTCCAAAGCGGGCAGAATCAGTTTTTCCATGTGGTCCCGACGCGCTGCAGTGAAAAGAAGAATTTCAGTCTCTGCAGACCACCGTTCCGGCGCCCCCTCCAAAACGAGAGAACGGATTTCTTCGGCTCCAGTGGATCCTCCTGGTTCGCGAGTTAAAACAACCTCTCGTCCCAGCGTCGTCAATCTATTGGCAAGATATTTGACTTGCGTGGATTTCCCTGATCCATCGATGCCCTCAAAGGTAATAAACATGCCCGTCTTTTTCAAAGCGAAGCCTCTGGACCGGAACCAATTGTGTTCAGAAGTGTCTTTGCCGCTGTCATGATACGGGTCATGAACCCTCCAACAGGCACAGCATTTTGGGCCAGAAGTGGCACGTTCATCTCAGGCAACCCTTCGATATTGACGATCAAAGTACCAAGCTCTTGATCTTGCAGAATTGGCGCGGGAATAGGGGTTTTATATTCAAGTTCAAAATTTACGGCGGAATTTCCAAGAACAGGCACCAACGCTTCGATACTGTCTTCCAAAACGAGACCGACCGTAGATACCGCCCCATTCCAGACAGGGGCTTCTGCGACTACTGTTCCTTTCTTTCCAAAGGATTTCATGGAAAATTGGCGAAATGCCCAGTTAACTATCGCTTCTGCTTCTTGAGCGCGCTCTTCTGTTGAGGCAAGGCCCGAGATCACAAAAACGATACGCCGGTCACCTTGCACTGCGGACCCCGTCAGCCCGTATCCTGCCTCATTGGTGTGGCCCGTCTTTAGTCCATCCGCACCAATTCCCAAACCAAGAAGGGGATTGCGGTTCCGACTATTGGCAGGTGCGCGTCCATCGAAAGCGAATTCTTTTTCCGCGAACATGGGATAAAATTCTGGAAAATCAACGATGAGATGTTTGGCCAAAAGAGCAAGATCGCGCGTGCTCATCATATGTCCTGTCGCAGGCCAGCCATTGGAATTTCGAAATGTCGAATTTGTCATGCCAAGCTGTTGGGCGCGTTGTGTCAGAAGACGTGCAAATCCCGCCTCAGTTCCATCCGGAGACAGAGCTTCGGCGATCACAGCGCAGGCATCGTTTCCCGACAGTACGATAATGCCTTTGAGCAAATCTTCCACACTCACCCTGTCGGTCGTGTCCAAAAACATCGTCGATCCACCGTATTGAGCCGCATGTGATGACACAGGAAGCTTTTCCTCCAGTTGCAATTGACCTGCTTTGATGAATTCAAACGCCACATAGAGTGTCATCAGTTTTGACATAGACGCAGGTGGCAAGGGTGTATCCGCGTTTTTGGCAAGTAAAATTGTTCCGCTGGTCAGGTCGAGTACAAAGGCCGCCTTTGCCTTTGTTTCATATGCCAGCGCGGACCCCGAAACAGAAAAAGCGGCAGACCAAATACTCACACAAAGATAAAAAATGTGCACAATTTTAGTGGGTAACAGCATAGGCATCTTTAAATCCAACAGTCCTTACTTTTTGAAATAGCGTCATTTGTTCATCCGGCGTTGTGGCTGGCCCGACCAATACACGCCAAAAGGTGCGATTGTTTCGATTGTAAGTCTTTACAATAGGAATAATCCCCATCTGACGCATTGCTTCAGCGGTATTTTTGGCGTTCTGTTCCACGCCGAAAATTCCTATTTGGATAAAAGGCCGTTGCATATCGACGACCCGGGGCTTCGGCGGCGGGGCCGAGGACGCAGATGCAGAGGTGCTTGCCGCCGGGGCAGGGGATAGGGTTTGTTCGCTGTCAGACTGGATAGCGCTTTGGGAAGCAGGTTGTTCTGCAACCGATCGCTTGCGCAAGGCAACGACAGTAAGGTTTACCGGAACACCCGCCGTCATTCCCAGTGCTTCGGCGGCTTCGGAAGAAACCACAAGGCGTGGCCCTGTGGTTTTAGTGTCGCGGCGGAATAAGGCGCCGATGACAAATTTATTATTCGAGCCATTAGTGATTATGACCCGTTCTGGAATGTCCGTTTCAGGATGCGCGACCCAGATTCCCCCCAACGCCGGCCGTCCGTCCCACAATCCAGCTTCGCTGGTACGAAATACATCCGGTGCTTCGATATCTCGTTCAACCGTCTGATCCCCTTTTTGTATTCTGCTCAGAGGATCATTGCTTAGGGTCTTTAAAAAATTGGCGTGTTGGCACGCGCTGAGCAGTAAAATGCAGGACAAAAACGGGCCAAAGTGGCACGTTTTGCGGAATTTTGGTTTGGCGATCATAACACCCCCGGTCTCTGCTCTGCTCAGCTGTACTCTCCCCTACGTAACGAACATTAACTCCTTCGCAAAGGCCTGAAAAGCTCTTGCAGGTCAGAAGGCGTTGTTTTGCGCAAATTTCCGGCTTTTAGAATCAAATCTATAGCATTAAGACACAAAGTGTCGGAGGAGTGGCAGAGTGGTTGAATGCACCGGTCTTGAAAACCGACGAACGTTAACGCGTTCCGTGGGTTCGAATCCCACCTCCTCCGCCAGATGGCAAACATTTTCAATGTGTTAGCCTTGAAATTGAGCGCTACCCATTCTCTTACCCATTAATAATATGATTGCTTCGTTTTCTGAAGTTGAACCGAGTGCCCGCTTCAGACTTTTAAATTAACCAAATGGCAATGTTGTCGTTCGTTGCGAGGTATATTTGAACTAGGGGGTAGAGGGACCGATGGGGTGGGGCATAACCATGCAAATAGGTATCCCGTTCATTTCAAGCACCAATTTTAGAAAAACAACCTAAGGTTGTTTTGAGTGCAATACATAAATTATAAAGACCATAACAGCCTACGATGCAGAGGCTTAGGCGCGTGCACGGGTTACAGAAATTCGCTCCAATCCATGCCTCGTTTCACAATCTATTCAACTCGCAAAGGTCACTCTCAAAACGTAGCACATTCAAACTAAACCGTGACGCTGCTCTCACCGAATGGCGTTCTTTAGTGATCTCGTAGAAATAGCCATCAACTAAACACTGGTGCTTGGGCTCGTTTGTCTGACAGCACCGATGGCTGGGAAACGAGAGAAGCCCGAAGAGATCGTATCGAAGCTTCGGCAGGTTGAAGTTTTGTAAGGTCAAGGGATGACAGTCGCGGATGCGGTGCGCCAGATCGGCGTGACACAGCAAACTTTCTACTGATGGCGCAAGCTGTATGGCGGCATGGGACGCTCGCAACTGAAGCGGCTTAAGGAGCTTGAGAAAGAGCACCAAAGGCTACGACGGGCGGTGTCTGACCTGACGCTGGACAAGCTCATTCTGACTGAGGCTTCACGGGGAAACTTCTGAGCTCTTCGCGCCGCCGCAAATGCATTGACCATGTGCGGCAGAGTTTTGCGTATCCGAGTGGCGTGCCCCCATTGGGTGGTCCGGTTTGAAGTGAGGCTCTACCCTCCAGAGATTTGGAGGTTCTGAGCCATGCCCATCGTAATAGTGTCAGCC
>LFER01000028.1 GCA_001510135.1 Alphaproteobacteria bacterium casp-alpha6
CGCCCCAATGCCCTTGATCAATATCGACACAGATATGATCATCCCTAAGGTGTTTTTGAAAACGATCAAACGATCCGGCCTTGGCGTCAATCTGTTTGATGAAATGCGCTATGACGGGGAAGGCAAAGAAAATCCCGATTTTGTGCTGAACAAGCCGCAATACCGCAATGCGGAAATTATCGTCGCCGGTGATAATTTTGGCTGCGGGTCATCGCGCGAACACGCGCCTTGGGCGATTAAGGATTTTGGCATTCGCTGTGTGATTTCCACAAGCTTTGCCGATATCTTTTACAACAACTGCTTTAAGAATGGTATTTTGCCCATCGTTCTTCCTAAAGAGCAGGTCGATGTGCTTATGGCTGATGCGGAAAAAGGCGCGAATGCAAGGATGGAAGTGGATCTTGAGGCGCAAACCGTGACCTCTTCTGATGGGGATGTATTCCATTTTGAATTGGATGCGTTCAAAAAACACTGCCTGCTGAATGGATTGGATGACATTTCACTCAGCCTTGAAAAAGCATCCTCTATCGAAAGCTATGAAGCAAAGATCGCCGCAGAACGCCCTTGGGTTTAGAGGCTGTTACCATACTAAAAGCCGCATGAGTCCAAGCATTCTGGGCGGCTTTTCATTTAACTGTTTTTATCTGTTGAACGCAATTTTTCACAATTGATGGTCGTGATGTCGTAGGGGCTAATCACAAGGACGCCGCAAGATACACATAAGGTAACGCAAGATGCTTGATGCGGTTAATTATTATCGGAAAAACGCGTCCCTGAACCCTTCTTGGTGAATCGTTTTAAGAGCAACTTTTGAAGTTTCTTGATCATAGAATGGTCCAACCAGAACGATCTGATAGGATTTTCCGGCGATAGTCACCGGTTTATTCGTCGTAGGAAGGTTCAATTTTGCCATGCGCAGGCTTGTGCGTTCTGCGTTAAGCGGGTTTGCAAAAGTGGCCACCTGTATGATTTGGCCATCTTTATGCGTGCCGGTTGCCGGCATGCACTTTGATGAAATGCGCGTTGCAGCGGCACTTCGGTTCATCGAAATTTCGCCGTCCTGCGCTACGCTCAGGCTCAGCGCACCCTTCGCTGCCATAAACCGTTCTTGGGTTTCCATAGATTTGAAGGGATATGTCAGAACACGTTTCACGGGATAGATATTTCCCTGGGCCAATTCTGAAATAAGCTGGCGGGGGATGTTCTGTGTTCAGATCTTTTCGCTATCGACAATCCCCGCTGCTGTGGGGATGCCCCTGTTCAAATTCAACCGTCCATCATCCCAGGCCGCCCGAAACCCGTTTGGAATTTTTGAGGGCATGCCGGACCCGTTCAGGATTATTTCACGACCATTTGACGTCGTTGTCTGCGCATAGGACTGCGCTGCAGGCGTCGCCCTTGTCGAAGGGACGGTTTTCTTTGGAGGCAAGGTGGAGGAGGTTTGTTTCACCGGTATAGAGCTGAGCGGAGAGGAAATCGGTTTTTGTGCGACTATGGCGGGTTTTTGACGCAGTGGGACTGCGCTGGTTCCGGCAAAACTTGGTTCGAACCCGCAGACCAATTTACGATCTCGGCTGACGCGAGGGGTCCAGCTGGTGGCACCTGTGCGGCCTGTCCGGATATGCACACAGCCCTTGTTGTCCACAAACTGCGTTCCCGTAAAATCGGCAGGAGGAAGGTTTGCAGGACCCTCTGAGCTGGTCAAACTCTGCGCGACGGCTTCAGACATTGATCCCACAAATAAGACTATCAAAAGGAAGATATTAGACAAAGGTCGTGACATGCCTGCCCTCAGCGCGGTTTTGTCTGATCATGCCCCAAATCTATGGTTTAGTAAAGCATACCTTCGCTTATTTTGTGCCAAACATCCGGTCCCCTGCATCCCCAAGGCCAGGAACGATATATCCTTTTTCGTTCAAATGACTATCAAGGGCAGCAGTAACGATTGGGACGTCTGGGTGGGCTTCTTGCATGCGTTTGACGCCCTCAGGGGCGGCCAGAAGACACATGAAGCGAATATTTTTCGCCCCAGATTTCTTTAAAAGGTCAATGGCTGCGACAGAGGAATTGCCCGTTGCCAGCATTGGATCCACGGCGATGACCAAACGATCTTCTAGCGCATCGGGAACCTTGAAATAATATTGTACCGGTTCAAGCGTTACTTCGTCACGATAAAGTCCGACAAATCCAACACGCGCCCCGGGGATCAATTCCAAAACCCCATCCAAAAGCCCGTTTCCAGCACGAAGTATGGACACCAAGGCCAGCTTTTTTCCATCCAACACGGGGGCATCCATTGGCTCAAGAGGGGTTTCGATCCGTTTTGTCGTCAGATCCAATTCACGGGTAATTTCATAGGCCAAAAGTTGACTGATTTCCCGCAATAACTGACGAAACAATGGTGTTGGTGCGGATTTATCACGCATCAGGCTGAGTTTATGCTGCACGAGTGGATGGGTTACGATGGTGAGGTTTTCAGTCATTCGGCGTCCAATCTTTTTATTATGGTGTCTTTGGTAGCAGTATCACAAAAGGCGGCCTTGATCGCCGTTTTGTTCAAACTGCTGAAGTCTTCCTTGCCCCAACCAAAGGCGTGTGACAAGGCTGCATATTCTTTGGTCATGTCGGTGTGGAAAAACGGTGGATCGTCGGTTGATACAGTGACCTTCACGCCGCGGTCGCGCAACTTTGCAATCGGATGAGATCGGATGTCAGGGTAAATTTTAAGCGCAACGTTTGATCCGGGACAAACTTCGAGAGTGATGTCGCGCGCAATGAGTTCATCGACAAGATGGGGATCTTCGGCCACCTGCACGCCGTGGCCTAACCGTTCCGCATTCAGGTCAAAGACCGCCTGTCGGACACTTTCGGGCCCACCCCATTCTCCCGCATGTGTGGTGATGCGAAGACCAGCTTCGCGGGCCATATCAAAACCGTAGAGATAATCTGATTGGACACCAAAGGTCTCTGCACCCCCCATGCCAAAGCCGCAGATAAAATCCCCTGCGGTTTCTGCCGCGCAAAGGGACGCCTTTTTGGCCTTTTGAGGCCCAAAGTGACGAATGCAGGTCACTATGCCCTTCATCACAATGCCAAAGGATTTTTCTGCATCGGCGGCTGCTTCCTGAATGGCGGAAAGATATTCGCGCCAAGGCCCAAGCTCTGCTTGCCCGCAAAAATCAGGTGATAGGAATGCTTCTGTGTAAATGACCCCATGGGAGGCGCTTTGTTCCAATACAGCGCGGGTGAGGCGATAAAAATCCAAAGGCTGGGTCAACACGCTTGTCGCGGCCTCATATACCGCCAAGAAATGTGTGAAATCGCGAAACACGTAATGACCGTTTTGATCAAAGATACCTTTGATATCGACCTTTTTTTCATGTGCCATTTGCTGAATGAGTGCGGGTGGTGCTGCCCCTTCTAGGTGAAGGTGCAATTCGACCTTGGGCATGGTAAATTCAGACTGCATTTTGATCCTCAACTGCGGGATGGGCTATATTGAGATGGCAGAGAACAAGCTTAGCCACATCTTTGAAACTGATGTGCCCCAACGGGTTTGACGGTCTCGTGGCGCATAGAACGGGCACCCGTTCGCGGGTATGATCTGTTCCGATCCAGCTTGGGTCGTTTCCATGATCCGCAGTGAAAATCATGAGATCATTTGCCTTCAGCTGGGGCAATATTTGCCCGATCTCTTGGTCAAACCATTCCAGCGCTCTGGCATATCCAGCAATGTCCCGTCTGTGACCAAATCGGCTGTCAAATTCTACAAAATTCGCAAAAATAAAGCTGCCGCCTTCGGCCAATGCAACCTCAGTCGCAAGATGCGTCATCAAAGTTGAGTCTGATCCTTTCAGTACTTTATCAATGCCCTGCATGGAAAAAATATCCCCGATTTTTCCGATAGCGGTGACAGGGTGACCCGCGTCCTGCACCCAATTTGTAAGAACTTTATTCGGTGGCACGAGCGCAAAGTCGCGCCTGTTTTCGGTGCGGTAAAATGTATCAGCCGTTTCGCCCAAAAACGGACGGGCGATCACACGGCCGACTTTCAGGTGGTGGACTTCGGGGGCAAAGCGCGCGCATAGCTCGTTCAGCCGGTTTAACCCGAAATGCGTCTCATGGGCCGCAACCTGAAAGACGCTGTCCGCGGAGGTATAGCAAATCGGCCAGCCTGAGGCACAGTGCTGTTCTCCAAAGTCGCGGATGAGTTCGGTGCCGGACCCATGGCAGTTTCCCAAAATGCCATCTGTGCCGGCAATTTCGCAAAAGGACTTGATTAACTCCTCCGGAAAAGACTGGGTTTTATCTTTGAAATAATGCCACTCCCAAGCCACAGGCAGCCCCGCCAATTCCCAATGGCCTGATGGCGTATCTTTCCCGCGGGATGTTTCGCTTGCCACGCCCCATGTTCCCCCGATGACGGGTTCAATCCCGGGAGCCCGCTGTCCACAAGCAAGTTCAATCGCATTGCCAAGGCCAAGTGCCGTAAGATGGGGAAGATTTAGTGGACCCTCCCGGTGGATATCGGCTTGGCCTATCGCACAGGCCTCTGCGATATGAAGCAAAGTATTGGCCCCGGTATCTGGCACACCATCGTTGAAATACTGATCCGCATCTGGTGCGCCGCCAATACCGACAGAGTCCATGACAATCAGGAACACGCGCCCTTTCATGCGATCTTTTCCAGAATGAGTTTTGTTGGTTTGGGAGCGGCATTTCCAACTACCAACGCGCTTAAAACCCGTTTGGCCGCCTCTTCTGCGGCTTCGATGCGGGTGGCATGGATTTTTGCGATAGGTTTTTTGCGTTCAAGCTTGGTCCCGATGGACACGATATCGCTTATCCCCACTGCAGGGTTAATGGTATCGGTTTCAACTTTTCGTCCGCCGCCAAGGTTGACGGAAATCATGCCAAGCGCCTCTGCGTCCCACCCAGTTACATATCCGTCCTGCATTGCGGTAACTTCAAATATGACGGGCGCTTCGGGAAGATAGCGCTGCCAGTTTTCCGCAAATTCCAATGGCCCGCCCATTTCAGCGATCATCCGCGAAAATCTTTCCGCAGCAGATCCGTTGTCCAATAGTGTGCTCAGACGTTGATATGCGTCTTTTGCTGTCTCGGCCAGACCGTTGGCTGTCAAAAGTTCGGCGCCAAGCGTCAGACAGATATCCTTTAGACGACCGTCTTTGGAATGAACCAGAACCTCCATGACATCGTGAACTTCCACAGCATTGCCAATGGACGGGGCGAGTGGTTCATTCATATCACTTATAAGTGCAGTTGTTTTACAGCCCGCTAGATTAGAGGTATCGACCAAAGCTTTCGCCAAGACATGCGCGTTCTCTTTTGTTTTCATGAAAGCGCCGCTGCCGCATTTCACGTCCAATATTAATCCTTCAAGCCCCGCGGCAAGTTTTTTGGAGAGAATTGAGGCGGTGATAAGTTCCAGACAGTCGATCGTCGCGCTGACATCGCGGATGGCATAAAGCCGTTTGTCTGCAGGGGCGATATTACCCGTTGCGCTCACAATAGCGCAGCCGGCGCGGTCTAACACGCGGGTGAGGTCGGCTTTGTCGAGTTGAACTTTCGTCCCCGGAATTGCTTCGAGTTTATCAAGCGTCCCGCCTGTGTGACCCAGACCGCGCCCCGAAATCATCGGTACATAGATATCTGCTGCAGCCAAAAGCGGGGCAAGGACCAAGGACACACAATCTCCGACACCGCCTGTTGAATGTTTGTCCAGAATTGGTTTGTCGGTCTTCCAAGACAGCCGGTCACCGCTATCGCGCATCGCAGAGGTCAAAGCGACCAATCCTGTTTCATCCAATCCATTGAGGGTCACGGCCATGGCAAAGGCCGCTGCCTGTGCGTCACTTACGCTATGATCTGCAAGACCCTTGGAAAACCATCTCAACTCCTCCGCGCTGGGCGTTTGTTTTTCCTTGATTTTGGTGATGATGGACCGGGCGTCAGGCATCAGGAAACATTGTCCATATGGGCGGGGGTAAAGACACCGGGCAAAAGTTCTGACACTTTGTATTGTGCTTCTTTTCCGTCCACTGTCGCCAAGGTGACAATGACGTCTTGATCTGCAAATTCTGCGATTTTCTGACGACATCCTCCACAAGGGGGGACGGGGCTTGGGCAGTCTGCCACCACATAGGCTTCTTTGATGCGCTTGTGGCCTGCGGCGATCATGGCGGCGATAGCGCCCGCCTCGGCGCATGTGCCTTCGGGGTAAGCCGCGTTTTCAACATTGACGCCAACGAATATTTCGCCTTGTTCACTTTTCAGTGCTGCGCCCACCTGAAACCCTGAATAGGGGGCATAGGCGTTGGTGCGGACTTTATGGGCTGCATCCTTGAGGTTGGTCATTTTGAGTATCCTTTGGGGTCTAGCTGAGGAAGGTTTCAAAAACACCGGGAAGCGAAACTTCGAGAAGCTCAAGGTCTTTGCTGATGTTGCCATAGGTTGTTTTCATATTGGGAGGGATTACAAAAGCGTCCCCCGGCGCCAGATCAAAAGGATCTTTGCCTTCCCCATATAACGTCATGCTGCCTTCCATCACGAAAGTGAACAGAATATCGGCGCTGTGCCAGCTTTCTTTTGATGTTATTCCGTCAGGCCGGATCACCTGAACACCGGCAACATTTTTCGTATTCTCTGCGATGGTCGTGTCGCGTGCGCGAAACCCCGGAATACGAAATGTGTTCCAAATGGCCTCTTCAGCTTTGTGGTGGACAAATTTCTGACCTTGAAATTCGCGATCGGGATTCAGCGTGGCGTTGGGCAATTCCATGGTGTGATCGATGGTGGTAACATGTTCAGCCGGAACGCCAATTTCGATGACCTCGATATTGTCGCTCGCGTAAAGCACACGGTGACGAATTTCCGGCGGCTGTATCACGCAATTGCCCGCATATAGGCGGAACGGTTCCCCCTGATCTTCGTAGACAAGATCGACCCAACCCCGATAGCAAAATATCAATTGAAAGCCCACCGTATGGTAATGCACCATGTCTGGCACGGGTCCCCCATCGGGGATCCGAATGTGAGAGGCAATAATGGATCCCCCAAGCCGATCGGGGATCAAATCCCGATAATGCATTCCTGCCCGCCCGATGACCCATGGCGCCTGATCCGCAAGGCGGCGCACCACAAAACTATGCTGAGTTTCAGGTAACACCAAGGGTGGGTTCAGTTCTTCAATGTTGATTATCGTACCATTTGGTGCCGTCAGCCGAGATTTTCCCCCTGCAAAACGCGCTGGATCTTCGCAGCAGATCCGGATGTGACCCGGGGGGCAATCAACGCCCTTTTCAATACGAAGATTCAATCCGTGACCTGAAAAATGAGCAACTGTCGGATCATCCGCCGGATAAATCATATCCATCCGCATCCCCAGCGTTTTTGTGAAAAAGGGAATGTCATCGCGAAGTTCATTCGTGGGCAGAACCAAATGCGCAACCGTTTTTGACATCAAAGAGCCTCCGAAGGGCAGAGTGCGAAACCTTTCTTTCAGTTACAAGAGCTTTGCACAAAAAACGACCCCTCTACAGCGGAAATAGGCGGATATTTTCCATCTCTTTCAGTCAATGGATTATTCTTTTTTATTTTTATGTCGTCCCTGACGGTTAAGGGCGGCCTCCAGACGGTCTGCATAGGCGGAACGCTCTTCAAGGCTCATTGCAGAGATGTGGTTTATCAACATCGTGCGGGCGTCTGACTGGCGGCTGTTGGAAATCGCGGAATGCTGTTCCATGACATCGTTAAACGCTGCCACATCAAAACTGTCACCGCGCAGAAGGCGCAAAGCATCTTCAAAACGCGCATCCAAACTGTCTCGCACGCTTGACTGGGAAGCATGTTTTTCGCGCATATCCTGTCCGAGTTTTCGCCGGTCTTCCCGCGTCAACGCGCGAATATAAACGGATCCTGCCACAGCATCAAACTTTGGTTTTCCTCTGGGGCCCTCTTTGCCAAAGCGTAAAAACGCCCCGCCAACGGCGCCTATGATGGCGATATTCAGTGCGAGAGATGTGACCAGAACAATTTTCCATAGTCTGGATTTTTTATGGGGTGAAGATGTTTGACTGTTCATGTGTCGCTCTCCAGAAAGGAATAATCAAGACCTGCAAATGGGTCGGTAAAATCTGCATCAAGGGATGTGTCTGCATTGATCCAAGAGGACATTGGTTCAGGCCACTCAGGAGCGGAAAACCCAATATAAGCCCCAACAAGTGCCGCCGTTGCAAGTCCTGCAGTTGCTGGCGCACCGCCCAAATCCGCAACGAAATCTTTGAGCATTTCAAAAACTGAGACACGCGCAGGTTTCGGCGCTGGTCGTTGCTGGGCGCGGGTTGCCTCCATTAGAATACGCGCCTGCAGATCCTCACTTGGCCTTGGCGCTAGCCGTTTGGCGGCGTTGAAAAACACGTCCAATTCTGCGTCTAAGGGGTCGTCATGATCAGCCATTGGCATATCCTAATTCAGATTTGTGAGATTGCAAAATGTCGGAAAGCTTGCGTTTTCCCCGTGAGATGAGGCTTTCGACCGCCTCGACGCTCAAATCCATAATTTCAGCGATCTCTGGGTTGCTCATCCCGTCGAGGTGGCGCATGGACACCGCATCGCGCTGACGATCAGGCAGTTCGGCTAAAGCGCGATAAAGCGCGTTGGCGCGGGTCTGATCCTGAAGCATCTCTGCGGCTGCAGGTTTGCTATCTTCGGGTTCGCCGATATCTGCAAGAGACGTTGAGGGTTTGCGCCGCAGCCGATCGTAACAGAGATTCTGCACCACCTTATAAAGCCATGTAGACACTTTGGTCCCATCCTCTGCCCAGTTTGGGGCCATGCGCCACAGTCTAATAAAGGCCTCCTGCGCAATGTCTTCTGCATCTGCCTGATTGCGCAGCCGAAAAAACGCCTGCGCATAAGCTTTGGGCAACAACCGTTCACTCAACAATCGCGCGGCATCCGCATGTCCTTTGGCAAAAGCTGCCAAAAGCGCGTTATCGCTCATCTGCGTTGTTGGATCAATCGGCATTGCCGGCTCCTGCATGGATGCTGGGCAGTCAGTCATCAATCGTTGGTTTGACCGTCATCCTTCTGGTCTTTAGCAAAAAATTTAAACCATTTACCACGCCTATGATCTTTCATTTCCGCAAATTCTTCGGCGGAAATAAAATCATCCCCGTTATCGTCCAGTTTATTGAACATTTTTTCCTGTTTCCGGTTTTTGCGTCCGTTTTGAATTTCTTCAAAGCTCACTTGACCGTCTTTGTTTGCATCCATTTTTTCGATCATCTTGTTGATGCGCCGTTCAGAGGCGTTGGCGCGCTCGGCGGCCATTTCTGCGGCGGATAACATGCCATCGCTGTTTTGATCTGCTCCGTCAAAACGCCTCTTAGCATGTGCAGTCATTTCGTCTTTCGAAATCTGATTGTCACCGTTCAAATCGAGTTCTGAAAATTCTGGGAACCGTTTATCACCATCAGGCCCGTAACTCGCGGCCAGACCTGCGCCTGCCAATGTGATGAGGGAAACTGTGCTCAGAACTGCCACTGTCTTATTCATTTTCTTCTCCAAGGTTGGGCGCGATATTTGCGCCGTTGTGAATATCTCTGAAACGCAAGCCACGTGATTTTCCGTCGAAGTTTTTTCGACTTTTTGGCATTTTTTGGTTTTTCGGGGTTGCGCTTTGGTGATGCTACGCGCATGTCCATCGCGGATTGAAAAGGCGATTGAACGATGCCAGACACGGATGAGCGTGATTTAAAGGCGGCTTTGAAAAGGGGATGGCGCAGGAAATGTCCTAACTGTGGGCAAGGCTCCATGATGGAGGGCTATCTGAGCGTAGGGCAAAGTTGTCAGGCTTGCGGGCAGGAATTGTTTCATCATCGCGCCGACGATGGTCCGGCCTATCTGACGATTTTGATTGTCGGTCACGTGATGGCTCCCTTGCTTCTTTATGTATATACCCACTGGCGGCCCGAACCTTTGACAATGCTCTTTACATTTGGGGTTGGATGTTTGGCGCTCTCGCTTTACCTTTTGCCAAGATTGAAAGGCGCGATCGTTGCGTTCCAATGGGCAAGGAAGCTTCATGGCTTTGGCTAATTGGGCGAGATGCACGCCAGTTGAGGACGCAGATGACAGAAGATAAAACCGCCATTCGAAACGCTGCAACGGTGATCGTTGTGCGTGACAGATCGACAACGCCCAGAGTTCTAATGGGACAAAGGGGATCAAACGCGGTCTTTATGCCCAATAAATTTGTATTTCCCGGCGGTGCCGTGGATGCAGAGGACGCAGATGTTCCGCTGGCCCGTATGATCAATGAACCCTGCGTCAGCCGTTTGGAGGATATGTCCGATCCCGCATTGATCCATTCATTATGCGTGGCGGCAATCCGTGAGCTATTCGAGGAAACCGGTCAGATACTTGGCGTTCAGGGCACTTGGCAAGGGGCGGTTCCCAAGGATTGGAAAGCTTTTGCCGAGGCGGGTTTCCTTCCGGATGCATCAGGGATGCAGTATGTGTTTCGCGCGATTACCCCGCCCGGTCGTCCGCGCCGCTTTGATGCGAGGTTTTTCTTTGTGGATGCAGACCTTTTGCAAAGCGATTTAGATGATTTTTCCGCTGCATCAGAAGAGCTTTCCCATTTGCAATGGATCCCCTTGGATCAAGTGCGCCAATATGACCTTCCCTTCATCACAGAGGTGGTTTTGGCTGAAATTGGTGCGCGTGTGACGGATAACGCACCACCGGCTTCTGTCCCGTTTTTCAAGAATGATGATGAAGACAGCGCCTTTTTGCGTCTCAGAGGGTATAAAATGCCGTCTTGAGCGGGCCTGACAAAAAACGACGTTTCAGGTTACCAGAACCAATACCACGATGCTTAGGGCCAAAAACCCGACACCCGCAAATTCCCGCACCGTCAGTTTTTCGCGAAAAAAGAAATATCCTGCTGCCATGCTGAGCAAAAGCTCAACCTGACCAAGCGCTTTGACATAAGCTGCATTTTGAAGACTAAAGGCGGTGAACCATCCAAACGATCCCCCCATGCTGGTCAAACCGATCCAAACCGCAGTTTTGCGCGCCTTCCAAACCGCAGCCAATTGACCCGGTTCGCGCAGGCAAATCCAGATCCCCATCGACACCATCTGCAAGGTGACAACCCAAAGCAATGTGACCATTGCCGTCGTCATCGCTGAGGGCATGGCCACCTCCAACGTGGCACCGCGATAAGAAACCGCAGATATCGCAAAAAGAAATCCGGACATCAACCCGAGCCCTGTCGCGCGATTTAAAAACCGGTGTGTCGCTGCATCGCTGACACCGCTTTGATCAGACAGCAACAAGACCCCCAAAAGCCCGATTAAAATAGCCCCGAAGCCTTCCAGCGACACGCCTTCACCCAACAGAATGATGCCCACAAGAACGGCCTGAATAACTTCGGTTTTCTTAAAGGTGATCCCAACGGCGAAATTGCGCGATTTAAAAAGCGCCACGACGCAGACTGTTGCCAGGATTTGCGAGATCCCTCCAAGGCTTGCGTAGATCCAAAACCAAAAGGATAGAGCAGGGAAAGCGGTGCCGCTGTTCACGAAATATAGAACCACGGCCAACCACAGGAACGGCGCTGAATAACAAAACCGCGAAAACGTCGCACCTGCCGTTGACAGTTGTGTCCGGCTAAGGACCTTCTGCAACATAAAGCGCACTGTCTGAAGGGTCGCCGCTATAAGGCTGGCAAAAATCCAAAGTTCCATGAGCCAAGCTAAACGCTATTTCAAAGGTTTTGACCAGAGCGGATGTGGCACTTCGTCTTTGGGTTTGAAAAAGAACTGTTTGAAAATATCTGTGTAGCTTTTGTAAACATACCCTTCATTGCGCGCCAGAAAGTGATCTTTTCGGGCTCTATATAACGCAGGAAGATCATACCATGGGACCTGTGGATGCATGTGGTGAACCACATGAAAACTGTTGTTCAGAAATAAGAACGCCCAGATCCCGCGATCTTCGATCACCACGGTGCGTGCGCGGGCCTTGTCATGGGCGCGATGTTCCAGAAACGTGCGCACCTTTAACAGGGACATGGCACCATAACTGGCAAGCATGACCATCCAAAGGGGCATACTGCCGAAATAAAGGACGCCCCATATCACTATCCCCGCTGCTGGAATATGCAGTACCCAGCCCAAGGCAGCCCTTGCATCCCCCTGTGCAATCGCTTTGGCATCCTCCCGCATGAACCGCCACTGCCCCAGCAGAGGCCCGATGAGCATCCGCCCCAAAAGCGTATTGTTGAGACGAAACACACGTTGCATGCCTTTAGGAACGCTTTGCCAAAGATCGGGATCCATGAAATTGCTCTCTGGATCATCATAAGGATCGGTCAGAAATTCGTCCCTGTGGTGAGCGAGGTGCAAATCTTTGAACCGCAAATAAGGAACCAGCAAGGACAAAGAGGGAAACACCAACAGCGCGTTGATGTAGGGATTGTTGGTAGGGTGACCGTGAAGTGCTTCGTGGGTGAGAGAGGAATGAAGCGTCATGCACAGCACCATAAGGGCAAATCCAAATGCCCAAGCGGTTTCGTAAGCTTCCGTTGCGGCAAAGAAAAAGCCGACATAAACGCCCGCGGTCAAAGCCAAGGTGCGCCATTCCCATTTTGACCCGTCTGAATACACCATATTCTGCCCCAGCCATAGGATGTCGATCTTATGCGCAGCTTGACCACAAGAGGTTCATTTGCCTGCAAAGGATCAATAGACATTGAAATTTTGAAAAGGTTTTGTAGCCGCAAAATAAACGACACAGTATTTGTTCACTGAGCCGCCCCCTTTTGTCAAGAGCGGCACTGACCCCTAGGATAGCTTCGGGTCCTTGCGGCGCATATTGCAGGCAGCAAGGCCGGGAATTAACGCGCAATCATGCTTGTCTTTGAGATGTAAATCGTTTAACGCTCCCTTCACCACACAGGCGAGTTGGCGGAGTGGTGACGCAGCGGATTGCAAATCCGTGTACACCGGTTCGATTCCGGTACTCGCCTCCACATAAAATGATGCATTTTGATCGCGTTCCCCTAAGTTCTCAGGATACCCAATATTTTTAGGGTCTCATTTGTTTTGCAAATGACGTCGGCTGTTGGATTTGCGGTTTGTGTAATACCGATTATTCACAATCTCATCCCAAAAGCAAAACGTTCAATATTGAGCGAAAAGAGCAGAAGAATAAAGTTTGGTAAACCGCTCATGGGTCATGATAGAAAACTTTGCTATTTGATTTTTCGATGATTTATGTTTGAAAAATTATAATAACATATTGATAATAATATGTTTATAATTTGGATAGGAAATTTTACAGCGATTAGGATTTGATATCTTTTCCGGAAAACATGGTTGATCTTTTCAGACTTTCAATCTATCAATCAAATTTGAACAGTTATGAACATTCTTGATATACAGTGTCATTTTTGGTTGCCAGTGCTCTCGCATCGCGCGAGGCTTTGTGAGGTAGCCGTGCTAGGGTTGCATTTTGGCTAGTCGGCGCGAGGAACAGCAGGCAGAGATCCGCCTGCAGGTCATGCGATTGATTTCGCAGAATCCGGAGATGTCTACGCGGCAGGTTGCCGATGCTGTTGGAATTTCAAATGGGTCAGCCTACTATGTACTCACGGCCTTGGTCGACAAAGGTCTTGTGAAGCTCGGGAACTTCAGGAAGAATCCACGCAAGGGTCAGTATGCATATATTTTGACGCCAAAAGGCATTCGAGAAAAATCCCTCCTCACGCATAATTTCATTGAACGCAAACGAGAAGAATTCGAAGTGCTGCGCTCTGAAATCAAAGCGCTCGAAGAGGAAGCAGGCCACACAGCTGAGGCAATGCCATCCCTGCGGGGCGGCAAGCAGTGGGGGAATTGACTGGTTGTTAAGCCTGTTTAAAGGGTGGCAAAGCAGTCCAATCTCAAATGTATCACGCTATTGGTAATTGAAAAAGGCGGCCCGAGGAAAGCCTGCGCCAAACATTCCGCGCGGATGTCTCATTTATCGATTGGACAGATGGCGTCGGCTTCGCTTTCAAGGATTAGCTTTAATTTGCATCGCTAAAATACAGAACCCCTAGTGCAGTCAAATATTGATACCATAGGCAAAACAGAAACGCTCGGCCCAAAGATAATCGCGCTCGTGGACTTGTTCAGTGGTGCCAGGATTTAAGCGTTCTGATGAGTTTTTGTTTCATACTTAGGATCTCTTAAAAGACCGCTCTCGCCAGAAGATTAACAGCCCTCCACTGATAATGAGGATCCCGCCGGGAAATATAGCATCCCATGGGGTTTCGTCAAAAAATGCCCACCCAAAGAAAAATGCTATGGGAATCCCGAAATAACTGAATGGGGCTAAGTTGCTTTGTTCTGTCATTCTGTAACTTACAACATACAAGAGCACTGCAGAGCCGCCAAAAGCGCCCATCATAATTATCCAAAAGATTTCGTCTAGGGATGATATCGGGGAAAATCCACCAAGGAATAAGGTTAAAATGGCAGCGCATACCGTCGAGGAAAGTGACGCATACACATTTACAAGTGCGCTAGAAACTTGGCTATCGAATAATTTTGCCGTGATCGTCAGCAAGGCGTAAAATGCCGCAGCCGCCAGCGGCAAAATGGAATAATGTGTGAAGGCGTCGCTACCCGGCTGTAAAATAAAAACCACGCCCAAAAAGCCAATTATTACCGCCAGCCATCGCACTATCCCGACACGTTCCCCCAAAATTGGGATCGCAAAAGCGGTTGCGAACAGAGCTCCGGAATACGTTATTGTAGAAGCTGTGGCAAAGGCCATCAAACCTAATGACCAGTAAAAACAAAGCTGGGCAAGCGAAGCAATAACGCCCCTTAAAAGGGCTAACTTCCACTGTTTAATTATAATTTTCTTTCCGTTCTCGCGCCACGTTTTTGAGGCATAGAGAACCAAAAAGGCGGGCAATATACCAAATAAGTTCCTCCAAGTTGACAGTTCTGCTGCAGAGAATTCTGTTGAAAGTAATTTGATAATGAGACCCATGGCATCAAACAGCACCAATGCCAGTAGGCTCAAGATTATGGCTAGCCCTGTTCTATTGGGAGTTTCCATAGGAGTCCGATCTCTTTGGTTGGCCCATATGAATGACTTATTTGACGAAAATCTATCAAAAAACCAATCTGCGAGAAATTAAGTCTCACACTCTTGATCGCGGAAGTCCTCTGTAAAATTTGTAATTTTGGGTTTAGGTTGCTGCGCTGCAGACTGCGCATTTTAAACAGACGTGCGCGTTTGGATGAAGACGGTTGTTTTTTCAAATCCTAACGCGGCACAAACGCATACAAACGAGACAAGAATTGGCCTGTCAGAACTTCAGTAAGACCTAATTTTTACACAATCGCATCCGGCTTTCGTGCTCTATTTACCAGTCGACCAATTCAAATTAGGAGTCTGAAATTCATTCAGGGTAGGAAATAGGAAGTGTCTCTCGCAATTTTGAATCTCAGCATCTGCTTCAATTTTGACAAGTTTGACGGATCTTCAGTCTTATGGATCATGCGATGACAGGAGGGACAAAGTAACGTAAAGTCCTCCGGTATTCTGTATCTGCGTGTTTCACCTTCGGAAAGGCCTCGTAACGGTTTTGCATGATGCACTTCTAAAGGTGTATTATGTGTGCGACCGCCGTATCCATAGTCAAGTTTAGGGTCAAGGCCGCAGCACTCGCAAATTGGTTGCTTAGCTTTTAATACAGCTTTGCGTACCTTTGATGATCGCTCGATACGACGGGAGAGGATGTATCGCCGGGTTTCTTCGATATCTTTTCCACCGGACTCTTCTTGCATGATATCGCTCGGTATGGTGCCGCAGCGGTTGACAAGTGCTTCATATGCCAAAAGCATATTGTGTAAATCTTCTTGTAGTATTTCATCCGTCAGCATTCCGGCATGGTAGGTCTTGCCAAAGGCATGCCCGGCTTGATAGCCAGTTGGAAGGCCTGCCTCGGAACCTAAATCAATTGGGTCCTCTGAAAACAACTTCGCAAACTCTGGGACACGGTCAACCATATCTCATGCTCGGCGTCGCAATACATCGCGCCCTCGGACAGATCCGAAGTCGTTATAAACAGCGGTAGTTCCCTGATTCATTGAAAGAGAAATTGTTTGTGCGTCAGAATTAATCAAAAAAACAACATAAAATCCCTTTGTCGCCGATTCAGTAATAAGTGGGTCGAAAAAAGCCAACCATGGTATTGATGCCCAAACACCCTATCCAACGCTTGCCTTGACTTTCAAATCAAAGGGACTGAACGTGATAATTTTTTTTGCCTCGACAGCGATATCATGTCTTACAAAATCACCAAACTTAGAACCTGTAAATGGCTTTGCACGCTCGTAGACGTAATCAGTTGCAAGTTTGGACAATTGGTCTGCTAGCAATATATGTCCTCTTCTCAAATATCTTGATTTTGCTTTTTCATTACCAAAGCCTCTTCGAAAGGTAATTGCTAGATGTTTTTTTGCTAACGAAACGGTCCAGAATTATCCAACAATTTTGTGCTTTGAGTTTACTAGCGCGGAGATTTTGGAGCCGAATCCATAAACGGAATAGTTTTATAAACGCAAAAAACAGTTTATTTTCAAACTACTGTGATGGATTTTTTGTTATTTTGTTAAGTTAATAAAATTTAAAAAGCGCAGGTATTTTCTTCACAAGCAAGGGAGAAGGCGAGCTCAGCCGGTGAGACCGCCGGTCGGAAAAATGGACGCTCTTCCCGTGTTTGCGAAAATGGGTTTTCGGATGGTGTGAAGGTGTTATGGTGGGGCAGTCAATCACTTGGGCCTTCTCATGCTTTCCTCTCAAAAACAGCTTTTTGATATTCTCGATGAGGTTGCTTACCTCAACACTGCCTATATGTCGCCGTTGATGCATTCGGTTGTCGCCGCGGTGGAGGAAGGGGTGCGGTTAAAGGCGCGTCCGTGGACATTAAAGATTGATCATTTTTTCGATGATGTGGAGGCGGCCAAAGTCCTTTTCGGGGAATTGGTCAATGCGCCCGCTGAGCGTATTGCAGTTGTGCCTTCGGCCTCTTACGGATTGAGCACCGCAGCCAACAACCTTTCCCTAAGCGCGGGTCAGAGGATCATCGCGCTCAGGCATCAGTTTCCCTCTCACACGTATCCATGGAAACGCAAAGCGCGTGAAACAGGTGGTGACTTTGTCGAAGTGGATATTGCACAAGGGCAAGCGGCAACGCCGGCGCTTTTGGAAGCAATAGACACGCGCACTGGGATTGTTGCGGTGCCCAATGTGCTTTGGACCACGGGTGCGTATGTGGATTTACTCGCCATTCGCAAGCGCTGTGATGAGGTGGGGGCGGCGCTTGTCCTAGATTTGACTCAATCGGCGGGGGCGATTGTCACGGATTTTCAAAAAATCCGTCCGGATTTCGCAGCTGTGGCGAACTACAAATGGATGCTTTGTCCCTATTCTACAGGATTTCTCTACGTGGATCCGGCGCATTTTGACGGGCGTCCCCTTGAAGAGGGCTGGGTCACCCGAGAGGGTGCGCGCAATTTTGCAAGCCTCACGGAGAACCCAGAAACCTATGCGCCGGGGGCGATCCGCTATGATATGGGCGAGAGGGCAAATTTTGCGCTTTTGCCGGGGGTGAACCGTGCATTGACCCAATTGCTTGACTGGGGTGTTCAGTCGATTGAAAACACATTGGCGGCGCGCAATGCAGTGTTATGCGAAAGGCTGCATGCGGTCGGGCTGACAACTGTGCCTGCGGAAAATCGCGGTGCGCATTTTATCGGGGCGGAACTGCCCAAGGGAACGCGCGAGGATCTTTTGAGCGAACTGGCAAAAGAAAATGTGTTTTTATCCATACGCAACGGGTCACTGCGGATCACGCCCCATCTTTGGAACGACGATCAAGATTTTGATCGTTTAATTGATGCATTGCAGCGTTTGATCTGACGCGGTGCGCCTTTGGCGATCAACCACATTGCGCGTTTCGCGATGACGGAGGATTACCTTGGCTGGGATGGTAGGATTCGAACCTACGGTACACTGTACCAAAAACAGTTGCCTTACCACTTGGCTACATCCCAGCAGGTGGGGCGTATGTATTATGGACTTTAACCATGTTCAAGGTAAAAAATATCGGTGATTTTTCGAGATTGGGGCTGTTTTAGTTTCCCGAAGTACTTTTGACCTATCTTTCTTAGGTCCGAGGTCTCTTTTTCCTTGATCTTGCGGTGACAGCGTTTTTAGGTTGGGGGAAAAGAAAATACAAAAAATAAGGGAGCGATCATGGTTTCGTATTTGACAGGACGAATAAGGGAATGGGGGCATTCCCTTGACGGAGTTTGTCCTTCCTCTTGCAAACGAATCCAACGAATGGGTGAATGAACGTGCATCCAGTAACGAAAACAATTCTCGAACGGCTTGGATTGGGACTTGCAACCCTTTTTGTCGTTTCCATTATCATCTTTTCTGCGATCGAAATGCTCCCGGGGGATTTTGGGCAGGCCATTCTTGGGCAGGCGGCGACTCAGGAAACCGTGGCCGCATTTAGAAGGGAACTTGGTCTCGATCAACCAGCCTACCTGCGGTATCTGCAATGGGTAGGCGGGGCGCTTCAGGGTGATCTGGGAACGTCTTTTTCAGGCCGAAACGCGTCTGGTATTGACCGGTCTAGGGCGGTTGTAGATCTGATTGCACCGCGTTTATGGAATACTCTGTTTCTGGCGGGATTAACGGCGGTGATTGCCGTGCCAATCGCTTTGGCGCTTGGCGTTTCAACGGCGCTATTTCGCAACTCCGTCTATGATCGGACAGTGAATACAGCGACCCTCACCACGATTTCATTTCCAGAATTTTTTGTGGCGTATATCTTGATCCTCTTGCTGGCCTCGCTTTATCCCGTCTTTCCGTCCCTTGCCAATGTGGATGATTCGACCCCTTTGGCGCAGCGGGCTTTTAGAACGGCTCTTCCGGCTTTGACGCTGACCTTGGTCATTGTTGCGCATATGATGCGCATGACGCGGGCTGCGATCATCAATCTTTTGGCAAGCCCGTACATCCAGATGGCGCGCCTTTCTGGTGCGTCCCAAACAGAGGTGATCATCAAGCACGCCTTGCCCAATGCGTGGGCGCCAATTGCCACGGTGATTGCCTTTAACCTTGCCTATCTGGTCGTGGGTGTTGTGGTTGTTGAGGTGGTCTTTGTTTATCCGGGAGTTGGCCAGCTTATGGTTGATGCCGTGACAAGCCGGGATATTCCTGTGGTGCAGGGATGTGCTTTGATTTTTGCAATCACCTACATCTTACTGAATCTGATCGCCGATATCATCGGTATCATCACAAACCCAAGGCTTTTACACCCCAAATGACCCAAAATCCTGATACATATTCCGCCGCAGGCGAAGTCGGCGCTGTGCTTGAAAAACGGACCTTTTGGACACGGCTTAAACTTGATCTCAAAAAATCACCATGGAGTGCCCGCTTTGGGATGGTGATCATTTTTATCTACGCGATGTTGGCCATATTCGCGCCTGTCTTTGCGCCCTACGGCGAAGCACAGGTGTTTCCCACACCCTATGCCCCTTGGAGTTCCGAGTTTATTTTTGGAACAGACCAGATCGGACGCGATATATTTTCTCGTTTGATTTACGGTGCGCGCAATACTGTTGGGATTGCTGTTGCCACAACATTTCTTGCGTTTTTGATCGGCGGGGCATTAGGGCTTATTGCCGCAATCAACCGGTCTTACATCGATCAAGCGCTTAGTCGCTTGGTTGATGTTTTCATGGCGATCCCCAGCTTGATTTTTGCTTTGGTTCTTTTGTCAATATTTGGGTCAACGGTTTTAAACCTGATCATCATTATCGCAGTTCTTGATTCAACCCGTGTCTTTCGTTTGACGCGTGCTGTTGCCATAAATGTCGTGGTTATGGACTATGTTGAGGCGGCCCGCCTCAGGGGGGAAGGGTTGGGATGGATTATGCGGAAAGAAATACTGCCAAATATTATGCCGCCTTTGATTGCAGAATTTGGATTGCGGTTTTGTTTTGTGTTTTTGTCGATCGCGGCTCTGTCTTTTCTGGGTGTTGGCATTCAACCGCCCACCGCGGACTGGGGGTCAATGGTACGAGAAAATGCATCCCTGATCCAATTTGCACAATATGACCTCAAAGCTGGTCTGACACCTTTGCTTCCCGCCGCTGCCATCGCATTGCTGACAGTTGCGGTGAATTTCGTTGTGGATTGGTTTTTACATAAAACAAGTGGGCTTCGTGATGAGCAGTAATTCAGGCAAAGGTGATATTCTTCTTGAGATTAAAAATCTTGAGATCGAAGGGTTTTCAGACGAGAAATGGCACGACATTGTGAAAGGCGTCGACCTGACCCTGCGGTGTGGCGAAGTCATGGGCTTGATCGGTGAATCCGGTGCCGGAAAATCCACGCTTGGATTGGCAGCGATGGGATTTACCCAGCCGGGATGCCGTATCAAAGCGGGACAGATCAAATTTGACGGCGTCGATTTGGCAAAGCTGTCGGATGCCAAAAAGCGCAGCTACTGGGGCACAAGGATGACCTATGTTGCGCAGTCTGCGGCGGCCTCCTTTAATCCGGCCCATCGATTGATTGTACAGACAACGGCGTCGACCATCAGATCTGGAAGTAAATCAAAGGAAGACGCGTATCGGGACGCACGCGGGCTTTATGAGACGCTCAACCTTCCTGACCCCAAAAATATTGGGGAACGGTACCCTCATCAGGTGTCAGGTGGCCAATTACAGCGCGTTATGACTGCGATGGCAATGTCTCCACGGCCCGATCTGATTATTTTTGACGAACCCACAACTGCGCTGGATGTCACAACGCAGGTGGAAGTGCTCAGCGCTATGCGCGAAATTGTGGAAACCTTCAACACTGCGGCCATCTATATCACCCATGATCTTGCGGTGGTGGCGCAGATGGCAGATTTCATCAAAGTGCTTCGTTACGGCAAAGAAGTCGAAGAGGCCCCCACGCGTCAAATGCTTGCCACGCCCAAAGAAGCCTATACCAAATCGCTTTGGTCCGTGCGCTCCTTGGAAAAAGAAGAACAGAAAGGCGGGAACAGCCTTTTGTCACTCAAAGGAATTGATGCGAGTTATGGCACGGCCAAGGTTTTGCACAATGTGAATATTGAAGTCGCCAAGGGAACTACGGTCGCGGTCGTCGGTGAGTCCGGATCAGGTAAATCGACAACGGCCCGCGTGATTACAGGGCTTTTGCCGCAGACTGCAGGCAGCGTTGAATTTGACGGAAAAGCCCTGCCAAAATCACTTAGTGAACGCACCAAAGAGGAAAAGCGCCGTATACAGATGATTTATCAAATGGCTGATACCGCGATGAATCCTCGCCAAACTGTCGGAGAAATCATCGGTCGCCCGCTTGAATTTTATCTTGGAATGCGCGGCGCAGAAAAGTCACGGCGCATTCTGGATTTGCTAGAGATGATCGAGCTCAATGGTGATTTTATGCAGCGTTTGCCGGGGGAGCTTTCGGGAGGCCAGAAACAGCGAATCTGTATCGCACGCGCATTGGCAGCTGAACCCGATTTCATTATTTGCGATGAGGTGACATCGGCACTTGACCAGATTGTGCAGGAAGGCATTCTAAAGCTTTTGATGCGATTGCAAAAAGAATTGGGGCTGACTTATCTGTTCATCACGCATGATATTTCCACGGTGAAGGCGATATCGGATCAGGTGGTGGTGATGAATCAAGGGGAAGTTGTGGAACAGGGTCAGAAAACCGATGTATTCCAGCCCCCGCACCCAGAATATACAGAGCTTTTGCTGTCTTCTGTTCCGGAAATGGATCCGGACTGGCTGACCAATCTGAACGCTGCACGCCGCGCAGGTTAACGGGTTCACACGATATGAGCGGTAGACATTCGCAGTTGCATGCGTAAGTTTTTCAGCGGAATATTTGGCAAACCAATGTGCACTTCGAAAAGGATCACCCCATGTCGTCTTCTGATAGAATTTTTTCAACCTCCGGTCGAGGTAGGCTTTATAATTCGATTACTGAAACGGTGGGTGATACCCCCGTGGTAAAGCTTCACCGTATCGCGCCCGATCACGTAAATATGTATGTGAAGGTCGAAGCGTTCAATCCGGCCGCCTCCGTCAAGGACCGTCTTGCGTTGAACATTATCGAAGCTGCCGAAAGATCCGGTGACTTAAAACCCGGTCAAACCGTGGTTGAGGCCACAAGCGGAAACACCGGCATCGGGCTTGCCATGGTCTGTGCCGCCAAAGGCTATCCTTTGGTTGTCACAATGGCTGATAGTTTTTCCATAGAGCGGCGCAAATTGATGCGTTTCTTAGGGGCCAAAGTTGTTTTGACCCCACGGGCGCAAAAAGGCTTCGGCATGTATCAAAAGGCCAAAGAACTGGCTGAAGCGAACGGATGGTTCCTTGCCCATCAATTTGAAACCGGAGCAAATGCCGATATTCATGCCGCCACTACGGCTCAGGAAATTCTGGCAGATTTTAAAGACGCGGGCCTTGATTATTTTGTGACGGGCTACGGGACTGGCGGAACGGTCACTGGGGTTGCCCGTGTACTGCGGGAAAAATCTTCGAATACAAAAATAATTCTCAGCGAACCGGCCAATGCCGCGATTGTCTCCTCTGGGCATGGGCAGGAACGCAACGCACAAGGCGAACCGACCGTCAGCCATCCGCATTTTGAACCCCACCCCATCCAAGGGTGGACACCGGATTTTATTCCCTTTGTTCTGCAAGAGGCAATCGACAATGGGTTTTACGATGAACTGCTCAAAGTCACAGGACCCGACGGGATCGCATGGGCCAAACGTCTGGCCCGCGAAGAAGGGATTTTCACCGGTGTCTCAGGCGGGTCCAGTTTGGCTGTTGGGATCGAAGTTGCAAAATCCGCACCCGAGGGATCCAACATTCTCTGTATGCTGCCTGATACGGGTGAACGGTATCTGTCGACCCCTCTTTTTGAGGGCATCGAAGAAGAGATGTCAGACGAAGAAATCGCACTTTCCCAAAGCACCCCAGGGTACCAGCTCTGAATTTTTGAAACACTATCTCCCGCAGCGCTTATGCGCCATGGCGGGGGATGGTTTCGCTAAGATCTTTTTCAAAAACAAGCGTGTCGTTTTCATATGCCTCAAGACGTGCCGTGAGATAATAGTTTTCATGATCTGCGCGCATTTCCGCGTAGCTTTCTGTGCGCGTTTGCCATCCGTCGCGGCCGTTTTCCATGGTCCAATGGGTTTTGCCGTGGGCCGAAAGAGGATCATCCGGGTGGATCGCCCACCATTCTCGCGCAATTCCCCCCGAGACAAGACCATGATCCCTGTCCTCGTTTTTGCCGAAATCATCGAGAATTTCCAAAGTGACGGTTCCTGAATGCATGTCCTCAATCACGCGGCGCGCATTGCGTGCGGGGCGCAAGATTTCAATGTCCCAAGGGGTTTCGGTTTGGGCCGGTGGAAAGACTCGTTCATCATTGAGACCGCTCTGACGCAGTGGAATATCAATGGAGCCTTGGTGTAAGCAGAGCGTCGTTGCTTCGGGGGAGGGCCAGAAAAGCGGCCAGTAACTGGTGGAAACGGCCACGCGAATTTTATGTCCCTTTGGAACGCGATAGGCGATCTGATCCAGCGTGAGAGAAACATCAATGGCCTCTCCAAGGGGAAGAGGTTCGGGTTTTGTATGGCTGACGCGATGAGAGAGGTTCAACACCCCATAGGTGATCCGTGTTGATGCCCCGTCTGGATGAATATGTGTCAAGCGAACGGCAAGCTGAGCCTGAGGTTTGTCTGAGGAAAGCTTCAGGTGGACCTTGGGTGCGCCCACAATGGCGTAATCTTCGCTTAGCGGAGAGGACGTGTAACATATCGACATGGCATCATCTTTGCGCTGATCCCCCGGAAGTTCGGGTCCCAGCCAGATGGCGCAATATTCACCGCTTTGCATGCCGCAGGTCTGGGGGGATTTCACGCTATGGCTTAGCGTTTCAGGGTTTTCTCCCAAGCCTCCGTCTGCCTTGAAATACACGCTTTGCCAAGACAGCCCCTTTGGCCAATCATCCTCGACAATCCAGATGCCCTCCCTTTCTTCGTAAAAGGTTTTTGGGCGCACACCTTCCATCAAATAAGCGGAATATGCAGGATCTTCTTCTACACCGGTATCAATATCCTTGAGCCAGCGGTCCCACCAGCGCAGCGCCTCTTGCAGAAACCCAATTCTTGGTTCGGGAACGGCAAAATGGGGATATTTATGGACCCAAGGCCCGACGATACCTTTCACTGGGCCGCTAAGATTTTCGACTAAGTGAGAGACCGTGTTTTTATATGCGTCTCCCCACCCCCCGATGGCCAAGGTCGCCGCTTTAATCGCCGAGTAATCCTCGCAAACCGATCCATGTTGCCAATAGGCGTCCCGCGTCTGATGTTTGAGCCAAGTCATGGGCAAATAGGGTTCGTTTTCCAGCCGCGTAAGCCACATATCCCGCCATCTCTCCCCCACGAGGGCGGGATCAGGGGGGCGTGAGGAATAACCCCACATCGTTGATCCCCAGCCCATGTTTTCATTCAAGAGACAGCCACCCTTGTAGTGAATATCATCCGCAAATCGGTCCACCGTTGAACACAGTGTGATAATGGCCTTCAGGGCTGGTGGATCCATTGCGGCCACTTGCAAAGCATTGAACCCGCCCCAGCTGATCCCCATCATACCAACCTTACCCGTGCACCAAGGCTGCGCTGCAATCCAAGCGATGGTGTCAGAGGCATCGTCAAGTTCTTGCTGGGTATATTCGTCCTCCATCACTCCGTCGCTGTCACCGTTCCCGCGCATGTCTACGCGGACGGAGGCAAATCCGCGTTTTGCGAAATAGGGATGGGTCAAAGCATCCCGTGCCGTTGTGCCGTCCCGTTTGCGATAGGGTAGAAATTCTAATATCGCAGGAACAGGGACGTCATGGGCATTTTGAGGCCGCCAAATACGTGCCGAAAGGCGACAGCCGTCCGGCATAAGGATCCCCTCGTCAGGGATCTCTACGATTTCTGAAATATTTTGTGACAACATTGGCCTCGCCCCGCATGTCTGGCAGGTTCAGTTCACGGATCACACGGGGGCTTGTCAATAGAAATTGGAATGCCCGTTTGAGAGGTTGGTCAAACCATCCGAAGTGCTGGGGTGCGTGGTGTCACAGCAGAGGGATCAGTGCGCAGTTCAATCAAGGTTGAAACATCCGCCGCGCGCGCACGGGCAAACGCCGGCGCAAAATCTTCGGTTTTAGTCACGATCTCTCCCAAGCAACCATATGACGCGGCAAAGGCCGCAAAATCAGGATTGATCATTTTGGTTGCAGAGGGACGACTCGGATATTCGCGCTGTTGATGCATGCGGATGGTGCCGTAAACGCCGTTGTTCACCACGATTACAATTATCTTCAGCCCATATTGCCGCGCGGTTCCAAATTCCTGCATTGTCATCTGAAAGCATCCATCCCCTGCAAGGCAAATGACGTCTCGTTGGGGGTGTTCCAGTTTAGCAGCAACCGCCGCGGGCAACCCATATCCCATTGAGCCAGACGTCGGGGCAAGCTGCGTGCGATAGCTTTTGTAGCTGTAATAGCGATGCAACCAGCCTGCATAATTCCCTGCCCCATTGGCGATGATCGCATCTTCGGGGAGGACGTCTTTCAAGTGGCAAATCACTTCTTCCAGCTTGACATCCCCCGGTGTGGTATAGGGTATTTGCCAATTCTGATAACTTTCCTTGGCTGCGACAGGGGGTTGTTGTTCGATGCCTTCCGTCAGTTCCGCGGCAATGGCGACGAAATCGGATGCTTTGCAGGCCAATCCGATCTGCGGGCGGTAAACGCGCCCGATTTCATTGGGATCAGCATGTACATGAATGATAGACTGTGTGGGGTTTGGACTATCAAACAGGCTGTAGCCGCTTGTTGTCATTTCCCCTAACCGAGCGCCAAGGACCAGAACGCAGTCCGAATTTTTGACACGTTCCGCCAGTTCTGGGTTTGGGGCGATCCCAACGTCGCCCACATAATTGGGGTGGCGGTTGTCCAAATAATCCTGACACCGAAACGACGCCCCGACAGGTAGCCCGAGGGCCGAAGCAAACTGCCCAAGGTTTTCTGCAGCCTCTGGGCTCCATCCCCCGCCCCCAACGATCACAAAGGGGGCTTGGGCAATCTTCAAACGATCGATCACATCGCTTACGGTCTCGTAAGATACCATTTGCTTGGCTGGGCGGGCTGGAAGCGCATCTTTCACTTCTGCTTTGGCCGAGAGCATGTCTTCGGGCAGGGCAAGCACAACGGGGCCCGGACGTCCTGACACGGCCACATGAAAGGCGTGTGAGATATATTCGGGAATGCGATCTGTGCGATCGATCTCGGCGACCCATTTGGCAAGGGGGCCGAACATTTGCCGATAATCCACCTCTTGAAATGCCTCTCGATCGCGCTGGTCGCTTGCCACTTGGCCGACGAAAAGCACCATAGGTGTGCTGTCCTGAAAAGCGATATGCACCCCCGCAGAGGCGTTGGTGGCTCCGGGCCCGCGGGTTACAAATGCAACCCCGGGATGGCCGGTAAGTTTTCCATGTGCCTCGGCCATCATAGCAACGCCGCCTTCCTGACGTCCGACAACCGTTTCAATGCCGCTTTCGTACAGCCCGTCAAGCGCAGCGAGGTAGCTTTCCCCGGGGATACAAAATACGCGTCGCACACCTTGTATCTTGAGCTGGTCGACTAAGATCTGACCGCCATGTCGCATTTTTTGTCCCTTTTGGAATTGATCTCCTGAACCTTTTCTTACGCCGCACGTAAATCAAGTATTTTGCGCGCTGCTTGTGCCGTCGCAACGGGGCGCTCATATTTTTCACAAAGCGCGACAACCCGTTCCACTAAGGCAGCGTTGGATGGCGCAAGCGTTTCCTTGTCAAGCCGCACGTTGTCTTCTAATCCTGTGCGCACATGCCCGCCTTGGGACACGCACCATTCATTGACCACGATTTGGTTTTTTCCAATGCCTGCGGCACACCAATCGGCATCCGGTAACAGCCGTTCAACGGTTTTAATGTAATAATCAAAGACATCTTTATCGACGGGCATCGCATTTTTGACCCCCATCACGAATTGTACATATAGCCGTCCCTTGAGGCGCCCATCCCGATTCATCAAAGCCGCTTGATGAATATGGGACAGGTCAAAGGCTTCGATTTCGGGTTTGACCGCATAGGTTGCCATTTCACTTGCCAACCAATCAACCAGATCTGGAGGGTTTTCATAAACGCGTGTGGGAAAATTATTCGACCCCACTGTCAAAGAGGCCATATCGGGTCTAAGCGGCAACATACCTCCGCGTTCAAGACCCGCGCCGGACCGGCCCCCCGTTGAAAGCTGAATGATCATGCCCGGGCAATGTCGCTTTAGCCCTTCCACCAACTGCGCAAAGCGGTCAGGGTCTGAAGTCGGCGTACCATCTTCAAGGCGCACATGACAATGCGCGATGGAGGCCCCGGCCTCAAATGCGGCCTGCGTGCTTTCGATTTGCTCTGAAATCGTGATCGGCACTGCAGGATTGTCCGCCTTTTGTGGAACAGAACCCGTGATGGCGACACAGATGATACAGGGTTTTGTCATAGAGATTGAGCCTTTGCGCAGGAAATCTGTCGCTATAAAACGCCTTTATCGCACAGCATTCAAGATGAAGTATCACGAAATGTTACGATCTATTCCCCTCTCGGTTTTCAAATCCACCAAATGACGACTTAATGCGTCCAAACGACCTTTCGATCGGTCGCAAAATTTTCGCCATAGCCGCGCTGGCGAATGTTTGCCTTACGCTCTTTTGGTTCGGTTACAATGGCGTCGATGCCTTTGTCTTTGGCATAACTTAAGGCGGCCTCTTTGCTATCAAAGCGCAGTTTCACTTGGCTTTGTGTGTCATCGCTTGACGTCCAACCCATCAGAGGATCGACTTCGCGGGCCGAGCTTGGCACAAATTCCAAGATCCATTCCCGGGTTTTTGCTGTGCCAGACGACATGGCGGTGCGCGCGGGGCGATAAATACGTGCCTGCATGGTGGGACTCCTTTTGTCGGTTTATATAACGTGTCGATGCGCCTTGTAAATATCCGCAAGGATCGTTCAAATTGGTGAATTTTTCCCCAGTTTGTCATTTTGCGCATGGATTGGACGTTGAAACTCTGCATTGCATCTTTATGTTCATTGTTCATGAAGGAGTAAGGCATGCTTGAACACTCTCTGGATCCCGGACAAGAAGATTTTCGCAGACGCCCCAAGCTTGAGGGTGGGGTCAGTTTTAAGCTGCATACCGAGTTTTCACCCGCTGGGGATCAGCCGACAGCGATCAAAGAATTGGCTGATGGGATCGCCGCGGGAGAGCGCGATCAGGTCCTTCTTGGCGCAACAGGGACCGGTAAAACCTTTACCATGGCCAAGATCATCGAAGAAACCCAGCGCCCTGCCATCATCCTTGCCCCTAACAAAACCCTTGCAGCCCAGCTTTACGGTGAATTCAAAGGGTTTTTTCCGGAAAATTCGGTCGAATATTTTGTGAGCTTTTATGATTATTACCAGCCAGAAGCTTACGTGCCCCGCTCTGACACCTATATTGAAAAAGAAAGCCAGATCAACGAACAGATCGACCGCATGCGCCATTCGGCAACCCGCGCTTTGCTGGAACGTGATGACGTGATCATTGTGGCTTCAGTTTCCTGCATTTACGGGATCGGCTCGGTGGAAACATATGGCGCGATGACCCAGGACCTGATCGCGGGAAATAGTTACAACCAACGACAGGTCATGGCGGATCTCGTGGCCCAGCAATATCGGCGCAATGATCAGGCCTTTCAAAGAGGATCCTTTCGGGTTCGAGGAGACAGTCTTGAGATATTTCCCGCCCACCTTGAGGATCGGGCTTGGAAATTATCCTTCTTTGGGGATGAACTTGAATCGATCACCGAATTTGATCCACTGACAGGTGAAAAAACCGGTCATTTTGATCGGATCAGGGTTTATGCAAATTCGCATTATGTGACGCCCAAACCAACGATGCAGCAGGCGATCATTAAGATCAAAGAAGAATTGCGCCACAGGCTCGATCAATTGGTCGGAGAAGGTAAACTTCTCGAAGCACAACGGCTGGAACAACGCACAAATTTTGATATTGAAATGCTTGAGGCTACGGGTGTTTGTAATGGGATTGAAAACTATTCCCGTTATCTGACAGGGCGGGCACCTGGTGAACCACCGCCCACTCTTTTTGAATTCATACCCGATAATGCAATCGTGTTTGCTGATGAAAGCCATGTCTCGATTCCACAAATCGGGGGGATGTATCGAGGAGACCATCGGCGTAAATTCACGCTGGCAGAACATGGGTTTCGCTTGCCCTCCTGCATGGACAACCGCCCGCTCAAGTTTGAAGAATGGAACGCCATGCGCCCGCAGTCTGTTTACGTGAGCGCAACACCGTCGCATTGGGAAATGGAACAAACAGGTGGTGTCTTTACCGAACAGGTGATCCGCCCGACAGGTCTTTTGGACCCGCAGGTCGAAATACGTCCCGTAGAGATGCAAGTGGATGATCTATTAGACGAAGTTAGAAAGGTGGCCTTGTCAGGGTTCCGCACACTGGTGACGACCTTGACCAAACGCATGGCAGAAGATTTGACCGAGTATATGCACGAACAGGGTATCCGTGTGCGGTACATGCATTCTGACATTGATACTCTGGAACGCATTGAAATTTTGCGTGACTTGCGACTGGGAGCCTTTGACGTGTTGATCGGCATTAACCTTTTGCGCGAAGGTCTGGATATTCCCGAATGTGGATTAGTGGCCATCCTTGATGCGGATAAGGAAGGTTTTTTGCGATCTGAAACATCGCTCATCCAAACCATAGGACGCGCCGCACGGAACGTCGAAGGCCGCGTTATCATGTATGCTGACCGCATTACGGGGTCTATGGAGCGCGCCCTGGCAGAAACAGACCGGCGACGGGCCAAACAAATCGCATATAATGAAGCCCATGGCATCACGCCAGCGACAGTGAAAAAGAATGTCGATGATATTCTGGCAGGTCTTTATCAAGGTGATACAGATCAATCACGGGTAACGGCCAAGATTGACAAACCCCTTGTGGGCGCCAATCTGCAAGCTGTTCTTGAGGGGCTGCGCACAGATATGCGCAAAGCGGCAGAAAACCTTGAGTTTGAAGAAGCGGCACGTCTTCGCGACGAAATCAAACGGCTGGAAGCCGTGGATTTGGCTGTTGCTGATGATCCCCTTGCCCGTCAGGCGTCTATCGCTGCAGCGAGCGAGCCCTCCTCCCGATCCAAGGGCCGCTCAAGCGCAGGGCGTGGTGGGACGCGCACATATCGCGGAAAAGCGCAGAAAAAATCTTGATGAGCATGACATGGGTGGCTGTTTGAGCACCTTAATAAGGTAGGCCCACATAATTTTCTGCTAAAGCTGTTTGTGCCGCCTCTGATCCTTCGAGATATGCAATTTCAGCTTCTTGCATATGTTGGCCAAAATCACCCTGCTCTGGAAAACGGTGTAATGTTGTGGTCATCCACCAAGAAAAACGCGATGCTTTCCAAACCCGTTCAAGCGCTTTGGTGGAATAGGTTTGTACGCTCCCTTTGTTGTTGTCCTCGTAAAATGACACCAATGCTTCCGTAAGGTAATGCACGTCAGAGACGGCAAGGTTCAAACCTTTGGCGCCCGTTGGCGGCACGATATGCGCGGCATCGCCGACAAGAAACAATTTTCCCCATTGCATCGGTTCACAAATAAAACTGCGCAAAGGGGCGATTGATTTTTCAATAGAGGGCCCGGTGATCAATGTATCTGCGGCCTGTTCGGGAATTCGGTGCTTGAGTTCATCCCAAAACCGCGCATCGCTCCATTGATCTATCTTGTCATCCAAGGAAACCTGTACATAGTACCGGCTGAGGTTTTCGTTGCGCATTGAACAAAGCGCAAAACCACGCGCATGATTGGCGTAGATCAGTTCATGGCTGACAGGGGGCGTTTGGGACAAAATGCCAAGCCAGCCAAAAGGATAGACGCGTTCAAATTCTTTACGTTGCTCGCTAGGAATGGTTTGGCGGGACACGCCGTGAAATCCGTCACAGCCAGCAACAAAATCGCAATCGATACGCTGTTCCTGCCCATTATGAACAAAGGTCACAGAAGGTGCATCACTGGTGATATCGTGAAGTGTGACGCCCTCTGCCATATGGATTGTTGTCAATCCCGCCTTGTCCCGTGCCTCGTAAAGATCTGCGGTGACCTCTGTTTGGCCATAAACTGTGACGTGTTTTTGTAAATGTTTTTGAAAATCAATCCGAAACTGACGCCCTGCTGCGGCGATAAAGGTCCCTTCATGGGTAAATCCTTCGCGTGAGAGGCGTTCCCCAACACCGGCCTTGCGCAACATATCACAAGTTCCGGTTTCTAGGACACCGGCTCGTATGCGGCTCATAACATGGTCGCGGGTTTGGCGTTCCAGAATAACGTTGTCGATTCCGTGTTGATGGAGAATCTGGCCAAGCAAAAGCCCTGATGGGCCCCCTCCTATAATGCAAACCTGTGCGCGCATTTTTCCCTAACTTGCCTTTTGCTTTGGTGTCCACGCTCACTAAAGGGCTACGTTTTACACCATTTTTCTGCTTTAGCTCTGAGCGCGTTATTGAGTGTCAGCACGTCTGATGCCACTCCAACAAACCGTGCGCCAGAACTAAGATATACCTCTGTGTCCTGATCGTCCAATGACAGAATTCCCGCGGCTTTGCCAGAGGCAGATATTCGTTCCAATGCATTGAGAATGGTTTTTTGCACTTCGTCTGCTTTTGGATTGCCAAGATAACCCATATCTGCGGCGAGATCCGCAGGGCCGATGAAAACACCATCAATCCCCTCAACCTTCAGAATATCGTCCAAAGCCGATAGCCCGGTTTTGGTTTCCAGTTGTACGATCAGACAGATTTGTTCATCCGCGCTTTGGAGGTAATTTGAAAGTGTCCCAAATTGCGCAGCGCGGGCAACAAATGCGCCGACGCCACGTCTTCCAATCGGCGGATACCGGACTGCTGCGACAAGGTTTCGGGCCTCCTCGACCGTTTCGACCATAGGGATGAACAAAGACTGCGCCCCAGCGTCAAGGATCTGTTTAATTACCCATGTTTCCCCGACTGGTGCGCGAACAACCGCAGATGTGGGCAATCCCTCCAGAGCCTGCAATTGGATTGCGATGTCTTTGATGCCATTTGGACCGTGTTCAGCATCAATTAACACCCAATTAAACCCGGCGCGCCCAACGATTTCTGCGCCGATAGTATCGGCAAGATTGAACCAACATCCGAATTGTGTTTTGCCCGAGTCAAGGGCCGATTTTAATTTATTTTCGGGGGCGTTCATCGGGAAATTCCTAATCAGGTTTCACAGCGTCGGGGTGGGCGGCAACGAAAGCGGGATGCGCGTCACATGCGTCGATCACTCTTTTTATGCGCTCACAGTCAGAAAAATCAGCACCCCATCTTATCGCGTTATAAATTTGGGGGATGAGGCAAACATCTGCCAAGGATAAAGACGCGCCCGTCGCAAACGGAGATTGTTCAAAGGCTGCAAGCATCGTTTCAAAGGCCCCCAGACCCGGTTCAATAAAGCGTTTCATCCAGAGCGCGCGGGTGTCCTCCGATCCAGACAGTTCAGTTGCATAACTTGCCACAGACAGATTACAGACTGGATGCACATCAATCGCTAATATTTGGGCAATAGCCCGCACTTTGGCCCGCATCGCCGGATCAATTGGCAGTAGACCCAAATCGCGCGTGTCATTTAAATAATCGATGATGGCAAGTGACTGGGTGAATTGATGTCCGTCGATGTCTAACACCGGTACCAATCCTTGAGGGTGGCGCGCGCGATGGATGTCCGATCGGTGTTCCCCCGTCAAAAGGTTCACTGAAATGGCTTTGTATTTTATCCCTGCAAGGTTCAGCACAATGCGCACCCGATAACTTGCCGAGGAGCGCCAGTAGTCATAAAGAATTGCTTCGCTCATGTTTTTCTCCGATCTTTGGCAAGTGTTATGGCTTTGTCTAACACGTCCATATCTCCAATATGGTTTGCCAGAAGAATGATCAAACGGGCGTTGAGCGCGTCGCTCTGTGCCTTAGTGAGCCCCTCGTGGGCAGTGAGGAGACGTTCGTAAAAATCGTCTCCATTGATGAAATTTGGATGAAGCTTCAAATCACTCATGCGGTATGTCCCAAAGCGGCCGATATAGCGCTTTTGATGGCTTTGGCGTCAAATTCTGTCCATCTTGCCGCAATATATTGATCGGGGCGAATAAGATAAATCGCTGATTTCTGCGCGCCAAGGTAGCGTTCATGAAGTGTCTGGTTTTTGTCATGCGCGGTTTCAAAGGCGATCAAGTCCAAAGGCGTGTCACTGTCCAAAGTTATCCGATCTGCGCTGAGGTTGAAGGTCACAAGGTTGAAGCCGGCAGAAAGGGTCTGTAACAGAAATCGTCCGTCTTCCAATTGTGCGTCCGGGCAGGGCGCGCCGGGGCGTGATTTGTCCGGAAGACCATCTACATCCGCACAAAAATAGGTGCTGGGACGATAGGAGGAAGGCAGGGACAGGCGCCCCGAATTCACCAGCGGTCGTGCAAAGGCATGATGTTCGGACAGCTCCAGAACGGCATCGCGAAACAACCGGCTGACGTCTGATTTTGGGGTGATGAAATCTGTTGAGCGGGTGGAATTTAGAATATTCTCGTCAGCTGCAAACACCCGTTCGCTATTGTAGCTTTCCAAAAGGCTTTCAGGGGCGTGTCCTTGGATCACTTCGGCAAGTTTCCAACAGAGATTGTCCACATCCTGAATGCCAGAATTAGCGCCGCGTGCGCCAAAGGGGGAAACTTGATGCGCACTGTCTCCGGCAAAAATGACCCGATTGTGCAAAAACCGCTCCATCCGGCGGCATTGAAAAGTATAGATGCTCACCCATTCCAGATCAAATTCCACATCTTCGCCAAGCATGGCTTTCAGTCGGGGAATGACATTTTCCGGTTTTTTTTCTTCTTCCTTGTCAACATCCCAACCAAGCTGAAGGTCAATGCGCCACACGCCATCAGGTTGTTTGTGCAAAAGGGCGGACTGGCCTTTGTTAAACGGGGGATCAAACCAGAACCACCGTTCGGTCGGAAATTCGGCCTCCATGGTCACATCAGCAATGAGAAAATTGTCTTCGAACACACGCCCCACAAAATCCAATCCCAACATTTGCCGCGTAGGGCTGTTGGCGCCATCACAGGCAATGACCCAATTCGCAGTGATTTGATAGGAACCTTCGGGGGTCTCAAGGGAAACCGTTGCAACGTCGCCGGTTTGATCCAAATCTACAACTTTGGTTTTGCCACGAATATCAACGGGCGCACCGTCGTCCTGCAATTTTTTTAGCCGTTCAAAGAGATAGACTTCGACGTAATATTGCTGAAGGTTGATAAAGGCGGGTCTTTGATGACCCTCTTCGGCCAAGAGGTTGAATTCATAAACTTTGCGTTCATCGAAAAAGACTTTACCAAGGTTCCACTGCACGCCTTTGTCTATGAGGCGATCGCCAACGCCCAAACGGTCGCAAATTTCAAGTGTGCGCTTGGCAAAACATATGGCGCGACTGCCAAAGCTGACCTTGTCGTTGTCGTCTACAACGACGACGGGGATATTGCGCTGGGCGAGATCAATCGCCGCACAAAGCCCGACAGGACCCGCCCCGACAATGACAACAGGGTGATGCGCTGGGGTTCGGGCATCCTGATCGGGATGGTGAAAATAAGGATAAAGAGGTCTCTCGAATATCTTATTCACGCTTGTAAGGCCTCCCACATCTGAAGATCGCGCTCAGCCGTCCATATACGTGGTGTGTCAATCCCGCGGGCTTCGTCAAAGGCGCGTGCCACGTTAAATGGAAGGCAGTGTTCGTAGATAGCGTAATCTTTGAACTTTGGATCGCAGGCATCGCGCACCGCGTCCCATGCATCTTTGAGTGTCCCGTTGCGCGCCGCGACGCGCGCGGCGGGGATGTAGGTGCTTTCCACGAAATCGCGGGTCAGCTCAATAGCCTCTTCGACCATTGCATCCCCGATCAGCGCGTCCCCGCGTCCCGGTGCAATGGCATCGGGTCGGAAACTGTGAATTTCATCCAAAGTGTCCCCCCAGTCGGCAAAATGCCCGTCTCCGCAGTAGCAGGCGGAATGGTATTCTACGATATCGCCGGTGAACATGACGTTTTCATCGGGCACATTGATCACTATATCCCCGGCGGTATGCGCACGGCCCAGATGCATCAGATCAATCCGGCGGTTGCCAAGATAGATGGTCATCGTGTTGTCAAAGGTGGTGGTCGGCCATGTCAGGCCCGGGATGCTTTCATGGCCTTCAAAGAGCCTAGGAAAGCGTTGAAATTCGCTGTCCCAGTCTTCCTGCCCGCGTTCCACCACCATCGCGCGCGCCATATCAGACATAATCACCTGATCCGCGCCAAAAGCTGAGGCGCCAAGCACGCGAACCGCATGGTAATGCGTTAGCACAAGATGGCTTATTGGTTTGTCTGTGACAGACCGCACGCAGTCGATCACCTTTTGCGCAAGGCGCGGGGTTGCTTGTGCTTCGATAATCATCACGCTGTCATCGCCGATGATTACACCGCTGTTTGGATCGCCCTCAGCGGTAAAAGCATAAATTCCTTTGCCGATCTCGCTAAAGCTAATTTTCTTTTCTGTCATATCGCCTTGCGATGCAAATGCCTTGGCCATTAGCGTTCTCCTGAAAATAGTAAGTTTTGTTGCGGTGCCACAGGGCGGAACCTGTGGTGGCGTTTGCACGCTCCACTGTATATGCGCCCCGAGGTATGGTTCCATTTATTCATCGTGCATATGGATCTTTGAGGGCCGGCAGCACGCGACCGGTGCAAAGGCCAAATCCGATTTTGTACCCTTCGCCTTTGGCGCTGCCGGATATTTCAATACAATCCCCATCTTCGATGAAACTGCGTGTTGGCCCGCCTTCGCCGATGGCCAGAGGCTCTTTGCCACCCCAGCTCAATTCCAAAAGGCTGCCGCGTTGGTGACGCTCTGGCCCCGAAATAGTCCCAGATCCCAAAAGATCCCCAGCATTCATCGGGCATCCGCTGGTGCTGTGATGGGCCAATTGTTGGGCGCTGGAATAATACATTTCGCGGTAGTTTGTCTCTGTGATGGTGGCTTCATGGTTGTCTTCTGTGATCAGGCGCACTTTGAGATCGATGTCATATAACATGGGCCCTTGATCTTTGAGATGATCCAAAAGTTCAAATTCACGCGTTGGCGTATTGCAACGAAACGGCTCAAGCGCGGCTTTGGTGACGATCCACGGGCTTATCGTTGTGGCTGTGGCTTTGGCCTGAAAGGGTCCAAGGGGTTGGTATTCCCATGCCTGAATATCCCGCGCGGACCAGTCGTTCAAAATAACATAGCCAAAGATCATTCCGTCCGCTTCGCTGACGCTCACGGGTCCGTCGCTATTGCTTCCCACGATCGCGCCCATTTCAAGTTCAAAGTCAAACCGTCGGCAGGGCGCGAAATGGGGAATACTGTCTTGCGGAGGCTTCAATTGCCCCCATGGGCGGCGCACATCTTTACCCGAAACCACAACCGAAGACGCCCGTCCATTGTACCCAATCGGAATATGCAGCCAATTGGGCGGGAGCGCATTTTCAGCGCCTCGAAACATGGTGCCCACATTGGTTGCATGATGGCGTCCGGCATAAAAATCGGTATATTCGGCGACAAGGACGGGCAAATGCATTTCCGCTTCAGCCAAAGGGGTCAGCATCTCTGAAAGGGCGTCTTGATCCCCGGCGCCAGCACTGAGAAGCTCCGTGAGCCGCGCGCGCAGCTTCGCCCAAGCGGCTGGGCCAAGTTCCAACAATTCATTCCAGAACGGCACGTCAAATACCGGACCTTCGTCAAATTCAATGAACCCTTCTTCCTGGGCGGCCTGACAGTCGAAAATCATATTTCCAATGGCAACTCCGCAGCGCGGATCGGTACCCTCGGTTGAAAAGACCCCGTAAGGTAGATTGTTCAACGGAAAATCTGTTTCTGGGGAATTTGCTGAGCTTACCCAGCTTTGAAGCAATGTCATAAAAGGCCTCTCTTTGATCACTTACTCGCGTGGTGGGTTGGGTATTATTTTTTGCCTGGTCTGCCGTCAAATTTCTTTTCAATATCTGACCAGCAGTCGATGTAATCATCCTGAAGTGGCGCTTCTTGCGCTGCAAATTGGGTCAGATGCTGAGGAAAGCGCGTTTCAAACATGAAGGACATTGTATTGGCAAGTTTCTGCGGTTCAAGCGTCGCATTGGATGCTTTTTCAAAGGCTTCCTTGTCAGGACCATGGGGCAACATCATATTATGAAGGCTCATACCGCCGGGAACAAAGCCCTGAGGTTTGGCATCATACTGACCATAAATATTGCCCATAAGTTCGGACATGATGTTTTTGTGATACCATGGCGGACGGAATGTATCCTCTGCCACGTTCCAACGATCACGAAAGAGGACAAAATCGATGTTTGCGGTGCCCTCAACGCCAGATGGGGCGGTAAGCACCGTGTAAATGGAAGGATCGGGGTGATCAAACAGGATCGCCCCGACAGGGCAATAATCGTTGAGGTTATATTTGTAGGGCGCATAATTGCCATGCCATGCCACCACATCCAAGGGAGAATGCCCAATCTCAGTTTCATGAAACTGACCACACCATTTGATCACAACACGCGACGGCGTTTCACGATCCTCAAAGGCGGCGACTGGGGTCTTGAAGTCACGTCTGTTGGCAAGGCAATTGGCCCCAATGGGTCCACGAGAAGGCAGCGCAAAGGTCTGTCCGTAATTTTCACAGACAAATCCGCGCGCCGGACCGTTCAGCACTTCGACTCGGTACAAAAGTCCACGTGGAATGACCGCGATTTCCTGCGGGGCAAGATCAATGATGCCAAGTTCTGTGAAAAATCGCAGTTGTCCTTCCTGCGGAACGATCAATAACTCGCTGTCCGCGGAATAAAAATATGTATCCTCCATAGAGGCGGTCACGAGGTAAATGTGGCTCGCCATTCCGGTTTGTGTGTTCACGTCACCTGCCGTGGTCATGGTTCGCATGCCCGTTAACCAAGTCAGAGGGGCGTCTGAATAAGGCACGGGATCCCAGCGATACTGTCCCAGCGAAATGACATCAGGCACCACATTGGGCGCGGTATTCCATAAGGGAAGGTCAATTTTGCGATATCTGTGGGAATGTTTCACAGAAGGGCGAATCCGATAGCACCACGTGCGTTCGTTCTGGTGGCTTGGAGCGGTAAAGGCCGTGCCGGACAATTGTTCGCCATAAAGCCCGTAATTACATTTCTGTGGGCTGTTGCGCCCCTGTGGCAGGGCGCCGGGCAAAGCTTCGGTTTCAAAGTCATTGCCAAACCCAGGCATATAGCCAGGCGTCAGGGCCGTTTCTTGAGCGGCTTGAACAAACGTGTTGGGTTGGGACTGGTCTTTCATGGCAACACCTCTTGAATTAGTTACAGATATAACAGTTGCAAATGTAACTAACAAGACTTATTCTTCCCTCATGACCTCAGACCTTGACTTTGATATCCGACAATTCATACCCTATCTGCTCAATCAGGCGGCAGAAGAGAGCAGCCTCGCTTTTCAACGTATTTACAAAGACCGCTACGGCATGTTGCGCGGTGAATGGCGGGTCTTGTTCCATTTGGGAATTTATGAACGCATGACCGCCAAAGACATCACGGATCGTGCGCGCATTCATAAAACAAAAGTCAGCCGCGCGGTGCATAAAATGCAGTCAAAAGGATATTTAACCCGCGTTCCGGACGAAAATGATAGACGCAAAGAATGGTTGGAACTGACCAAGCTTGGGCGCGCGGTTTATGAAGACTTAAAGCGGGCGGCACGGGATTATGACGAAGCCCTGCTTGGGGCCTTTTCCGATAGTGAAATTGCCGGATTGAAACGTCTGCTCGGACGGTTGGGTCGTCCGACGTGAAAAATGAGGTTAAAACGCGTTTCCTGAAGGGACTTGCAGGGTTGAAGCAGTCATCTGACACTGTCTGGATTGGTTGGCGTCAGAACTCAATCGACACATTGGGCAAATCCAAAGTTTTAACCAGATCGCGCAGTTCCTGACGTGCTGCGATATTGGAAATATTGAGCTGTTTCACCCCAATATCTTTCAGATCCAACAAGGTCAGACCGCGAGGAAACAATTCACGGAAAATGACGCGTTCACTAAATCCGGGGGCAATGCGAAACCCGATCCGTTTTGACAGTTTCACAAGCGCGCGTTCCATCTTTTGTTTATTGACCATCTGCTGGGCGCCCATTCGGTTGCGCAAAATGATCCAATCGATGGGCGTGAGGCCGGCTTGGGCACGCAACTGACGCGCATGCCAGACCATTTCAGAATAAACTGAAGGCCCCTCAATGCGTTCTCCATCCGCACCAATCCGCGCCAAAAGGTCGAAATCCACAAAGCTGTCATTAAGAGGAGTGATCAGGGTGTCCGCCAAAGAATGTGCCACTTGGCTTAGCCTAGTGTGGGACCCAGGACAGTCGATGAGGATAAATTCACAATTTGATTCCATTGCCGCGATGACGGCAGAAAGGCGGTGGTCAAACACATTTTCGCCTTCAGGAACGGTCGCTTTATCAATTTCGGGCAACGAATAAAATTCAGGACTTTTCAAATCAAGCCCAATTTCACTTAAGTGATTGCGCCGATTGATGCAGTAACGTCCAAAGGTTTGTTGGCGAAGGTCAAGGTCGACCGCCCCTACCTTATGACCCATCCGCGCAAGCGCTGTCGCCACATGCATCGTCACAGTAGATTTGCCGGCCCCACCTTTTTCGTTTCCAACTACAATTATATGTGCCATTCAGCATCATCCCAGTATGAATTCGTTACTTTTATTCTATACGCTTCGCTTTGGCCAAGGTGAAGATTAATACGCAAAATTATGTGTCACTGTCCGCTGTTAGAGGTTGAGAGACTGAACCGCTTCTTTTGTCCACGCACAAACCTGAAGATTGTATTAACATAAATTCTGTTTTTGACAAAAAAGACCTGTTTCTTTTAAAAAAACACATCTTAACGCTGCGTTTCACAGTCCATCTCCGATGGAGGGCGCCACTGAAGACGTGTCTGAGTCAATTTCTTCAAAATCAAAGGCATCCAGCCGCCGCGCGCGTCGCCCTGCCTTATCAGCGCTGATTTTTATTTCGGAAATATCCTTTGCCGCCTGCGAGAAATGCCGGTCAAGATTTTCAACCCGCGTTCCCAATCTGTCTACATCCTGATAAAGAAGTCCCAGCTCTTTTCTGATAGCCCCGGCCTGCTCACGCATACGTGCGTCCTTCAGGATGGCGCGCATCGTGTTCAATGTGGCCATACATGTGGTCGGGGATACGATCCAAACCCGCGCGCTAAAACCTTCGCGTACAAGATCAGAAAAATTGGCGTGAAGCTCTGCGTAAACGGCTTCTGAGGGCAGAAACATTAATGCCCCATCAGCAGTTTCCCCTTCTATGATGTATTTTTCGGAAATATCGCGGATGTGCTTTTTCACCGCCTGACGCATCAATTTTGCGGCCTCTGCAATATCACGGTCGTTTTGGGCGGCGCGTAGTGCTTCGTAAGCTTCAAGGGGAAATTTACTGTCAATCGCAATGGGTCCCGGCGGATTGGGAAGATGGATCAGACAATCCGCACGCCGCCCGTTGGAAAGCGTGGCCTGCAAAGTGTAGCTGTCGCTGGGAAGCGCCTTTGTCACAATATCATTGAGCTGAATTTCACCAAAGGCGCCGCGCGTCTGTTTGTTTGATAGAATATCCTGAAGGCTCAGAACGTCTCCGGACAGTTTGGTGATATTGTCCTGTGCTTTGTCAATCGCCATGAGCCTCTGTTGTAGCTCTCCCAAGGAATGGGCTGTGCGACGGGAGGAACCCTGCAGGTTTTCGGTCATTTGCTGCTGTACCTGCGCCAGCCTTTGTTCCAACAGTTGCATCATTCCGTTCTGGGATTTGGTTTGGACGTCGGACACATGGTGAAGCCCACCGGTCAGCCGTTCCTGACCAGCGCCCAAATCTTGGACCCTTTGGCCCAGCACGTTGAGTTGCAGCGCGAGAGGTTCCACCAGTTTTGCGGATCTGTTCGATGCACGCAGGCTCAGCCACAACATAACCAAAACAAGCAAGGCGACCAGAAGGGCGATCTGTATCACAGGGTTGTTGAAATCAATACTTGCCGTCATCGCCTGCCAAACAACCGTTCAATGTCGGATAATTTCAATTCCACGTATGTGGGCCGTCCATGGTTGCACTGACCGGAATGGGGGGTAGTTTCCATTTCGCGCAACAGCGCGTTCATTTCTTCTCCGCGAAGTCGTCGTCCCGACCGCACGGAACCATGGCAGGCAACGCGGCTCAGCACTGCGTCGATTTTGTCTTTAATTGATTGCGTATGTTCCTGATCATTGAGCTCATCCAGAACGTCCAAGACAAGTGCCTTGACGTCTGTATCCCCCAATATCGCAGGCGTGGACCGCACAGCTATCGCGCCAGTGCCAAAGGGTTCAATTGACAGCCCGAGGCTGTCCAATGTGTCACGAACCCCCATCAATCGCCCGCAGTCATCGGCGCTCAGGTTGATAATTTCGGGGATTAAAAGCGCCTGAGAGGCAACACCGCTTTGCTGCATCTGGGTTTTCAGTTTCTCGTAAACCAGCCGTTCATGCGCGGCGTGCTGATCGACAATCACCATCCCGTCTCTGGTTTGGGCGATGATATAATTTTCATGGACCTGCCCCCGCGCGGCCCCTAAAGGATAGTGTTCTTGTGGTTTTTCCGGGGTGGGTTCCGTCGATGTGTCGTCAATGTCATTAACGCGCGCAAACACAGCCTCGGTCTCTGAAGACTGTGGAGCATGAAATTGGTAATTCGCCGCTTTGACCGCCCCGCTTGGGCGGTCCATCTGATATGAAAAGCCTTGTTGCGGCATTGTCTCTGCCCGCGCGGCACCAAGCATTGAGGCCGCCACGGTCGAGGACGCGCGATGACCTGCTTCTGCAAGTGTATGTCGCAGGGCAGAAATAATCAGTCCCCGTAACACCCCGGGTTGGCGAAACCGGACTTCGGATTTTGCGGGGTGCACGTTCACGTCGACCAGAGTCGGGGCACAGTCCACGAACAACACTGCGGCGGGATGTCTGTCACGGGAGAGAAAATCGCTATAGGCGGCGCGTAAGGCGGCGATCAAAAGTTTGTCTCGAACGGGGCGATTGTTCACGAACATATATTGCATGACTGCTGCCCCCCGAGAAAATGTGGGCAAGGCGGCATACCCGCTCAGCGTGAACCCATCACGTTCTGCCTGAACAGCGACAGCGTTCTCTGCAAACTCCTTTCCTAAAATTTGCATCAAACGGCGGTGTAAGGCATCGAAAAGATCACCCGTTTCCGGCAAGACTTTGAAGAGCGCGCGTGATGTTCCTCCGGAAACATCATGCACGTCAAACCCCACAGAGGGGGACGCCATAGCAAGACGTCTTATCACATCTAAAATACTTTGGGTTTCGGCGCGATCTGTGCGCAGGAATTTCAAACGCGCGGGCGTTGCATAAAAGAGGTCGCGCAATTCTATTTGCGTTCCCTGCGCGAAGGCTGCTGGTTTTGAGGGGGACAGGGTGCTTCCCGAAACAGAAATCTGGCTTCCCTCAAAGCCGCTGGCACGGCTGATGATGCTCAGACGCCCAACCGCACCCAGTGAGGGTAAGGCTTCGCCGCGAAAACCGAAGCTTTGGATATTCGTAAGGTCAGATCCGTCGATTTTAGAGGTTGCATGTCGGCTGAGCGCGAGGGGTAGGTCATCAGGGCGCATGCCGCAGCCGTCATCGATTACCCGGATCAGCGTTTTACCACCATCAGAAATATCAACGCGAACATGGCGCGCACCGGCGTCCAAGGCATTTTCGACAAGCTCTTTGACCGCAGAAGCAGGGCGTTCCACCACTTCGCCCGCCGCAATACGATTGATCGACGCCTCATCTAATTGGCGAATACGCGGTAAATCTTCCGATATATGGGGTAGTGCATTTGACATACCACAAATTGTAGCATGTTTCTCCGCGATTCTGCTATGTCTAACTTTGAGAATTTTTGCAGGCATTTCGGATGTGAACCATAAACGAAATGGCTTTTTCGCTTTGTCATCTTACATTCCAAATGCGATGGATCTAGATAGGAAACGCAAGAGTCATTTCCGCTGATTAGGAGGATGTAATGTACAAAATTGTTGGATCAGTAAAAAGTAGGGCGTTCAGAGTGTTGTGGTTGCTCGAAGAACTGGGCCTAGCCTATGAACATCTGAATTTTGCACCACATTCTGAAGAGGTTCTGCGTTATAACCCAAGTGGCAAAGTACCAGTTCTCGTTGATGGTGATGCCGTGATTTCGGACTCAACTGCGATTATGACCTATTTGGCGGATAAACATGGCGGCTTAACTGCCAAAGCTGGAACCTTGGCACGTGCACGGCAGGACGCAATGCTGCATCAGGTTCTGGACGAGGTGGACGCCGTTTTATGGGCCGCCTCCCGGAGATCGCTGGGATTGTCCAAGATGCAGGATGCAGAGGCTATTCGCGGCGCGTTTGAGGCGGAGTATGCCAGAAATATTGATCGGATTCTTACACAGATAAAGGGCCCATGCCTGATGGGAGAGGACATCACGATCCCTGACCTTGTACTCACCCATTGCGGGGGATGGGCCTTTGTTGCGAAATTTCCAACAGACAATGCAGAGTTTAAAAACTATCTCAAAACCATGCGCGCACGTCCTGCCTATCAACGGGCGAGCGTATTGGCCCAGAGTTAGTGGGTTTGGTGTTGCAAGTACTCGATCGCCTTCGTCCCTGCCCATCGGCCCGTGGCAAGAGCAGCTGAAATCAGGTAGCCCCCAGTGGGGGCTTCCCAATCGAGCATCTCTCCGACGCAAAAAACCCCGGGCATAGATTTTATCATCAAGGTTTCATCCAAAGCGTCAAAAGATACTCCGCCACCCGTCGAAATTGCCTCTTCGATAGGTCGCAACCCCTCATGAAGGACAGGCAAATTCTTTATTAGTTTTGCCAATTCTTCTGCGTCCTTTGGAAGCGGTCGCGCGAATTCATGCAAGAGAGATTGTTTTTCGGGACCAAGTTTAAGAGCTTTGCGCCAAAAAGTGCTTTGACTGTCTTTGCCCTTGGGTTTGTTCAGCGCCGTTATGATTTTATTCAGGGACCAATCTGGCAGTAAATCAATTTTCAGATCCTTGTTTTGACGCAAATCACGGGTGATTTCGTAAATACCACTGCCTTCCAGCCCTTTAGCGCTGATTACGGCTTCGCCGCGTACCCTGCGGGCATTTGTGAGGAAGGTGACAGATTTGAGCGGTTTGCCAAATTGGGTGCTCATATGGGAGGACCAGTCAATTCTGACCGCCACATTGCAGGGGGTAAAGGGCGCAAGCGGAATTTTTTGGCCTGCAAACCATGCAGTCCAAGCCCCGTCAGAACCTAACCTTGGCCAGCTCGCCCCCCCAAGTGCCAGAATCGTCACGTCAGGACAAAGCTCTTGCGTACCTTCGGGTGTCTCAAAGGCAAAGGTGCGTCCATCCCCGCCGGCCCATCGCCATCGTGTCCGCAGAGTGACCCCTTGGTCTGACAAGCGCGCCAGCCAGGATCTCAGCAAGGGGGATGCTTTCATCACCTTGGGAAAAACGCGTTTTGTCGAGCCGACAAAGGTCTCCGCCCCCAGTCCGTCTGCCCATGCGGTCACGTCCTTGCTTTGAAAGGTGCCTAATATAGGTGTCAGCAGGGACTGTCTGCCCCAGTATGCCTGTTGAAAAGTTTCAAAGGTCTCGTCTTTTGTCAGGTTCAGCCCTGATTTTCCTGCCATCAGAAATTTACGGCCCGCTGAGGGTTTTGCTTCAGCGATTGTAACAGAAATGCCGGCCGCACTCAGCCGGTCAGCCGCCATGAGCCCCGAGGGCCCGCTTCCTATCACCAGCGCCTGTTTGCGCAAAATTAACCACCCCTTTTTCTGCCCTGAGCTCAACCACCCGTTGCGGATAAGGGATGGTGATATTGTGTTCTTTGAGCGCATTCCAGATTAAAAACAAGACGTCAGATGAATATTTGTGTTTTCCATCGTCAATTCCGTTCACCCAGAATTCGACTGAGAAATCAACACCATTGTCGCCAAACCCGCGCAATTCACAATCTGGTGGATAGGGTTTGCTGAGAACTTCAGGGTGTTGGGACACTGCTTTTTCGATAATATCAGGCACCAGATTGATGTCTGTGTCATAAGACACTGAAAACGGGGCCTCGTGGCGATTTGCGCTGCCTTGATCTGAATAATTGACCACGCGGGTGGTGATGAAATCTTCGTTTGGAACAACAATCCACCGACCATCGTAGGTTTCTAGGATCATGGTGGAGCGCGCGGTGGTTTTGACGATGGTTCCCGCTTCTCCGCCATCCAGTTCGACGTAATCGCCTACGGTGGCCTGACCTTCGAGCAAAAGGATCACGCCAGAGATAAAGTTTGACGCAATCTTTTGCAGACCAAAACCAAGGCCGACGCCGACAGCGCCCCCGAGGACAGCCAAAGAAGTCAACGAAATCCCCATGATGTTCATCAAAACGAGAAAGGCGGCGCCAAAGATCATGATCTCGGCTGCTTTGCTTGCCAATTGACGGGTGGCGGGGCGCATTTCCTCCTGCTTGCTGATAAAGCCTGAAGATTGGTCGTAGGACCAACGTCCAAACCAAAAAATAATGCTGCCGACAACGATAAACTGAACCAGCCATAAAAGGTCAAAGGACAGGTTGCCAAGCGGGACAACGGTTGCTTTGAGCTGTGAGGCCACAAATTCGATCAACCCCAAAGCATAAAGCGCGCCGACTGGAATGAGAACAAATTTACCCAAGAATTTCAGCATGGGATCATGCAGCATTGTTCTTGCAAAGGTGCGGATGGCGAGGAAAAGAAACACACGTTTGCCAAAGGCAATCACGGCACCTGATCCAAATACAGAGCGTGTGACGGATTCCCCAATTCCCGTCAATGCATAGGCCAGTAGCGGCAGGATCAATGGCATGAAGCGAAGCACAAAGCGACGCGTTTTGGCAATGGGGCCCGTGGCCTCATCCGCCGGCGCCAGAAGGGCTGCGATCACGGGGTTAAACTTGCGCGTTAAGATGACTGCCAGAAAATAGGCAAAGAGCAAGATCAAAAATTGCGACCATGCTGCTGGGCTTAGAAGCCAAGGTAACGCAAACTCATACACTGGCTTGGCATAGGCCAAAGCCTTCTCAAATACCGCAGGTTCCAAAGGCCGTATCCCTCATGATTCCTTATGACACCTTGACATCTACATGACGCGAAGTGCCTCATAAGGCAAGAGGTGCTCTATGTCGGATCCAATTTGTCCATTGTGCGAACGGCCCATTCCGGAGGATGTTCCCCAAAGTCTGCACCATCTGATCCCACGTTCAAAGGGCGGTAAAGGCGGGGAAACAGTGTTGTTGCATCATCAATGTCACAAAGAAATACACGCCGCCTTGAGCGAAGGTGCGTTGGCGCGCAATTTCAATACGATTGAGGCGTTAAAGGTCCATCCGCGGCTGATGAGGTATATTTCGTGGGTGGCAAAACGCCCTGCATCGTTTATTTCGCGCACGAAAGTTAACAGGCGGTGAGCAGCCTTTTTGCCGGTTGTGGCCTGCTGAGATCGGAGTTTTGAGTATTTTCACAAAGAAAAAGTGGAAGAGATTTTTCCGGGGTCAAATTCTAGAAAGATCATGGATATCGGTTCAGGAGAACGGGCTGCACATTTGTTTTATGGACATGGCATGTTCTGGCTTTGCATTGAGGGCGCCATCGCAAAGAAAATATGCCATTTCGAGGAGCGTTTCCGGAGTGCATATTCGATCGATAAGACCATAGGTAAGCGCCTCTTGGGCGGTTAATTTCTGGCCCGCCATCAGGATAATTTTTGTGCGTGCGGGACCGATGAGGGCGGACATTCGTTCCGGATCGCTTGGTTGGGGGAGGTAACCGAGCGCCATGACGGGATAAAAGAATTTTGCAGTGGGCACCGCAAGGCGCAGATCGCAGGCGAGCGCCATTCCAAATGCTCCGCCTGCCAGGGTGCCGTTCAGTGCGGCAATGGTCAGGCAGGGAAGCTTAGCGATGGAATCCGATACCCGTTCCCAAACATCCGAGGTGGCCAATCCCGCTTTTGCTGCCTCTAAGTCTGCGCCAGCACTGAAAACTTTACCGCTGCCTGTAATAATTAAAGCGCGCGCGTTCTGCGCATCTTGGACAATTTCATAGATCTCCTCAAGCATCGGAGCGGTAAGCGCATTGGCTTTGTCGGGACGATTGATGCGCAGCGTCCAAAGACCTTTGGATTTTTCAATATCGATCATGCGAGCCCTAGAATTTTAAGAATGTCCGGATCTTTGAGGCGAATTTCCTTTCCTATGAAAGGATCTGCTTCTTTGGTGCACATCCACAAAAGCGCTTTTGCGGGCCATTCCGGTGGACTGTGATCTGCCCATTCAAGCTGACTGATTGGATTTATTCCGCTTGCTTTGATGTCGATTTGCATCTGCGTGGCGACAGTACCCGGAGAGAGGCCCATGGAGCGGATGCCGGATGCACGGTATTCGTGGTCAGTGCAGGCGGTGAGCATGGCTGCACCGGCTTTTGATGTGCAATAAGCGCTCCAGCCTTCGACAGCGGAATGGGCCGCGCCGGAGCTCGCGGTGATAATCGTGCCCCCGCCATTGGCTTTCATAATTGGAAGTACGCAGTGGTTGGCATAAAACACGCCTTTGATGTTCACATCAATCAAGGCCGCCCAGGATGCAGGATCCGCCTCTGCCTGATGTGCAATGGGTTGAAGCGCGGCAGCGTTATTGATCAAAATATCAATCGTGCCAAAGGAAGAGAGAGTTTTTTTCACGGCGGATGCGATATCGCCGTAAACTGATATATCACCTTCCAAAGGAAGCGCATTGTGTCCGATGTCCTCCGCGATCTGTTTTAGCGCAGCGCCATTTCTGGCAAAAAGAACAACATTTGCACCGTTTTCGGCGAAAGCTTTGGCGGCCGCTCTGCCAATGCCGCGGCTTGCTCCTGTGATGAGAACGGTTTTTCCCGATATTTCCATCCTTGTTACTCCTCAATGCACTTGGGACATCAATACCCTGCACTTGGTCTAAGTGACAACCTAAGCCTTGTCGATCATCTTAAAGAGGTGCCGATTTCAACCGTGACTTACCAGATTTACAAACTATATTCACTGGAAGTTTAGGTTACAAAGGATCTCTGGGTGATGATCAGAAAAAAGTTTTCTTCTGCATTCATATTAATCGGCACCGTACTCTGTGCTGGCTCAGCCAGTGCCAATATGAGTCCAGAGGAAGCTTGGGAGCATATTGTCTCACGTGCTCAGGCCTCGGATTATGTGGTCTCTGCAATCAAGTCCAGAGATGGGGATCAGCTGACAGTGACCGATATCGTGTTTCGCATTGATGATTTTGATGCGGGCTTTTCTTTAAAATTTGAAACCGGAGACTGGCAGTTTTCACAGCAAGCTGACGGGTCTGTGCGCATGGATATGGCGGAAGACGCCCGCTGGGCTTTGCGATTTAAAGATATGGATGATGAACGTGTTGAGATTGATTTGGCTCAATTTTCCAAAGACAGCCTTATGGTTTTCAAACGTGATGGTGATGAAATCCGTTCGGAATATGAATTCGGTTCCTTGAGGTTAGATTTTTTGAGGCTGGCAGATGAAATTGAAGTGATTGGAAAGGACCAGTTACAATTTTCGGTGACCTTAAATGATATTTCCGGAAACTCACAGTTTCGCCAGTCAGACTTCAACGTCACAAGCGGGAATATGGATATTGCGACCGCATGGATTGACATGAATATTGCCCCAAAAGACGAGGATTTTCGCGCCTCATGGAGATCAAACTTCTCTGACCTAGTGTTTTCATCGACCTCTCAAACCCGTGATGGGGTATCTTTACAAGATTTTGAAAAGGCCATTCGATTGGGGATGAATTCCGCGACGATCTACAGCTATGGTCAGGGTCAGACAGAGATCCGCTTTGTTGGGGAGGATGGTGATGTTGTGATGAGCTCGTCCACCACGGGGGGACGCACCAGTGCGGATCTGTCAAAACTCGGTGTGAATTTTCTGTCTGAAATGTCAGGCTGGAATGTTTCTGTGGGCGGAAGCCTTGTTCCGATGCCATTCGATGCCTCACTTGGGGCACTTGTTTACGGGATGTCGCTGCCTGTGGTTTCTTCTGAAGAACAGCAAAAGGTCGGGCTTCGGTTGGAAATGGAAGACCTCAGTGTGTCAGACGCCGTTTGGGATATGTTCGATCCCTTCCGGGTGTTTGACCGTGATCCAGTGACCCTGAAATTTGATGTAAGTGGGATGATGCGGCTGTTGGCGGATTTTTCTTCTTTTGATGTTGAGGATGCTGACGATATCGGAGCATTTCAAGACGCCGCAGAGCTGAACTCATTATCGATTAATTCCCTTTTACTTTCAGCGCTTGGAGCCTCTGCCGCCGTCGATGGTGAATTCACCTTCGACAATAGTGACTTTTACACCTTTGACGGAGTACCGCGTCCTGAGGGCAGCGTGCGTTTGACGATGAAGGGAATAAATGCTCTGCTTGATAAGCTAAGCAATTCCGGACTTATAGGTTCAGAAGAAGTGATGGGCGCTCGTATGTTTATGGGAATGTTCACAATCCCTGTCGGTCGTGATGAACTTGAAGCAGAGTTATGGATTGACCAAAATGGCGGTGTTTATGCCAACGGGCAGCAAATCCAGTAGCACGGGTTCCCCACACGGAGGCTGTCCGCGGGGCTTGTCGCAGAGGGGCTCAGGAACGTAAGGCAGGCAGCCCGACGCCAGTGGCTTCAAATCCCCCATCCACGGCGAGCACCTGCCCAGTTATATAAGACGCCTGATCACAAGCAAGGAAATAGATGGCGTTGGCAATTTCCTCTTCCAGACCATAGCGGTTCAACGGAATTGCATCGTGGTAGGCATCGATAATGTCTTGTGTATGGACAGCCATGGCAAGTTTTGTACGCACAGGGCCAGGGGCCACACAATTCACACGGATGCCAAATTCACCCAGTTCCACGGCTTGCTGTTTGCTCAGCTGCATGACGGCTGCTTTTGACGTGCCGTAGGCAACCCTGAGCGTTGAGGCACGCAAGCCGGATATTGAGGCAATATTGACGATACTGCCTTTGGTTTTTTTCAAGCTCGGGACAAGCGCCTGAGACAAAAAGAACATGCCATCCAAATTTGTTTCCATAACCCGTCGCCAGCTGTCTGGGTCGCATGTTTCGATCCTGCCAAATTCCGCCACGCCGGCATTATTGATCAAAGTGTCGAGTGAACCATGCGATTTTTCGATGGTTTCGGCAATCTCATGAGCGGCACTTGTGGAGGAGATATCAAAATGCAGCGCAGTAGCGCCAGATACTTCTTTTTGAGCTTTTTCCAGCTCTGTGTCATCCCTGTCCAACATCAGGACGCGATATCCCTGCGCGGCAAATTTCTTGGCTGTTGCAAGCCCAATGCCCCGTGCGGCACCCGTAATCAAAGCAATTTTTGACATTATATCCGTTTTCCTCTTCGCGGGCTTTGTTTTGTGATCCGATGCTGGCTATCATGTTAAAGCGAGCGCTTGCGCTTTGCTACCGTGTTTATTACCTGTCTTATAAAATTGATGGACCCAAAATGATGCAAGCCTCAAAGCACGACTCTTCAGATGATATTGCTTTTCAACTTCTCTCTGCGGCGAAAAAAGCCGGCGCTGACGATGCGGATGTTTTGGTTGCCGAAGGGGTGTCAACAAATGTGGAAGTGCGTAATGCGACCTTGGAATTGGCCGAGAGATCCGAAGGCATTGACCTTGGGTTACGCGTCTTTTTAGGCAAAAAACAGGCGATCGTTTCGGGGTCAGACGGACGCCCAGAGACAATCGCAGCTATGGCAGAACGCGCTATCGCCATGGCGAAAGAGGCACCTGATGATCCTTATTGTGGACTTGCACAGCCAGAGGACTTTGCCAAGGATTGGGATATAGCAGCCTATGATCTTTACGACTCCTCGGAGGAACCAGATGCAGATCATCTTCAACGGGAGGCTTGCAAACTGGAAGCAGCGGCGCTGGAATGTAAGGGTATCGAACAAACCAGTAATGCCTCTGCCAGTTATTCCAAAGGCGCGGTGTTTCTTGTCACAAGCAACGGGTTTTCGGGGAGCTATCGAAGAACATCACATGGGTTAAGCTGCGTTGCCATTGCGGGGACAGGCCTTGGGATGGAGCGCGATTATGACTACGATGATCGCATCCATGGCAGGGATTTGCGCCCCGCCGAAGAGATTGGCAGGCGCGCAGCGGAACGTGCCTTGTCCCGCCTTAACCCTGAAAAACCACGCTCTGGCGTTTTTCCGGTTCTTTTTGATGAACGCGTGGCGTCGAGTTTAATTGGTCATTTGATCAATGCTGTGAACGGAGCGTCTGTGGCTCGCGGATCTTCGTGGTTACGTAATCACCTCAATCAACAGGTTTTACCGGCCTCGCTTTCTTTAGTCGAAGATCCCACACGGCCAAGGACCGGCGGATCCCGCCCGTTTGACGCAGAAGGATTACCCAAACGCCCAAGACATATTGTAAAGGACGGGATCTTGCAGGGTTGGACCTTGGACCTTTCGTCGGCGCGCAAATTGGGGATGGCTTCCACAGGTAATGCGGCGCGCTCGGCAGGATCGCTACCCAGCCCCCAAGTTGGGAATGTGACCTTGGGCGGGGGCGCAAAGACGCGCGCTGAATTGTTGTCAGATATGGGTACAGGACTTCTGGTTACATCAATGATAGGGTCGACTATCAACCCCAATACTGGGGATTATTCCAGAGGTGCTGCCGGACATTGGGTGGAAAATGGCGAAATCGTTTCTGCCGTCAGCGAATGCACGATTGCTGGAAATTTGAAAGACATGCTGCTCAGAATGATTGCGGGAAACGATGCGCAGGTTCATTTGTCAAGGCGCGTGCCCTCTGTGCTGATCGAAGGGATGCGTATTGCAGGACAGTGATCTTTCCCTTTTGATCAAAGCTGCAAAACGCGCTGCTGAAATCGCGCTGCCGTTGTGTAATGGAGCAGCAAAATCATGGGATAAAGATGATGGCTCCGGTCCGGTTACCGAGGCAGATTTGGCAGTCAATGATATGCTCATCACCCTATTGCGCTCAGAGAGACCAGATTACGGGTGGCTGTCTGAAGAAACCGAAGACCATGCGTCTCGGTTGGACAAACGACATTGTTTCATCATTGACCCGATCGATGGTACAAGAAGTTTCATGAATGCAGAAAGCACTTGGGCCCATTCATTTGCCATTGTGACGAATGGTGTGCCAACTGCAGCTGTGGTTTATTTGCCAGCTCTTGATCATCTTTATGCGGCTGAGATCGGACAAGGTGCGACCCTTAATGGTGAGAGCATTACTGTAAGTGCACAAAGAAAACTGGAAGGCGCAACCGTGCTGGCAGCGCGTCCCGCCCAGTCTGCAAAATTCTGGAAAAACGCGCGCGTTCCCGAATTTGACCGGCAACACCGGCCATCGCTTGCCTATCGCCTTGCGCTCGTGGCTCAAGGACAGTTTGACGCCATGATTACCTTTCGCGACAGTTGGGAATGGGATATCTGCGCGGGCGCACTTATTGCCTCAGAGGCGGGTGGCGTGGTGAGCGATCGTGTGGGGGCGGCTCTTATCTTTAATCAGGCCTGCCCAATGACAAAAGGGGCCATCGTTGCTGGCCCCAGTCTGCATCGCGATATTATAGCACTGTCAGATGCGAATTAACGGTTGGATCAACCTGTGGAACATTTTGCGGAACTTAAGGGGTGCTTCAGTAACCGCAAGACAGATGCAGGGTTTTCCATCCATCGCAACCGGCGTGTGGTTGGTTGAACCATCTGCAATTTCAACATCACCTTTTGCAAAGTAATCATTTTCATCCGCAAAAGCGCCTTCGAGAACCAATGTTAATTCAAGACCCCTGTGGCTGTGATCGGGCATCTCTGCTCCGGCGGGGATATACAAAAGCCGCGCTGTAGCGTCTTCGGAAGTCTCCAATACTGCCTGCTTCACACCCATCCCCAAGGGTTGCCATTTTATGTCGACAAGGCTGTGGCCTACATAATCGCTAAGAGGTTCAGGAAAGTCTGATTTCAGTTTTTTCTCGGGTTGTGATACGGATTGGCACGCGTTTATCCGTTCTAACGTTTTGGAAAATGCACAATCGGCAACAGTAATGTTTGTATATTGCTCCATAAGCGCACCCCCCAATGCATTGAAGCTTTCAAGCATGCTTCGGCAGTGATCACACATCGACACATGTGCAGCAACGGCGATTGAAAAGCCTTCTGCCAAATTTCCAGTCGCATAGGCCATCAAAAGATCGTCGCTTACGTGGTGTTTAATTGTTTCCATCATACCTATATCATTTCATTGCATGGCGCAGGCGATCAAGTGCAAGCCTTATACGGGACTTTATAGTCCCTAAAGGCAATCCAGTCGCTGCGGCAATTTCACTATGGGACATATCGCTAAAATATGCGCGTTCAAGCAATTGGCGCTGTTTTGTCGGTAAATTCGCAATTGCCTGTCCCAGACGCTCTGTTTCCTGTTGAAGACCGATCACGTCTTCCTGATCCGGCTCATGTTCTGGTCCCCATCCCAGATCTTCGGGTTCGGGTCTTTTTTGCTTTCTCAGCGCATCAATTTTTTTGTTGCGTGCGATGGTGAAAATCCAAGTCGCCGCGCTTGCGCGCGTCGGATCAAACAGATACGCCTTATGCCAAACGGTGGCCATCACTTCTTGAACGCACTCTTCTGCCATGGCGTTGTCGGTTCCCGATTTCATCAAGAAACCCTTCACCTTGGGCGCAAAATGGTTAAACAGGCGCTCAAAAGCTTCGATGCTTTTCTCGCGCCGCACCAATTCAAGTTCATTTGCCCAACGTGCAACATCGATCCCATTTTCACTCGTCACTGACTGATACTCGCCGTTAGGTCTTGCGCTTTTGTCATTCGTAACACATACCTCGCCAAGAAGCGAGCCATCAGCATGACAAGATTGCGTATTTAACGGTATCATAATTAGGTTACGGTTGGACAGTTTTGCCGGATCAAAAATAGTTTTTGTTTTCTTTTCATCCGCTTTTGTTTGCTAAGCGTACACACTCTAAAGCGACGGAGAATGCAGATGAATATGGTGGCCCCACTCCCAAAGCCAAGAAAAATTGCAGTAATCGGCGGGGGTATTTCCGGTATGGGCGCTGCCTATGCAATGTCCAAATCAGATCAAGTGGTTCTTTTCGAAGCTGAGACACGGTTGGGCGGGCATGCTCGCACTGTTGTTACGGGACGCTCAGGGAACCAGCCCGTAGACATGGGTTTCATTGTATTCAATTATGCCAATTATCCTGCGTTGACGTCATTGTTCGAAGAGCTAGAGGTTCCAGTGACGCGCAGCAATATGAGTTTTGGAGCGTCTGTACGCGGTGGACGGGTTGAATATGCACTAGCCTCTTTAGATGCGATGTTCGCCCAGAGGCGGAATCTGCTGGACCCAAGATTCTTGCGCATGTGCCGCGACATTTTGAAATTCAATTCCAAAGGATTGGACATCGCACGCGGCAGCGATCTGAGCATAGGAGAGTTTTTGAAGGTTCTAGGCACAGGGGAATGGTTCAAAGAATACTATCTATTGCCTTTGTCAGGTGCGATATGGTCAACGCCCAAGGAAAAAATCATGGATTTTCCCGCGGCCTCCATGATGCAGTTTTTCGAAAACCACGCTTTGTTGAGCGCCACAGGCCAACACCAATGGTACACTGTGCAAGGGGGGTCCGTGGAATATGTGCGCCGGCTAGAAGCGCGTATGTTGGCCAAAGGTGTGGATATTCGGCTAAACGCGCCCGTTTCTGCTGTGACGCGTCAGAATGGACAGGTGTCTGTGACGCCGAGAGGCGGGATCGAAGAAATCTTTGACGAAGTGATTTTTGCCACCCATTCTGATGATACATTGGCGCTTTTGGCTGATGCGCGCCTACATGAAAAAGATCTCCTTGGTGCCATTGCCTACCAACCCAATGAGGTGGTTTTGCATTGCGATACCTCCGTAATGCCACGTTCCAGAAAATGCTGGTCAAGCTGGGTTTACACGGAACGTTCGGGACAGGCATCCCAACAGTTGGACCTGACCTATTGGATGAATTCCCTCCAGCCCATTCCCAAGGATGATCCGCTTTTTGTGACGCTGAATTCCACACAGTCGATCCGAGAAGAATTAATTTATGACCAAACCACATTGCGCCATCCAGTATATGATGCAAAAGCATTGCAGGCGCAAAAGTTGATCAAGCTGCGTAACGGTGAAAACAATACCTGGTTTTGTGGGGCTTGGATGAAGCATGGATTTCACGAGGACGGTCTGTCCAGCGCTTTGGATGTTGCAGAGCAGCTTGGCACGGGGGCCGCACTCACCTTGGCAGCAGAATGAGCAACGTAGACTATATCGAAGGCTGGACCTGGCACGGGCGCAAGGGGGACCTTGAGAATGCCTTTCGCTACAGTGTCGATTACGTATTGTTTGATGCAACGCATGAAATCTCGGGACCAGCGCTATTTTCGCGCAATGGCGCAGGGGCTTTTTCGGTCCATGACAAAGATCACGGAGGCCCCCCCCACCGCGGTCGGGGCGCGGCATGGGTGAAGGATGTTTTACGCGGCCATGGCGTCGAATTAGCGGGCGATATCCTGTTATTGGCGCAGCCACGGGTTCTGGGCCATGTATTTAATCCTGTAAGTTTCTGGCTTTGTCAAAATGCCATTGGTGACATATGTGCCGTGATTTCCGAAGTCACCAATACCTTCGGGGATCGTCACTCTTACCTTTGCCATCACGATGACTTGCGCCCGATTTTACCAACTGACACTTTGAGTGCTCAGAAAATTTTTCACGTCTCTCCTTTTCAGCCGATTGAAGGGAATTATGTCTTTCGCTTTGATATTCGCCCAGATAAAATTGGAATTTGGATTGATCTGCAAATCCCCGGTGGTGGGGTGATGGCGAATTTGATTGGCCCAAGACGCCCCTTGCGAACGGCTGATATTCTGCGTGCGCTGTTGCGTCGGCCCTTCGGATCGCGTCGGGTTTTGGGGTTGATACACTGGCAGGCATTCAAGCTGTGGCGTAAAGGCGCAAAATACCGAAAACGCCCCTCACCCCCTGAAACAGAGGTTTCTTTGTGAGCGATCGACGCTCTTATACGTTTTTCTCATATGCGTTTTTTGCAGCCATGTTGGGGATGGCTGGATTGCCGATCTACATTCATGCGCCAAAGTTCTTTGTAGACAGTTACGGCATCAGCCTAAGTGCTCTTGGAATCGCTCTTTTTGCTTTACGGCTACTCGATTTCGTACAGGACCCATTACTTGGACGTCTGGCGGAGCGTACATTGAACCTGCGTTCACTTCCCATCTGGGTGGCGGCAGTGGTGATGGGGCTTGGAATGTTTGGGCTATTTTCCATGGAAGCCCCTTTTTCGCCGGTCCTGTGGTTTTCTCTTAGCCTTGCAGCTGTATTTTCGGGATTCAGTTTTTTGATGATCCGGTTTTATGCAAATGGCGTGATGCGCTTTGGCAGCGAAGGCCAGCTGCATCTGGCACGATGGCGTGAAAGCGGAAATCTTTTGGGGGTTTGTCTGGCCGCAATAATGCCGACCCTTTTAATTGATATCACCCAAACCCCTTTTGCCATTTTTGCTTATCTTTTTTGTGGAATTGTTTTTTTGGCGGTTTTGCTAATGCAGCGTGAGTGGCATTTTACTGGCGCGCCTGCGCCAAGTAGCAAAAAACAAAATACGCTCTCGGACCCGATCTTGCGCCAAATGCTTGTGCTTGCCGTGCTGAATACGGCGCCTGTTGCGGTATCATCCACGCTCTTTTTGTTTTTCGTCGAAAGCCGTTTGATGGCCCCGGACATGGCAGGGCCTCTGCTCATTGTGTTTTTTCTTGCAGCGGCAATCTCTGCACCAATGTGGACATTTTTGGCGGATCGCTTTGGGGCAAAGCGCGTGTTGTTGTTTTCTATGCTGGCGGCGATTTTTGTATTTTTGAACGCTTTTTTCCTCTCAACTGGCCAAACCTCAAGATTTGCGGTCATTTGTGTCGCAAGCGGTGCGACGCTTGGGGCAGACTTGGCACTTCTTCCGGCAATTTTTGCGCGGCATTTGGCAAAAACTGGTGCGCGGGCCGAAGTGGCCTTTGGGTTTTGGAATTTTGCGTCCAAAGTATCGCTTGCATTGGCGGCGGTAACCGTATTGCCGCTCGTTGAATTTTTTGGATTTCGTTCGGGTGTTGAAAACACGCAATCTGGGCTTCTGGCTTTGTCTTTTGGCTATGCGGCGCTACCTTGCCTACTGAAAATACTGGCAATCTGGAGATTGCTTGGACTGCGATTTGAGGATGCACGCGGATGAGAGATTTCAAAGGAAAACGCTACTGGTTGATCGGGGCGAGCGAAGGTTTGGGCGAAGCACTGGCACGGAAAATGTCTGCGGCAGGTGCGGAATTGATCCTTTCTGCGCGGGATGAAACCAAATTAAACGAGATCGTTGAAAGCCTTCCTCAAAAAGCGCGTGCGCTTGCTTGTGATGTTGGCTCTGAGGCGAGCGTTGAGGCGGCAGTGTCGCAACTTGGCGAGATTGACGGTGCAGTTTATTTGGCAGGCGTTTATTGGCCGATGCCCTCGACAGAGTGGCAAAGCGCGCAGGCAACGAGAATGGTGGATATCAACCTCACTGGGGCGATGCGCACATTGGGTCCAGTGGTTGAGGAATTTGTCAAACGTGACCAAGGTCATGTGGTGATCACAGGAAGCCTTGTGGGGTTTCGTGGATTGCCGCGTTCCATCGGGTATACAGCGGCCAAAGCCGGTCTGATGACGCTTGCGGAATGTATGTATTATGATCTGAAAAACACGGGCGTTTCTGTGCAAATGGTGAACCCCGGTTACATCAAAACGCGGCTCACCGATAAAAACAAATTCAAAATGCCAATGATTATGGAGCCCGAGGCGGCAGCGGAGATCATGTTTCAACACATGAAGACGGATCGTTTTTCCAAGAGCTTTCCTTGGCCGTTATCAACTCTTTTTCGCATCGGACCGCTTTTGCCAAGCTGGCTTTATTACCGTCTTTACTGAACGGCGTTGCCCTGCTCAGGAACGGGTGTGATCAATGACCGTCAGATATTGGGCAAGGTCACCGATTTGATCCATCCATGCCTTGGCTAATGTTAAATCACTTGGTGCGGCGTGAACACCTGAACTGATTAGACCATCTAAGACGGCCTCAACCGCAAAGCTCACAGGATAAGATACAAGCCGCGCCATTGCCGTGCCGCGATCATCGCCCCATGCATCCATCACATATGTCTTGTGCCAAAGGCTTTGATCGTCTTTTTCTGCCTTCAAACTAACGCAAAGGACCACGCGATCGGGCTCTCCTTCGTCATAGGCGTTTTCTGCCCAGAAGTGTTTTGACATTTCTTGGATGCGCGCGTCACCCTCAGCACCTGAAAGGGTTTTGAGCTCTTCAAACACAGGCGCCCATGCTTGCGCCCAGCCATTAAGCCGTAGTGTTCCGCGCACAAATTCTTTGACCTTCCAGTTTGGGTCGAATTTGTATTGCGTCATAAAGGGTAAAGAATCCCGATTTGGATAGACTTCAAAGCTTTCGGGCGTCTCAAGAGGGGCCTCATAGCTGCTGATTGCATCCCATGGGCGGGACACGTCAAAGATACCAAAATCGCGAATGGATTTTGAAGGTGAGCGTAGCGCTTTAAGGACTCCGGCAGGGGACCAGCTGAATTTATAGCGAAACGGATTTGGTATTTTGGGTATCCCTCCGCAATAGGAAATAAAGCTCAGTATATTGCCCTGCAGGTTTGCAGCAGAGGAACGATAATCTTCGGTCAGCAGATGAGCCATCAAATGGTCAATACCCGGATCAAGGCCAACTTCGTTGACAAGGCAGAGACCTGCCTCTTTGGCGCGTGCATCCAGTGCAAGCATTTCGGGAGAGATATAGGAGGAGGATACAAAATGCGCCCCCTTTGATATTGCAAGCTCTGCCAAGGGCGCATGCCAGTCACCAGGCAGCATGGACACGACCACATCACCTTTTGCCAGCACGTTCCCCACTGCGGTGATATCAAACGCATGGATGTTATCCGTGATATCGCCAACCGCTTCGGTTGCTTTTTCAACTGTACGGTTCCAGATACAAACATCTTTTTTGGCTTCAATCAGCCGGCGAAGCCCTGGAACAGCTGAAAGTCCTGTTCCGCACCAATGAATTGTCATCTCAAACCTCTTTGATGTGTTGATCAAACGTTGTTTTTGCCCGCCCCCAGACATCTTTGTCCAGATTGTCGAGTTCTAAGAGGTAAGGCAAGAGCTGTGCTGCGAAATCTTCTGAACTTTCCAGCGGCAAAAGTGAGGGAAGATTGTCAATTGCCATCACGTCAAGCGGCGGATCCGAAACAACGCGGAATGCTGGCGCGTCCCAGCTTGTCGCTTTGTCATAAAGCGGGATGGGGTTGTAATCGCTGTCCGGATCGCATGCGATATCCCCTATAACGCAGAGGGTACGGTTCTGATTGACCATTTGTGGGGACACAAACACGGGCGTTCCGGGGCGTGCCAGAATACAGTTAAAGAACAGCGAATGATGAAGGATTTCGGGAAATGGCCCGCCGCTTGCAGTTTCGGCCATATCCCATTTGATCACAGGAATGCCAAGCGCTTTGCAAAGGTCAGCAGCGCCTGTTCCCACGCGCCCCAAAGCACCGATGACGATCGCATTGGGGATGGGCGCAGTGATCGGTTCAATCGCCCCTGACAATGCGTCGATCAGGGCTTTTTGATTGGGAAAAGAGGTGACAGGGGGGCAGATCCCCCCGCTTTGCTGGGCAATCCAGCACATGACCGAAACGGCTGCGCCTGCAAATCCAGCCCAATACCCAAAGGCAGCAACGCGCCGTCCGCCGTCATCAACCAGATATTCCAAATCATAAAGTGCGCCGTTTCCCTCTTTGAAACGGTGCAAAAGAATACGGCCTGAATGCTGCCCCTTATAGGCGTGACCAAACATGATATGGCGATGGGAAAGGGCGGTGTTATCATCGGGCAATTCTTTGAGCCCAAAGATGATGGCCTGGGCAGGTGCGCTGGGCCAACTGAATTCCGGCGCTATTGTGCATCCTGCGGCGCGATAGGCCTCTGTCGGGATGATCCGGCTTTGGCTCTCTTCGACGGTGACAGAAATTCCTTTCTTCAAAAGGGCAGACGCGCCTTTGGGTGTGAGGCCAACGCGATCTTCGTTTGCGCGTTGTTCAGAGCGAACCCAAAGATGCGTCATGGTATACCTCTTCAAATAAAGGTGCGTGCGTGCGACCTGTCGGGTCTATCCAGATGAGGTGTCGCGCAGAACAGCGTCGGTGTCAAATCCCCAAACATCCGTTCAAACCGATTAAGGCAGGTATGGGAAACGCTCAGAAACAATTTGGGCTGGTCCTTGAGCGGTACATTCAACAAACGCGCAACCAACGAAGCGATAACGCCGCTTGAAGACACCAAAAGTGCGTTTTCGCCCCGATCCGAAAGATCGTGGACGACGCTCAGGATACGGTCATGAAAGCTTTCGTAAGTTTCCAGATCTGAAGAAATCTCTCCATTTTTCCAAAGTGTAATCATGTTTAGAATATAGTCTTTGAAATCATCCTGTGTTTCGGGGTACGGGATGCCGATGCGGGTCTCAATATCATGGGACAATCCAAAATAATCGAACTCGTTCAGTCTCTCATCAATCACATGTTCAACGCCAGCGCTGTTTATCCCCTGGGCGGTTTGTTGTTGTCGATGCAAATCTCCCGAATAGATCCGTTCAAATGAGATACCGTTCATGGCAAAAAATTCGCCCAGCCATTGGGCTTGTTGATGTCCCAATGGGCTAAGCTTGTCGTACTCGTGGTGGTCCCGCGCGCCTGTATTGGCTTGTCCGTGCCGTGTAATGTAAACCGTGCTCAATGTTCCGCCTCTTTTGATCGCAACGATATTGAACACAGATTTCAGCTGGAGGGAACCCTCTGAAGGATTCCCTTTTGGAATTCAGCAGATTGGCCCTCATTCTCCTGTCACGGCAAACTCATCTATCCGCAGCTTTGCAGTACCATCAGCCTGCATCACCCAAGTTTCATTTGTGATGATGCCACTTGCGTTGTTCATTTTCCAATTTGACGCGACGATGGCTGTATCTTTGTCAATCACTGTGAGAGTGGGGTCGATATAGCGCACATCGTCAAAGCCCTTTTCAATGAGGTTTTGCCAAAAAGGTTCAATTTCCCTATGCCCGTTAAAGGTCCCAAAAGGTGTTGCAGTCATCACTGCGTTTTCTTCGTATTGCGCGGTGGCCATCCCAGCATTTCCGGAATTGAACGCATTTATCCAACGCGTACTGGCAGCTCTGACTGCAGAAACTAACCGGTCTTGTGCCGCGGGTGACAGGGCATTTAACGCATCATTTTGAACGATTTTAATCTCGGAGGCCAAGGTGGAGCTTACAAGGGTCAGCGCAAGAGCCGTCGCCGTCATCAGTGATTTAAACATGTTTTTTTCCTTTCCATCAGGTTTCTGTATTGTAAACCTATCGATAGATAGATAATAAGATTTATGAATACAAGTGCAGGCAAAAGATTTTCCTCGCACCCGTGCAGATTCTGTCAAAGCAGGTTCAGTTTGGCGCAAACTTCCGTCTCAGCGTCGGGATTGTTCATCATGAGGCGAGAAAAATATGGTCTAGTGGACAAAGCTGGGTTGGCCTCTGGCAAGGAGTAGGGACATGTCTGATAAAATCACCTTTACACTCGATGGAAAAACAGTCGAGGCAGAAGTGGGAATGACCATATGGGAAGTCGCCAATGGTCGCGGATTGACCATTCCACACCTATGTCACAAACCCGCGCCGGGTTATCGCCCCGATGGAAACTGCCGTGCCTGTATGGTCGAGGTGGACGGCGAACGTACTCTGGTGGCCTCCTGCATTCGCGAACCCTCTGAAGGGATGGTGGTCACAACGAATTCGGCGCGTGCGGAAACTGCGCGCAAAATGGTTTTCGAAATGCTTCTTGCCGATCAGCCGGAAAAAGACGTGGCCCATGACAAATCTTCGCATCTTTGGGACATGGCTGATCTTAACGGCGTCAGTCGAAGCCGGCTTCCCAAGCTTGAAAAAGATCGCATTCCCTTGCTGGATGACAGCCATGTGGCAATGCGGGTCAATCTGGATGCGTGCATTCAATGCGGGCTTTGTGTGCGGGCCTGTCGCGAAGTTCAGGTCAATGATGTGATAGGCATGTCAGGGCGCGGGCATGATGCCTATCCGACGTTTGATTTTGCCGATCCGATGGGGGATAGTACCTGTGTGGCCTGTGGGGAATGCGTGCAGGCCTGCCCGACAGGGGCATTGATGCCGGCAACCGTTCTTGATGCTGAGCAGATCGGCGACAGTGCGGATTACGACCGCGAAGTCCAAAGCGTATGTCCGTTTTGCGGCGTGGGGTGTCAGGTGTCACTCAAGGTCAAAGACAACAAGGTGAAATTCGTTGAAGGCATTAATGGGCCTGCCAACGAAGGGCGGCTATGCGTAAAGGGCCGCTTTGGATTTGATTACATACATCATGATCATCGTCTCACAAAACCGCTCATCCGGCGCGATGATGCCCCCGCCAAGGGATTGAACGTCGATCCCTCTAACTGGCAGGCTTATTTTCGCGAAGCGAGCTGGGAAGAGGCGCTTGATTTTGCAGCAGGTGGGCTCAAAACACTAAAAGAGGCAAAAGGTGGCGCATCGGTTGCAGGGTTTGGCAGCGCCAAATGCACCAATGAAGAAGCTTATCTCTTTCAAAAATTCATCCGTCAGGGATTTGGGCACAACAATGTGGATCACTGTACACGCCTGTGCCATGCGTCTTCGGTGGCAGCACTTCTGGAAAACGTTGGCTCTGGTGCGGTAACGGCAACGTTTAATGAGATTGAAAATGCGGATGTCGCGATCGTGATTGGCGCAAATCCCATCGAAAACCATCCTGTCGCAGCCACCTATTTTAAACAATTCACAAAACGGGGCGGCAAATTGATTGTCATGGATCCCCGCGGTCAGGCATTAAAACGCTATGCTTCCCATATGTTGCAATTCAGGCCCGGTGCGGATGTGTCAATGCTCAACGCGATCATGCATGTGATTGTCGAAGAAGGCCTTTATGATCAGCAGTATATCGACGCGTTCACTGAAAACTGGGATGCAGAAAAAGCCCATCTCAGAGACTTTTCTCCCGAAAAAATGTCAGAGATCTGCGGCATAGAGGCCGACGTGCTGCGCGATGTGGCGCGTACCTTTTCTGGTGCGCGGGCGGCAATGATTTTCTGGGGCATGGGCGTGTCTCAGCATATTCACGGAACGGACAACAGCCGGTGTCTGATATCACTGGCGCTCATGACAGGGCAGGTGGGGCGCAAAGGTACCGGGCTTCATCCGCTCAGAGGACAGAATAACGTGCAGGGCGCCTCTGATGCGGGGCTTATTCCGATGTTCCTTCCTGATTATCAGACCGTGACCAATGACGGGGTGCGCAGTGCGTTTACCTCTGTCTGGAACTCAGGCGATTTTTCGGCAGAGCGCGGATTGACTGTTACCGAAATTATGGATGCGGTGCATGAAGGTCATATTTCGGGGATGTATATCTTGGGTGAAAACCCGGCTATGTCTGATCCTGATGTGGAACATGCGCGCGACGCACTTTCCAAGCTCACACATTTGGTTGTGCAGGATATTTTCCTTACGGAAACGGCCAATTATGCTGATGTCATCTTGCCCGCAAGTGCATTTGCCGAAAAAACCGGAACAGTGACCAACACCAACCGTCAGGTTCAAATGGGCCGACCAGCGGTCACGCCACCCGGTGAGGCGAAAGAAGACTGGTGGATCGAAGTTGAACTTGCAAACCGTATTGGTCTTAAGTGGGATTACCAAAGCCCTGCGGATATCTTTGCTGAGATGAAGCTGAACATGCGTTCCCTCGACAATATCACATGGGATCGTCTAAGCAGTGAAAACGCGGTAACCTACCCGTCTCTCTCAGAAGAAGATCCCGGTCAGGCGATCGTTTTTGGTGACGGATTCCCCCGTCAGGACGGGCGTGCACGCTTTACGCCTGCCAGTGTGATTGCACCTGACGACACGCCGGATGCCGATTATCCGATGATCCTTACCACGGGGCGGCAATTAGAACATTGGCACACGGGATCGATGACGCGGCGTGCCAGCGTGTTGGATGCCGTGGAACCTGAGGCCAATTGTTCACTGCACCCCAAAACCCTGCGCAAACTTGGCGTGGAAGCGGGGGGACATGTGCGGCTTACAACAAAAAGGGGAAGCATCGTTGTCATGGCGCGCGCCGACCGCGCAGTGTCCGAAGATATGGTGTTTTTGCCCTTTGCCTATGTGGAAGCCGCAGCCAACATCCTCACCAACCCCGCTGTGGACCCCTATGGTAAAATCCCTGAGTTTAAATTCAGCGCGGTCAAAGTGGAAAAGGCGGACCTTGGCGGGATCGCCGCGGAATAGGGGATGACCCTTTGTGCCGCTGACATCCGCCATAGCGAGCGTTTCGCGTTACGGTATCTGCTGGTATGTCTGAGTTTTGCGATCTCCTTTCTTTCCGCCTGTGCACCCGTTTCTGATTTGCGCCCGACAGATTTGGGCGTTCGCGTGATTGATGGTGACAGTCTGAAAATAAACGGCGAAAACATCCGCCTTGTGGGGTTTAATGCGCCAGAAATCTGGCTGTCCCGATGTGAATATGAAAAGGAACTTGGACTGGCGGCAAAAGCCAAATTGCAAAGTATCATCCTTCAGTCAAAGGATGTCAGGCTTGACTTTGAACGTAAAAAGGATGGGTCTTTTAAACGTGACAAATATGGGCGTCTTTTGGCCGTGTTTTATGCCGATGGACGGGATGTGGCGGATATCATGACAAATGCGCGTCTTGCTGAATATTATGATGGTACAGGGCGCAGGCGTAATTGGTGTGACGCTTGAGCGCCTGTTCAGTACCCGCTTTGTCGATCCACAAGATGTAAAAAAGGCTCTCCTGCTTCGCCGCGTCGGATGTTTTCGACAATCACGGGGGCGGCGCATTCTGGACGCGTGGCAGCCGCAATATGTGGGGTGACGGTCACTTTATCATGGGCCCAATAGGGATGATCTTTGGGCAAAGGTTCGGTGCGGAACACATCCAAGGTCGCATGTGCGATCTGACCGCTATCAAGTGCCTCTAACAAGGCGTCATCATCAATCAACGGTCCACGGCCGGGATTGATCACAAAGGCGCCTCTGTTCAGCAAAGCCAGCGTTTCCCGATTGAGCGTGTTTTCCGTATTGGCTGTATCGGGCAGCAAAAGAACGACAAAATCTGCCCCTGTCAGGGCGGTCCTTAAACCATCTTTGCCCGCAAAGCATGCAATATTTTCCACCTCTTTGGCCCGACGGCTCCAGCCGCGCATCTGAAAGCCAAGCGCCGCTAAACTGCGCGCGCAATGTTCACCCAATTCACCCAGACCAAGAACCGTGACAAGGCGTTCTTGCGCTAAAGGCGGGATATGCGGTGTCCAAACTCCGGTTTGACCCATAGTATGGCGGTCCATACCAAGATGATGACGTAAAACATGACCCACCACCCATTCTGTCATTCCATGGGTCAGCCCGTGATCAACCATGCGCGCAAGCGGAATGGTGAGCGTTTCGTTTGGCGCAATATCTTCGACGCCGGCCCAAAGGTTTAAAACGGCTTTGCAGCGCGTGAAAGGACGGAAATCACTGACATCCGCGTTTGGTGCATAAATGATATAATCCACCTGTTCGGGATCGAACTCTGTAGCGAGGCGATAGGGCAATCCAAGACGGTCCAGATGTGTTTGCAAAGGAATTTGGTATTTTTCCCAGCCTTCTGAACTTGCCGAAAACAGAATATTAATCGTCACTTTTTTGCCCTTGGTCTATGTACATGGGCGGATTGTATCAAACCAAAGCCAGCCATCAAGACCAACATCGAAGATCCCCCCCAACTGACAAGTGGCAAAGGCACGCCCACCACGGGCATCAATCCCATGACCATGGACATATTGACTGCAAAAAACAGAAAGAAGGTCATCGCAATACCCGAAATCAAAAGGGAGGAATATTTGTCTTTGGCTTCAATGGCGGAAATAAGGCAAAAGACCAAGATCAAAACATATATCACCAAAAGAGATATTCCCCCCACAAAGCCAAGCTCTTCGGCAAGGGTGGTGAAAATGAAATCTGTGTGTTTTTCGGGAAGGAAGTTAAGCTGCGACTGTGTCCCCTGTGTCAGCCCCCGACCCGAAACGCCTCCTGATCCAAGCGCGATTTTGGACTGGGTGATATGATAACCTGCTCCAAGTGGGTCACTTGAGGGATCAAGAAACGTATCGATCCGTTTATATTGATAGTCTTTCAAAAGCTGCCATGCTGTGTCACGGGATTTGAAAACCGCAAGAACTGTACCGGTCCCGGTCGCAAGGACGGTGGCGAAATAGGCCCAATGGACACCCGCTAAAAACATCACCGTGCCTCCGCTCAGCATAATCAAGATTGCGGTACCCAGATCGGGTTGTTTCAGCACAAGACCAACAGGCAAAGCGATCAGAAGAAGAGGCAATGCTACCCAAACAGGGCGGGAAACTTTCTGTGCAGGCAGCATGTCATAATAGGCCGCCAAAGCCATGACGATCCCCAATTTGGCCAGTTCTGAGGGTTGTAACTTCATAAAACCAAGGTCGATCCAGCGTTGCGCCCCCATCCCCATGCTTCCCATTAGGCTGACCAGAATTATCAGAAGCAGAGCGATTCCATAGGCGAGAAACGACATATTGCGCCAAAACCAAATTGGGATCATTGCCATGACAAACATCATCAAAAAGGTGACGCCAAAGCGCTTTAGCTGTGGATCTGCCCATTTTGAAAATGATCCTCCGACAGAATAAAGCATCACGCAGCTCACGACGGCGATCGCAGTGACCAAAAACACAATCGCCCAATTCATATGCAGAATTTTTGAAAATCCCGAGGGAACTGTAGTGACACGATATTCAAGATAACTCATGTTTCCACGTTCTCCTCTGGTTCAAGGCGTGGTAGAATTTCTTGAAATTGGGTTTGCTGTTTTGAAATGGTTGCTCGGTCTTTCACGGGGTATGCCGTTAATGGGGGCGTTCCGTCATAAAGCGCCTGAAGCAGAATATCCCGCGCAATTGGTGCTGCAGTGGTTGATCCCCCTCCGCCATGTTCGACAACGACAGAGACTGCAATTTTCGGGTCATCATACGGTGCGAAACAGACAAAGAGCGCATGGTCCCTGCGCTCCCAATCGCGGTCTTCATTTGAGGTCACACCCTTTTTGCGTTCGGCCTCCGAAATCGTAAAAACTTGGCTGGTGCCCGTTTTTCCAGCCATTCGAAAGGCCTCATCAATCACGCGCGACCGATAGGCGGTACCATTTCGCGCATTGCTGACTTCGTACATGGCTTTGCGCACGGCTTTGAGATGTGCAGGGTTTAAGGTCACTTCCGCCTCTTCGGCGTCATTTTTTTGTGCGTCTGTATCAGCGATAAGTTTGGGAGAAATCATTTTTCCCGTTGCCAAACGTGCAGTCATAATTGCCAGCTGAAGGGGTGATGCCAAAACATCCCCTTGTCCAATGGCCACATTTGCGGTGTCTCCGATCAACCAGTCGCTGTCGCGTGTGCGCCGCTTCCATTCTTTGGACGGCACAAGTCCTTCGTTTTCAACTGACATAGAGATATCATGTTTTTCGCCGAACCCGAAGCGGCGGGCCACTTCGGCAATTTTTTCAATACCTACCTTGAGTGCGATGTCATAATAAAACACGTCACAGCTTTCGCGCAGGGATTTTTCCAAGCTTACCTTTCCATGACCTCCGCGTTTCCAGCAATATTTCTTTTTGCCTGCTATTTCCAAGTGACCCGGACAATAGACTGTGGTTTTTTCGTCAATGATCCCAGCCTCTAAAGCTGCAAGTGCCGTGATCATTTTAAAGGTAGAGCCAGGAGGATAAGCACCCTGAACAGATTTTGACACCAAAGGTTTTCGTTTGTCTTCGAGCAATGCGTTATAATCTTTATGTGAAATACCGCGAACAAATTTGTTGGGATCATAACTTGGTGACGAAGTAAGCGCCAAAAGTTCGCCTGTTTTACAATCCATAACAACGGCAGAGGCACTTTCTTCTCCAAGGCGCGCTTGTGCATAACACTGCAGCTTTGCGTCTATCGTCAACTTGAGATTTGCGCCTGCCTCGCTTTCGCGACGGTCAAGTTCTTGCATGACGCGTCCGGCGGCATTGACTTCGATATTGCGCGCGCCGGCTTTGCCCCTCAAATGATCCTCAAAACTCGCCTCCAATCGGGATTTCCCAATTTGAAAGCGTGGGATTTTCAGAAGCGGGTCGGGTGCATCGCGCTTTTCAAGATCCCGTGTGCTGACGGGACCTACGTAACCGACGACATGGGTAAAATATGACCCGAGTGGATACTGGCGCGAAAGTCCCGTTTCCGGAGTGATGCCAGGCAGAACTGGTGCGTTCAGCGCGACGATGCTCACATCGTCCCAGCTTACTCTGTCTGCGACGGTAACGGGCAAAAATGGCGCGTTCTTTTTCAACTCAATAAAAGTCTGCTCAACATCTTCGGGGGTAATCGTGATCAATTCCCCGAGTTTGCCCAAGACCCCTTTTACATCATCGGCTTCTTCTTCGACCAACGTGATGCGAAAGCTTTGTTCATTGCGCGCCAAAGTGATGCCGTTGCGATCGTAAATTTCCCCACGTTTTGGAGAGATCAGGCGCACGTTTATTCGGTTTTCGTCCGCCATTAGGCGAAATTGATCTGCCTGATCAATTTGTAAATGTCGCATCCGTACAGCTAAAACGCCTGCAAAACCAAGCTGCAATCCACCTACCAAAAAGGCCCGTCGCATCATTTTCTTTGACAGTTTTGGGGCAGGCATCGACATGACTTAATGCTCCTGTCCGAGGCTGGCGTCAAAACCCGACATTTGCTGCGTCCGCAGTCCGAACCCATATCGCAAAAGCACCACCACAACGGGATAGGCTAATATGGTCGGCATCAGTTCTTTAACAAACATCACGGTAGGTGGCGTTGCAATTAGGCTCAGACTTGCAATCCCCTGACTGAGTACAAAAACTGCCACTATTGCAATGCTTGCCGTGAGCCATTCTGCGACAAAAGGAAAGTCTTCTGCCCGCAAAACCTGCCGTTTGCACCATTCGCACACAAGGGTTGCACATGCCGCATAGAGACCAGGCGGGCGTTGGAACAGAATGTCTTGTAAAAGAAATAACAGGCCAATCAGCACAATAGGTGCGGAAAGTGGTCGACGAAGGCACCATGTAAGAATGACGCAAAATAAGACATCAGGGCCAATCCATTCCTTTGGTATCGTATCAAGAGGTAAGATTTTGATAAACATCAAAAGAAATATGATCAAAATGAACAGGATCGGATATGTGAGCGATTTTAATCCCATATCTTAATCCACAACTGGCATAGTCGTTTCAGAGGCTGTCGGATTTGTTTGTTCAGGCAAAAGAAGGGCACCGGCGCCGTCGATTATTTCGCCTCTTTGATCCCTTAAAACGCGCACAAATTTGAGCCTTTCGTAATCTGCCGCCAATTTGACGCGCAAACGTTTATTCGGGTCAAGCACGAGTTGACCAATTAAAAGATCTGGCGGCAATGTGCCCCCGCGTCCTGAGGTTACAACCCGATCGCCGGGCCTTACAAGACTCGGATCTTTTAGAAACTCTACGGAAGGGTTGAGTGTGTTGTCCCCAGAAACCAATGCATTTTGTCCTGACGGCTGAACAATGACCGGAACTCGGCTTGACGCATCGGTCAATAGCATAACACGGCTTGAGGATGATCCGATACCGGCAATGCGTCCCACAAGGCCAAGTCCGTCCATTGCCGGCCATCCATCCTTTATCCCGTCCTTTTCCCCTACATTCAATAAAACGGATTGGCTGAAGGGGGATCCGCTGTCTGCGATCACGATGCCACTTACAAAGGTAAACTTTGGATTAAGCTTCAGATTGTTCAATTCCAGAAGCCGTGCATTTTCTTGTTCCAGCTGGATTGCGGCTTCTTTCCAGCTTTTCATGCGTTGCAGTTCAAGGCGCAGTTCCTGATTTTGTTCTATGATTTCCGTGTAGCTTCTGAAATCACGTACCAGATTTATCGCCGTTGTTACGGGTGCAATCGCCCAATTCATATTGGGAACGATCGCATCGATGATCATTGCACGGAACCTTTCGACCCTTGGATTGTCTATGCGCCACACAAAGAAGATTGCGATAAGAAACAAGAAAACAAGCCAAACCAACAGCCGTCGGATCGGAGTAACATAATCCTCATATCGCGTCGTATTCTGTGCCAAATGAGCCTCTCGGTCAAATGGGGCGCTATGGCATGGTGCGCAGTTTAGCTGTCGTAGTCAATCGCATGGCGCAGCTGCTCTTCGAATTCCAAAGCCCGCCCAGTCCCCATCGCCACGCAATTGAGACTTTCTTCCGCTATCGAAACTGCCAGTCCGGTTTGTTCACGCAGGGCGCGGTCCAGATCACCCAAGAGTGCGCCCCCGCCAGTCAGCATGACGCCCCGATCCACGATATCAGCCGCAAGATCAGGCGGGGTTGCTTCAAGAGCAGTCATCACCGCTTCGCAGATTTGCTGCACCGGTTCGTTCAAGGCTTCAGCCACTTGTGCCTGCGTTATTTCTGTTTCCTTTGGCACTCCGTTCAAAAGATCGCGGCCACGGATCATCAAAGATGTGCCCCGCCCATCATCCGGCATCCTTGCTGTTCCAATTGTGGTCTTTATGCGTTCCGCTGTACTCTCACCAATAAGCAAATTTTGTTGGCGGCGCAGATAGCTGATGATCGCCTCGTCCATACGGTCGCCTCCGACCCGCACAGAACGGGCGTATACAATATCCCCAAGCGAAAGCACTGCAACTTCAGTTGTTCCACCACCAATATCAACGACCATATTTCCTGTCGGATCCGTGATGGGCATTCCAGCCCCGATTGCCGCTGCAATGGGTTCTGCTATCAAACCTGCTCGTCTCGCACCAGCAGATAGGACTGACTGGCGAATGGCGCGCTTTTCTACTGGTGTGGCACCAAAGGGAACGCAAACGATGATCTTGGGTTTTGAAAAACTTGATCTGCGGTGCACTTTTCGTATGAAGTGTTTGATCATTTCTTCAGCCACATCAAAATCGGCTATCACGCCTTCCCGCATGGGGCGAATGGCTTCGATGCTGCCTGGTGTACGTCCCAGCATCAGTTTTGCATCTTCGCCCACCGCGAGCACTTTCTTTACGCCGTCTTTGACATGATAGGCCACAACGGAAGGCTCGGATAAAATCACACCGCGGCCCTTTACGTAGACCAGAGTGTTTGCAGTTCCTAAATCAATCGCCATGTCCTGCGAAAACATGCCGGTCAGATTGCCAATTCCAAACATTAACTGTGACCCCTACCACCCGATGGCCCAAATTGATTCTCGTATGGACCAAAACCTTTATAGGCGTGGTGTTAAATATTGAAAAGTGGAGAGATAATTATGCGCGTAAAATGACCAATTCATTCGCGAGAAGGGCTAAGTTGGGTTTGTATTTTTATGAAAAGCTTATTTGACGGATGCCAAATAATACGGAAAAGTCGGTTTTGATCGGTGTGAGGTCGGCTGAATGACGCCGGTGAAATCGACCTTGGCGCATAGGGGCGTTAACACCATTTAGTGAGGTAGTAAGATGAAGACACATGTCAAAGCGCTGGTTGTCGGGGGCGGAGCCGTTGGAACTTCCATTGCCTACCATCTGGCGCGCGCTGGGTGGGACGATGTTATGCTGTTGGAGCGCGACGAGCTGACATCGGGATCAACGTGGCATGCGGCGGGTCTTTTGCCTTTGTTCAATATGTCTTTCGCGACAACCCATATTCATCAATATTCTGTCGAATTTTACAAAACGCTTGAGGCGGAAACCGGACTGAACGCCGGGTTCTCCATAGTTGGAAACTTGCGCATGGCCCAGACGCAGGCGCGGATGGACGAATATATGGTCTATGCGACCACAGCGGAAACTTGCGGTGTTCCATATGAATGGCTGAGCCCGGCACAGATCAAAGAACATTATCCGCTGGTGCAGACAGAGGATCTTGTGGGGGCAATTTACCACCCGACAGACGGGTACATTAACCCTGCAGATGTGACTATGGCCATGGCGAAGGGTGCGCGTCAACGGGGCGTAAGCATTGAGCGCAAATGGCAGGCGGACGGGTACGAATGGACCGGCAGTGAGTGGAAGGTGACGCTCACAAAGATGGTGGAGCAGGGCGGAAACCTCGTTCCCTCTAATGAACAGGCCGTGATCCATGCCGAACATGTGGTGACGGCGACCGGCAACCACGCGCAGCGAACCGCAAGGCTGTTGGGGATCAAAACGCCTGCCATTCCGGTGGAACATCAATTCATTGTAACAGAACCTGATCCTGCGCTCGTGGAATGGCGTAAATCAAACGGAGAGCACCCCGTTTTGCGTGACGCCGATGCAAAATGGTATGTGCGCGAAGAGCGTGGTGGCTGGATCCTGGGACCTTATGAACGCAATGCGCCTGCGCGCTTTGAATATGCGGTGCCTGACAGTTTCCGCGCGGATCTTTTCCAGCTTGATCTGGAGCGGATCGAAGAAGAATATATGTCTATGATCCACCGTATTCCGTCAAGTGAAACGGTAGGTCTGAAGGATGATTACAACGGCCCTATTTGTTACACGCCTGATGGCAACCCTCTGGTTGGGCCTGCCCCCGGACTGCGTAACATGTGGATTGCCGAAGGGTTTTCTTTTGGCATCACAGCGGCGGGTGGCACGGGATATTACCTTGCCCAGATGATGGTCGAAGGCGAAGCTGAAATTGATATGGCGAGCCTTGATCCGAAACGCTACGGCGACTGGATGACCACTGAATATGCCGCACGTAAAAACGAAGAGTGTTATGAACATGTCTATATTCTTCACCATCCTGACGAGGAACGCGAAGCCTGCCGTCCCCTTCGCACGGCACCGGCCTATGACCGACAAAAAGCGTTGGGCGCACAGTTTGGGTGTGTGAACGGATTTGAACGGCCAAATTATTTTGGGCCGCTGGATGCCAACGATAATTTTGATCATGAGGCGCGGAGTTTTCGCCGTGGTGGGTGGTGGCAATATGCTGTGGAAGAAGCAAAGGCCATCCGTGAAGGCGTTGGTTTGATCGATGCGACAGCCTTCACTAAACATATCGTAAAGGGACCCGGTGCCACGGCTTTTCTTGATTGGTTTACCTGCAACAAACTTCCTAAAGTAGGACGGATAAACCTGACATACGCGCTGACGTCTCATGGGACAACACGCACAGAATACACCATCGTTCGGTTTGGCGAAAACGAATAT
>LFER01000029.1 GCA_001510135.1 Alphaproteobacteria bacterium casp-alpha6
CCCGATGTTCCAGCTGTCTCTGTTGATATTGCCATGGGCTTTCCCCCTGTGGATATTCCCGATTGCGGTCCCTGTGTGGTGGCTTATGCCTCCACACAATCGCAGGCTGACGAAGATGTGGAAACGGTTACACGTAAGTTCATGGCAGCAGAAAGAGAATTTGACGCAAAACTGATGAGTGCAGCCGCGGCTGTGGAAAAGGCCACCAACCTGCCCGGTCCTGTGATCATTGCCGATCCGCAAGACAATCCGGGTGCTGGTGGAACGGGGGACACGACTGGCATTCTGCGGGCTTTGGTCGATGCAAATGTTTCTGATGCGATTTTGGGATTGCTTTTTGATCCCATATCCGCCGCCAAAGCACATGAAGCAGGCGTGGGAGCCCAGATCTCTGTTTCCCTCGGAGGCGCATACCGACAATATTCCGAACCTTTTTTCTGCAGGGTTTCGGTGGTTGCAATCACCGACGGGATTTTCCGCTGCACAGGTCCGATGTTTGCCGGTAATCTTGTTGACCTTGGAAAAATGGCGCGACTTAGGATCGAAAATACGGGGATTGAAATCGTTGTGAATTCGAACAAATGTCAGAACTTGGATCAGGAATTTTTCCGCAATGTAGGTCTTGAGCCAAAGGATCATAAGATCATTTGCGTCAAAAGCGCCGTTCATTTTATGGCTGATTATCAGCGTGTGACAGATCAAATTCTTTTTGCTGTCTCAGATGGCGCAAATCCCTGTGACCTGTCCAGCATTCCCTACACGCGTCTTAGGGCTGGTCTGCGCTATTAAAGGGTTTAGGCCGCAAATTGGAAAATTTGCCTAAGGGATCGGTCACATACCCGTTTTCAAATCGCGCGATTGGGGCAGTTTCCGCGCCATTAGTAAAAGACCGGCTGTCAGGCCGACTATCGCGCCCCAACTTGCCAAAGGCATCTGTTCAGAAAGCAATATCACGCCAAGAAGCGCCCCAAACCCTGGCACGATTGCCATAAAGGCGGCCGTCACATCCGCGCCGGCTGTTTTTGAGGCATGGGCAATAAACACCAGCCCGACGAGATTTGGGAGAAGCCCCTGATATATGCTCTGTAAAATAACAAGCGATATTTCGGTCGTTGCAAATCCACTCGGCAAAAAGAAATACCAAACGGGGACATAAATGACCGCATTCACAACAGATCCGCAGAAAAAGATGTCCAGCGTCTTGATGTTCCAAAGCCGCGAAAGGGTCACAAAAACAGCGAAACACAAACCTCCAAAAACAAAGCAAAGATCCCCAATCCAGCTTTGTGCCAGCATCAAACCTGACGCCCCGAACCCTAGAACTGCGGAAGACACAATGATCAAAGCCGCCCCTGCCAATTTTCGGTATTCAATGGCGGTATTTAATAAAATCGCTCCCAAAATAAGGGTCATTATAGGGACAGGTCCGTTCATAAAGACCCCTCCATGCGCAGCTGGTGCAAAAATAAACCCCGAAAAGACCGTCAAAATGTAAAGTGGACCCAGCAAGAACGTGAGGATCACGATACGCTGAAGCGGCAAATTCTTCCAAGCTTTGAAAAATATAACAAACGGCAAAGCAACCACAGCCGAGATCCCATAGCGCAGTGCGGCGAGGTCATAAATTGTGAGCGTTGATGTTGCCCCGATCCGGCTGACAATCAACCAAAAAGCCCAAATGCAGACAACCATCGTGCAAGCCAGATAACCAGAACGTGGCGAACTTAAAAACGCACCCATGGGCCCTCCTCATTTGGGACTACGACGCGACACCTTAGGATGCTTCCCGATATTGTTCTAGTTCTATTTTGAGCTGTCTTTGCTCATTCTATGTTACCCTCGCGGCCGCCCGTTCCCGCAGAAAGATATAATAATTGACGCCCACGATCACGGCCGTTCCTAATAAAAATTTCGCTGTGATCACTTCGTTGAATAAAACCACACCCACCAGAACACCGATCGGGATTGCGATGTAATGCAATGGCGCGAGTGCAGACGCTTCGGCATAACGATGACTTTGCGCGAGAAAAAACTGTTGAAAACTTGCCAGAACGCCGATCAATGCCAGAATGAGGCCGGTGGAGAATCCGGTTTGTTCGGCGGGGGGTATAGGAGCTTGATCCGGAAAAATGGCCCATAAAACCGCTGAAAAAATAACACCCGCACTATTGTACCAAATTGCTGTCGAAATCGTTGCGTCACTTTTTCCGAGCATTCGGATGTAAACAAACATGAGACCGGCAAAAAATGCCCCGCTCAATGCATAAAGCGTTCCAAGTAAACTGACCTCAGCATCCAACGGGAGCAATAGTACCAAGACCCCACCAAACCCGCAGATCACAGCGATAATTCTGCGCGGCCCGACGGTTTCTTTGCCAATGAGAAAAGATAATATGGCAATGAAAATTGGCATCGTATTGCTAAGCGCGGTCGCAAGGCTGATATCAATATGTGCGATGGCCAAAAACCAAAGACTTAACCCCATAAATCCAAAAATTGATCGCAATATTAGAATATGGATGTTGTTTATCAGAAGAAAATTGGGACCACGCGACCATCGCCCATAAAGGACCAGAAGAGGTAAACACAAAAGATATCTGTAAAAAACAATCTCAAAAATTGCCATGCTTGGTTCAAGGAGCTTTACAAAACTCGCAATTGCAAAGGACAATAACAATTCGCTGACCAGATAAGCCGCCCCTAACATAAGGTTTTCTGATTTGTCCTCTGGCATCTTAGTTCGCCTCTCACGTGGCGCAACTTCAGCACAATTCTGCGATTGTGCAAGCCTTGATTTAGAGCGCGGATCACCCGCCGCAGATATTTTGTAATTGGATCCAGTTTCCGTCTTGCAGACTGGGCGCAAAGTCAATGCCTGCCAACCCATCAGCCTCGATCAACGCAAAGGTTTTTTCGCCCGTAACATCGAGCGCATAGGCAAAGGGTGTGAGGCGAATGCGTTTTTCGTGGAAGCGCTGGATCAGTGTTTCAAACTTCAAAGACGTTTGAGGTTTTATGAGCAAGTCTTTTGAATAGGCGCGCAGTTTCTCTGCAGGTAAACTGCCTGTTGTAACCAAACGGAATGTTGCAAATGTCCCCGCATAATTCAGAATATCTTTGAAGATTTCGTCGTTTTCGTAGCGGAGCTGTTCTGCAATTACAAAGCCGGCCAAGACATCCGGATCTTCGAAATCCTCTACCAGATCACGGCTGATCAGTATCAAATTCCCTGGTAGGTGAATCGTCTGGTCGAGCCCGGTAGGCAGGACAAAAAGTGATCCTTTCCCACCGATGGTCTTTTGCCCGAGCAGAGTAAGCGCATTATTTGCGAATGCGGAATTACAAGGCTTTCCGCTGAAATCAGTGATATAATTCAGTAATTCCAGCCCGATCTCTTTTTGTTTGATCGGAGGCACGACCCGAAATGCGTAATTTTTTACCGCTTGGGGAAGCCAAAAAACCGCGAGGCCGACAAGTGCGGATAGAATGCCCAGCGTGATCAAAATTCGAAGTCGTCCCGGCTTAGGACGTCTCTTTTCAATGACCCGTTGAAGCCGTTCGATGGCTTCGACCATCTCGCTTTCACGTTCAGAGAGTTCCAGACGTTCATCAGGATCTCCGTCAGGGAAAAAAACGGCTGGGAAACGTCCCGGATTGTCACGCGCAACTGCAGCCAAGGACCAATGTGCCAGCGGCCGGTCCTGTGTGTCGGTAATCGTCAGCGTCGCGTGGCCCACCGAAACAATCACATTGCGATGCTGGCTTTCAGCATTTTGCCGCCAGAGCCCTTCAGCCTCAATCCGGGCATATTTGTCTAAGGCGGTCATCTATGCATAAGAGCTTGCTCTGGGGTTTCAGATTGAACGGGTCCCTGCCCATAAAAGACTAGTCCAGATTTTTTGCAACCCCACGGAGTTCAAATTTCTGGATTTTGCCGGTTGAGGTCTTGGGAAGCTCTTGGAACACGACACGCTTGGGGGCTTTAAATCCGGCAACTTTGCTGCGGGCAAATTGGATAATATCCTCTTCGCTCGCAGATTTGCCGTCTAAAAGTTCCACAAAGGCACAGGGCACTTCCCCCCATTTTTCATCCGGCTTGGCAACCACAGCACAAAGTGAGACCGATGGATGTGCCATGAGCACGCCTTCGATTTCCACAGAGCTGATGTTTTCGCCGCCTGAAATGATGATATCCTTGGCGCGGTCTGCGATCTGAAGGTAGGTGTCGGGATGTTGCACGGCAATATCACCCGAATGGAAATATCCACCGGCAAAGCTTTCTTCGGTCGCCTCTTGGTTCTTCAGGTATCCTTTCATCACGCAATTACCGCGGATCATTATCTCGCCCTGCGTTGCCCCATCCATCGGAACCTGCTGCATGGTTTCGTCCATCACGGTGATATGTTCCATCATCGGGAATGCCACGCCTTGGCGCGCCTTGGCGGCAGCGCGATCGGCACCTTCAAGCGTGCCCCAGCGTGCCTCATCCCAAGTACATTCGGTGACATGCCCATAGGTTTCGGTCAGCCCGTAAACCTGTGTTACGTTAAAACCAAGCGTTTCGATTTTGGCAAGCGTTGGCGGGGCGGGGGGGGCGCCTGCTGTGAATACCTCTACCGTATGATCGAATGCACGCCGTTCTTCTGGTTTGGCATTAACAATCATATTAAGCACGATGGGAGCGCCGCCAAAATATTTTACACCCTCATCGGCAATGGCATCATAGATCGCACGTGCCGTAATATCGCGACAACAGACAAGCGTACCACCCAAGAGCGGCATCATCCATGTGTGGTTCCAGCCGTTGCAGTGAAAAAGCGGCACGATTGTCATGAACACTGGATTGAGCGTCATGCGCCAACTGATCACAGTTCCCATTGTCATCAGATATGAGCCACGATGGTGGCTGACCACACCTTTGGGTCGTCCTGTCGTGCCCGAGGTATAATTCAGCGCAAGGCTTTCCCATTCATCCTCAGGCATAATCCAGCTGAAATCGGGATCACCCGTTTCAAGAAGATCTTCGTAGGTTTGATATTTCCCACTCGCAGGGAAACCCGCTGCTGCATCAGGGACTTCGATAATCTTGGGTGCGTCCCCATTCATCTCTTCGCAGGCGGCCTCAGTGAGGGACAAGAATTGTGTGTCCGCTAGTACCACTTTGGCCTCTCCGTGGTCAAAGATATAGGCGACCGTATCCACATCAAGCCGCACGTTGATGGTGTTCAATACCGCAGCACAGGCTGGAACGCCAAAATGCGCTTCGGCTTGCGCAGGGATATTTGGCATTAGTGTGGCGACAACTTCACCCGGTGCAACACCCATCTTTTGCAAGGCAGAGGCAAGGCGCGTTGCGCGTTCATAGTATTGTGCATAAGTTTTGCGATGTGCCCCGTAAACAACAGCCAAATGGTTGGGAAAAACTGTTGACGCGCGCCGCAGATGCGATAATGGCGTCAAAGGCACATAATTTGCGGCGTTTTTTCCAAGCCCAGTTTCGTCGCGCAACCAACCCATGTTTTTTCTCCCGAAGAATCCAGTTATCGTGTCGTATTCGGAATAGATGTAACGCTGTCAACAGGCAAAGAAAAGTCATGCAAGGAAACCTTTCCACCAACGGGCGCGCCTCTGCGCTGACAATGATTGCTGCGATGGCAGTTATTGGTATCATTGACAATTACATCTCTCGGATTGCCGAATTTTTGAGCATTTGGCAGTTTTTGGCGGTGCGTGCAGTCTTTGCCATTCCTTTTGTCGCCTTGTTGTCCTTCTTAGGTGTGGGCAGTTTGCGACCAAAGAGGCTTTGGGCGGTCTTTGTACGGAGCCTTTTAATTGCTGTGGCGATGTTGTTTTATTTTTCCTCACTCAGTTTGTTGAGTATGGCACAAGGGCTTGCAGGGCTTTTTACCTCGCCTATTTTTGTCCTGTTGATCAGTATTTTATTACTAAGACAGCGCATAGGGCCCATTCGTATTGTCGCTGTTGGGATTGGATTTTTAGGTATTATTTTGGTGCTTGAGATGGATTTCATGCGTCTTAATTGGTTGAGCATCCTCCCCATTTTCGGTGGGATGTTCTACGCGGCTGGATCTGTTGCGACACGTCAACTGTGCGAAGGGGAAAGCACGTTGTCGATGTTGCTGATGTTGCTATGCATCCAATTCACAATGGGAAGCGTTGCGCTTTATTACATCTCTTTGACTCCCGCAGAAGTTCTTCCTGGGGTGGAGGGATACCTCAGTCGTGGGTGGGTTTGGCCCATCGATGATGCAGTCGGGTATATAATTTTGCAGGCCTTTGGATCTGTCATTGGAATAGGCTTGATTATACGGGCCTATCAGATCGGAGAGGCCTCTTACGTGGCGGTCTATGAATATTCCATCTTCATCTTCGCCCCGCTCTATGCGTGGATTGTATTTTCCGAAGCGTTGACTGCGGCGCAGTTCATCGGCATTTGCCTGATTGCGGCGGCAGGGGTTCTTATTGCGCTTAGATCGTCGTAAGCGTTCTCGCTCAACCCCGCCACCGGCGTGCGAATTTACGCATCGGTGACGGGATAGGATGAATTCAGGCCGCGTTTTCCGCGTTTGAAAACCGACCATAAAAGCTTTGCCCTTTATCTCCCATATCCCGCAAAAGATCAGGGCAGGCAAAGCGATCCCCATAAGAGGCTTGAAGTTCGTCACAGCGTGCCGCGGCATAAGGACTTCCCAGAATATCAAGCCAGCTGAGCGGGCCACCTGACCATGGGGCAAATCCCCAGCCAAGGATAGCGCCCACATCGCCTTCGCGGATATCCATTAACACGCCCTCTTCAAGCGCGCGCACTGCTTCAAGCGCTTGGGCGAACATCAAACGGTGTTGGACGTCAATCAAATCAGGTTGGGTCTCCAAAAGAGGATAGCGATCTCCGAGACCTTCCCAATACCCAAGCCGTTTTCCACTTTCGTCGTATTTGAAAAAACCAGCCTTGGCTTTTCGTCCGATCCGCCCGCCGCCTTCCATCCAGAAAATCACATCATCTACCGCCCCGTCGGGATAGGCATTGCCCATCGCGGCCTTTGTGGCGCGCGCGATTTTTGCACCGAGGTCAATTGAGGTTTCATCGACAAGCTGCAATGGCCCGACAGGGAAGCCCAGCATCCGCGCCGCGTTGTCAACCAAAGCTGGTGCAATGCCTTCGGACACCATCCGGATGCCTTCGTTGATATAGGGAATGATGCAGCGGTTTGCATAAAAGAACCGCGCGTCATTCACAACGATCGGTGTTTTACGGATCTGGCGCACGTAATCCAGCGCCTTGGCGACCGCGCGGTCACCGGTTTCTTTGCCCTTGATAATCTCTACAAGCATCATGCGTTCGACCGGCGAAAAGAAATGGATGCCGATGAATTGCTCTGGCCTGACGCTTGATTTTGCAAGATCGCTGATCGGAAGCGTTGAGGTGTTTGAGGCAAAAATACAGGTCTCAGGGATAACCGCCTCAACCGCTTTGGTGACGGTGGCTTTGATTTCAGGGTCTTCGAACACCGCTTCGATGATGAGATCTGCATCTTTCAAGGCCGCGTAATCTGTGGTGGCAGTTATACGGGACAATAGCGCCTCTTTCTTTTCGCTCGTGGCTTTGCCCCGCTTGATGCCCGTGTCCATGTAGGCTTCTGAATAGGCTTTGCCTTTGTCCGCGGCCTCTTGGCTTTGGTCAATCAAGACCACATCAATGCCAGCCTGGGCAGAGACAAGCGCGATGCCTGCGCCCATCATCCCCGCACCCAGAACTCCAACTTTTTTTACAGATTGATCGGCAACTTCAGCCGGTCTGACCGCCCCTTTTTCAAGCGCCTGTTTGTTGATGAAAAGACTGCGGATCATCGCAGCTGAGGAGGGGTTCATAATCACGTTGGTAAACCATCGCGCCTCAACCCGCAGGGCTGTATCAAAGGGAACAAGCGCGCCTTCGTAGACAGCAGAGAGCAAAGCTTTGGCAGCAGGAAAGGCCCCTTGTGTTTTGCCGTTGACCATCGCAGAGGCTCCTACAAAAGTAAGGAATCCCGCGGGATGATACGGGGTCCCGCCCGGCATTTTATAGCCGCGCGCATCCCATGGCTTTACCAAATCGGCATCCCCCGCTGAAAGCACCCAAGCACGCGCATCCGCCATGGGATCATCGCTCACCTCATCAATCATGCCAACGGATTTTGCCTTGTCAGGCGCAAGCGATTTTCCCTCTAGCAGGTAAGGGGAGGCCCCCATCGCCCCCAATTTGCGTACCAACCGGGTTGTGCCACCCGCGCCTGGGAAAAGACCCACGAGAATTTCGGGAAACCCGATTTTTGCCTTTGGATTATTTGCGGCAAAGATGCGGTGCGTGGACATAGGGAGTTCCAGACCGATCCCCATTGCCGTCCCCGGCAGAACGGCCGCCACAGGTTTACCGCCCTTTTTGGTTTTGAAATCCATGCCGGCCAGTTCGATTTTGCGCAACACGCCATGCATTTGCATAATGCCCTCAAAGACGCCTTTGGCCGGATTGTCGCCTGCGGCGGCTTTCATTTGTGCGAGAACATTAAGGTCCATTCCACCGGCGAAATCTTTTTTCCCGCTGGTGATGATGATCCCTTTGACGGCCTCATCGCCCAATGCGTCATCCACCAATGTGTCAAGATGCAGGAGCGCCTCCATATTCAGCACGTTCATGGATTTGCCCGGGCAATCCCATGTGATGGTGGCGATGCCCTCGCCGTCTTTGGTCATTGTAAAATCGGTTGCGGTGGATTCAGTCATGTTTTGCTCCAGAGTCAAAAGGGCGGCCATCGGCATGGGTATGCCGGCGCGCGTCACCGTCTTTGTGGGAAATAAGATTATGATCAGGGTAATGGATCACGTCTTTGGTTTTACGTGTGCCAATGGTCAGGTAAGACGCTTTGGCGGTGCTTCGGTTTTCAAGGTGATGGCCAACAGGATGACCCGCGGGCCAACAGGTAACATCACCTGCCTTGATTAGCGTTTCGGTCTCTTCGACAAGAACCACTTCGCCCGAAAGCATATAGATCATCTCGTCTTCGGTTTCGTGCCAATGATGCAACGAAGAATGCGAGCCGGGCGGTAACACTTCGATATGCACTCCAAACTGGCTCAGCCCTCCTGCCTCACCCAGAACGCTGTATTCGTATTCCCCAAGCGCCACCCCCAAAACAGGATGTGGAGCAGAAGGTTCTGTTTGCAGCGGCGGCACCACGATTTTAGGCATTAGACGCGCTCAATAATCGTGGCAGCGCCCATGCCGGAACCAATACAAAGCGTTGCAAGTCCGGTTTCCTTATCGCTGCGTTCCAACTCATCCAAAAGCGTGCCAAGAATAATGGCGCCCGTTGCACCAAGTGGATGGCCCATGGCAATTGATCCACCGTTTACATTCACCTTTTCATGATCAACACCAAAGGCCTGCTCAAAGCGCAACACAACGCTGGCAAAGGCTTCGTTCACCTCAAAAAGATCAATATCGTTGATTTTCATGCCGCTTTCGCGCAGGATTTTTTCTGTGACGGGAATAGGGCCTGTCAGCATGATCGTCGGGTCAGAGCCGATTTTCGCAGTAGACCTGATGCGCGCGCGGGGTTTGAGACCATATCTTTCGCCAAATTCTTTGTTGCCGATCAACAAGGCCGCCGAGCCGTCCACAATGCCTGAACTGTTGCCGGCGTGGTGAATGTGATTGATCCGCTCCAGATGGGGGTATTTCATTAAAGCCACTTTATCAAAGCCCGGCATGACCTCCCCTTGATCTTTGAAAGAGGGTTTTAAGGCGCCAAGCGACTGCATATCGGTGCCCGGGCGCATGAATTCGTCGTAATCAAGAATTGTGAGCCCATTGATATCTGTGACAGGCACGATGGATTTGGAAAACCGGCTGTCATCCCAAGCGGCTTTCGCGCGTCTTTGACTTTCAACGGCCAATTCATCGGCGGTGTCGCGGCTAAAGCCGTATTCTGTGGCGATGATATCGGCACCAATCCCTTGGGGAACAAAATACTGATCAAAGGTAAAAGAAGGATCGACGGCGACCGCGCCGCCATCGCTGCCCATGGGAACACGGCTCATGCTTTCCACACCACCTGCGATATACCCATCGCCTGCGCCCCCGCGTACTTGGTTTGCCGCCAAGTTCACGGCCTCAAGCCCTGAGGCACAAAAGCGATTGACGGAAAGCCCCGGAATGCTCTCGTCCAGATCAGAGGCCAAAACCGCAGAGCGCGCCAAACAGGCGCCTTGTTCGCCAACTTGCGTGACATTGCCCCAAATCACATCCTCTACGGCGTGACCGTCAAGGCCGTTGCGCTCTTTGATCGCGTTTAGCGCCGTGGTTGACAGGCGAAGTGCGGTCACTTCGTGCAGGCTTCCATCCGCGCGTCCCTTTCCGCGGGGGGTGCGAACGGCATCATAAATATAAACGTCTTTCATGGTTGCTCCTTTACGCGCGATCGGCTGGGCTGCCGGGCATGAGGTCATATGGGGCCTTCCAGCCCTGTGTTGAAGAAATGTTCGTGAGCCAACGGTTGATATTAGGCCAGTCAGAACGGTCAAATCCGAATTCTTCGGGATAAAACAGATACCCGCAGCAGGTCATATCGGCGTGGGTGATTGAACGGCCCACCAAAAATTCACGTCCGTCCAATGCATCGTTCAAAACGCGATAGGCGACTTTCAAACGACTTTGGTTGAATTTGATCACAGCATCAGGGCGATGATCTTCAGGAACAAAGTTCATCAGATATCGCGTCATTCCGATTGTGGTTGAAAACTTGCTGTTGTCCCAAAGGATCCAACGCAAAATGTGTCGTTTTTCAGCCTCTGTTTCTCCCCCATGGCGGCCGGTTTTTTCCGCTATGTAAGATTGGATAACACCCGATTGGCTGAGTTTGATTTCTTTATCGACTAAAACCGGAGCTTCGCCCATGTTGTTGATGTCCTTCCGATAGGCCTCAGTTCGGGTTTCTCCATTGAAAAAATCTACAAAAACTGGCTGCCAGTCACATCCCGCCAACTCAAGTGCAAGAGCTGCTTTGTAACTATGTCCGCTTTCGCCAAAACAATATAATTTCATATTTTTTCTCCGCGTCGAAGTTCAGTGGTTTTTCAGGGTCCGGATTATTTGAGTATTTTTACAAAGAAAAAGTCAAAAAGTTACCGAATATTAAACTTTACCTTTCAGCCTGAAATAGCGCAACAGGCTGGAGAGCCGATGGGCGTCAAAGGAAAAGTCGCGTCTGTGATCGGCCTCTGGACCGACTCGCAGGCGCGCATTTTTTCTTTGTGTAAATACTCCCGCCGGAGGCATGGGAACGTCCCTTCTTTCGCTGGGTTAAAGGTTGCGCGCGATCAGTTCTTTCATGATTTCGTTGGTTCCGCCATAAATCCGCTGCACGCGGGCATCGGTCCACATTTCTGCGATGGCATATTCCTGCATGAATCCATAGCCGCCATGGAGTTGCAAACAATCATCAAGCACTTCGCCTTGTGTGTCAGTAAGCCAATATTTGCACATTGCCGCCTTTTCCACAGTCAATTCTCCGCTCAAGTGCTCTTCAATACAATTATCGAGAAACGCGCGCGCAACCATGGTTTTGGTTTTGCATTCGGCGAGTTTGAATTTGGTGTTCTGGAACTGCAAAATTGGTCCACCAAATGCTTCGCGTTCCTTACAATAGGTGATTGTGCGTTCAATCGCCCCTTCCATGGCACCCACGGCACCGCAACCAATGATCAGACGTTCCTGAGGCAGTTGTTTCATCATCTGATAAAATCCCTGACCTTCTTCTCCACCCAAAATATTGTCCGGCGCAATTTCAATATTGTCGAAAAAGAGTTCAGAGGTATCGGCGACCTTAAGACCGATTTTATCCAGATTGCGGCCACGCGTGAATCCTTCGGCGCCATCCGTTTCCAAGATGATAAGAGACGTTCCTTTTGCCTTTTCCTGCGGATTGGTTTTGGCTGCGACGAGAATGATGTTGGCATGTTGCCCATTGGTGATAAAGGTCTTTTGCCCGCTAAGACGATAGGCATTCCCATCCTTTAAAGCTTTTGTTTTGATCGCCTGAACATCGGAGCCCGCTGAGGGTTCTGTCATCGCGAGGGCGCCGACCAGCTCCCCTGTGACCATTTTGGGTAGAAGGCGTTTTTTCTGCTGCTCGGTTCCATAGGCGAGGATGTAATGCGCCACAATGCCTGAATGAATGCCTTGTCCCCAGCTCGCAAGGTTGGCGCGGCTACCTTCTATGAGAATGGCTGCTTCGTGTCCAAAATCACCACCGTGTCCACCGTATTCCTCTGGGATGGACGGGCACAACAGACCGAGCTCCCCCGCTTGACGCCAGGTGTCCCGGTCCATCTCGCCCTGTTTGCGCCAGCGTTCAAAGTGGGGTGACCATTCTTCAGCGATAAATTTCGCTGTCATTTCGGACAACATCTGGTGCTCGTCTGTCATCCAGTTGGATTTCATCAGTCCCATGTTTTGGATAACCTTTCTGGGTCAAAAATTGGCGGCATCAAGCGCCATGACAGGCTCTGCGCCGGATCCTATGCGTTTGAGGTGCAGCGCGGTCGCGGGTAGTTGACGGAGCATATAATACCGCCCTGTTGCGATCTTTGTCTCATAAAACGCAGCGTCATCTGCGCCTCTTGCCAGTGCATCGTAGCTCGCCTTGGCCATGCGCGCCCACATCAGACCGAGACAAACATGCCCAAACATATGCATGAAATCATAAGACCCAGCCAAGGCATGATTAGGGTTCTTCATTCCGGCTTCCATAAAATACATCGCGCCTGCCTGTAGATCTTTGCCTGCCTGTTTCAATGGATCAAGAAAGTTCTGGTCAAAGGATGCATGTGTCCCTTTATTTTCGGAAGCAAAGTTACGCAGCAATTCAAAAAATGCCATGACGTGTTTGCCACCGTCCTGCCCCAATTTTCGCCCCACGAGGTCAAGCGCCTGAACGCCGTTTGCGCCCTCATAAATCATTGCAATTCGGGCATCGCGGGCAAATTGTGACATGCCCCATTCTTCGATATATCCATGCCCTCCGTAGACCTGTTGTGCCTGAATACACATGTCAAACCCCTTATCTGTCAAAAACCCTTTGATGACAGGCGTAAGCAGACTGATTAAACCATTGGCGGACTGATCATTCAGACGGTGGTGGCGGTCAATAAGGTGCGCGCCCCACAATGTGAACGCGCGCGCGCCTTCGACAAAGCTCTTTTGATCCATCAAACTGCGCCGGATATCGGGATGGACGATCAAAGGATCCGCAGGGCCATTTGGATTTTTGGCTTCAACGACACAGCGCCCTTGGAGACGGTCTTGCGCATAATCCAGAGCGTTTTGATAGGCGACTTCGGCCTGTGCATATCCTTGTATACCGACGCCAAGTCGCGCTTCGTTCATCATTGTAAACATTGCGCGCATGCCTTTATGCGCTTCTCCCACGAGATAACCGGTCGCCCCGTCATAATTCATAACGCAGGTCGCATTGCCGTGTATTCCCATTTTTTCTTCGATTTTGCCAACGGATAAGGCGTTACGCTGACCAAGGCTGCCATCTTCGTTGACCAAGTGTTTTGGGACAATAAAAAGTGACACCCCTTTGATCCCTTCAGGGGCACCATCAATTTTAGCAAGCACAAGATGAATGATATTTTCCGCCAAATCATGTTCGCCGGCCGAGATGAAAATCTTTTGTCCTTTTATTGCATAGGACCCGTCAGTCTGTGGGGTGGCTTTGGTCCGCATCAGACCCAGATCTGTGCCGCAATGGGGTTCGGTCAAATTCATGGTACCGGTCCATTCACAGCTGACCATTTTCGGGAGATAGGTTTTTTTCTGCTCTTCTGACCCATGTGCATGGATTGCAGAATAGGCGCCATGGGTCAGGCCCTGATACATGCTAAAAGCCATATTCGACGAGGAAAACATCTCTGTCACAGCGCTTGCAAGCACAAACGGTATGCCTTGCCCGCCAAATTCAGGATCGCAGTCAAGCCCAGGCCAGCCGCCAGATTTCACTTCTTCAAAGGCGTCCTTGAACCCATGCGGCGTACGCACAATTCCATTTTCCAGTACACATCCCTGAACATCACCAATTGTGTTTAATGGCGCGAGGACCTCTTCACAGAGTTTTCCGCTCTCATTCAATACAGCAGAGACGAATTCTTCATCTAGGTCTTCGTAACCCGGAATATTTAATCCCGCCACATCGAGGACATCTTGTAAGATAAAACTTATATCTCTTACGGGTGGGGTATAACGTGGCATTTGTCCCTCTTATTCGTTTGAAATTTGCGCCTGTATGCCATCCTCTGAGGGCGGCAATGAATTGATTAAATTTTCGCCCCATTTGATCTGTTCGCGTAACTCTTGGATCACCTCGCTAAGGTCATCCCGTTTCTGAATAAGATCAGCGAGCCGTTCTTGGGCGATTTGATAGGTTTTGATCATTTGGGGATTTTGCGGGCCGCCAGAGCGGTAAAGATCCAAAAGCTGGCGGATTTCTTCAAGTGAAAAGCCATATCGTTTTCCGCGAACGATCAGCTTCATTCTCGCGCGGTCTCTTTTCCCGAACAGACGTTTTTGTCCAATACGAAGGGGGAACAAAAGTTCTTTGGCTTCGTAAAACCGAAGTGTTCGGGCGGATACGTCGAATTCGTCACACATTTGACGAATAGTCAGAAATGTTTCATCGGTCATACGCGTTCTCATATTATGCGCGAAATACGCATCTGAGTCAGCAATACAGAAATTTTAAAGTTTACGTAAGTTGAACGTTGCGTCAACTTTTTGTGCTGGTTGTTGCAGAGTTTGCAGTATTCTTATTAACGATCTCAACACTCTTGATGCGCAATTCTTTCAGTTCTTCAATGGTTTGCGCCAATTGAACTTGCTGCTCTTTAAGTTCAATGATTTTTCGCTCGGCCAAATCATTAAAGACTTGCATCTGGGCAACAGTGCCTTTTTCATCGTAAATTTCGAGCCACTGTCGCAGTTCTTCGAGAAGAAATCCAAATTTGCGCCCCCTTAGAATCAGGGTCATCCGTGCAACTTCGCGAGGTCCATAAAACCGTGACCGCCCCTCTCTTTGAGGCTGCAAAAGTTCGATATACTCATAATACCGCAAGGTGCGCGGTGTTACCGCAAACTTGGCGCACATTTCTTTAAAACTGAGTTTTGTTTCTGTCATTCATCTTCCCTCTTGGCATCAAATTAAATCGAAGATTACGGAAGAGCAACCGTGGCACTTGCGGTTTACTGTCAAAGGGACGCATAGTGCTCAAAATTTTGGGAGATCAATTTTGGTTATCGATAATAAATCACAGGCGCGCCAGTTTATGGAGGCTATTCCCCACGCCAAAGAACTTGGAATTTGGTTTGAGTCGATTGGTCAGGGCGTCGTGGAAATGCATATGAATTACGATGAGCGATTTATCGGAGACCCCAGAACTGGTGTGATTCACGGCGGTGCAGTTTTTGCATTATTAGATACCTGCTGTGGTGCGGCTGTCATCAGTCATCCCGAACAAAAAGGATTAACTGCAACTATTGATTTACGCGTGGATTACATGCGCCCTGCAAAACCTGGTCAAACAATCCGTGCAAAAGCGACCTGTTACAACGTGACCCGAAGCGTGGCATTTGTGCGTGCTGTGGCACTGGATGATGATGATGACCGGCCCGTGGCGACGGCCTCTGGTGCCTTTGTGGCGGGGACGTAAGAATGATTAAACCGCGTCCGGAACCGGTTCAGGTCATAAAACAACGCCGAGATGAGGCACTTGGGGTATTGGTCAGTTCAATCCCCTATATCCAGTTTTTGGGGGTCAGCTTTGATCGAAGAGGTGATGAGTTAACAGCGATTATGCGTTACAGCGATAAGCTTATTGGCAATCCCGGGTTACCGGCGCTGCACGGGGGCGCTATTGCAGCCTTTCTTGAAATATCAGCCGTGATTGAACTGAGCTGGTCGAGTCTTTGGAAAGAAATTGAAACACCCTCTGACGCAGCGCAAGGCACCTCAATCCTGTCTCAGATAGAATTGCCCAAAACGATTGATTTTACAGTGGATTATCTGCGTTCCGGTCTGCCACGTGATGCCTACGCACGTGCGCGCGTGACGCGTTCCGGGCGGCGGTATGCGTCTGTTTTTGTTGAGGCTTGGCAAGATAACCGTGATCGTATGTTTGCACAGGCAAAAGGTCATTTTTTGACGCCCAAATCATTGACAGCCGCGAAAGGCAGCGTGTCCTAAATGGAAATCACCCACCGGCGTATTTTAAAAATTGCCTTTCCAATTGTGCTTGCGAATTCGACGGTGCCGCTCCTTGGGGCGGTGGATACCTTTGTTGTGGGTCAAATCGCATCCCCCATTCCCATTGGTGCGGTCGCCATAGGGTCGCTCGTGATCAGCGTCTTTTACTGGTTTTTTGGGTTTTTGCGGATGGGAACCACTGGGCTGACATCGCAAGCGGTGGGGGCAGGGGACCATGACGAGGTTGCAGCACTTTTGACCCGCGTTCTGTTTGCGGGATTTTTGGCTGGGGCTGGTATTCTCGTCTTTCAGTGGGCGCTCTTTTATGGGGCTTTTGTTCTTTCGCCTGCGACCGTCGAGGTGGAGGAGCTGGCGCTAGAATACCTTGGCATTCGTATTCTTACGGCGCCTGCGGCCATTGCTCTTTTCGCGTTGAACGGTTGGCTCATCGCGCAGGAGCGCACCAAAGACGTTCTTTATTTGCAACTGCTTATGAATGGATTGAATGCAGGATTGGACCTGCTGTTTGTTCTGTCGTTGGGGTGGGGGGTTCAGGGTGTGGCAATTGCCACGGCTCTGGCTGAAATCACCGGGCTTTTCTACGGTCTGTTTATTTGTAGAAAGACCCTCCTTAGTGCCGCTGCGCGGGCTTGGGGCGTGGTCTTTGATCGGGTGAAACTCAAACGCATGTTCGTTGTGAATGGCGATATTATGCTGCGTACCATGATGCTAGAGGTCATTTTTGTTTCTTTTACCTTCATCGCCGCGCGGTTTGGGGATGTGCCCTTGGCGGCAAATCAGGTTTTGCTGCAGTTTTTGATGATCACATCTTATGCACTTGACGGCTTTGCCTTTGCAGTCGAAGCCCTTGTCGGGCAGGCCTTTGGCGCGAAAGACAGACCGGCCTTGCGCAAAAGCGCTGTGATGTGCGCAAAATGGGGGATCGCGAGTTCTGCAATTTTGGCAGTGATTTTTGCATTTACAGGTGGCGATATTATCCACCTTATTACCAAGTCACCGGAGGTTCAGAGCGAGGCGATCCGGTTTCTGCCGTATGTTGTGGCCGCGCCGTTGTTCGGTTTGGTGGCTTTTATGTTTGACGGAATTTTCCTTGGTGCCACACAGACCGCTGTGATGCGCAATATGATGGCTGTGAGCGTGATAATTTATGCGCTTAGCATTAGCATTTTTGTTCCGTGGCTTGGGAACCATGGTCTATGGATGTCTTTGCTGATCTCGTTTCTGGCGCGCGGCGTGACACTCGCTCTGTGCTATCCCCGCCTTGAAGCGCGCGCAGACGCGGGCGCTATCTGAAATCCTGGACCCTGCATCCAACGGCATCATGCAGTCTGTCAAAGCCGTCTCTTTCCAGCATACGATCAAGACCAGAGGCAATCTTTTCCACCAACGACAGGCCGTCATAAACCAATGCGGTGTAAAGTTGCACGGCGCTGGCACCGGCGCAGATTTTGTCATAGGCATCCTGCGCATTAGAAATGCCACCAACCCCGATCAGCGGAACGCGGCCTCCCAAGAGATGCGAAAGCTCCGCGAGAATTCGGGTGGAGCGCGCAAAAAGCGGTTTGCCTGATAACCCGCCCGTTTCGCTGCGATGCGCACTTTTTAATCCGTCGCGCCCCAAAGTCGTATTGGTTGCGATGACGCCGTCCAGCGTCTGTTCGATGACAATTTCTGCAATATCTTCCAGCGCGCTTTGGTCCAGATCAGGCGCGATTTTGAGGAAGACAGGAAGCGGCTTTTCCAGCGTTGCGCGGGAGTCCATAACGCCTGCAAGAAGGGCACCGAGCGCTTCTTTGCCCTGCAAATCGCGCAGCTTTTCTGTGTTTGGGCTGCTCACGTTCACGGTAGCAAAATCAACATTCAGCCCGCAATGCACCAGCACTTTGGCAAAATCTGCAGCGCGGTCTTCGCTTGTTTTATTTGCACCAAGGTTTAATCCCACGATCAAACCTTTTGGACGTTTGGCAAGGCGCTCTGCGATCACTTCCATCCCGTCATTGTTGAACCCGAAACGATTGATGGCCGCGCGGTCTTCGCTGAGACGAAACAAGCGTGGTTTGGGATTGCCCGGCTGGGGAAGTGGAGTCGCTGCCCCCACTTCGACAAACCCAAAACCAGAGCGGGACAAACCCGCCAATGCGGTTGCATTTTTGTCAAAGCCCGCCGCCAAGCCAATTGGATTTGGCAGTTGAAGCCCTGCAACAGTCGTTCTCAACCGATCAGAGCTGACGGTGCGTACCTGCGGGCTTAGGCCTGTTTGCAGCGCTTTGATCGCCAGACTGTGAGCAACTTCTGGGTCAAATTTACGCAAAACCCGAAGGCCAATCTGTTCCATCATATCAAAGGTATCCTACTGGGAAACTGGTGCACTCCATCCTTAAGGTCAACGGTTTCATGCCAGACGACAAACCTGATGTCTAATGGTCCATAAAGATGCGGGAACAAATCACCACCGCGCGAAGTTTCCCATTTTAACTCGCTTTCCATCAGATCTGTCTCACAGGCCAAAACCACAATCTCTTTTTGCGCAGGAAAATGTTTTGCGGCGGTATCACGAAGCTGTGCTGCAGTGGAAAAATGAACATATCCGTCTTTCACGTCAATGGGAGCGCCAGACGTCTGTCCAGTTATCTTTAATTCTTGCCATTCTTGCGGGAGCAGGATTTTGAATATGTGCATCAGGAATCATTGCCCTTTTAATGGAAACTGCCTTACTGCCGCAAAAGTTTTAACTTTTTTGACACGAACCAGATGGGTATGCTTTGGCCTGTTCGGCACCAAATTACAAGGGGTATACAATGATGCTAAAAACCACCATTTCTCTTGCGGCCTTGCTGTTGGGAGCACAGACGGCATTCGCTGATTACCAGCTAACCGTCTTACATACGAATGATTTTCATGCACGCTTTGAACCGATCAGCAAATACGACAGTGGCTGTGGGGCAGAGGACAATGCAGAGGGCAAATGCTTTGGCGGAAGCGCCCGCTTGGTCACGGCAGTCAGTGAGGCGCGTTCGAGATCGCAAAACAACATTCTTGTTGATGGCGGCGATCAGTTTCAGGGGACGCTATTTTATACCTACTACAAAGGCAAACTTGCCGCAGAAATGATGAACAAACTGGGTTACGATGGGATGACCGTCGGAAACCACGAATTTGACGATGGTCCAGAAGTATTGCGTGGCTTTATGGATGCTGTGAAGTTTCCGGTACTGATGTCAAATGCGGATGTTTCAAAAGAACCTGCGCTTGCGGGCGTTTTGCAAAAATCGACTGTGATTGAAAAAGGTGGGGAAAAGATCGGGCTCATTGGTCTAACGCCTGATGATACAGATGAACTCGCCTCACCCGGTCCCAATATCACATTCTCTGATCCTGTGGCGGCAGTACAGGGAGAAGTTGATAAATTGACGGCAGCCGGCGTGAACAAAATCATTGTGCTGTCGCACTCTGGATATGGTGTCGATAAACGCGTAGCTGCCGAAACAACTGGCGTTGATATTATTGTTGGCGGTCACTCAAACACATATCTTTCAAACACGTCCGACAGGGCAGAAGGGCCATATCCGACCATGGTTGGATCAACCGCAATCGTATCCGCCTATGCTTATGGAAAATTTTTGGGTGAATTGAACGTTGTGTTCAACGACGGGGGAGAAATTATCTCTGCCACGGGCGAACCACTTATCATGGATGGCGGTGTCGCAGAAGACAGCGGGACAGTTGCGCGAATTGCAGAGGCTGCAAAACCGCTCGATGAGATCCGCAATCGTGTTGTTGCAGAAACAGCGAGCGAAATTGTGGGCGTGCGCGAAGAATGCCGCGCAATGGAATGTGCCATGGGCAATTTGATTGCTGATGCAATGCTGGAACGTGTGCGCAGTCAGGGGATCGATGTTGCCATTCAAAACGGGGGCGGCATTCGCGCTTCTATCGATCAGGGACCGGTGACTATGGGCGAAGTGCTTACTGTATTGCCTTTCCAAAATACGCTCTCCACCTTCCAGGTGACCGGTGCCGTACTGCTTGAGGCGCTGGAAAATGGCGTCAGTCAGGTGGAAGAAGGCGCTGGGCGCTTCCCGCAAGTGGCGGGGATGACCTATGCTTTTGATGCCGCCCAACCCGCCGGAAGCCGGATCAGCTATGTGATGATTGCGGGTACGCCTTTGGATCTTGAAAAAACATACGGCATTGTGTCCAACAATTATGTACGCAATGGCGGAGACGGCTATAAAATGTTCCGCTCCGCGATGAATGCCTATGATTTCGGTCCTGACTTGGCAGATGTGACGGCAGAGTTTTTGGCGAAAAACGGCGCCTTTACGCCATATAAGGATGGCCGCATCGTCGTCAAATAACATATTTTGTTACGGTTTGGGCAGGGGAACCCGCCCAAACCTCTTTACAGAACTTTCGCTTTGTTTAGATGCGCATGGCTTACAATCGTCACGGTTGCAAAGCCAAGGTAACGCACCATATACCAAGATCCCATCTTCGACAGGCTGATGACATAACTTTCGTTTGTGCTGGCTTAGATCCATGTATGCTTATGGGTTCCAAGGATGTTTGCGAAGCCATCGACCAAGCGCGGCTTCGCTTTCTTTTATTGCCTCATCTGACTTACGCATCATCTAGGGGATGTTTTAGGAAATGAGGTCTTAAATTTGTATTAACTTGCGTTGAAAATTCCTTAATATATGGGGAATTGGTTGCAGAGGGATTTGACTTCTGCTTTGACGCGGTTTTCGATGTCTGCGTTGCCCTCTTCGCCGTTTTGG
>LFER01000030.1 GCA_001510135.1 Alphaproteobacteria bacterium casp-alpha6
CACTGTTTTGATCATGTCTGCGGTTGTTCTCAGGTGGCGAACTGCAAATGACTTTGCCTGTTAAATCTTGTCTTTCGGACGATGTTCAAAATTCAGTGCAACGGCTGGCTTTGTCGTCGGAGCATTAATCTGCAAAATCAGTTGTTCCTTTTTGGGAAAAGACCGTGCATGTAAAGGTCCAAGGTTAGAGCGGGTTAGCTAAACGTGGGATCTAAGAAAAAACAAATGGATCAGAATATTGTTGCCTGTGCACAAATAGTAGAAAAGGGCGATCCGGTACGTTTTCGCGCGATAATGGCGGTGCCAGCGCAGTATCGTCCAAGTTTATTTGTGATTTTTGCGTTTAACTTGGAAACAGCACGTGCACCTTGGATATCACAAGAGACAATGATTGCGGAAATGCGGCTTCAGTGGTGGCATGATGCTTTGGAAGAGATCGCGACGGGCGGCACTGTACGCAGGCATGAGGTTGTAAGTCCTTTAGCAAAGCTTCTCACTCCTGACAGCGCCCGCACGCTGCAGCGCTTGGTTGCCGCTCGGCGATGGGATATCTATAAAGACCCTTTTGCCAGCCACTCTGAATTTGAAGCCTATTTGGAGGCAACATCCTCCTCACTTCTCCTTGTTGCCGCGCGGATGCTTGGAGCATGTGAAGAAGAAGTCGTGCATAATTTTGGCTATGCGTCAGGCCTTGCTCGGTTTTTTCTTGCGACACCCAAATTGTACAGCGCGGGCTGTCAACCTATTTTAGACCGCTCAGAGAACGCGCTGCGCGCTCAGGCACAAGAGGGACTAGATCGCTTGTTCAAAGCTCGTAAGGCGCGCAAAAAGGTATCGAAAGAAGCGGGTTACGTTTTTTTGGGAGGATGGCAAAGCGGGGTAATTTTAAAGACCGCTGTCCGCTCTCCAGAAAAAATACTGACCGGAGGCCTTTTGCGCGGTGACGGTTCTCATAGCTTGGCTCTTATGCTGCGCAGGCTTACAGGGCTTTGGTAAGGTTGGGGTCTGCGACATCATAACTTTGCAACAGCATCAATTCATCCTTTGATAAACCGTAAGGATCCACATCCATGCGCTTGCGCAAGGCCAAAAGCTGCCAGATAAATTTTACGTGTTGTGCATCAGTCATGAATTGCATTACGGCCCACTATGGCAAAGGTTTACCTGCGGGATGACCGAAAAATTTGTCCAGTCTGATCGGCGGGTTCAAGGATGCAAAATTTAGGAATGAACAGGTTTGGATATTTTTTGTCTGTAAAGCCAAAGCAAGGCAATCGCGGCTAGTAAAAGCCAAGGCAGCATCGCGATATTCACAGAAGACCAACCTTTGACAACCGATGATCCGGAACAATTCATCAACCAGCCAGAACCAAATGAAGCCGCCGTTACGCTGCCAAAAACCAAAAAATCATTCAAACCTTGGACTTTTGCCCGCTCCGATGGTGCATATGAATTTGCCAGTAAGGTTGTGGCGCCGATAAATCCGAAGTTCCAGCCAAGACCCAAAAGAATGAGTGCTGCAAAAAAATTGCCAAGGTCAACTCCGCTCAATCCGGCAAAGGCAGATATCGTCAAAAGCACCAAACCAATTCCTATAATGCGCTCGGCTCCATATTTTGCGATCAAATGCCCCGTGAAAAAAGAGGGTAAAAACATCGCCAATACATGTGCTGAAACCACATCGGCGGCTCTGTTTTCATCAAATCCACATCCGACAACGGCCAATGGTGTGGAGGTCATCATCAGGTTCATCAACGCGTAGCTTACCATGGCACAAAACATAGAGATTAGAATTTTTGGGTCCTGCAACAGCTGCCATCGGGTCCGAGATATACCCACTTCTTGATATTCGGTATCTGGAACGGGGGGTGCAAGAAACAGAAAGACGACGGATCCAAAGACATTTAGTGCTATGACCGCAAGATAGGTTGCCAGATAAGGAACGACCAAAGCATGGGCCGTCACTTTAACAAGTTGTGGCCCGATTACGGCTGCCAAAAGGCCACCGGCAAGAACGTAAGAGATGACCTTAGGGCGTAATGCGTCAGAGGCGGTGTCAAGCGCCGCAAATCTGTAAAATCCCTGAGCAGACATATAAACGCCTGTGAACAGGCTACCAAAAAGAAAAAGCGGGAATGATTGGTAATAAAGTCCCAAAGCGCCAATCGTCGCTCCGATTGCCCCTCCAAAAGCCCCAAGCAAAAATCCAGCTTTTCGACCGTATTTTTGCATGACTTGTGACAAAACAGGAGCAGTTAGCATCGAGCCCAAAACAATCATGGAAATCGGCAATGTTGCATAACAAATATTCTCAGCCAAAGACTGACCTGCGAGCCCGCCGAGAATAAAAATCATCGGCATTTGCGATCCCATGGTCGCTTGGGCAATTATAAAGATGATAGCGTTGCGCTTTGCATCGCTGTCTGACTGGATGAATTTCATAAACCTGCGTTAGACCCAAAGCCGATAAAAGACAACTCCTTGTTTTGGGGGTGACGGAACGTCTGTGCTGCTGCGTAAAGGGGCGCAAATTTTAAAGTGAGTATTCCGCCTTGCGCAGAGGCTCCGAATGGGTCAGGTTTGTTCATGATGGATCAAAGGCCTATGACGTGAGCGCGAATAATGAAACCGGAAAGTTCACGCTCCGTGCGGAGCGATTAATTGTCTCTGACGCCTGTGTCGCGGAAGGAGTGAAATGGCTTGGAGAGACAGACGTTAAATTCGCGCACGCTGCACAGACTTCGGGACCATTGCCTTTGCGGTTGCGAGAAGACGGATTTTCCCAATTACTTGGCGCTATCGTCAGTCAGCAACTGAGTGTGGCGTCAGCGGATGCAATTTGGCGACGCCTTAAAGAGGCGGAACTGATTACGCCTGTCACAATTCAAAATGCCAGCGATGACGATTTGCGCGCCTGTGGTTTGAGCCGACAGAAAATCCGCTATGCGCGGTCACTGTGTGATGCGGACATCGATTACATTGCGCTCAGGCAGGCAAGCACGCAGGATGTTGTCAAAACACTTGTAGAAATTTCGGGCATTGGTGTTTGGACGGCGGAAATATATGCCATGTTCAGTCTTGGCCGGGCAGATGTTTTTGCACCCGGTGACCTTGCCCTTCAAGAGGCTGTCCGGATCCTCTTTGAACTGGACACTCGTCCGAGTGAAAAGCAATTACGAAAAATGGCTGAAAACTGGTCACCATGGAGAGCTGTTGCAGCGCGTCTTCTGTGGGCCTATTACAAACATGCAAAATCTCGAGAGGGGATAAGATAAGATGACACGCGTATTAACTTCAGGACGCAAAGACGCACTTTCAGGGTCCGTCAAATCCGTTGTTGTGTTTTTACACGGATATGGAGCCAATGGTGCGGACCTCTTGGGATTGGCAGATGTGCTGGCAGAGCACCTGCCAGATACGCTCTTTGTTGCGCCTGATGCCCCAGAAACATGCCCCGGCGCGCCGTTCGGCTTCCAATGGTTTCCCATTCCATGGCTGGATGGATCAAGCGAAGAAGAGGCGCAAAGGGGTATGGATGCCGCCGTTGATGATTTAAACGCCTTTCTCGATGCCCTGATGGTGGATGAAGATATTCTTCCAGAACAACTGGCGCTTTTTGGATTTTCTCAAGGTACGATGATGAGCCTGCACGTCGCCCCTCGCAGAGAGGATCAGATCGCAGGAATTGTGGCTTTTTCTGGTCGTTTAATTGATCCGGAAACTTTAATCGAAGACGTTAAATCGAAGCCGCCGGTATTATTGGTCCACGGTGATCAGGATGAAGTTGTGCCCCCAAGCTCGCTGTCCGAAGCGGCAGTAGGACTTGAAAAAGCCGGCTTCAAAGAAGTCTTTGCTCATGTGATGAAGGGCACTGGCCACGGAATTGCACCCGATGGCCTTTCAGTGGCTGTCGCTTTTATGCGTGACAAACTTAATTTCTAGCTGCCGCGATGCGGGGTGACGCATAGGTGTCGCAAAAACATCCGAATGGGCAACTTTCCAACCATATCATGGAGCTTGAATCGAAACTGCCACGATATATAGTAAAGACAAAAGACGGATTCGGATCATCGAACGGATAAGAAAAGAACGAGGGTAGCAGTGCAGATGAACGAAGTGTTTCGAACGGAATTTGTCAGGGAACCATCGGCACTTAGACATAATCCGGCGTTGGTCTTAAACGCGGATTACAGACCTTTATCGTATTACCCGCTTTCGCTGTGGTGTTGGCAGGACGCTGTAAAAGCAGCCTTTATGGATCGAGTGGATATCGTGGCCGAGTACGACGAATATGTGCATAGCCCGTCAACGCGAATACGAATACCTTCGGTGGTGGTTCTTAAAGATTACGTAAAACCTCAAAAGCGCGTGGCCTTCACGCGCTTTAATTTATTCTTGAGGGACGGTTTTCTGTGCCAGTATTGCGGATCTAAAGGGGATTTGACGTTCGATCATGTTGTGCCACGCGCCAGTGGCGGGGTAACGAGTTGGGAAAATGTTGTTGCCGCCTGTAGCCGCTGCAATCTTAAAAAAGGGTCTAAAAGCTTACGGAGAGCCGGAATGAGCCTGCGGCGTGCACCGCGCCAGCCCTCATCGGAAGAATTGCGTAATTCCGGACGGCAGTTCCCGCCAAATTATTTGCATGACAGCTGGATGGATTTTCTCTATTGGGACAGCGAGCTGGAAAGCTGAAGGCCAAAAAAACGCAGAAGACGAACAGTAAACTTACCCACTTTTTTAAATGTTACGCGCAGTCATTTCGGAGTATAGCCTTGACTTGCGTTGAGGTTGTATAGCACCATTAGAGTAGGTGAAAGAAATTAGACTTTTACGCCAAAGACAGGGGAAAATTAATGCAGAGATTTACGAAAATTGTTGCCGCCGGCATTGTGACGACATCGATGTCAGTGATGGCTGGATTCGCTGATACGGTCAGAATCGCTTTTGTGGATCCGCTATCCGGTCCGTTTGCGACAACGGGAACAAATGGTTTGGCTGAATATGAGTTTGCAGCCGAAGAACTCGTCAATAAAAAAGGCGGTGTGTTGGGCGGCAAGCAATTTGAAATTGTCGCCTTTGACAACAAAATGAGTGGCAAAGAATCCCTGATACAGGTTCAGGTTGCTATTGATCAGGGAATAAAATTTATAGCGCAGGGAAATTCTTCGGGAATTGCTCATGCGATAACTGATGCAGTCAATAAGCATAATCGTAGAAACCCAGATAATAGAGTTCTCTTTTTGAACTATTCTGCGGTTGATCCCGCGCTTACCAATGAAAAATGTAATTTTTGGCATTTTCGCTTTGATGCTAATGCGGATATAAAAATGGACGCTTTGACCGATGTCATGGCGCAAAACAGCGATCTTAAAAAAGTCTACCTCATCGGGCAGGATTATTCTTTTGGTAAGGCAGTTGCGGATGCTGCAGTAAGGGATCTGACTGCCAAACGTCCAGACGTAGAAATCGTGGGAAATGAACTTCACCCGATCGGTAAGGTAAAAGATTTCACGCCCTATGCGCGCAAGATAATCGCTTCTGGTGCAGATGCTATGATCACCGGCAATTGGGGTGCGGATATGGTGGGGCTTGGAAAAGCCGTCATTGAAGCAGGATTCACTGGACCGATTTACACCTATTATGCGGCCTCAAACGGCATTACGCGTACCTTTGGAGAGGCTGGAAAAGGATCTATCTACCTTGTGGCAGAAGGTCTGCAAAATCCCCCTGTTTCGGAACGTATGAGCACTTATGTCGATGCGTTTAACGCAAAATATCCAGACCACGACATTTCGCAGGCGCGCATCACAAATGTGGTTGAAATGCTCGCCAAGGCCATTGATGAAGCCGGCAGCGATACAGATGTTGTCGCGATTGCAAATGCGTTGGAAGGCATGACACATGACTCTATCTGGGGCGGAAAGGTGTTCATGCGTCCGCAGGACCATCAGGCCATTCAAAATGTGCATGTTGGCGTTCATACGGATGAAGATATGCGCCATCCGCTTGATAATTCGACCTTTGGAATTCTTGGGACAAACACGGTTGAAATGGCTGGGGCCGAAAGCGAAACAACGTGTAAAATGGATCGGCCATAGGCACGTATCTGCAATTCACTCTGTGCGTCCCTTCAGGGAGGGGCGCACAGTGATCCCAGATACACATATAATCAAATCATGACGTTCTGAGCCAAAGAGAAGCCAAACGATAATGGAACTTGTGGTCATCAACATCATTGACGGGCTTGTGACGGGTCTTTTGTTATTCATGCTTTCAAGTGGGTTAACATTGATTTTTTCCATGATGGGCGTGTTAAATTTCGCACATGCAAGCTTTTACATGTTGGGTGCCTACTTCGCGTATCAAATAAGCTCAATTACTGGGTTTTGGATGGGGCTATTGATTGCCCCTGTGATCGTCGGGGTTGGCGGGGCATTAGTGGAAAGATATGGGTTGCGGCGCGTGCATCAGTTTGGTCATGTGCCAGAGCTCATTTTTACTTTTGGACTTGCGCTTTTAATCGAAGAGTTGGTGCAGTTCTTTTGGGGTAAAAACCAGATGGCCTATGAAAGCCCTGAGACCTTGCAATTTGCGGCTTTTGCCATCGGGGGAAACTCAGTCCCTGCCTACAAAGTCTTCATGATTTTCATTTCTGTAGGTATCTTCTTGGGGCTTCTTTATGTTCTGACCCGCACCCGCGTTGGAATGGTGATCCAAGCTGCATTGAGTTATCCACGCACGGTCGAAGCGCTTGGCCATAATGTCCCGCTCGTATTTATGGGTGTATTCGGCGTTGGAACTGCGCTCGCCGGGGTTGCTGGTGTGATAGCGGGGCCGGTGCTGGGGACGTTCCCGGGTATGGCGGTTGTGCTTGGTTCCATCGTCTTCGTAACCATAGTGATAGGGGGGCTGGGATCCCTTTGGGGGGCACTCGTCGCGTCTCTTCTCATCGGTTGGCTCACGACATTTGCAGCCTCCTACAACGTAGAATTTGAAACGATCCTGAAATTTTTTGGAATGGAAAAACCTGAAATTATGTCGGAAAGCGCGTTGCGCGATATATGGACCTTAACTTTGCCTCAGATAGGACCAATTTTACCATATATATTGATGATTTTGATCCTTGTGTTCCGCCCCAATGGGCTTTTTGGAAAGCGGGACGCATGAATAGTTCAAACTCTGAAAAAGCTTCTTTGCCGCAACGAAACGAATTTTGGAAATTGGTATTTCCATGGGTCTTAACCGCGCTTTTTCTGCTGTTTTTACCGGTCATTTTTGCCTCAAACAGCGCATTGACCATCATGAACCAAATGGCAATAACCATTATCTTTGCGCTCGCTTACAATATGTTATTGGGGCAGGGTGGAATGCTTAGCTTTGGGCATGCGGTCTACATGGGCGTGGGCGGCTTTATGTGCGTGCACGTGATGAACTATGTCGAAATCAACAGTGCCCCGTTATCCTTGCCATTTCTTCCGATCTTTGGCGGATTATTTGGCCTTGGCTTGGCAACCCTTGTTGGGACGTTTTCGACACGCAGCGCAGGAACAGTGTTTGCCATGATATCTCTAGGCGTTGGTGAATTGATTGCGGCCTGTTCTTTGATCATTGTAGCCTTTTTCGGTGGGGAAGAAGGAGTAAGTGCTGATCGCACCTATATGCGCCCATTTTTCGAAATCGAGTTTTTCACACAGATTGAGGTATACTACCTAACATCGGTTTGGCTGCTGATCTCGGCCCTTCTGATGTATTTGTTTTCGCGTACGCCCATAGGGCGGATGGCCAATGCGGTGCGGGATAATCCTGAACGAGCAGAGTTTCTTGGATATTCTGCACGGTGGGTGCGCTATTATTCCTTTTGCGCCTCTGGCTTTTTCTGCGGTATCGCTGGAGCCCTGTTTGCGATTAACTTTGAAATTTTGACTGAAGAAAACCTTAACCTGGCCACATCCGGTTCTATTCTTTTGGTGACCTTTCTGGGGGGTGTTGGCGTGTTTTTCGGTCCTATCATAGGGGCCGTTTTGTTCACACTCCTTCAAACCGTACTGGGACTTTATACCGAACTTTGGCAGCTTTACCTTGGCGCTTTATTTCTGGCAACGGTGATGTTTTTCCCACAGGGGTTTGCGGGCGTCTTAGTGAGCCATGCTCCGGCTGCACGAAACGGTCGTTTGGGCAGTCTTTTTATTCCTTATGTGAAAATGGCGGCTCCTTCAGCTGTTTGTTTATGGTCCGTGGCAGGTCTGGCAGAACTTTTGTTTCATGCAAGACACGCGGCCCTTGGTGAAGAAGAGATGGTTTATTTCGGAATAAACATGCTGTCCACATCAGTGATCCCTTGGACGGTATTTGGTGGTCTTGCAGTTATTTCATTTGGTATTTGTCGCACAGTCGCGCCTTCTGTTTTGGAGGCTTGGGATAAGGCGATCACGCCGAAGGGAATGGCACAATGAGCGCGGCGTTGAAATTGGAAGGTCTGACAAAAAGCTTTGGCAAAACGGCGGTGATTATGGGGGTCGACCTAGAAATTGCCAAAGGTGAACGTCACGCAATTATTGGTCCCAATGGGGCAGGAAAATCCACACTCTTTAACCTTATTACAGGACGCTTTCCCCAATCTTCGGGTGCAGTGTATCTTCATGGCAGAAACCTTCTAGGTCTTGCACCTTATCAAATAAATCGCCTCGGACTGTCACGTTCGTTTCAGATCACGAATATTTTTCTAAGGATGAGCGTTTTTGAAAATGTCCGCTGTGCCCTGTTGTGGTCAAAGGGCTACAAATATTCCTTCTGGCATATGGTGGGCCGCGCGCGAGATTTGAGCGAAGGCGCGGAGGCCATATTAGAAGATATCAATCTCATTGAACGACGCGATGCGCCTGCGGGGATGTTGTCTTACGCAGAACAACGCGCGCTTGAGATCGGGATCACAATAGCCGGTGGTGCTGATGTCATCATGCTTGATGAACCTACCGCTGGCATGAGCCATTCGGAAACCGAATATATTGTGGGTCTCATTCGAAAGGTAAGTGAAAACAAAACTCTGGTCATGGTGGAACATGACATGGGGGTGGTATTTGGGTTGGCAGACCGCATTTCAGTGCTGGTCTACGGAGAAATTATCGCCACAGGAACGCCCGAAGAGGTGCGCGCAAATCCAAAAGTTCAAGAAGCCTATCTGGGTACTGCGTTGGAGGCAGAACATTAATGTTGGATGTCCAAGACATGCACGCCTATTACGGCAAATCTCATATCCTTCAAGGGGTGAACCTTCGTGTGAATAAAGGAGAGATCGTTGCGCTTTTGGGGCGCAATGGGGTGGGGCGCTCGACCACATGTAAAGCCATCATGGGCGAAGTACCCCCCAAAGGCATCGTAAGGTTTAACGGTGAAGATATCGCCGGCAAACCCGCTTTTGAAGTCGCCAATCTTGGCATCGGATATGTGCCGGAAAATCGCGATATTTTTCCAGGACTGACCACCCGTCAAAACTTAATCCTTGGGCTCAAGCCTGGTCAAAAAGACGGGCAGGGGCGTTGGTCTTTGGAAAATATGTTTGAGATGTTTTCCAATTTGCGTGAAAGGGCGGATGTTGAGGCAAGCGTTCTTTCAGGTGGAGAACAACAAATGTTAACCATGTGCCGCACCCTTATGGGGGATCCCGAGTTGATCATGATTGATGAACCCACCGAAGGACTTTCCCCACAGATGGTGCAACGGGTCGCCAGCCTTTTAAAGGAAATCGCTAAACGGGGTATTGCCACGCTTCTAGTCGAACAAAAACTGGCGATTGCTATGGATATTGCCCATCGGGTCTATGTGATGGGCCATGGGCAGGTGGTGTTTGAAGGTACACCAGATGAACTTCGCGCGCGCGATGATGTCCGAAAAGAATGGCTCGAAGTATAAGCCTTATGCCCGTTTACTAAGAATGTCCTCAATTTCCCAAAGGGATTCTTTCCCGAAAAACATCTCTTCTCCCATAAAAAGGGTTGGTGCGCCAAAGACGCCACGGGAGACGGCTTCGTTTGTGGCGTCAATCAAACCGGATTTTACCTCGCCAAGCTGCGTGGCGCTTATGATTTCTGTCGCTGGTAATCCTGCAGCCTCTAAAACGTTCATAATCACCTTAGGATCATCCATTTTTTTCTGATCTTCCCAAATCGCGTTGAACACTGTGTCGCGGTAAAGTGCATCGAACTCTTTGTCTTGGGCGTAAATAGCGCCCCGCATGACGCCGATGGTCATGACGGGAAAGTGCGGATTAAGTTGATAGGGAAGTTGATGATGCGTTACAAATCGTGCGGTTTCATGCGCATCATATTCCAGTTTGCCTTTAACATCTTTAAAAGTCTCCATAGGACTTTGATTATTGGTAAGCTTGAACACACCGCCGAGAAGTAAAGGCTTCCAAACGACCCGCATACCATGTTTTTTCGCGATGCCCGGAAGCAGTTTGTGCACGAAATATGACTTTGGACTTCCAAAATCATAATAGAATTCAATGTCTTGCATTACCAAGTTTCTCCATAAGGTCGTAGGTCAAGTTCATGGGTCCAACCGTCGCGCTTTTGATGATAAAGCATCCAATAGGCCTCTGCCACCGAACGAGGATCTATCAATGTATCAGGGGATAAAGTCTCGGGGTCTTTGCCGGCTGCCTTTATGCGTTCCCGCACAAAGGCCGTATCGACGCCCGCATCAATGATCAAATGGGCGACATGGATATTTTTAGGGCCGAGTTCACGCGCCATGCTTTGGGCCAACATACGAAGCCCCGCCTTACCGGCTGAAAATGCGCTATATCCGGGTTTTCCCCGCATGCTTGCCGATGCCCCGGTGAAAAAGATTTTTCCTTTGCCGCGGGGCACCATATACCGTGCGGCTTCGCGACCGCTAAAAAACCCTGCAAAACACGCCATTTCCCAGACCTTGCGAAAGACGCGCGCTGTGGTGTCCAAGATAGGGAAATAGACGTTGCCGCCAACGTTAAAGATCACAAGGTCAATCGCTCCGATCTCCGTTTCGATATTTTGAAAAATGCGGGCGGTATCCTCTTCATCGCGGGCATCCATTGTAAATCCGTAGGCTTTTGCGCCTTTTTCGGTCAATTCTGCAACCAAAGGTGCCAATCTGTCGCCGTTGCGCCGTCCCATGCAGACGGTGAACCCGCCCTCTGCAAATCTTCGTGCGATTGCAGCGCCTATATAATCTCCAGCGCCGACAATCAGAACAATAGGAGAGGTCATAGCTGATCTGCCTTGATAAATGCCGGACGTGTCGAAAGCCGCTCCATATAGGGCAGAAGGTTCGGGGTGGCTGTCATATCAATGCCAAAGCGATGCGACATGATCACCGCATGTCCTGTCATAAAATCTGCTGCTGTGATGTCTGAGCCAACAAGAAAGTTCCTATCGCCCAATTGCGTATTCACAGCTGTCAACATTTGACCAAGCAATTTAACGGAGCGTTTCACATTGATTTCAGTGCGCCGTTCTGGCGGCAGTAAAATGGTTTCGACGACATAGGTATTCATTGGAGGCATGATCATGCCTTCGGCATAATGAAACCATTGAAGATACGCGGCAAATTCCGCGGTCTGCATCTCTGGGACAAAACGGCCTTTGCCGTATTTTGCCAGAATGTATTGAACGATTGCGCCGCTTTCAAAAAGCGTGATCTCTCCGTCTTCCAAAGCGGGAACGCGACCCATGGGATGTTTTGCCAGATAGGGTGCTTCTCGCATTTCCCGAGCACCCAAGGAGAATTTTTGGACCTCATAGGGGAGTTCCAATTCTTCCAATAACCATGCCACTCTGACTGCGCGGCTGTTTGGCGCAAAATAGAGCTTCATATCTTACCTCCCTGCGGGCATTAAATATCTTGATCTTATTTGGCACCCCATGCGAACAAGCGTAGCGTTCCATTTTAAACTCTGTCAACATGCGCCTAAGGTGTTTTTGGAACATTTGAAAATGACGTTGGGGAGATTGGATATGTCATCTCAGGACTTTTTGAATATAGAGCAACTGGATGATGGAGTGTTACATCTTGAGTTGAAAAACGCGCCAGTGAACGCGTTGACGGCAACGTCTTTACGCAGGCTTGGAAAATTATTTCTAGAGTTAGGCTCAGATCCGAATGTTGCGGTTGTTCTGCTTTCAAGCGGTTTGAAAGTATTTTCTGCGGGGCTCAATCTGAAAGATGCGCAAAACTACGACATAAAGGAACAATCTGACATTGTTGATGCGTTTCACCAATGCTTTCTGGAGCTTTATGCCTTTCCGAAACCGATGGTTTGCGCTGTGGAAGGGGCGGCGATTGCGGGCGGTTTGTTTCCTGTCTTGTGTTCAGATTATCGTATCGCAGGCGCCAAGGCCGCATTTGGCCTTGCGGAGGTTCGTGTGGGTGTTGGTTTTCCCGTGGGATTGGTCGAAATTGTACGTGCCGAAGTTCGCCAAAATGCACTGCGGCGCATGATGCAGAACGGACAACCCATAGATGTTGAGGCAGCGAAAGAGGCAGGCATCATTGATGAGCAGGTTCCCCACGGTGAGGCTCTGGAACAGGCAATGAAAATCGCTTTGGACTATGCGCGGTTACCTCCCAAATCGTATAAAACAGTCAAACACCAAGTTCGAATGCCTGTCATGAACGCCCTTGCACGCGAGGTGGAAAAAGCGTCACTGCGCACCGCTCCGCAAGCTTGGTTTACAGAAGAAACAACCAAAGCCATGGCGAAAATGATTGGATAGATGAGGGCACATGGACAGGTTGAAACTTGGAGTCGTCACGGCAGTAGCGCATCAAATCCAAGTACAGATTTTTCTTTAGGGGATCTTTCATGAAACCAACATCACATCACGTCGGCTTTGATCAAGCCCGATTGCTACGTTTAAACCAATGGATGAAGCGCTATGTTGAGGACGGTAAATTTGCGGGTAGCTCTGTTTTGATTTACCGCAATGGGCGGGAAGTGTTTTTTAACGCTGCGGGGATGCGCAATTGTGAAAGCGGGCAGGGGTATGAACGCGACACAGTTGTGCGGCTATATTCCATGACAAAACCTGTGACTACCGTGGCTCTAATGCAATTGGTGGAAAAGGGCTTGTGTCATCTGGATGCACTGGTGTCGGATTTCATTCCTGCCTTTTCCGATATGCAGGCATTGGTCCCAGGGGCGACGTCTTTGGATCAAACTGTCTCCTGTACCCCACCGACATTGCATCAACTTCTCACCCATACGAGCGGATTGAGCTACGGATTTAATCCCGGTTTACTGTCGACAGCCATGAAAGAGAGAAAGCTTGATTTTCATCCCTCGGAAAGTTCGCTTGAAGAGATCTGCGTAAGGCTTGCGGAGTTGCCCCTGTGTTTTCAACCCGGCGTGGGGTGGGAATATTCCGTTTCTATTGATGTGATCGGGCGCATTATTGAGGTGATCAGCGGACAGTCTTTGGATCAGTATTTTCAGACAAAGATTTTTGAACCTTTGGGGATAAGTGACATCGGTTTTAACTTTACTGACTCAATGAAGGGGCGAATTGCTTCGCTCTATTCTTCTCTTTCAGGGGATCCAATGGACCTGAATGCTGCGCAGAAAGAAAAAAATGCTGCGCAGCATGATCGCCCTCAACTCCGTCTTGTGGACGAAGAAAATGGTTCTCCGTTCTGGAAAACGCGGCTTTTTTCTGGGGGTGGGGGCCTTGTTGGAACGCTTGACGCCTACATGCGCTTTGCTGAGGCGTTGCGCACCGGCAAAACTTCAAACGGAGCATGGCTATTGTCCCCTCAGACATTGGCCTTCATGAAGCGCAACCATCTGCGCGGAGACATTGCATCCCTAGGCCCCAAGAGCTTTGCCGAACAGCCGATGGAGGGCGTTGGATTTGGTTTGGGGGGTGCGGTGATCTTGGATCCTGCGCGCGCGCGCACTCCGGGCCATGTCGGTGATTTCAGCTGGGGTGGAATGGCGTCTACTTTTTTCTGGATCGATCATTCCTTTGATATGAGCGTCGTCTTCTTGACCCAATTGACACCATCTTCGTCATATCCGGCACGTGCTGAATTAAAGGCGATTGTGAACGGAGCAATGAACGCATGACACAGGGACGCGATATCCTTTGGTTTCCCTCAGTGGAACGATACCAAGCATCCACTATGGCAGCGTTCGAACGCTATCTCAGCAAAAAACACGAACTTACATTTTCAGATTATAACGACATGTGGCGGTGGAGCATTTCTGATCTGAACAGCTTTTGGGGGGCGATTGCGGATTTTTTCGAATTGCGGTTTTTTGAACAACCTCAAAAAATATTAAATAAAAGGGCTATGCCTGGCGCAGAATGGTTTGTGGGGGCAAAGGTTAACTATGCAGATCAGATTTTGTCAAAGACAGGCCGATTGGCGGAACAGGTGGCCTTTGTTTCAAATTCGGAAACATTTGGTCGAAAAGAATTAACTTGGAATAATCTAAAGCGGTCAGTGGCCTCCGTTGCGGAGAATTTCAAAAAAATGGGTGTAACCAAAGGTGACCGCGTTGTGGCAATCCTGCCAAACACGGAGGTCGCGTTAATTGGTCTTTTGGCGACGGCCAGTCTTGGTGCGGTTTGGTCTCTTTGCGCTCCTGATATGGGACATGTTGCCATTTTGGATCGGTTCAAACAAATCAAGCCAAAACTGATGATTGCGCAAAATGGTTATATCCATGCAGGCAAAACGATTGATCGCTCAGATTTATTGCGCACAATAAAACATGGTTTGGAAAGCCTTGACGCGCTTATTACTATACCGGTCATTGAACACGGATATGACGGGACTTACACTTGGTCGGATCTATTGAACGCCAACGCTGATTTTGATCCTGTACCTGTTCCCTTTGATCACCCGTTATGGGTTGTCTACTCCTCCGGAACCACTGGTAATCCAAAGCCTATAGTGCATGGGCATGGTGGCATTCTGCTAGAATCAATGAAACAATCTTTGCACCATGATCTTACGGAAAAAGATCGCTTTTGCTGGCTTACCTCTTCCGGTTGGATCATGTGGAATGCACAGTGGACGGCCTTGGGGCAGGGTGCCCGCGTGGTTGCCTTTGATGGCGCGCCAAACTATCCCGATATGGGACGGGTCTGGGAGGTTATAGCTGAAGAAGGCGTGACGTATTTCGGCGCTGGAGCTGCTTTTTTTGAAGGGTGCATCAAGGCAAATGTAGTGCCACAAGAGAATTTTGATCTGAGGGCATTAAGGTCGATGGGATCGACCGGTTCTCCGCTGTCAGGGGATGCCTACGACTGGATTTATCAGAAAGTCAAAAGCGACCTTTGGCTTGCACCGATTTCCGGTGGCACGGATTTAAGCGGCGCATTTGTTTTAGGTCATCCGGGAATGCCGGTGCGAAAAGGCGAAATGCAATGCCGTGCGCTTGGAAATGCGGTGCGTGCCTTTGACGAAGATGGACGTGATCTTATCGGGCAGGTCGGTGAACTTGTCTGTACAGAGCCCCTTCCTTCGATGCCGCTTTATTTCTGGGGAGATAAGGACGGCTCACGCCTTTATGAGAGCTATTTTGACACCTACCCCGGGGTGTGGCGACATGGTGACTGGATTGAAATAACGCAGGACGGCGGGTCTGTCATTTACGGACGTTCAGATGCGACCATAAACCGTAAGGGTCTTAGGATGGGATCATCTGAAATATATCAAGCCGTGGAAGGTTTATCAGAAATCCGCGATAGTCTCGTCGTTGATCTTGAGTTTTTGGGCAGAGACAGCTTCATGCCGCTTTTTGTGGTTCTGATGCCTGGCTGTGTTTTGAATGAAACTCTGCGCAAGCGGATCAATGAGGCGATTAAATCACAGGTATCACCGCGTTTTTTGCCCGATGAGATCGTGGAAATTCAAGAAGTCCCCCGAACGCTTTCGGGTAAAAAGCTTGAAGTTCCTGTGAAAAAATTGTTGCTCGGGAGTGCAGCAGAAAAAGTTGTGAACCGTGATTCCATGTCAAACCCAAATAGCTTTGATTTTTTTATAGATTATGCCCTGCATAAAACAAAGAAAGACCACATATGAACGATGTCAGCAAAGAGCTTCTTTCCCTTCTGGATTTGGAACCTCTTGAATTAAACTTGTTTCGCGGAATTGGTACAGGTGGCGAAACAAGCACGCGCATTTTCGGAGGGCATGTAATCGCACAAGCCCTCGCAGCGGCGTATCGCACTGTAGAGGAACGGATGTGCCATTCCCTGCATGCCTATTTTGTCCGCCCGGGCGACCCGTCTATGCCTGTGGTCTATCAAGTGGACCGCACCCGCGACGGGGGCAGTTTCACAACCCGTAGAATTGTAGCGGTCCAAAACGGCAAACAAATTCTCACAATGTCTGCATCTTTTCACATCCAAGAGGAAGGATGGCATCATCAACATGAAATGCCCAGCGTTGCAGGTCCAGAGGGGCTTTTGGAACGGGCTGAATTGCGCGCCGGAGTTGCCGATCAGCTGAGTGAAAAACACCGAGATGATTTTCTAAGACAACGCCCTATAGAGGTGCGTGAAATTGCACCGCGTGATTTTTTCAATCCCGCTCCGGAAGATGACGTCAATCATATGTGGTTTCGAATGCCAGCTGCGAAAGGAACCGATATTGCCATGCAGCATTGCTTGCTGGCCTATGCATCAGATTTGAATTTGCTCGGATCGTCTCTTAGGCCGCACGGGCTGAGTTGGTTCAAAAAAGGCGTGATGAGTGCAAGCCTTGATCATGCCATGTGGTTTCATGCCCCAGTCCGATTTGAAAACTGGCATCTTTATACGATGGACAGCCCGTTTTCCGGTGGAGCGCGCGGATTTAATCGGGGTTCGGTTTACACTCAGGAAGGCGCATTGGTCGCAAGCGTTGCCCAAGAAGGTTTAATCCGAAAATATGCGCCTAGAAATTGATGTTTTCGGTCCAAGACCAAAGAGCCCGCGATGACGTCTGAAAATAAACAGGCGTCAGTGAGCTTCATGGCAACGCTCGTTTTGCTGGCGGCGCTGCCTTTGCTTTCGCTTAATATGTTCCTGCCCTCATTGGGAGTGATGGCAGAGGAATTTAAGGTCGGGTATGACGCCATGGCCCTGACAATCTCAACGTATCTTTTGTTTACAGCGGTTATTCAACTGATTGCAGGCCCTGTTGCGGATCGATATGGAAGACGTCCCGTTGTTGTTTTTGGGCTTATGATTTTTTGTATTTCCTCGTTGGGCTGCGCGTTAGCCCAAAGTTATGAAGCTTTCTTTTTCTGGCGCGCAGTTCAGGGGGCTGTGGCCATAGCAGGTGTATTGTCTCGCGCAATTGTGGGGGATGTTTTTTCGCCGCAGCGCTCTGCAAGTGTGCTCGGCTATATTGCTATGGGCATGAGCATTGCGCCCATACTTGGTCCCATGATGGGCGGAATTATGGGGGAGACCCTTGGATGGCGGGCGAGCTTTTATGTCTATGCGTTCTGCGCCTTCGCACTTATTTTGCAGGTTTTCTTTCGCCTGCCTGAAACTGCCGCGGGTCGGCATAAACCCATAAAAGATTTTGTCAAGTCATATTTTTCCCTTTGTCGGTCAGCATTATTCTGGGCTTATTCCATGGTGATGGCCTGCGGGATCGGGGGATTTTTTGTTTTTGTGACAGGAATTCCTCTGGTTGCAGCTGCGGAATATGGTGCCAATGAAGCCACAACCGGCGTGCTGATCGGGTCAATTACCTTTGGGTTTTTATTTGGCAGCTATTTGTCCGGTCGAATGTCTATGACACATGGTCTGGACCGGATGATTTTATACGGGCGTGGATTTGGAACTTTGGGGCTGGCGGGAAGTTTTCTTCTTTTGCTCTTGGGTTTCAATCATATTAGCATCGTCTTATTGGGTGCCTTGAGTGTTGGAGTTGGCAATGGTCTTGCCACCCCAAGTGCAAGTACCGCCGTCATGAATGTACGGCGCGATTTATCTGGCAGCGCGTCTGGACTGTCGGGGTCTTTGATTGTGATTGTCGGGGCGGTGAGCACGTCCTTGACGGGGGTGATAATGCATGTCTATGCGACCGGTCTGATGCTGATCGGTTTGATGTTTTCTATCACGGCAACTGGTTTGATCATCGCCATCTGGGCGGCGCGCCACAATAAAAGCCTACTCCTTTAGGGGCGGCTGATGTGGTTGAGGTGTCCTAAGCCAAAAAAATAGCGTTCAGAGCACATTAAAGCTGCCGATCTGAAAACACTTATCTTTTAGGTTTTGAGCTACCAGCGCCGTTCAAGTTTTTTGCGTAACCAAATAGCACCAATATTCATCGTAATCAGAAAAGCCAAAAGGACGATAATTGCGGCACTTGTTTTATAAATGAACATCCGCTCGGCAAAATCTGCCCACATAAAGATTTGTACGGGCAGTACCGTGGCAGGATCAGTGACCCCTCCGGGAATATCGACAATAAACGCAACCATGCCGATCATCAAAAGGGGTGCTGTTTCCCCCAAAGCCTGCGCCATACCAATAATAGTCCCCGTCAGCATACCAGGAAGCGCCAGAGGCACCACATGATGGAAGATAGCCTGATGTTTAGAGGCGCCTAAACTGAGCGCTGCATCTTTTATGCTGGGAGGCACAGCGCTGAGTGCAGCGCGTGACGAGATGATGATCGTTGGAAGGGTCATCAGTGCCAATACTATTCCACCGACGAGTGGAATGGATCGCGGAATTCCAAACAGGTTGATAAAGATCGCCAAACCCAAAATCCCAAAAACAACAGAAGGCACGGCCGCGAGGTTGTTGATATTAATTTCGATGAATTCCGTGAAGCGTGTTTTGGGTGCAAATTCTTCAAGATAGACCGCTGTCGCGACACCGAGCGGAAAGGCAATCGACAAACAGATTGCAAGTGTGATCATTGAGCCGACAAAAGCCCCTTTGATACCGGCCATTTCTGCGTTGCGCGATGCGCTGCCAAAGAAAAGATAATCTGAAATCTCATAAGAAATTAAGTTCTCTTGGCTCAGCCTGTCTATAAATCCGATCATGGTATCACTGATGCGCCGATCTGCCTCAGGCGTGTCGCGATCAATAAATCCGCGCATGAAAGAATCAATATCATCATCCAAGGCGAATTGGACCGATATTGTTTTTCCCAGAATGCTTGGGTCGTCTAACACCATGTTGCGCAGGCGTTTTTCCGCACCCATGGATACAATCTTGCGGGCCTCTTTCTTTGCAGAGCGCCCTTCTGGTTGTAATATTTGAAAAAGAGCTTCGTTGATAATTCCCTTAGCATCTCCAGAATAAAGAGAGTTAACGCTGGCATCGCCTTCTGGATCCATCCGTTCAGAATCCAAGTAAACTTCCAAGGTCACGTAATGTTGAAAAAACCCGGGAATTCCCTTGCTGAAAATTGTGATAAACAATATCGCTAGAAAAGACATTGCGAGACCGATCGCTGCGCGTCCAATCCATTTAAACCGCGCTTCCGCCGCACGACGTTTTCGAAGATTCTGGAGCACATGATCGGTTTCGTGCCCTCGGTATTGGTCGGTACTTGGCTGATTATTCATAATGTTCTCTGTATTTCTTTACGATCTGCAAGGCAGAAAAATTCAGCACGAGCGTTATAATGATCAGAGTTAAGGCTAATGCGAATGCGGACAGGGTTTTTGCGGACTCAAATTCCTGATCGCCCACCAGAATAGTGACAATTTGAGAGGTCACTGTTGTAACCGCATCCAGCGGATTAACCGACAAATTCGCCGCAAGCCCCGCGGCCATTACAACAATCATTGTTTCACCGACTGCTCGTGAGACGGCCAAAAGCACGCTCGCCACAATGCCAGAGAGAGCGGCAGGCAGGACAACCTGTTTAACGCTTTCACTCTTTGTAGATCCAAGGGCAAACGAAGCGTCACGAAGAGATTGAGGTACGGCGTTGATCACATCATCTGACAGAGAAGACACAAATGGAATAATCATAATTCCCATAACCAATCCGGCTGCGAGTGCAGATTCGGAGGCAACATCAAGCCCGAGATCCATCCCGAGACCGCGGACAAAAGGCGCAACAGTCAGTGCCGCAAAAAACCCGTAGACGACGGTCGGAATTCCCGCCAGAATTTCCATTAATGGTTTTACAATGGAACGGGTACGTTGGGTCGCATATTCTGACAAATAAATGGCACTGAACAATCCGACGGGCACTGCGACACTGAGCGCAATAACAGAAATAAGCAAAGTACCCAGAAAAAGTGGGACCGATCCATATGTTGCAAGCCCCATTTGACCAGAGCCTGCACGTTCCGCACCGTCGAATTGCGGATTCCATGTTAAGCCAAACAAAAACTCCGACACAGGTACCAAGGCAAAAAAACGAAACGATTCAAATATGACGGAAAAAATAATCCCTACTGTTGTCAAAATCGCAATGAGAGAACAAATGGCCAAGAACCATGTGATGATCTTTTCCACATAGGATCTTGATGTAAAATCGGTCCCAATTTTGCGCAAAGCAAAAAAACCTGTCATAAATGTGAGGCAGAGAATAACAACAGATGAAATATTGCGAATTTGATTATCCCACTGCTGCCAGGCGGCTCCTGCGTTTTTGACCCATTCTTCCGTCTCTTCAAAAATCACACCGCTGACATGATTTTTGACCTGCGAAAAGGCGATAATTTCATTAAAGTCTTCCGATGTTGACAGCTCGACTGGGTAATATTCAAAAATAGCTTGACGAATGAACAGCCCGTCCCCGATTGAGATTGCCACGAAAAGAAAAAAAGAAGGGATGAACGCGCTTAGCGCAACAAAAAAGCCATGGTAGACAGGGCGTGAATTTAACCGTTCTACTCCCGAGAGGCGGGAGGATTGGGCGTAGCCAACATAGCCAAAACACGTTGAAATCAAAACAAAAGAAAAGAGCAACCAGACTTGGGGCATTTTAATCTTGGTGACCTCGGCATTTGTTTAAACCAGAA
>LFER01000031.1 GCA_001510135.1 Alphaproteobacteria bacterium casp-alpha6
CGCGCACGGAAGGTCAAACCACCTTCTGATACGGGTTTTGACATATCATAAAGATTGGGTGTGCCTGGATGGTTCATCTCAGGGGTGCCCCATGATGGCCAAGGTAGACCGTAGTAATCCCCATCAGCAGGGCCACCAACGGCCTGCAATGTGGTACGATCAAACGTATGCTGGTTTTCCATATGGAGCTTGAGCCGCTCAGGGCTTTGACCCGTGTAACCAATGGTCCACATACCGGAATTGATCTCACGTAGAACGCTTTCGATATTTGGCGTTTCTGCGTCTTCCATTTCGATATTGCGGAAGAACCGGTCAGCCCATCCAAACTTATTGGCAAATTTCGCGATGATGATGTGATCGGGCAGAGATTCAAACAAAGGATCTACAACCTGATCGCGCCATTGGATCGAGCGATTGGAAGCTGTGACCGAGCCGCGAGTTTCAAACTGCGTGGATGCAGGCAGTAGATAGACCCCATCGGTGCGATCATGAAGAACAGCTGAAACGGTTGGATATGGGTCGATCACGACCAGCATATCCAGCTTTTCCATAGCTGTTTTCATTTCTTTCATCCGTGTTTGCGAGTTTGGAGCATGCCCCCAAAGAACCATGGCACGGACCTTATCAGGGTTGTCCATATTCGCCGGATCTTCCAGAACACCGTCGATCCAACGCGACACCGGGATGCCAGTCAGGTTCATGAGGTTCTTTTCTTTACCGTCAGCTCCTGTGACCTTGGCGAACTGGCCTTTCATCCAATCAAGATCTTCACCCCATACACGCGCCCAGTGGGCCCATGCGCCGGCAGTCAAGCCATAATAGCCGGGCAAAGTGTGAGACAAAATGCCAAGGTCTGTTGCACCCTGTACGTTGTCATGGCCGCGGAAGATATTTGTTCCACCACCGGACGTTCCCATGTTGCCCAGCGCGAGCTGAAGAACACAATAGGCACGGGTGTTGTTGTTGCCGTTGGTGTGCTGCGTGCCACCCATACACCAGATCACAGTGCCTGGACGGTTGTTCGCCATGGTGCGCGCCACGCGCTTGAGCTGGCTTCCGGGCGTTCCCGTCACACGCTCAACTTCTTCCGGCGTCCATTTTGCAACTTCTTCACGGATTTGATCCATGCCCCAAACGCGGGTGCGGATAAACTCTTTGTCTTCCCAACCGTTTTCGAAGATGTGCCAGAGAATACCCCAGATCAGAGCCACGTCTGTACCCGGACGGAAACGCACATATTCATCAGCATGCGCCGCTGTTCTGGTGAAACGCGGATCACAAACGATCAAAGGCGCGTTGTTTTGTTCTTTGGCTTTCAAAACATGGAGCAAAGATACAGGATGCGCTTCGGCAGGGTTACCACCGATGATAAAGATCGCTTTCGAGTTATGGATGTCATTGTAGCTGTTGGTCATGGCGCCGTAGCCCCATGTATTTGCAACACCTGCAACCGTTGTTGAGTGACAGATCCGGGCCTGGTGGTCTACGTTATTTGTACCCCAATAGGCCGCAAATTTGCGGAACAGATATGCCTGTTCATTATTAAATTTCGCAGAGCCCAGCCAATACACGCTGTCTGGTCCACTTTGATCGCGGATGGTCATCATACCATCGCCTATTTCATTTATGGCTTGTTCCCAGCTGATGCGCTTCCACTCACCACCCTCTTTTTTCATCGGGTATTTGAGACGGCGCTCGCCGTGTGCGTGTTCACGCACTGCTGCCCCTTTGGCACAATGAGCACCAAGGTTAAATGGGCTGTCCCATCCCGGTTCCTGACCGGTCCATACGCCATTTTGAACTTCTGCTACAACCGTACATCCCACGGAGCAGTGCGTACACACTGACTTGATGGTTTCGACGGCTGCATTCGCAGCACTTGATGCATTCGCGGCTGTAACAGTACCACCCGTGGCACTGATCGCGGCTAGCCCTCCTATGGCCAATCCTGATCCACGCAGGAACGTGCGTCGATCGACAGATGTGTTTTTCACATCTGAAAGGATACTTGCCCGCTGGGAGCGTCGCGCAACCCCGTTGGTCTTTTTCCTTAACATTGTAATCTCCCTTGCTGTCCTATGATTAGGTTTGCTTGGTATCGAAGTTTCTTTTCAAAGCCGCTGAGCGTCACGCAATCGTTGGCCTCGTCTTTCATGAATGTCCAACCAACAGGCTGGGCAAACGGTTTTTAAAAACTCAAGCTATCGTAATAGGCACGCGTATGTTCTGTATCCTGCATTTTATCCAACGCAGGCTCAGCTACATCAGCTGCCACTTGAGTGGTCGACAAAGCCGTCGCCGCAAGCGCCGCCGGTGCGGTGGTACTTGCCAGCTTTAAAAAGTCACGTCTTGTCGACTTGTCTTTTAGTTTTTCCGTCATAAATACGGCTCCTTCAGTTGTGGCGGGATCACTCCCACCGGCTCGTTGCCCTATCGGGCGCTCATTCGGAAAGCTTCGCGTTCTATCTCCATGAAAAGGCGGCCAACTTGGCCAACTGATCCATAAAAGACAGAGTTTTTAGCACCTTCCAAATCCGTGAAAAAATGTCCGGCCCAAGGACCGATATGTTTGTTGAAGAATTCCCGTTGCACCTCAACGGGGCGCGGTTCTCCAAAGCGTCCGACAATCAAGGCCCCCATCATTTCCATCAACGAGGCAATGTTGTCTTCGGGTTCATAAACAGTTTCTGACCTGCGAATACCCATCGCTGCCATGTCAGAGCGCAGCGCGGCAAGGGGCTTCTCGTTCAAGAAACCCGTAATGTAAAAGCTTGCGTAGGGCAGCAATTCACCACGCCCAAGTCCGATGAACAAAGCGTTAAATTCCGACTCCACGCCCTTGACTTTACTGACCTTTGCAACGCGTGCCAGCCCGTTCATCGCCTGCCCTAACTCGCTCTCATCGCCAGATAAATCACTGCATTGATCAAGCAATATCTGATCGGCCGGACGCGCCAAAAGAAGTCCGAGAAAGTTGTAGACATCTGCTCTCAGGCGATCTTCGTCGCCGATTTTAACTTCAGATGCAGTCTGCGCGTTCATGCAACGTCTCTCTTTCCAGTGCTTTCAATTCCATTATTTCCTTTCAGCCCCGCCCCAAACTGTACATCATCATCGGCATTTGAAGCAAAGTGAAACCGCATCCGACGAGGTTTCAACGGGGCCTCAGCGATATTGTCCTCTTTCATCGCTTCAGGCGTGATCAATTGATCTTCATGACACACCTGATCAGAGCTTTCATCCTCGCTGGCGCTCAAGGACAGGTCATTCGGCGTTTCCTCTTCTATGATCTCTTCTGCCTCAGCCAATTCTTGCTCTGCCTCATCTTCTTTTTTCTTTGCAAGCTCAGCTAAATATTCAACATGCGCCAACATGCCTTTGCCAACTTGATATGTGGACTTGAGATTCTCAACAACGGTTGCCGCGTCCGTGTAATTTTCGCCATAATCGACAAGACCGTCTACATTTGCCAGAATTGGATTTAACCGCCAAAACCGGCGCAATGCACGCCTGCGCAACCGCTCAGGAACAGATTTTACCATAAAACCGGCAACATTATCATCCGCCGTCAGAGTATCCGGGTCGGGAAGATTGTGCTCCAGCAAAATCTCTTCGTCAGACTTTTCTTCTTGGGCCTCATTTAGCTGGGCTTGCGCTTTTGCGCTCTCAATCTCACGCAGCGCTTCTTCTTCCTCAGCCACCCGAGCGCGCCGCGCACTCCAGAAATCAGTTGATTGCGTCAATTCAACCTCTCCCTCCTGATGGAGGCCGGCGTGCGATACACATCGCTGTGCTGCACAATGCGGCCATCGCCAATTCCCTCTTCGGAAAGATCGATATCTTGAGGCCTTCTTTTGCGCTTAACAAAGACCTCGTCTTCGTGATGCTCTTCAATAAATTTGCTCACCCATGCGATAAGGGCATCGGGCATTATCACTTTTTCGACAAGTTCTTCGCCCGTATCGCAATAGTCCTGCGCTTCATATGGTGACGCAGTCACAAGCAATACTTCGGGCGGCGTATCTTTATCATCGCTGGGCCGCATGATTACGTACACGCTTGGTGGCCGGTCACTAAGGCTAACTCGGTAGGCTTCGGTTTCCCCACGGAACAGTTCAAGCACTTTTGTGGCGGCATGAAATTCGATCGCCTCGCCATCTCTGCGCAGTTCAAACCAATCCGCAGGACCGGCACCTGGCAAAACTGCCACTGGCCTCCAATTCCATTTTTGCCATTTTGTAACGCCAGGAAGACGCCGAATGACGACGCCTAATGCAATGGATTGACTGAACCCAGACCGTTTGATGTGCTTTTCCCCGTGGTTTGATCTAATGCAAACTTCTTTGTTACACTCATGATAGCCAATTTCTGCTGCATGAACAGAAAAATTATTGGCACATATGGCAATATTTTAAATTTTTTGGGTCCTGACTATTAACTTTTTTCTAGTCGCTTGATTCTACTGCGGGATATTACGCTCAAAACACAAGAAAAAATGCTCCAGGCGTCCAGCTCATGGATCGATAACAATTCTTGGGATTACAATTTCTTCATCTGAACTGTGGCGATTGATCGCATCACTGCAGCATCTTGTGAAAGCTTCTTTTTCCAGTAGCAAAACAAAATTTGAACGCTATGCTTACCCTCTGGAAGATACGAGAAATTCTGAAAATCTGGCTTACATAAGCCAAGACACCCTTGGAACCTAAGTCTGCCGGAGAAGGTTATGACAAAAAGATTGGTATTATGCAGCTGTGAAGAATCGCAGGCCATTGATGCGCAAGCGCTGGCTCAGGCCACAGGGTTTTCCTGTTCTAAAGTGTACAGTTCACTGTGTTACAGCCAACAAGACAGTGCAGCAAAAGAATTGTCACACGAAAATGTACTCATCGCCTGTGGTCAGGAAATTGATTTCTTTCAAGACCTTGCCGAAGAACTTGAAGCCAATGAACCCGATTTCATTGATCTTCGCGACCGTGCAGGTTGGTCTGTGGATGAAAAAAGTAAAACGCCTAAAATGGCCGCGCTTCTGGCTGATGCACAGATGGATCTTAACCAACAGAAATCTCTTGACGTCATTTCACATGGCGCCTGTTTTATTTTTGGCGAACCCGAGGCGCTGCTGCGTGCAGCGGAAAGCTTAAAGGATCAATTGGCGCTGACTTTGCTTTTTGAAAACATTGATGACGCTCCTGATGACCGCTCTTTTGACGTGATGTTGGGCAGTTTACGAAAGGTAAGCGGCGCGCTTGGCGGGTTTCAAATAGAAGTGGATCAAGCGCAATTTCTGGTTCCGTCCGGCAAGGGCGCCTATAAATATGGACCTCCCAAAGATGGGGGTCAGGCAGAATGCGACATCGTTTTGGATCTCAGCGGGGCTGCACCAAAAGTTGCAGCTCCAGACAAACGCGAAGGTTATCTTTGCGCGGATCCAAAAGACCCAATAGCAGTCGCGCGCGTCATAGTGGAAGCCGCCCAATTGATCGGCACGTTTGAAAAGCCTCTTTATGTAAAAGTCGAAGAACACCTTTGCGCACATTCTAGAGCAGAAACTATCGCCTGTTCGAATTGCCTCAACATCTGTCCAACCGGAGCCATAACTCCTCAGGGCGAACATGTGGTCATAGATCCGATGATCTGTGCCGGATGTGGAGCGTGCAGCGCAGTTTGTCCTAGTGGTGCCATATCATATGATGCCCCTTCACCAGAGCTAATGTTCCTGCGACTGCGTACCCTGTCTGAGGCGTATCGCTCTGCCGGAGGGGTTGATCCCAGCCTTCTTGTTGTTGATGACGGACTTGGGAGTGATATGCTGCGCGCATCGGCCCGTTATTTTGGTGGGCTACCAGCAGATTGTATTCCGCTAACGCTCAGCGCAGTGTCCACCTTTGGTCATGCGGAAATTACCGCGGCATTTGCCTGTGGCTTTGCCTCGGTTGATATTCTCCTGACACCAGGCTCGGAGCGGGACGCATTTGAACGAGAAATTCCTCTTGCAGCAGCGATTTGCGGGCCCGGCAAAATCCGGCTTCTTGAGGAGTCTGATCCGGAGGCTCTTTCAGACGTACTTTTTGACCAGACACCTCAAAAAGGGTTGATAGATACGATTATTCCTATGGGCAGCCGCAGGCAAGTGACCCGCACCGCAGCACAGGCTATCCACGACAAAGACACGATCCTGCCGCTTCCAGCAAACGCACCATACGGCGCTGTATTGGTCAACACAGACACATGTACGTTGTGCCTGTCCTGCGTTTCACTCTGCCCGTCTGGGGCATTGGCTGATAATCCCGATAAACCCGAATTGCGATTTCAGGAGGACGCTTGCCTGCAATGTGGCCTATGCGCAAACATTTGTCCTGAGAAAGCAATCGTTTTAAAACCACAACTCAATTTGACCGATACTGCGCTGTCGCAGGTCATCTTGAACGAGGAAGACCCATTTGCCTGCATTGAATGTGGCGCGTTGTTCGGGGTAAAATCAACTGTGGAACGCATCTTGGAAAAGCTAAGCGGAAAACATGCAATGTTTGCGTCTGAAAAGGCCGCACAGATGATTCAAATGTGCGACAAATGCCGCGTAGGCGCACAATTTCATATAGAAAACAACCCCTTCGCCGGGGATAGCCGTCCCAAGGTGCGTAGGACAGAAGATTATCTGTCAAAGAGAAAAGATCACTGAATGTGTCGGTAAAATCAAAACTCTGTTCACTTTGCAGTCCCAAAAAGCAAATGGAATTTTGTCAGTTCATCAAAAGATAAAAAGCCGTCAGTGCGTTAGTTTAATTGAATTCTTTGCCCCAAATCTGCCGGTATGACTTGGCGGGTATAAGCAATTATTTCGTCCAATTCTTCCAAGGTTAAAAAAATTGGCGAAATCGGAGGGGGTGAGCCTTCGGAAAAGGGTTCACTGACGTCTTCTATTTGGGTAAACGACGGATGCGGATTTAAAGTGAAAAAGGCTTCGAAGCGGATTTCCCAATCTTGAAATGTCCGTAGCGCAGCAAAAGAAGGGGTGGAGCCAATAGTTTTTTTCCGGTTGGTTTCATCAATCGCGTGACATCGTCCACAATTCTTCATAGCAATCTGATGACCCAACGTTACATCAACGAGCTCAGTTTCTTGTGGCGTCAATAGGGCTACATCAAATTGGGTCGAAAACGTCATGCCATCACTTGAAACAAAGCTCTCGATTGCACTTTTTCCAATGTCTGAAGTGATCCAATCTCTGAACGTTTCAGCAAAATCAGATGCACCTTCTCCTTGAACGGATACATACCAAATTTCAGATCCACTCTGAAATGCCGGTGATCCTTCCTTTTGTCTACTCAACACAACATCTGCCTGCGCCTGAATTGGAGCGAGACCGACCCGAATGTTATGCTTTAACGAGAATCGCGGTAAAATATGTTTTAGTACTCCTGTGCCCGTAAGAGAATCAGGAGCATAAAGAGCAATATGTTTCTGCTCCGCCCAACTCCCTCCCCCGAGAAGTAAGAAAAAGGTGGTAAGAACCCAAACGAAAGGCGTAATTATGATCTTGTCATTTTCTTTCTTCAAAGCTTTCTTTGCCCTATCTGAAAATTAAGCTAAGTAGCCTTTAACATAATTTGGAGCAAAAGATGAGCGAAGATTTTAATATGTCGATGCGCAAATTCCTTAAACAGGTTGGCGTAACATCTCAGCAAGCGATAGAAAATGCGCTTAGAGACGCACCCGACAGCGTTGGGAAAAGCTTCGAAGTTAAGATGATTTTGACGATTGAAGGGCTGGAGCTCGAACATATCGTCACTGGCAAAATAGAAGGTTAAAAAGAGTGCCCCTTACTCGCGAGATGGTGCTTGCCACCCTTAAAACAATAAACGATCCGGTTTCAGGCAAAGACATCCATGCTGCCGGCGTTATTCGTGCGCTCAATGTTGAGAATGGATCGGTCCGCTTCGTAATGGAAATTAATCCGTCGCAGGCAAAATTGTATGAGCCAATCCGCCAAGAGGCGGAAGAATTGGTCCGAGCGCTTGAGGGATGCGACACCGTCTCTGTCGTGCTTACTGCTCATGAAGATAAAAAACCGCCAGACCTCAAACCCAACAAACGCCCCGAGCCAAAGGGACCAGAGCGCATACCCGGCGTTGCGCATGTGATTGCCGTTGCCTCCGGTAAGGGTGGAGTCGGTAAATCCACCGTATCCGCAAATCTTGCCTGTGCGCTCGCCGCTCAAGGCAAGAAAGTCGGACTGTTAGACGCCGATGTCTATGGACCCTCACAGCCCAGAATGCTCGGCGTTTCGGGACGCCCCTCTAGCCCAGATGGAAAAATTATCCTCCCCTTGCGCAATCATGGCGTGACGATGATGTCATTAGGTCTGATGACAAATGAAGATCAGGCAGTCGTCTGGAGGGGACCGATGTTGATGGGCGCTTTGCAGCAAATGTTGCTGCAGGTGCAATGGGGCGCGCTTGACGTGTTGATTGTAGATCTGCCTCCTGGCACTGGCGATGTACAATTGAGCCTTGCCCAAAAAACACATCTAAGCGGTGCAGTCATAGTAAGTACACCCCAAGATGTTGCCTTGCTGGATGCGCGTAAAGGCATTGACATGTTTAGACAGCTCAACACGCCTTTGCTTGGAATGATCGAAAATATGTCCACGCATATCTGTTCAAACTGCGGTCACGAAGAACATATTTTTGGCCACGGAGGAGTTGCGAACGAAGCGAAAAAGCTGGGCATACCTCTGTTAGCCGAAATTCCACTAAGCCTTGACGTGAGAATTGGCGCTGATGGTGGTGTTCCAATTGTCGTTGGAAAACCAGACAGCGTGCAGGCCAAAGCCTTTCATCAAATAGCCGAACAATTGATTGAAAAGGTACGATTGTGACTTTAGAGCCGATCTTTCCACCTCTGCTCACCGGCGTTGCCTGTGAACCGGGAATTGATCCATTTGACAAAGCTCTCATGCTTGCAGCGAGAGGTTGTGACGCCGGGACAATTACTTACAGCATCACAGAAAATTTGCTTGCTGCGGGCTTTGTGTTTGCTCCTGATGTAGAGCTCTCCAAAAGTCTGGCGATGTTACCGCTTTGCGGCGTCGGATTTCAGAACGCACTTGGTGCATTGGCCCCGCCCGAAGTCGCAGTACATCTGGAATGGAGCGGCCAAATCCGGATCAATGCTGCAAAATGCGGCAACCTTCAAGTCGCGGCCTCTGTAAAACAAGCAAACGAAATCCCAGACTGGTTGGTCGTGGGGCTGACGGTCCCACTATGGATGGACAATGACGCTCCTGGAAAGACACCTGATGCAACATCCCTCTTCGAAGAAGGCTGCGCAGACGTGGAACCATTGCGCCTCTTGGAAAGCTGGGCGCGCCATTGTCTGGTTTGGATCAACACATGGGAAGCCCAGGGCGCAGAACCGCTCCACAGGGAATGGCGGGGACTGGCCTTTAATATCGGAAGCGACATAACGCACAAAGGGGTGCATGGGAATTTTATGGGCGTCGATGAGAACTTTGGTCTCCTATTGAGAGCAGCAGATACAACACATCTTTTCCCCCTCACAGATCTTTTGAAGGACACCAAATGAAGCTTGCACGCGCCATCCATTTCGACGAAAGCGATCAACGCGTCTTCCACAGTCCTGCGCAAACCGGGGAATGGTGCATTTCGGGCGGGTTTGAATTTTCAGACTGGAGCGAAGCAGATCTTGATGGCAAGGCGAGGCAAGCCTTTGCTAACGGTTGGCTGGGCCTAACAACCTTTGGTCGGGTAACTTTCGTGGCTGTGACCCAAATCGAAGAAGCTGAAAGCGAGACGCTCGCGCAGGCGTTGGCGCAACATTTTGTACATTTTTATGGGGCGCCAACCGCGGAGGCGGCACTCAACGTGGCCCGTCAAGAAATATCACATATGGTAGATCTGTGCGATGAGCACGACCCCAATACACTTTTGACCGTTGCTCGTGAACTGGGCGATGCAGGGGTTCACGAAAGCTATCGCGTTATCACTCCACAGGATGCTGGCCTCGAACAATTCGCACTTCACGGCAGCCTAGACGATGGATAAGCCGTCCTGTGGCAATGCCAATTGATCTGTACAAGGAAAACGAATGTCACCTACGCCACTGATATTGGAATTAGGTACTGGATCTTCTTTGCGCTCTGGAAGTTATACTAAGGCCGCATGCAGGGCGGTTCGCGATGCGTTGTGGCGGAACTCGATCAATCTTGCTGAACTTTTTGATGGTCAAAAATCAGATATGATCATAGATGTGGAAATTGCTTGTCAAAGGCCCGAAAAAGTTGATGTCAGTGCAGTGATTGACGCATTTCCATATGGTCAAATATCGACAAAATCAGTTCTGGGGGGATTGGATATACAGCACCCTGCGAACTCTCAATGCCCACCAACCATCATTGCCCATGCTGCAATAATTGTATCGCTCAACCTGGCAACAAAGGGCGGATGAATGAAACGGCTTATCCTTGAAATCGGCTCAGGCGCAGATCTTTACGGGCAAGATTATACCAAAGCCGCCCTAAGGGCGCTGGATGACGCGCTTCGGCGCAGCTCTATTTTGATGTTTGGTGCTCTCGATCTTGCGCACTCAGAGATGAAGGTTGAGATCACGATCGGGGTTCAGGACCCTTCTAGAGTAGATATCAAACAAATTGCTGACGCTGTCCCGCGCGGAAAACCTAATGTAAAGGTTGTTTTTGGCGGTCAGAATGTTGATCCGCGCGGATTTGGTGAAGCCAGCGTGATTGCGAGCTGTGCAGTTGAGGCATTTGTTCCAAGTAAGGAAAACCGCTTTGTAATATTGCGATGAGCGCGGACCAGCAATTTTCCCAGTGCACCGTAACATAAGCGCCAAACTTGGGTCAGCACGAATTGATTTGGAAAATAATTTCATTTTGATTGGTATGTCATCTCTCCCGCCAGTTATTCAAAAGGCGAAGCAATTTCGCACTGGGCCACGCAAGAATATATTAATTAAAATTACAATGTACCGCTACACTATGACAAATTCTACGTCATTAAACAAAATCTAGATGATGAAACTTTGACGGTAAAAGAAATTCACCTGACTGATTAGATACATTTACTAGCCTCTGCTAAGGCGCGTTTCTATGCAGCCCCAATACCATAGGCACATTGACAAAAAATCATATTAAACCGACACCAGAAAGCTCAATTTAATCGCATATGTGTAGACACAATATTCGGGTTTATTCCGGTTTAGCACGATCAGTTTTTCAGTTGGCGACATTAATAACAGGAAGACGTTGACGCACCAATTCAACAAACCAACGCATGCCATAAACCAACGCATCATCGTTAAAATCATAGGCGCTATTATGGAGGGGCGCACTGTCACCGTTTCCAATATTGGCAAATGCTCCAGGCGCCAAGCTGAGCGCTCTGGCAAAATCTTCAGAGGCCCCCATTCTGGCCGCATTGTCATTAATTGAGGCAGGGTCAAAGACTTCTTTTGCTGCGTCCAAACAGTATTTTGTCGCTGATACGTCATTGACCAGAGGGACAAAAACACGTTCATAATCTACGTCAGCTTCACAGCCATGCGCCATGGCCACGCCCTGAGCGATGCGGCGCATAGCTGCCTCTATGGTTTGACTGACGGTATCGTCAAAGTGACGACAATCGCCTTCAATCACAGCTTCGCTTGAAATCGCGTTTTTCACATTGTCTCCTGAAATGGACGTGACCGAAACAACTGCAAGCTTTGCCGGATCAACTGAACGTGCCACAATGTTCTGTAGTTCATTTACAATAGAACAAGCACAGACAATTGCATCCCTGCAATCCTGCGGGCGTGATGCATGACCGCCGCGACCACGCACTTTTATCCGAAATCCGTCCTCTGCCCCCATAAAAGGCCCCGGACAAATTTCAAAGGATCCCACAGGCAGGCCCGGCCGATTGTGCAGCCCATAAATTTCGTCAAACAATATCTTGCTTCCAAACCCATCGCGGATCATCGCATTCATCCCTTGCCCCCATTCCTCGGCAGGTTGAAATACAAAATGAACTGTGCCGTCAAAACCGCCCTCTTTGGCAAGCACGGCAGCCGCCCCAAGCAGCATTGTAGTATGCCCATCATGTCCACAGGCGTGCATGAGACCCGGGCTTTGGGAGGCATATGGCAAATTAGTGGTCTCGTGAATGCGCAAACAATCCATATCAGCGCGCAAAGCAATCTGCTTTTTTGCCTGCCCCAATTTCAGGGTCGCCACAACTCCGGTCGTGCCGATCGATGTCTGAACATTCTTAATCCCAAAATCGCTTAGTTTTTCCACAACGAAATCGGCAGTCTTTGTTTCTTCAAAACCAAATTCGGGGTTCTGGTGAAGATGGCGGCGCCAGGAGCACATATCCTTTTCTAAATCAGAAAATGTCATGGCTGTTATCCCAATTTGAAAGCTTTGCCGGAAAATGCCGTAATCCCTCATAGCTTTTTGCGTTTTGCCAATCCAGAGTAACTTTACCCTCTTTTTGCGTGTTGCTCACGGCACGCGACAAAACAATGAAATAGAGACATTCCCAAAATTCAGCTCACATCCGGCAAATTATTGAAATATATCTCTCTTTCGCTCATCCATTCCTCCATCGCCATGGGGGTGGCGATAAGCGTCTTCATCCTTTCTGCGGCTTTTAAATGATGTGTATCGTTTTTTGCAAACATTTCCATCGCGTGTTGCCGGCTTTGGCGTGCAACATCCGCAAAGCTGTCACCTAAAAAGGCCTGTTCGCAGGCTCCTCCCAATTCTTTACAGGTAATCTTTTTCATCTCTCTCACTCTGTCGATCTCACGACTTTGCATAAGACCTCTACTTCCTTATAGATACGGTATTACGCGGTCCTGTTTTGACCATACTATAACTTTTCCAAAGTATCAGGTAGCAGAGAAAACAAGTTAAAAAACAACAGTCTTTCTTTAAGCGAATACCCTTTTTGCTGCGATCGCACGGGGGTAAGACACGTTAAACATATCAATTTTTTGTACGATGGATTCAGCATCAATGCCAAAATGGCGGTAAAGGTCTCTTATCCTTCCTGTCTGACCAAAATGTTCAACTCCTAGAGGGATCGTTTGATGCCCCAAAACTGAACCAATCCAAGACAAAGTGGCGGGGTGCCCGTCTATGACGGTTATGATTTTTGCATGTGCTGGAAGATCAGATAAAAGCGTTTCGATATGGGAACAAGCGGAAGTATTACCGCGCAATCGCATCCTTTGGGCCGCGCTCCATCCCGCGTTCAAACGATCGGCAGAAGTAACAGCTAAAACACCAATATCGCGATGCGCTTCACCTGCAATTCCAGCCGCTTTGATCGCTTCTGGTGCAATGGCTCCTTGGTAGGCTATGACAAGGTCACAATTAGGACCGGGTTTACGCAACCAATATCCTCCATCAATCGCCCCTTGCCGAAAAGCATCATCCCGACGTTGACCGGGCTGTTCAATCGGATTGGTCGAAAGCCGCAAATAAACCGAACCACCCGTTTCATCGCGCAACCATGTGCGTTCGTCGGGATTGCCTTCGCCATCTCGTTGCAAGTAATCAAAACTCCACTCCATAATTACCTCCAATTCATCTGCGAATGCGGGTTCGAATGCGGCAAGCCCATCTTGGGCCAAGCCAATCAATGGCGTGCCAATCGACTGATGTGCCCCCCCTTCCGGTGCAAGTGTGATACCAGAAGGTGTGCCTACCAAGATGAAACGGGCATCCTGATAGCACGCATAGTTCAGCGCATCCAACCCCCTTGCAACGAATGGATCATAGACTGTTCCAATAGGAATGAGCCGTTTTCCCCAGAGACTATGGCTCAGCCCTGCTGCCCCCAAAAGAAGCATTAAATTCATCTCTGCGATGCCAAGTTCAATATGTTGTCCCTCCGGGGCAAACTCCCACTTTGCGGTGGACGGAATGTGATGCTCCACAAATGCATCAGATTTCACAGTGCGCGCAAAAAGCTTGCGCCGGTTGACCCAAGGACCAAGATTTGTGGTCCCCGTCACATCAGGTGAAGCTGTTACAATCCGGTCAGCCAAAGCACTGGTGCCTTTTGACAGGTCATCCAGTATTTTGCCAAAGGCCGATTGCGTTGACATGTCACCCGTCACACCCAAGGTAATCTGTGGGACCGGAATCTTTTTGTCTTGGTATCTCCTTGGCCCTGCTGCGAAAAACGCGACTTGGGAGAGAAATTCTTGTAAACCAGCTTTGTCCGCGACACCCGCCATCGGATTCCATTCATCACCTTCTGCAACACCCATGAGCTTTTGCCAGCTTACAAATTGCGTTTTGTTCATCAATCCGCCGTGGTTGTCTTTGTGTCCCGCAAGGGGCGTTCCCCATCCCTTAATGGTGTAGGCCAGAAAACAGGTAGTGCGATCATGAGTGACGCGACGGAACGTTTGGGCCATTGTATTCACACAATTCCCGCCCAGATTTTCCATAAGAGACGAAAGTTCTTCGTCACTGCGCCGCTCTATCAATGCGGATACATCGCCCTGATCCCCCAAATCATCCATCAGGCGTTTGCGCCACAGCGAACCGCTCATAAATGTCAGTGCCGCATACTCCTGATTGGGACAGGCATCGATCCATTCTCGCAATTTATCGCCACCTGGTTCGGCAAAGGCCGCCCTTTGCTGTTCGCCATATTTGATCTTCACTAACTCCCAACCAAAGGCGTCAAATATCTTTTCGATCCGTTCAAACAAATCTTCATGCACTATGCCGTCAAGCGATTGGCGATTGTAATCAATAATCCACCAAGTATTACGCAGATCGTTTTTCCACCCCTCCTGAAGCGCTTCGTAAATATTTCCCTCATCCAGCTCTGCATCCCCCACAAGGGCCACCATCCGCCCTGTTGGCGCATCTGCACCCCAGTTTTTAGATTTTACAAAATCCTGAATAATTGACGCAAAAGAAGTCATAGCCACGCCAAGTCCGACCGAACCAGTCGAAAAGTCTACATCATCCACATCCTTTGTTCGGCTTGGATAAGACTGCACGCCGCCATAGCCACGAAAATTCTCCATTTTTTCTCGTGACAGGTTGCCCATTAAATATTGCATTGCATGAAATACCGGCGAGGCGTGCGGTTTGACCGCAACCCGATCCTCTGGTCGCAGGGCGGAAAAATAAAGTGCCGTCATGATCGACACCATAGAGGCAGAGCTGGCTTGGTGCCCGCCAACTTTAATCGCGTCTTCCTTTACCCGCAGATGATTGGCATGATGAATCATCCAATGAGATAACCACAAAAGGCGTTGTTCAATGGTTTTGAGGTGTGACATTAACCGATCCGATTTTTCCTTTATCTCCTTACTTTATAGACTGCAGGCCGCGCCCTTTTCTTGCTAATCGTTGCAATAATTGGAATATTTTTGATATAATCCGTTAAGAGTTGGAGTTACTTTGATGGAATCCACTACAATTGATCCGTTTGACGTTCAAATACTGCGCGCACTTGCAGAAGATGGACGTATGACAGTGCAAAATTTAAGCGACCGAGTAGGGCTGAGCCCATCACCGGTCGCACGGCGTTTAAACCGTCTGGAGAACGACGGCTACATCAAAGGGTATGCAGCACTTATTGATGAAGCGCGTTTGGGCTTTGGCATATCGGTCTTTGTGTCGGTCAAATTAGATCGTCAAATTGATGACGCTTTGGCAAATTTTGAAAAAGCTGTACGCCTGATGCCTGAAGTCGTGGACTGCTGGCTGATGACGGGAAATCGGGATTACCTGCTCAGGATTGCAACGCGGGATATGGGAGAGTTTGAACGGTTCTTAACCAGCAAATTGACCAAGCTTTCATTCGTTGCCGGCTTAGAGAGTTCCATTCCACTCAGGCGGGTCAAATCGGGGCTAGCCCGCACGCCGTAGTGAGAACACCAAATCAACAGATCCGCCGTCCTAAAGAAAAATTCACTGCTCAGTTGATCCACGGCTCAATCCATCCAAGACCGTCGCGTGTTTTGCCAGCTGGGCGATATTCGCAACCTACCCACCCATCGTAGTTCAGGTCGACAAGTTTTTGGAATATCGGATCATAGGCAAGCGTGCCGCTGCTTGGTTCATTACGTCCCGGCACCCCAGCAATCTGCACATGTCCTAAATGGTCCATTGACCGTTCCAGACCGCCTATAATGTCCTTACCAACCATCGCCCGATGATAACAATCAAATTGAAGCTTCAGGTTTGGCGCTCCTACAGTATTTATGATCTCCAGCGCCTGATCCAAATCGGTTAAATAGTAACCCGGCATATCTATCGGGTTGATCGGTTCGATCAATGCTGTGATACCCGCATTCAGGCACCGCTTTGCTGCAAAATCGATATTGCTTAAAAAAACATCCTTGCATCTTGGGTCATCCGCATCCGCGCATCCCGCCATAACGTGAAGCCTTTTGCACCCCAGCGCCTCGGCATACCGGACAGCCAAATCAACAGAGGATGCAAATTCTGCCTCCCGCCCAGGTAGTGACGCCAACCCCCGTTCGCCGGCCTCCCAATCCCCGGGGAAAATATTAAACAGCACTTGTGTCAGTCCACATGCATGCAACTGTGTTGCGATCTCCGTAGCGTCAAATTGATAGGGGAACAGGTATTCACAGCCTTTAAACCCAGCCTCTGCCGAAGCGGAAAACCGATCTAGAAAAGGATGGGAGGGAAAAAGGAAACTCAGATTAGCCGCAAAATTTAACATCCAAAGCTCCGCTTAATGTGATTGGCACATTGCTTTCATACGAACAGGTTTTGTTTGGTGCAACTCACCAAATATAACTTTCAAATCCGATCAGACCGAGCATGCGCAAAGAGACAGGTGGTTTATATGAAAATCCCACTAAGGGTGAGAGTACGCTGATCATCAGGCAGAACAGCCTCATCGCAGCCAATGGCAGGTCAGTAACCCCAGTGAGAACAGCAATATAAAGCCGTCACGATCGGATGCTGCCGCAAATGCCGGTTCACTTGGCCTTTTCTTAAAATTCGGATGGTATTTTCCAGTCGAATGCTGAGTATTTTCTAGGTACTTTTGGGAACTTATGGGGGTAATTGAAGATCGCACCTTAAGCATGCAGCGTGGTATATGATATAAAAACGTGGCAATTAATCCGTCAGGATTCGGCCCCATATTATATCGAGATGCCCATGAGAAACATTATATTAGTCTTTGTTTTGTAATTGGAGTGGGACTGGTCTGGCTGACAACAGGCAGTCAAAAAAATGGCCATATGGAAGATGCGGGCAAACATTCCGATGCTGCAATTGTAAATATCCTGATGCCCGAAGAATTATCCGAGACCGCAAAGCTTGGCGAAGCGCTATTCAATAAGAATTGTGCAACCTGCCACGGGCAGAACGCGGTTGGGCAGCAGGGCGTTGCGCCGCCTCTTGTTCACAAAATATATGAACCCAGTCACCATGGAGACCAAAGTTTTCAAATGGCCGTTGCTATGGGCGTACGATCCCACCATTGGAAATTTGGCAACATGCCGCGATAGAGGGCCTGTCACGAGAAGACGTTTTCCAAATAACTCAATATGTGCGGGAACTTCAGCGGGCAAACGGCATATTTTAAAAGAACCGACCAGAGGCATCAAACGGTCCGCTACATTGTAAAATGGAATAACGACGAGTCCGTTTTTAATCTTCATTTTTATCGGGGCTCACAAAAAATATTATAATCCCGCCATAAATCTGTCGCGTTTAGATTTCCTAAAATCGACAACCGCCGGGTCGCTAATCTTGCTGAAATATCCACAGCATGCCCGTTAGGTGGGCCATCAGCGATCGGAACAGTGAAATGAACGATAATGTGAAGGGCGTTTTACTCATTGTTTTTGGAATGGCGCTGTTTAGCATCCAAGATTTATCAATAAAATATTTGGCGGATCAGGTGTCTTTACTGCAGATTATTGCTGTTCGGGGCATTATTGGGTCTGTCTGTTTGATCATTTTTTTAAAGCTCCGAGGAAAAGATGTTCGATTTGGCTCTTTTTATCCAAAAATCGCGATTACGAGGGCGGTGTTTTTCTTCACCGGGTTTCTAAGCTTTTATATGTCCCTTTCAGTAATAAAACTTGCTGAAGCAACGTCCTTATTTTTTATGAGCCCTTTTTTCATGACAATTTTTGCAAAAGTGATTTTGAAGAATCAGGTTGGTCTATACCGCATGATCGCTGTCGTCGTTGGATTTTCAGGAAGTTTATTGATTGTTAAGCCCAGCTTTGAAAATCTGCAGTGGCCCATGTTGCTGCCGGTTTTTTGCGCCTTCACCTATTCTCTGTCCATGATCCTTGCAAAAATTTCAAGCGACAAAGACAGCGTATATCAACAGAGTTTTCATATATATTTAAGCAGCTTTGTGTTTGGCGCGATAACATCCATTATTTTCAGCTATTCAGATTTAAGTGGCACATCAACAGGTTATATTTTTGACACGCTTTGGAAACCTTGGACTTTTAATCAGGCTCCAATAATTGGTTTACTTTTGTTGATTTCATTCATCGGCTCAGCTGGTATACTATGCCTGATTTCCGCCTATCGCATGGGCTCGCCGATCCTGAATGCACCAACGGAATATGTGTTACTAATCTTCAGTCTGGTGTCAGGATATGTGGTTTTTGAAGAAGTACCTGATTACTTATCTTTTGCGGGCATCGGATTGATCGTTGCGAGCGGCATCTTGATTCTTTTAAGAGAAACCATAAAAAAAGAACCCGTCGCCGTAGAAATCAATCTCAGGACTTAAAAGGTAGGTCTGGATATTTTTGGTTGAGAAATGGCAAAGCCTTAACGCAGAGAATGCTTCGGCGGTCACCGTATTCTTTTTCCCCGTTCAAGTCTCTTTCTCAAAATAATTGAGACCTCTTCCATGGGACCATTGCAAATGGCAAATGTGCCAACTTTTCTCAAAAATTTGAGAATAAACTGAATTTGGGCACACCGCATTCAACGAGAATGGCTTCAAGATTATTTCGCCACAGGCATTCGTCCGTTGCGTTTAAACGGTGCGGCACAGGTCTGAAAATCGTTGTTTCCACATTAAAAAAGGTGTTTGCTGTTTTTGACACTTCTGTTGGTAATCAAATGGTGTATTTTTGGGTGCGAATACAGAATACAACACTGCGGCTGAAGGTTAACAGAAACCTTCAGAGTGAGACTCTGTAAATGTATCTATTATCACAACCAAAGTACCTTTCTGTGAAAAGCCGTGAAGGCCTTCCGCTCATGGGCAGTAAAAGAAACCTATTCAAGCATAACATCTCTGATCAAGTGTCTCTGCCAAACCTGACCCGTTTGGATATTTGCAAGGGAAAAGTTTCGCAAAACCGTAACGGGTTTTTCCCCCCACGATCTCAGAGTTTTCTTGGCTCAATAGCCCCATCAAACCGTATTGGTACGGACATCAATGACACACAAAGGAATTAGGAATGGCACAATCTGCGCATAGCGATACATTTTCCAAAGACAATCTTCCTCCTGCAGAAAAATGGCCGACTTTGCTTCTTGATGGCTTTGATTACCCCGATCACTTGAATGCAGGTTTTGAGCTGACCGACGCGATGGTGGCAAAAGGGTTTGGCGATAACACGGCTTTGATCGGAAATGGCCGGAGGCGGACCTATAAGGAACTGACGGATTGGACCAATCGTTTGGCCAATGTACTGGTGGATGAT
>LFER01000032.1 GCA_001510135.1 Alphaproteobacteria bacterium casp-alpha6
TCAGTACTCCAGCTAAGCCATAAAGCATGGCATAAAGATTTACTGAGTGATGTCAGATACTTAGGAAAGATCAGCTTTAAAAGTTAAGCTGATTGTGGTGCCCCAAGACGGACTTGAACCGCCGACCTACTATTTACGAAACAGTTGCTCTACCGACTGAGCTATTGGGGCAATGATTGTCTCCTATACCACCCCAGTGAAAATGGAAACTATTTTTCTTGTTGCTTCTATGGCTGTGGCTTTTGTTTCGTTAAGAATTGAAAAAGACCTTTGGCGGAATTTTGCCGTCCAAAAGATTGTAAAACATCAGAGGTCAGAGTAGACGGTACCAATTGCTCTCAATAGGGACGGTTTGATGGCCAAAGCGATGTTTTCCGAAACGGATAAAGTGAATATCCGATGGTTTTGGAACAATTACTTGAAAGAAAAAACGCCGTGGCTTTCGGTTATCATGGTGTTGATTATCATTCAGGGGTTCGTTTATCAGCAGTTTCTGGTCTACACCGAAGATGGTTTGCGCGTCATATTTGAGAACGGCGACTTTTGGGATCTTCTGAAAATTTGCGGATTTGTGATTGGGGCATTTGGATTAAGGGCGCTCATCTCCTACGTAGTGCCTGTATTATCCGTTAGCTTGGCGAGCGAGGCGGTTCTGAAATTGCGCGGCCAGTTAATTAGCAAGGTTGTTCACTTGAATCAGGATTATTTTGACCACAACAGTTCCTCAGAACTTATTTTACGCATGGCCAGTCAGGTCGACGGGCTGAGCCAATTCGTTGGCCAGACCACTGTTAACGCGGTGAAAGATTCCATCACAATTTTGATTGTGTCTGGATATTTGATTTATAAATCAGCCATACTTTTCGTGGCCGCATTGATCGTACTTCCTGTCATATTTTTTTTACTGAAATCAGTTTCAGAGAACATCAAAAAAATTCAACGCTCTGCCGAAAATGTGTTTGGGGCATACATGACAAGCATTGATGAAATGGCAACCGGTATTCGGACTGTTAAAATGTCCAATCAGGAAGACACCGAAATCAGTCGTATGTATGATGCCTCTTCTGGGATTAAAGATCTGATGGTGCGCTTGCAGAAGGCCGAAGCCCTTGTGCTTCCTGCCATTGACCTGTCCTCCGCCTTTGTGTTCGTCCTTGTGATCGGTGGGGGGGGGTACATGGTGCTCTCGGATAAATATGCATTGGACGGGGCGTCAATTATTGCCTTCATTCTGGGAATGGTGATCATTTTTGATCCAGCGCGTGCGTTGTCACAATTTTTTACACGCATGCAGGCAAGCCTCATCTTGCTCGAAAGCATTAAGGCACTGGTCGATACCCAAGACGAAAAATCGGACGATATAGATAAACCAAAGTTTCAAGCTGAGACGGTAGATATTGATTTAAACAACATCTCGTTTGCCTATACTGGCGGATCTCCTGTTTTTGATGGACTCTCTATGGCGTTCAAGCGAGGGCAGAAAACGGCAATTGTCGGGTCGACTGGTTCTGGAAAGACGACAATCCTTAGTTTGATATCCCGCCTCTATGAGGTGACGGAGGGCAGTATCACGTTTAATGGACAAGATACTCGGGACTTTAGCCGTGGCTCTTTGCGCAGCCATTTTTCTGTGGTGGCGCAAGATGTGGTGATTTTCAACAACTCTATTCGAGACAATATTCGTTATGCCAATCCCTCGGCCTCCGAAGAAGAGATTGAAGAGGCTGCCAAATTGGCCCGCATCGATACGCTGATGCACGAACGCGGAGATCTACCTGTTGGACCAAAGGGCAGCCAGCTTTCTGGCGGACAAAAACAAAGAATTGCTATCGCGCGCGCGTTTTTACGCCCAGCCCCCATTCTTATATTGGATGAGGCAACTTCGGCTCTTGATGCGCTCACTGAAAAAAAGGTGAATGACGCTTTTGCAGAACTTCAAAAGGGCAAAACAACTATTGTTGTCACCCACAAGTTTTCAAGCGTTTTGGATGCGGACAAGATTTATGTTCTTGAATCTGGAAAATTGGTCGAAGAGGGCACGCATCAAGAATTCATGAAAAACAGCAGCCTTTATAAATCTATGTTTGACGCACAAATGAATGAACAGGCATCATGAGCGCATGAAAACTCCACGCGCATGGCAAAGGATGCTGTCTGGACGGCGGCTTGATCTGCTTGATCCTACACCGGTTGATATCGAAATCGAAGACATCGCGCATGGTTTGGCCTTTGTTGCGCGATGGAATGGGCAGACACATGGTGACTTTGCCTATAGCGTGGCCGAACATTCGCTTTTGGTAGAGCAGATTTTTCAGGCGATATTACCGAATGCCGATGCAAAATGGTTGCTTGCGGCACTTTTGCATGACGCGCCGGAATATGTGATCGGGGATATGATTTCACCGGTAAAAGCGGCAGTTGGTCCGGGCTATGAAACGCTTGACGATCGTTTAAGCCGTGCCATCCATATCCGCTTTGGATTGCCCGCCAAAATTCCTCTTGAAGTGAAGCGCCGGATCAAGAAAGCAGATAAAATCAGCGCTTGGCTTGAGGCAACACAAATTGCGGGATTTACCAAAGACGAAGCTGATAAGTTCTTTGGCAAATGTGATCCGAAATTCGCAAACGGGTTTTCGATTGACCTGCGCCCGCCTCTTGAGGTGCGCAAAGCCTATATTGACCGGTACCAAGAACTGTCAAAGGCGCTTTAACCGCCCCAAACTTGCGTTACTCAAATTCCATTTGTTCATACACCCGCCCGGCATTGCGGGTTGCCAGCTGTTCAAAGGTGTCCAGATGTTTGTATCGGGATTGATCCACATAATAGGCGTCCTTAAGCTCTCCCCCTTCGTCCATCAATTCCCCGACAACTTGGCGCAGGTAAATCAGATAATCGCGCGTATACCGCCGCACCTGTGCCATATTCGTCGGATGACCATGACCGGGAATGACATATGTGGCATTTAAGGCTTCGAATTCCGTATCCCAAGTTTCAATCCAGTCAGCGACTATGGTTTCTGGAAAAATGGGCAACATCCTTTCGTGAAAAGCCATGTCGCCTGCGATCACAAGGCTTTCATCGGGCAGCCAGACAGAAATATCACCTGGACTATGGGCTGGACCAAGGTAAAGGATGTCAATAGCAAAGCGCCCGATGTTAAGGGTGAAACTGTCTTCAAAGGTTTCGCTGGGGGGTTGGACACGGCTGTTACCCGCTTTTTCGCGGTTATACCTCTGCATCCTTTGCAATTCGCTGAACCCCAGTTCTTCAAATTCATGGGCTGCATCCACATGGGCAATCACCTTCACGCCCTGATCTACCCAATATCCGTTGCCAAGGTTTGCATGTCCCTGCCCATTTTCATTTATGACAAGCACGACAGGCTCATCTGTGACGGCCTTGATTTCATCATGCAACGCTTTGGCCAGAACATCTGCAGCCCCGGCGTTGACCACAACCACCCCTTCTCCTGTTACAATGAAGGAAAGATTATTGTTATGGCCTGAGTTTTCGTAGGTTGGCGGCGCTGTTGCCCCGATCGCACTAAATACGCCCGGGATCACTTCTACAGGCTTTTCATAAAGCGCAGATTGGGGATATTGATCAGCGATATCTTCACTTGCGAATACGCCAGAGGCCAGAGCAAACAAAGTGATTACACTCCCTGAGAAACCGATTGTCTTTATGACGCCTGCTAGAGTTTTCATTTAGAACTTCCCATACCCTTTGCTGAATACACCGATGTTACTTTCGTTTGTGTCACAATTAAAAAGCAGACGCAAAAAAAACCTCTTTCAGAATAGCAATCCCTAAAAGAGCCAGATTTCTAGTGGTCTTGTTCAAAAAACTGTGCTCTGGTTTCATCAAATAGCGGAAGCGTTGGAAATGAACGACAAAATAACGACACTATCAGGTTCCGAAATTAACCCTTTCTGCTTCGGAACAATGCAATGGGGCGGCAAGGCTGACCCTGCGGCGTCTGAGAGGCTGTATCAACAGTGTCGAGATGCCGGAATCAATCATTTTGACACGGCCTTTTCTTATTGTGAGGGCGCATCAGAAACGATGCTGGGTGTTTTTTGCAAAGTGGAGCGTGACGCGTTACTGATCGCAACCAAAGTTGGCCATGTCGGAGGGGGCGGTAAAACCAACCTTCTGTCGCAATTTGATCAATGTCAAAAGCGGCTTAAGATGGATATGGTTGATGTGCTTTACCTGCACCGTTTTGATCCCGACACACCCACAGAGGAAACGCTCGAAACACTTGCAGAGCTGAAACAAAGTGGCAAAATCCGCTATATTGGGGTCTCAAATTTTTCAGCGTGGCAAGGCGTTGACGCTCTGCATCACGCAAAGGCCTTGGGCCTGAACATCGATTTTTTCCAGCCCATGTACAACCTTGTGAAACGTCAGGCAGAGGTTGAAATTCTGCCTATGTGTGCCGCCAAAGGGATCACCGTTGCGGCCTATTCTCCGCTTGGCGGGGGATTGTTGACGGGGAAATATCTACGTGGAGAACAGGGGCGTTTGATTGAAAGTGAAATGTATGCGGCCCGCTATGAACCTGCGTTCATGCGCGAGGCTGCAAAAAGGCTTTGTGATCTGGCGGATGAGCTTGGGGTAAATCCGGCAACACTCGCTGTGGCATGGGTGCATGCCCATCCCACAAAGCCGATGCCGATTATTTCAGCCTCTGGAGCGGATCAATTGGCTCCATCCATTAAGGCGATGTCATTTCCCTTGTCAGAAGACCTTTATAACCAAATTTCTGCTCTATCTCCAACGCCGCCACCTGCAACCGACCGGATTGAAGAAGCATGAGCGACATCATCATCATCGGGGGTGGCATTGCTGGTATTTCAGCCGCAGCACGCCTTGCCCCACATGCAAAAGTGACCCTTTTGGAACGTGAAGACCGGCTTGCCTATCATGCCTCTGGCCGCTCTGCAGCGGCCTTCATTGAGGATTACGGCAATGATGTGGTGAGGGGCTTGAATTCCGCGAGCGTAGATTACCTCACCCATGCGAATGGCGGAGTGCTAAGCCCGCGCGGTTTGATGCTTGTGGCAAAAAAAGCGGACAAACATGATTTTGTGCAAGAGGCCAAAGGGTTTGGTCTGGACGCCATTTCCCTTGCCGAGGCCAAAGCCAAAATACCCCTGATCAACACCGATGTTGTCGGCTATGCTGCCTATCGAGAAGATGTCAGTGACATTGACACTGACCTGTTTTTTCAAAATTTTTTGAAAGAAGCGCGCGCATCGGGCGCAGAGATACATTTAAACGCAGAAGTTACATCCATTTCCTTTAAAGATGGGCGGTGGTGCGTTGACACAAAAACAGAACGATTTGCGGCCGAGACATTGATCAACGCATCAGGTGCATGGGCTGATAGAACGGCCACACTTGCCGGAATAAGGGCATTGGGTTTCACACCTTACAGACGCTCAATTGCCCGCATTCCTGTACCAGGTGGATTTGATCCTAAAGACTGGCCTCTTTTTGACGAAGTCAATGAGCGGTGGTATGCAAAACCTGACGCGGGGCAGTTGATCGTGTCTCCTGCGGATGAAGATCCTCTTGAACCCCAAGACGCCTGGGCCGATGACATGATCCTTGCCGAAGGGATCGCACGGTTTGAAAGCATGATGACACATCCCGTGGAGCGCATGACGACGAATTGGGCTGGATTACGCACCTTTTCACCTGATCGCAGCCTTGTGATCGGACGGTCGCCGGAAAACAGACATTTTTTCTGGCTATGCGGTCAGGGGGGGTACGGGTTTCAAACTGCTGCTGCGGCAAGCCAGCTGACCTCAGACCTCATATTAGGGCGACAAAGCGCATTATCCGCTGATCTCTGCGCTGCGCTATCACCAGACCGTTTTCTTTGAAAAAACAGGGCAGTCAATATCCAAGGCTTACGCGCCGTACCATTTCAATGCGCGCTTCATTCGGAGGATGGGATCCGAGAAACTGATCGCCGGGATCAGGCAAACGGGCAAAAAATGCAGCACCCCTGACGGCATTATAACCCGCGCGAATTGCGACAAGCGCTCCGAGCCGGTCTGCCTCCAGTTCAAACTCTTTGGAATAGGTCCGCGCCCCAATGCCTGCTCCGATGCGTTGCGCTGACTCAACAGTATTCGCCGAAGCCCCCGTAATCGCAGTGATGCCACCCAGCAAAATCGCACCTGCGCGGGCACTTTGATATTGACGATGGAGATGGCCTTCCAAATGGTGCGCCATTTCATGACCAAGTACAAAGGCAAGCTCATCGTCATTCTGCGTGGTGTCAATAAGCGCTTGAGTAAACACAATCAAAGGGCGTCCATTTTTCCGCAACGTTTGAAACGCATTCACATTTTCAGGGTCGCGCGCATCCACGATGACTTCGAAATCACAATTCAAGGGGCGTCCTGAGTCTCTGCAAAATGCTTCTGCAACGGGTTCAATCCGAGACACCACCTGAGCAAAATCCCCACTTGGTTGGAACAGGCCCGCGTTTTCAACCCCCGCCTTATTGTAAGTTTCGCGTTCATTGGCCTTCTGAACTGGGGCACAGGCCCACATTCCAACCAACACGAAAACAAATGGTAACTTTTTCAAGAAAGTCATTTTATCCCTAGCGCCTATTTCTTGACTTCTTACTTACGATACATTTGCAAAAGTAAACAAGCACGATATTATTAACGCATGTTTACCATTGAACACGAATTTGACGCAACCGTTGTGACGCTTGTCGACGAAGGCACGTCTTCGCTGCAAGAAGATGTGATCGTAAACAGCTTTGCTGAATGTATCACCATCGAACAATATGATGCCCGATTGGATCAAGTGCAAAAGATTACTTTTTCCATTGCACAGATGCGCGATCTTGCTGCAGCGATTTCGCTTCCTGAGGGCGTGTATTCCCGCTTTGTGGAAGACGATGACGTGGAAAATACACTGTCAGAACCTTAGGTTCGGCATAGTAAGTCGTATTAGGTCCAAACTTCTCCTGGGTTGATCGAAAGCGATTTGATGATCGCAAAACAGGGCGTATTAACCGAAAGGCCAAGTGTCTCTGCCGAGCGGGACGTGATGCGTGCAAGGATCCTATCCTCACCAGAAGCAAGCTCTACAATTGTGCCCGGTCCCTCACCTTTTTTTATGGAAACCACTTTGGCGGGCAGAATATTCAGGGCCGATATATTTTCTGGTTTCGAAAGGCTTATGATAACGTCCCGCGCAAGAATACGCAGATTTATGACGCTTTCCAAAGGTGCTGTTACACTTGGAATAAAGAGGGAACCAACCGAAGTGCGCAATTCACTGATCCCATCAGGGAAATGATTTTCAACCTGTGCCCTGAGCACAGAACCCGCCGTTCTGATACCCAAATCTTGAACAAGGGTGGGATTGCTCATGACATCGCTGGTTGCCCCGAAAGACGCCATTTTACCGTCTTTGAGTGTGGCAATTTGAGAGGCCAAGCGCGCAACTTCGGACAACGAATGGCTGACATAAATGATGGGAAGCCCCGCTTCGTCGCGCAATCGCTCGAGATAGGGAAAAATTTCGCGTTTGCGTGGTTCGTCTAGGGCCGCCATAGGTTCATCCAGCAAGAGGATTTTGGGATCAGAAAAAAGCGCACGCGCAATCGCAACCCGTTGACGTTCGCCGCCAGAAAGCCCATCGATACGCCGCTCTAATAACGGACCAATCCCCAAGAGATCAACAATTTTGCGATCTAATTTACGCCCTCGGTCTGCAAATTTATATGCATATTCAAGATTTCCTTTGACCGTTAAATGGGGAAACAGTCGCGCGTCCTGAAATACATAGCCGACCTGCCTTTTATGTGTGGGAAAGTTGATCCCCTTTTCGCGGTCAAATACAGATCTACCCGCAATGTCAATTTTTCCGTGATCTGGGTGAAGCAGTCCAGATATTGCCTTTAAAACAGTTGTTTTTCCTGATCCCGAAGGTCCAAAAAGCGCAGTGACCCCGCTCTCTACTGAGAAGGCAACAGAAAGGTTAAGTTCCCCAATTCTATGACCGATATCGATGCGAAGGCTCATCGCCCACCCACCCTGGCTCTGACACGTGCCCCCAAGATCTCCGAAGCAGCCAAAGCAAGAACCGAAATCAGCACCGCAATACCAACGAGGGTAAGCGCCGCTTGATCCCCGCCCGGAACCTGCAAAAAGCTGTAGATTGCAGAAGGTAAAGTTTGTGTTTGACCTTCAATATTTGACACGAAAGTGATTGTTGCGCCGAATTCTCCAAGAGCTTTGGCAAAGGCCAACACGGCCCCCGCAACAATGCCGGGCAACATCAATGGAAGTGTCACGGAAACCAGAACCATGAGCGGCGATGCTCCAAGAGTCCGCGCGGCCTCTTCCAGATTGGGATCAACGTTTTCCACAGCCAATCTGATGGAGCGCACCATCAAAGGAAAAGCCATAATTGCCGCGGCAAGAACAGCACCAGTCCATTTAAATACCAGAACAAAACCAATGCTGTTTTCTAAAAACTGCCCAACAGGTTTGTTGCGCCCAAACAGCATCAACAGAAGATAGCCGGTCACCACGGGTGGCATGATCAGGGGCAAATGGACTAGAACATTCAACACCTGTTTGCCCCAAAACTTCCCCCTTGCCAAAATGAGAGCGACGTAGATTGCCAAAGGCAGGCTAAGCAGCGTCGCCCAGAGCGCCACTTTCAAAGACAGGCGAATCGCCATCCACTCTGTTGGTCCAAGTTCTAGCAATTTGGTTTCCATTTGTAATAACAATGCTTATGCCACGGTCACAAGACGCGCGCAAACGGCAAGATTGTAAAGATATGGCTTAAAAAACGCCAAACTCAGTTGGTATATCTGCCCTTGCGACAATTACCAGCTTGCAACCAAAGCCTTTCCCCCCTATGTAGGCACCAACAGCGGCGGGCTTGGTAACAAGCTCTCCACCGAAAATATGACGGGCCGCGGCCCGTTTTTTTGTGTTTGGTGACATGTCGAACAATATGATTGCAAAAGCAGCCATCGATAAAAGGCTCGCAGATATCGTAACCCCAACCATTGAGGATATGGGGTTTGAACTCGTGCGTGTGCGCCTTTTAGGCGGGCAGACGGCAACGCTTCAGGTCATGGCAGATCGTCCTGACGGGGGGATCAATGTGGATGAACTGGCGGAGATTTCTATCGCAATCAGTGCCGTGTTAGATGTGGAAGATCCGGTTTTGGATGCGTACAACCTCGAAGTATCGAGTCCGGGAATTGACCGTCCCTTGACACGGTTAAAGGATTTTGACGCATTTGAAGGCTACGAGGCCCGCATTGAAACCGATCATCTCATCGATGGGCAGCGCCGGTTCAAGGGTGTTTTGGCTGGGATTGACGGGGATGAGGTGCTCTTGAACGTCCCGGAGGGCACCATCGGTCTGAAATTTGATTGGTTGAGCGAAGCAAAGCTGATCCTAAGCGATGACCTTATCAAAGAAATGCTGCGCCAGCGCAAAAATGCCGGCGTTTTGAACGAAGATAATTTTGACGACATAGAGACAAATTCGTCTGAGGAGGAAGTCTAATGGCAATCACTTCTGCAAACCAGCTTGAGCTGTTGCAAACGGCCGAAGCCGTTGCGCGCGAAAAAATGATCGACCCCGCTTTGGTCATTGAAGCGATGGAAGAAAGCTTGGCGCGCGCAGCCAAATCCCGCTACGGCGCAGAGATGGATATACGGGTTAAGATCGACCGCAAAACGGGTCGCGCCACATTTACCCGCGTGCGCACCGTGGTCGAGGAAGAATCGCTGGAAAACTATCAGGCTGAATTCACCGTAGAACAGGCGCGTCAGTATCTCGAAAATCCAGCCGTTGGTGATACGTTTGTCGAAGAAATCCCACCCGTGGATATGGGGCGGATTGCTGCACAATCCGCTAAACAGGTAATTCTTCAAAAAGTGCGCGAAGCCGAACGTGAACGCCAATATGAAGAATTTAAGGACCGCGCCGGTACAATTATCAACGGTCAGGTCAAACGCGAAGAATATGGCAACGTGATTGTCGACGTAGGGCGTGGAGAGGCCGTCTTGCGCCGCAATGAAAAAATTGCCCGCGAAAGCTATCGCCCCAACGACCGCATCCGGTGCTACATCAAAGAGGTGCGTCGCGAAAACCGTGGGCCGCAAATATTCCTGAGCCGCACTGATCCACAGTTCATGGCAGAACTATTTAAAATGGAGGTGCCTGAGATCTATGAAGGCATCATTGAAATTAAAGCCGTGGCCCGTGATCCCGGATCACGCGCAAAAATTGCTGTTTTGACCAATGACAATTCCATAGACCCTGTTGGAGCCTGTGTTGGTATGCGCGGCAGCCGCGTTCAGGCGGTGGTCAATGAATTGCAGGGTGAAAAGATCGATATCATCCCTTGGAATGAGGATCAGCCAACCTTCCTCGTGAACGCGTTGCAGCCGGCTGAGGTGACCAAAGTTGTTCTCGACGAAGAAGCAGAGCGGATCGAAGTCGTGGTGCCTGTGGACCAGTTGAGCCTTGCCATTGGGCGCCGCGGTCAAAATGTCCGTCTTGCAAGCCAGCTGACCGGTCTGGACATCGACATCATGACCGAAGCAGAGGAAAGCGAACGTCGCCAGAAAGAATTCGAAGAAAGAACACAACTCTTTATGAGCTCACTCGATCTTGACGAATTCTTCGCACAGCTTTTGGTTTCAGAAGGATTTAGCAATCTCGAAGAGGTGGCGTTCGTCGAAGCAGAAGAATTGCTACAGATCGAAGGTGTTGATGAAAGCACCGCCGATGAACTTCAAACTCGCGCGCGCGAATTCCTCGAAGAGCAAGCAAGAAAAGCGCTTGAGAAAGCCCGCGAAATGGGTGTTGAGGATAATCTCATCAATTTCGAAGGCCTCACTCCGCAAATGCTCGAAGCCTTGGCAGAAGATGGCATTAAATCGCTAGAAGATTTTGCAACCTGCGCGGATTGGGAATTGGCCGGCGGATGGACCACGGTTGATGGTGAACGCGTCAAAGACGACGGAATTCTGGAAAGTTTTGATGTGTCTCTTGCAGAAGCCCAAGAACTTGTGATGACCGCGCGTGTCATGCTTGGCTGGGTGGATCCGGAAGATCTTTTGCAAAACGATGATGCCGAAGAAGTTGAAGAAGAGTAAAGCATCGGGAAAACTCAGGCGACAATCATGGATTCACAAGACGACAGCGCTGATATCGTGAAGGGAACATCACGTAAGTGCATAGCAAGCGGAGAGGTCAAGGATAAATCCGCTTTGCTACGCTTTGTGGTGACACCTGACGGCATGCTTATCTCAGATGTCTTGGAAAAATTGCCCGGCAAAGGCATTTGGGTCACCTGCGACAAAGAGCTTTTGCAAAAAGCCCTCCGCGATAACCTCTTTTCACGGGCTGCGCGCAAACCGGTATCTGTTTCAGAGACGCTGCTGGAAGATATAGAACAAATGCTCATCAATCGGGTCATCAGCCTTTTGAGCCTTGCGAGAAAATCTGGAAAAGCGGTTGCCGGTTATGAAAAAGTCAAAGATTGGCTTTCAAAAGGCGTTGCAAGCGTGTTGATCCAATCCGAAGATGGTTCAGAGCGTGGAAAGTCAAAATTAAGTACTCCGAGGGGCGGAACTTTCATCGGTTGGTTAAAAACTTCGGAATTGGGGTTGGCTTTTGGCCGACAAACTGTAATTCACTGTGCTCTTGCATCTGGCGGAATTACTCAACGTGTAGTACATGAGGCGCGAAGACTCAAAGGTCTGCGTCCCGCAAATGGCGATCCGCGGGTCGCGAAAAAGGAAAAGACAGCTATATGAGCGATAGTGACGGCAAAAAAACCTTGGGCTTGCGTGGTGGTCCCAGAGCGGGAAACGTGAAGCAAAGCTTTAGCCATGGGCGCACCAAGAGCGTTGTGGTTGAGACCAAGCGTAAGCGCGTGATGGTTCCAAAGCCAGGTACGGCAAAACTTGGTGTAGGCACCAGTCCTTCCCCATCTGCTTCGAACAAGCGTCCCGATGGCGTGTCTGATGCTGAATTAGAACGGCGCTTGGCAGCAGTTAAGGCTGCGAAGGCACGCGAAGCAGAAGAAACTGCTGTTCGCGAAGCAGAAGCGAAGGCGCGCGAAGAGGAACGTAATCAGCGCCGTCTTGAGCAGGAACAAAAAGAGCGCGAGCAACGTGAAGCCGAAGAACTTCTTCGAAAGAAAGAAGAGGAAGAGGCCCATGCAAAGCGCGAAGCCGAGGCGCTTGAAAAGCGTAAAGTAGCTGAAGAAGCCCAGCCTGTGCGTACCGAGGGCGAAGTACCGCGCCCTGTTGCAAAACAGCCCGCCGCGCAACCATCGCGCAAAAAGGAGCGGGAACAGGATCAAGATCGCCGCTCCGTCAAGGCGCGCGATGATGGGCGCCGCTCTGGCAAGCTGACCCTGTCTCAGGCGCTCTCTGACGAAGGTGGGCGTCAACGGTCCATGGCAGCCATGAAGCGAAAGCAGGAACGTGCGCGTCAAAAAGCTTTGGGTGGTTCAGCTGAACGCGAAAAAATTGTGCGCGAAGTACAGCTTCCCGAAGCAATCATGGTGTCTGAACTTGCCAACAGGATGGCCGAACGGTCTGCTGAGGTCGTGAAGGCGCTAATGAAAATGGGCATGATGGTGACACAAAACCAAACCATTGACGCTGATACCGCCGAACTGATTATCGAGGAGTTCGGTCATAAAACTGTTCGCGTGTCTGATTCGGACGTCGAAGATGTGATCAAGGAAACTGAAGACGACGAAAAAGATCTCAAACCGCGTCCTCCGGTCATCACGATCATGGGGCATGTCGATCATGGAAAAACATCTCTCCTGGATGCGATTCGAAACACCAAAGTCGTTCAGGGCGAAGCAGGTGGTATCACACAGCATATCGGCGCCTATCAGGTAAAAACTGACGGCGGCGCGGTATTGTCATTCCTCGACACACCGGGTCACGCAGCCTTTACATCCATGCGATCTCGCGGAGCGCAGGTCACAGATATTGTTGTCCTGGTGGTTGCAGCAGATGATTCTGTAATGCCTCAGACAGTTGAGGCTATAAACCACGCCAAAGCAGCTAAGGTGCCTTTGATCGTAGCGATTAATAAAATCGATCGACCAGCAGCGGATCCGAACAAAGTGCGCACAGAACTGTTGCAACACGAAGTGGTTGTGGAAGCCATGTCCGGCGAAGTACAGGATGTCGAAGTGTCTGCGCTTACCGGTCAGGGACTTGACGATCTTTTGGAAGCTATAGCACTTCAAGCAGAAATCCTTGAATTGAAGGCCAACCCTGACCGAGCCGCGCAAGGTGCAGTTATTGAGGCCCAGTTGGATGTGGGCCGTGGACCTGTGGCGACCGTGCTTGTCCAAAACGGAACATTGAAACAGGGCGATATCTTTGTTGTGGGCGAACAGTGGGGTAAGGTCCGCGCGCTTGTGAATGACAAAGGTGAGCGTGTGAAATTGGCTGGCCCATCGGTGCCTGTGGAAGTCCTTGGACTAAATGGAACACCCGAGGCCGGAGATGTGCTGAACGTTGTCGACACCGAAGCCCAGGCGCGCGAAATCGCAACATATCGCGAAAACCTTGCCAAAGAAAAACGTGCTGCCGCGGGGGCCGCTACAACACTTGAACAACTGATGGCCAAAGCGAAAGAGGATGAAAACGTCTCTGAGCTACCCATCCTGGTCAAGGCTGACGTCCAAGGTTCCGCGGAAGCCATCGTTCAGGCGATGGAAAAAATTGGTAACGCAGAGGTTCGGGTAAGAGTTCTCCACTATGGTGTGGGTGCGATTACAGAAACCGATGTGGGTCTGGCTGAAGCCTCTGGTGCACCCGTCATGGGGTTCAACGTGCGGGCTAATGCCTCTGCACGAAATACCGCCAACCAAAAGGGCGTTGAAATCCGCTATTATTCGGTGATCTACGATCTGGTCGATGATGTGAAGGCAGCCGCAAGCGGACTTTTGAGCGCAGAAATTCGAGAGACCTTTATTGGATATGCAGAGATCAAAGAGGTCTTTAAAGTGTCTGGTGTTGGCAAAGTTGCAGGCTGTCTTGTCACTGAAGGCGTTGCACGGCGCAGCGCGGGTGTGCGTCTGCTGAGAGATAGCGTTGTGATCCACGAAGGCACCTTGAAAACGCTCAAGCGTTTTAAGGACGAAGTCGCAGAGGTACAATCTGGTCAGGAGTGCGGTATGGCCTTTGAAAATTATGACGACATTCGCGCAGGCGATGTGATCGAAATTTTCGAGCGCCAGGAAATTGAACGCAAACTGACCTAAGCGCGGGCCAGATAGGACGGGTTTATAACCAATCTCTTAAGATTGGGATAAGCGGAATATCTGCCGGTGGCATCGGATAGTTGGAAAAATCCTTCGGATAGACCCATTTCAGGGTCTGTCCCTCTTTGGGTTGGACGATGCCATTCCATTTTCGACAGGCAAAGAGCGGCATTAAAAGATGAAAATCATCATATGTGTGGCTCGCAAAGGTCAAGGGTGCCAAACAACTGTTCCATGTTTCAATTCCCAGCTCTTCGTGTAATTCACGCACCAATGCTGCCTCAGGCGTTTCACCACCTTCAACTTTTCCGCCGGGAAATTCCCAAAGCCCAGCCATGGATTTGCCTTCTGGACGTTGGGCAAGCAGAACACGACCATCGCGATCGATCAACGCTACGGCACTGACCAAAACCGTTTTCACGACCGATAATCCGCGTTGATGGAAACATATTGATGGGTCAGGTCACAAGTCCATGCTGTAAAGCACCCCGAACCCAATCCAATATCAACCCTGATCCTGAGTTCAGCCTTCTGCATGTAGGTGGCGCCATCGTTTTCCGTATAACTTGGTGCAACAAAACCATCTGTCGCGACCAGAATATCGCCAAACCAGATTTTGATCCTGTCCCGATCGGCCAAAGCGCCGGATTTCCCGATCGCCATTACAATCCGGCCCCAGTTTGGATCGCTCCCCGCGAGGGCTGTTTTCACAAGCGGTGAATTTGCAATCGCAAAGGCATGAGTTTTAGCATCTCTTTCATTTTGGGCACCGATGACCTCTATTTCCACAAATTTGCTGGCCCCTTCTCCGTCGCGTACCACCTGATGGGCAAGATCGCGCATCACGGAATGAAGTCCCGCTTTGAACTCTGTAGTATCTTTGGTGACCACAACCTTTGACCCACCCGTTGCCGCAAGCAATACTGTGTCTGAGGTCGAGGTATCACTATCAACGGTGATCGCATTGAACGTGTATTTATTGACCTCTGAGAGCAAAGTTTGCAAATCCTCTTGGGGGACCTGCGCATCCGTAAAAAGGTAAACCAGCATGGTTGCCATATCTGGCGCTATCATGCCGGATCCTTTGGCAATACCAGCGATTTTGACCGTTTTTGCACCAATCTGGACCTCAGCAACCGCACCTTTCGCATAAGTATCAGTTGTCATGATGGCCCGAGCTGCGTCTTCAATTCCATTCTCTGACAAATCTCTGACCAAATCATCCAGTTTATTGATAATGCGATCCGCAGGAAGCGGTTCACCAATTACGCCGGTCGAGGCGCTGAAAACCCGCTCCGGCGACAACGACAATTTATCCGCCACGCCATTCACAACCGCTTTCATTGCGTCTGTACCTATTTTACCTGTGAAGGCATTCGAATTTCCAGAATTCACAATGATGGCCGCACCTTCATCAGAAATCAGCCCAAGTTTTTCCTGACAGTCCAAAACCGGTGCAGACCGCGTTGCAGAAGATGTAAAGACACCGGCAATTGTGGAACCCGCGCTTAACTGCGCAAGCATAACATCCGTACGTCCCTTATATTTCACGCCCGCGGCTGCGCTTGAAAACCGCACGCCATCAATTACCCCAATATCGGGAAAGCCCTCTGGCGCAAGGGGCGATATATGCAAAATTTCAGCCATTACTGATCCAAAAGCGAAAGGTTTTTCAACACGCCTGCATCAAACTCTCCCAAATCAGTGCGGGCGATATCTCCAGTATCTTGCATTTGTTTTATGCGTTCAACAACTGCTTGTTGTTGCAGCTCTGCATAGATGTCGTTTCGCACCTGTTCCAACGTGGGTGCGGAGAGGTCACGTACATCGTTCAATTTGATCACATGCCATCCGAAGTCTGTTTTCACAGCACCAGAGATGGCCCCCTTTTCCATGCCCAGAACAGCCTCTTCGAAGGGGGGAACCATCATTCCTTTTCTGAACCATCCCAATTGCCCGCCATTTGGCCCAGAGGGGCCCGTTGAAAATTCTTTGGCAAGTTCCGCGAAATCGGCACCTTCTTTGGCTTTTTCAATCAGATTAAGAGCGGCTTCTTCCGTTTCAACGAGGATATGTGAGGCATTGAATTCTCTCTCTGCCTCAGCACTGGAAAACTTTTCTTCATATGCGGCGGTGATGTCATCTTCGCCAATTTCCTGCGACGAAATAATATCAACAGCCTCTCCAGCGCGCATCATTCGACGATCATTTTCCAAGGTCAATCGTACGCGGAGGCTTTCAGGATTTTCATTGACCTGAGATAAAAGCGTCTGTTGGATTAACTGTTCAAGGATCCCTTGAAACAGTTGTTCGTCAGGAAGCGATTGATATTGGGTCGGTAAATTTTCACGCGCCAAAATCATATGTCCAAGCGTGATCTCGGTCCCGTTGACAGTGGCCACTACGGTTGATGCGTCCATGTGATTTTCTGCAAACGCAGGTGCAATAGTGGTACCCAGATAGGCTGCTGTGATTAGTTTGGCTAAAATGCGCATATTTTCCTCGTGATTTCCTTACCCCGTGGGTTGTGCACGTTGACAGTCTGCCAACAGCTGCTTACATCCCACACAGTCAACATTTGGTTGACATAAGTCCTATGTGCTCAGATCGCGCAGGGCAAGACAAGGTTGCACAATGTGCTACATTTTTTAGATGGGGTTTAGATGCTCGGGTTAAAGAAACTGGCAAGGCAGGTGTTTGGCACACCAAACGACCGGAAAATAAAATCGACGCGCCCTATCGTTGATCGCATCAATACACTTGAAAGCGAATTTCAGGCATTGTCGGATCAGGGTCTGATCGACAAAACGCAAGAATTCAAAGAGCGCATCGCAAATGGCGAATCTTTGGATGATATATTACCCGAGGCCTTTGCCAACTGCCGTGAGGCAGCTGTTAGATCCCTTGGTCTACGCGCCTTTGATGTGCAGTTGATGGGGGGTATTTTCCTTCATCAGGGCAATATTTCGGAAATGAAAACCGGCGAAGGCAAAACGCTTGTCGCGACCTTTCCCGCCTATCTCAACGCACTCGGCGGTAAGGGTGTACATATCGTGACGGTAAATGATTACCTTGCCAAACGCGACAGTGACTGGATGTCTAAAGTCTATGGCGCTCTTGGACTTACAACTGGGGTCATCTATCCACAGCAGCCCGAAAATGAAAAGGCGGCCGCTTACGCCTGTGACGTGACGTATGCCACAAATAATGAACTTGCCTTTGATTACCTGCGCGACAATATGAAAACTGAAATCGCGCAAATGTATCAAAAGCACCATAATTTTGCGATTGTAGATGAGGTGGACAGCATCCTGATTGATGAGGCGCGCACGCCGCTGATCATCTCTGGACCGGCACAGGACCGATCAGAGCTTTATGTCGCAATTGATAAAATCATTCCTGAACTGAGCGAAGATCATTATACGGTCGACGAAAAATCGCGTAATTCCAGCTTTACGGATGCAGGAAATGAGTTTCTTGAAGAATTGCTACACGCCCGTGGTCTTTTGCCAGAAGATCAGTCGCTTTATGATCCTGAAAGCACAACCATCGTCCATCACATCAATCAGGGACTGAATGCCCATAAGCTGTTTACCCGCGACAAAGACTACATTGTGCGTGGAAGCGAAGTTGTGCTGATTGACGAATTTACCGGACGGATGATGGCGGGCCGCCGGTTGTCCAACGGATTGCATCAGGCAATTGAGGCGAAAGAAGGCTGTCCCATTCAGGCCGAAAACGTCACTTTGGCAAGCGTCACCTTTCAAAACTTTTTCCGCCTTTATGACAAACTCGCAGGGATGACGGGAACGGCTGTCACCGAAGCCGAAGAATTTGCAGAGATCTACAAGCTTGGCGTTGTTGAGGTGCCCACCAACCTTCCGGTTGCACGTGTCGACGAACATGATCAGATTTACCGGACAGCGCGGGAAAAATATGAAGCGATTGTGAGTGAGATCAAGAAAGCCCATGAAACCGGTCAGCCAATTCTTGTTGGCACGACATCGATTGAAAAATCGGAAATGTTATCCCAAATGCTTACCAAAGCGGGGATTAAACATAATGTTTTAAATGCACGCCAGCACGAGCAAGAGGCGCAAATTGTTGGTGATGCGGGAAAAATTGGTGCCGTGACGATCGCAACAAACATGGCGGGGCGGGGAACAGATATTCAGCTTGGCGGCAATGTGGAAATGCGGGTTCTGGCTGCTTTGGCGGAAAACCCAGACAGTGATCCCGAAACATTGCGTCGTTCCATCACAGAAGAACATGCTGCGGAAAAAGAAAAAGTGCTTGCCTCTGGGGGCCTTTTCGTATTGGCAACAGAACGCCACGAAAGCCGGCGCATAGACAATCAGCTGCGCGGACGTTCGGGTCGGCAGGGGGATCCGGGGCGGTCTTCGTTTTTTCTGAGCCTTGAGGATGATTTGATGCGCATCTTCGGGTCTGAACGGCTCGACAAAGTCTTATCCACCTTGGGTATGGAAGAAGGCGAGGCGATTGTGCATCCTTGGGTCAACAAATCACTGGAACGCGCACAAGCCAAAGTCGAGGGGCGCAACTTTGATATTCGCAAACAGCTTTTGAAATTTGATGACGTGATGAATGACCAAAGGAAAGCGATCTTTGGTCAGCGTCTCGATGTTCTCGAAGCAGATGATTTATCTGACGTCGTGCAAGATATGCGCCGCGATGTGATTGACGACCTGATTACGGTGCATATGCCCCCGCGCAGCTATGCCGAACAATGGAACAGCGAAGGTCTTTATGCAGACATCATAGATTACTTTGGTCTGGACTTGCCAATCATAGCTTGGGCCCAAGAGGACGGAGTCGACGATGAAACAATTGCAGAAAGAATAAGCGACGCCGTGGACAAGATGATGGCCGAAAAATCTGTGGCCTTTGGTCCCCAATCGATGCGCCAAATCGAAAAACAGGTTTTGTTGCAAATCATCGATACAAAGTGGCGCGAACATTTGATTACGCTTGAACATCTGCGCTCTGTGGTCGGATTTCGGGGCTACGCACAGCGTGATCCATTGAATGAATATAAAAATGAAGCGTTCCAGCTATTCGAAGGTTTGTTGAACGGTCTGCGTTCAGATGTCAGTCGGCATTTGGCTAAAATCCGCCCGCTGACGCAAGAAGAGCAGGCCGCGATGATGCAGCAGATGATTGCGCAACAGCAAATGGCGCAAGGTCAGCTTCAGACGTCTGAACAGACACCTGCCGAGCCGGTCAATGCAAATTTTGATGAAACCGACCCAAGCAGCTGGGGTAATCCTGGCCGGAATGCGCCCTGTCCCTGTGGCTCAGGCAA
>LFER01000033.1 GCA_001510135.1 Alphaproteobacteria bacterium casp-alpha6
GGGTTTGCTTAACTGCGCACCAGTGTTTCGTAGCTTTGCGCGATATCGCGGGTCAGCGCGCCAACCTCAAAATTGTAATCACCGATCTGACCAACAGGTGTGACCTCTGCCGCTGTGCCTGTCAGCCAGCATTGTTCGAACCCTTCAAGTTCATCCGGCATAATATGGCGTTCATGCACTGTGATGCCTTTTTCGCGAAGCATTTCCATCACAGTTTGACGCGTCAGACCGTTTAAGAATGCGTCTGCCAAGGGCGTATGGACCTCTCCGTCTTTTACGAAAAAGATATTTGCGCCTGTCGCCTCAGCAACATATCCACGGTAGTCAAACATCATCGCATCGCTGCATCCTTTTGCTTCGGCGGCGTGTTTTGACATCGTGGCGATCATATAAAGCCCCGCGGCTTTGGCCTGTGAAGGTGCCGTGGCGGGATCAGGGCGGCGCCATTTTGCAATATCAAGTTTTGCGCCCTTCATCTTTGCATCACCATAGTAATTTCCCCAAGACCACACAGCCACAGCGAGGTGAACCGGATTACGGGCAGAGGCGACCCCCATATCTTCACCGGCCCCACGCCAGGCAAGGGCCCGCACATAGGCATCGCTCAGTCCGTTGGCCGCCAAAGTGTCTTCTTTGGCTTTTTCAATTTCATCGACGGTATATGGAATTTCAAAATCAATCAGTCGACCAGATTGAATGAGGCGTTCGGAATGTTCACGGCTCTTGAAAATTTTACCACCATAGGCGCGCTCCCCCTCAAAGACAGAGCTGGCGTAATGCATCGCATGGGTCAAAATATGCACTTGAGCTGACCGCCAATCCACCAGCGTACCGTCCACCCAAATCTTCCCATCCCGATCATCATATCCACCGCTCATGATGTTTCCTTTCCTAAAAGAGCTGTTGAATTTTTGCGAATGTTTCAAAATTATGTCCGAAACGGATATAATATTTCACAAAAACTCAGAATCGCTACCATTTCAATCTTGGAATGTCAACAACACTGACATAAAATGCGGCTTGATGATTGCAGGAGAAAATCATGAGCTCACCCCCCTCATCGCCCCTCGCACGGCCAGCAGACAATTTGCTTTATCTAACCGATGAACAATTGCGCCAAGGCACGGAAGCCATGTTTTTCGCATATCGGGGCTTCACCGCAGATCCAGACAGGATTCTCAACAAAATCAGCTATGGTCGGGCACATCATCGGGCCATTCATTTTATCAACGTGACCCGAGGCGCGACGGTCAACAATTTGCTGAGTATTCTGGGCATTACAAAGCAATCTCTAAACCGAGTGCTTCGAAAATTGATTGAAGACGGACTGGTAGAAAGCGTGGTGGGCAAGGAAGACCGAAGAGAACGCCATCTATTTCTTACAGATCAGGGCCGGGACTTGGAAAAACAACTTTCCACAGCCCAGCATGAAAGGATGCGCAAAGCCTTTCGTCAGGTAGGTCCCGAAGCTGTGGCGGGATTTCGCGCGGTCCTCGAAGCGATGATGGATCAAGATATGCGTTTTCTCTATAATGATCTCAGAAACGACGGTAGCTAACAATGGATTTGCATCTACTCATCGTGGATGATGACCAGCGGATCAGGGAGCTTTTGCAAAAATACCTGATGCGCAACGGATTTATGGTCTCTATTGCAAGAGACGCAGCCCAAGCGAAAAGGCTATTAAAAGGCCTGGCATTTGATTTGATTGTGCTCGATATCATGATGCCGGAACAAGACGGGTTGTCTTTGACGCGGGAACTTCGGGAAACGATTGACACCCCCATCCTTTTGCTGACGGCCAGAAATGAAGTCGAAGATAGGATTTCAGGACTTGAGGCGGGTGCAGATGATTATCTTCCCAAACCGTTTGAGCCTAAAGAACTCTTGCTGCGCATCCATGCTATTCTCAGACGTATGCCAGAAGTCGCACCACCGGAAGATACACCCAAAATGCTCTCTCTCGGTGCCACACGATATGACGTGCAAAAGGGCGAATTGTGGGACGGCGACACACAAATCCGCCTGACCAGCACAGAATCAGAGCTTATGCGCATTTTTTCTAAAAATATTGGTCAGGCTCTAAGCCGGATGGATCTGGTGACCCAGATGGGACGAGAGGATGGAAATTCTCAGGATCGCGCGATTGACGTGCAAATCACTCGGCTACGAAAGAAAATTGAAACGAACCCCAAAGAGCCAAGATACCTTCAAACGGTGCGCGGTTCTGGCTACATGCTTGCCTGCGATTAGTATCAAAGGTCTGGTTGGGCCGGCTTGCTATTGGGCAATAATCCCAAAATCTTAAGCCGAATGACAAGTGCAGACTTGGAAACACCCAACTGTTTGGCCATCTCTTCAAAATTGTCTTTTGCAGGGTCATATAATCGTTCTATTTGCTGCCGTGGCATGATGATTTCAGCAGCAAGCTTATTGGCTTCAACCTCATGGTGGGGGTTAAACGGGACAGCAACATTTTTCTGGGCGTGTTCGTCATAGAGGCTGTCCGAATGACGCGCGAGGCGGCCTTGTTTCACCAGCATCTCTCTGTGCAACAGATAATGTGCCAGTTCATGTGCTGCCGTAAACCTTTGCCGCTGGCGAGGTTCCAAGGAATTGACGCGGATCGTATAATTCCCATCCTTAAGTTCGATAGCGCCGGATTGACCTTTATCCATTGGTTCATTGAAATACTGGATACCCAAATCCTCGATCACCTGTTCCACATTAACAGGTAGGTTGGACATTGCATCGGTCAGAATCTCAAGTTCTGCGACCATCTTCCGTCTCCGTATCACTGAGCAGGTTCATCATCTCATGTAATTGCTGATTGTCATCTTGCAAGTTTATGCGAGAATTAGACGTTAATTTCAGCCATCTTAGTGTGGTTTTTCTTGCCTGTTCTCGGGCTTTTTCTTCAGCAATCCGGAGAGCCTCTTGTTCGGCAATTTCACGGGCGACACCTTTTGCTTTTTCGGCGGCTGCGTTGCGCGCCGCTTCGCGAAACATCCAGAACCCTCCAACAAGGGCGATAGCAAACATAATTTGAAAAATGGTTAGGCTGACTGAAATATAGTTGAAATCCGGTTCACTTTGTTTCTGGAAATACCACAACATCATTGCAAAGTTCAGCAACGTCACAATGATACATCCGCACAAAAACCATGAAATGCGGGAAATATCATTCCTGATTGCTCTCATTTCTTCCGACATCGCATCCAGCCCCTAAGACGTTAGTAATGTCACCTGAAATAAGGTTGGTCAATCGGACTTTTCACCCTCTTTCACAGAGGCCGTAACGTAGTTAACGCTCAAATCCCTGTCGGATAGTTTCCACTGCCAAGTGACCGGATTGAAAACAAATCCAGTTTTATCAACAGGGGTTAATCCGGCATTTCGGATCAATCCATACAGTTCATCCGGTGTAATGAATTTAGACCATTCATGGGTGCCTTTGGGCAGCCAGCGCATGACATATTCTGCGCCGAAAATAGCGAAAACATAACTTTTGGGATTTCGGTTGATCGTCGAACAAACCATCAATCCACCCGGTTTTAACAATTGCTGGCAGGCAGTGAGATAGGCCAGTGGATCGGCCACATGTTCAACGACCTCCATATTTAGAACGATATCAAACGCTTCGCCCTCAGCAACAAGCTCCTCTGCCGTTCCAGTCCGGTAATCGATCGTGAGCCCCGATTGACGCGCATGTGCCTCGGCTACCGGAATATTACGCGCTGCTGCATCAACGCCCACAACATCCGCCCCAAGACGTGCCATCGGTTCGCATAACAACCCCCCGCCGCACCCGATATCTAGGATTCGCAAGCCCGAAAATGGCAAAGCGTCTGTCCGGTTTCTCCCGAATTCGGCGCAGATTTGGGCGATGATGTAATCCAACCGGCAAGGATTGAGCATATGCAACGGTTTAAATTTCCCGTTTGGATCCCACCATTCTGCCGCCATGGCTTCGAATTTTGCAATTTCAGCGGCATCCACGGTAAATTGAGTGGCTTGCATAGACATCTCCGTCTGGTCATTCCTTATCCAAATAAAGTATAGAGCACATATGGACAAATTCGCAGGTCAAAAACGCGCAGCACAGCATTTTTATCCCCCCCTTGATCCGTATAACCAACAGATCATGCCAACAGGGGACGGGCATCAAATTTATGTTGAGGAATGCGGTAATCCGGAAGGGATGCCTGTCATTGTCCTGCATGGTGGCCCCGGCGGTGGATGCAGTCCTGTGATGCGTCGGTATTTTGACCCCAAAAAATATCGAATCGTCCTGTTCGATCAAAGAGGTTGCGGTCGGTCTCGTCCATTGGCGAGCGTCAAAAATAACACAACGTGGGATCTGGTGGCAGATATCGAACGTATCCGTTCGGCATTGTCTATCGATGCCTGGGCTGTTTTTGGTGGCAGCTGGGGGGCGACGCTTGCGTTGCTTTACGCCCAATCCCATCCCGATCATGTGACCCATATCGTGTTGAGAGGCGTATTTTTGATGACACAGCGCGAGCTTGACTGGTTTTATGGTGGCGGAGCGGGACAATTCTGGCCGGATGCTTGGGCCCGTTTTGTCGAAAAAATCCCTCAGGACGAACGTAATGACCTGATCGAAGCCTATCACAGGCGGCTCTTTTGCGGCGATTTGCGCACTGAGATGCAATTTGGGCGGATTTGGTCCGCTTGGGAAAATGCGTTGGCCTCCATATATTCCAATGGCAATGGCGGAGAGCCGGCAGGCGAATATTCCCGCACCTTTGCGCGCCTTGAAAACCATTATTTTATTCACAAGGGATTTTTGGAAAAAGATGGCCATATCTTAAACAATATGGATCGCATTGCGCATATTCCGGGGTACATTGTGCAGGGGCGCTATGACATGATTTGCCCCCCGCAAAGTGCATGGGATTTATCCAAAGCATGGCCTCAATGTGATTTGCGTCTCATCCGACAGGCGGGACACGCAATGTCAGAACCCGGTATCAGTGCGGAGCTTGTCAAAATTATGGATCAAATTGCAGAGGCCTAAGACTCCCAAAAATACATACCCAACCCCATAGGTGAAGACATGCCCAATCGAAACGATGCTGTTTTGGATTTTCTACTGACACGGCGGTCACGCCCGGCCAAAACTTTGTCCGCTCCGGCGCCGGACAAAGACACACTTTTAAAGATGTTGACCGCAGCAGCACGCACTCCGGATCATGGGAAACTGGAACCTTGGCGGTTTATCGTTTTGGGCCAAGAGACGCTTACGGATCTTGCATCTGACGTCGAAAAAAGGGCGCGCGCGCTTGGGTATGATGAGGCCGGCGTTGAAAAGGCCTGTAAACCGTTTTGGGATGGGCCTCTCGCGGTTGCGGTAATCGAAACCCAAAAACCATCAGAAAAAATCCCCGCCATTGAACAGACATATTCCACGGGGGCTGCCTGCCTTGCCTTGCTGAACGCAGCACTGGCCATGGGATGGGGCGCAAATTGGCTGTCAGGTTGGATTTCGCACGACAGGGATTTTGTGACCTCTGCGCTTGGCCTTAGAGAAAGCGAACGCGTTGCTGGTTTCATTTACATTGGCACTGAAACGTCAAAGCCTCCGGAACGCCCAAGGCCAAATCTTAGCGACATTGTCTCTTGGCGCTAGACGTTTAAGACCCTGTTTCGCTTGCAGGCAGCGGATCCATTCGGTTGAAGAAGTCTATGTCGCGCATAGTCAGCAGGTCTGAAACGATAATGCCGCAGACAATCGCCCAAAAAACAAACGTCACCCAAGTGGTGATCCAGGCTTTCTTTTTTAAATTATGAACTTCTGGCGAACTCGCGTGTGTTCCAGGGACAATATCCCCGCGATCCCCTTGGGTTTCAAGCCGGATGGGGATTGCGATAAAAAACACCATGAACCAGATGATTGCAAATAAAACGATAGCAGAGGTGATCGACATCTTTGTTAAACCTGTTCCAGTTCCAAAAGCGTTCCTGTGAAATCTTTTGGATGGAGGAACAGAACGGGTTTCCCGTGCGCTCCAATTTTTGGCTCTCCGTTTCCTAACACCCTTGCTCCTGTCGATTTGAGATGATCGCGCGCTCTTATGATGTCTTCAACCTCGTAACAGATGTGATGAATGCCGCCTGACGGATTCTTTTCTAAAAAACCGGCGATGGGGCTGTTATCCCCCAAGGGATAAAGCAATTCGATTTTGGTGTTTTCAAGTTCGATGAAAATTACAGTCACACCGTGATCAGGTTCATCCTGGGGTGCACCAACTTTGGCGCCAAGCGCAGTGCGGTACTGATCAGCGGCCTGTTCAAGATCGGGCACGGCGATGGCAACATGATTTAAACGTCCGATCATAGTTAACTCCTCTGTTTGATCCCGCCTTATGGCGGGGCAGAGTAGATTTGACAAGCCAGAGGCAGAAAATATCGCGCCCATTAACGCTCCGTTAGAGCTCCTGTTGCAGCATTTTTAATAGATTCGAAGGAGATCAAAATGGACAATATGAATGCGCTAAAACTTGTGCCCTCCAATGTAAAATCAAAACCTCTCTTGGGAACCACCATATTAATCATTGAAGACAGCAAATATGTGTGTGAAGCCATGCGACTGATGTGTTTACACAGTGGCGCAAGGTTACGTCACGCGGATACAGTGGCTGCCGCCCGCCGTCATCTAAGGCTTTATCGTCCAAATATTGTGATCATCGACGAAGGTCTTCCAGATGGATCCGGTTCTGAATTCGCAGCGGAATTGAATGGAATGAGCCCACGTGTCGATGTGATTTTTGGGACAAGCGGGGAGACCATGTGTCACCATCAATTTCTAAAAGCCGGGGCAAATGGGTTCATTGAAAAACCGTTTGTAAGCCTGTCTGAATTTCAACTCAAAATGTTAAGCGCGCTGCCGGAAAGCCATTTTTTTCCAGTTTCTGTGTCTGATACCCATGAAATTGTGGAACCAAATCCGGCAATCTATGCCGAAGACCTCCGAAAAGCACATGATCTTTTACTGAATATGCCAGATATTCAAACCAAAAAATACGTGAGCCAGTTTTTAAAAAGCGTCTGTGCAATTGCAGACGATCAAGAAATGCTGACCGCCTTGGAACGGGACGAAGAACCCCAGCTTTTGGCGCGATTAAAATCCCGCTGTGTCCCGAAACGAGCCGTTTAAAGCGTCGGATCTGATGTGGCTCTGACCAAACCTGTGAGGTTGCCAAGCTTTTCCTTTTGCAAGCCGCTCTGATCAAAATTGCGTGGGGACAGCCAGACATCGTAGGCCTCTTTGAGGGCGGGCCATTCCTTGTCGATGATCGCAAACCACGCAGTGTCCCGATTGCGTCCTTTGATGACGGTTGCTTGTCGAAAAATGCCTTCATAGCTAAAGCCAAGCCTTTGGGCGGCGCGACGCGACGGTGTATTTAGTGCATTGCATTTCCATTCAAAGCGGCGATAGCCCGCTTCAAATACCCAGCACATCATCAAAAAAATGGCTTCTGTTGCTGCAGTTGTGCGTTGAAGGGCCGGTGAAAAACTGATGTGCCCAACCTCTATACTCCCAGCATTCGGCTGAATTCGCAGAAAACTTGCCATGCCTTCCCATTTACGGGAGGACAGGTTCCGGATTGCGTAGAACAAAGGGTCGTCTGATTGCGTCATCTCATTTACCCAGCGGTAAAACTGGGACGATGAATTGAACGGACCACTAGGCATGTAATCCCAAATATTATCATGTCCTTGAAACGACTGGAACAGATCCGCAGCATGTTTTTGTGCTGAAAGAACTTCCAGCTCAACATAGTGTCCCGCAATTTTCTTTGGACCGGGTCTTACCGGGGCTGTCCAGCCTTCGACCTTATCTCCAAGATGCGCTTGTGCCATTCCAACCTCAGTAGATAACAGAGTGTAACTCATATCAAAACTATGCCAAAGGTCGGGCATATGAAAGCCCCGTCCGCGTCAAAACGCGGCGGGCGGATTAATCCTGGGGAATGACCCTAAGGTTCAATTCCATAAGCTGTTCAGACATCGGTTCGCTCGGGGCACCCATCATCAGGTCTTCTGCGCGCTGGTTCATCGGGAACATAATGACTTCACGTATATTGGCTTCATTTGCTAAAAGCATCACGATCCGGTCAATCCCTGCCGCACAGCCTCCGTGCGGTGGCGCGCCGTATTGGAAAGCATTTACCATTCCGCCAAAGCGTTTGCGCACTTCATCCGCACCATATCCCGCAATTTCAAAGGCTTTGAACATGATCTCTGGTTTGTGGTTCCGGATTGCCCCAGAGACAAGCTCATACCCGTTGCAGGCCAAATCATACTGATATCCCATGACCTGAAGTGGATCGCCATTCAACGCATCCAGTCCGCCTTGGGGCATGGAAAACGGGTTGTGTTCAAAATCAATTTTACCGGTTTCGTCATCCCGCTCATAAATCGGGAAATCCACAATCCAAGCAAAAGCAAAACGATCTTTGTCAGTTAGATTCAATTCCTCTCCGATGACCGTGCGTGCGCGTCCAGCAACAGATTCAAAGGCTTTGGGTTTGCCGCCAAGGAAAAAGGCCGCATCGCCCACCCCTAAGCCCAGCTGTTCACGAATAGCCTCTGTGCGTTCAGGCCCGATGTTTTTGGCTAAAGGACCAGCGGCTTCCATACCATTTTCACCGTCGCGCCAAAAGATATATCCCATACCGGGAAGGCCTTCTTTTTGTGCAAAAGCGTTCATCCGGTCACAGAATTTACGACTTCCCCCTCCCGGAGCGGGGATCGCGCGAATTTCGGTGCCGTCTTGTTCCAATAATTTGGCAAAGATCGCAAAACCTGACCCGCGGAAGTGATCGCTCACAACCTGCATTTTGATTGGGTTGCGCAGGTCTGGTTTGTCCGTCCCGTACCACAAAGCCGAATCGCGATAGGAAATCTGTGGCCAATCCGTATCGACTTTGCGCCCACCTCCGAATTCTTCGAAAATACCCGCAAGCACTGGCTGGATTGTGTCGAAAACATCCTGTTGGGTCACAAAGGACATTTCCATGTCCAATTGGTAGAAATCCGTAGGGGAACGATCCGCGCGGGGATCTTCATCCCGAAAACAGGGTGCGATTTGGAAATAACGATCAAAACCCGATACCATGATCAACTGTTTAAACTGCTGCGGCGCTTGAGGCAGCGCATAAAATTTTCCGGGGTGGAGGCGGCTTGGCACAAGAAAATCACGTGCGCCTTCGGGACTTGAGGCCGTAATGATCGGAGTTTGATATTCGCGGAACTTCTGGTCCCACATGCGACGACGAATGGATGCCACAACGTCAGAGCGCAGTTTCATATTTGTCTGTAACTTTTCGCGGCGCAGATCAAGGTAACGATATTTGAGCCGCGTTTCTTCGGGATATTCCTGATCGCCAAATACCATCAGGGGCAATTCTTCTGCCTTTCCCAAAATTTCGATGTCTTGAATAAACACCTCCACTTCGCCGGTCGGCAATTTGGGGTTCACAAGGCTTTCGTCACGCGCAAGCACTTTGCCATCAATACGGATGCACCACTCGCTGCGTAGGGTTTCAATGACCTCAAAGACCGGACTATCGTTATCTGCGATCACCTGTGTAATCCCGAAGTGGTCCCGCAAATCGATGAAAAGAACTCCGCCATGGTCGCGCACACGATGCACCCATCCCGATAAACGAACGGTGTCGCCAACGTTTGACTTATTCAGTTCAACACAAGTGTGTGTACGATAGGCATGCATTTGCAAGTCCTTAACTCTCTAGATCAATGACTGTGCCGATACACAAGGTTGTGTCCACGATGTCAAGAGCGAGACTGCTCAATCTGACCTCATTGCCCCAAAGAATTCAGAGTTTTCGCCTTTGATGGGTGCTTTGTGGGCGCTCGCCTCTTGCACCTTTCCACGGCTTGACTATAAGGCAGGGAATTTGCGCATAATCCGACCCCCACCGCCGCGCAGGTGCTGAAATTGCAAAGGTTTTTTGATGCCCAAGAGAACCGACATCTCCTCCATTATGATCATCGGCGCAGGACCAATTGTCATTGGTCAGGCCTGCGAATTTGATTACTCTGGTGCTCAGGCCTGTAAGGCGCTCCGCGAAGAAGGGTATCGGGTCATTCTGGTAAACTCCAATCCGGCCACGATCATGACGGATCCGGAACTTGCCGATGCCACGTATATCGAACCCATCACGCCCGAGATTGTTGCCAAGATCATCGAAAAAGAACGTCCAGACGCACTTTTGCCGACAATGGGGGGGCAAACGGGGCTCAATACCTCTTTGGCGCTTGAGGAAATGGGCGTCTTGGAAAAATTCGGTGTTCAGATGATAGGCGCCAAACGCGATGCCATCGAAATGGCCGAAGACCGCAAATTATTCCGCGAAGCGATGGAACGCATCGGTCTGGAAAACCCGAAGGCAACCATCATTACTGCGCCCAAACTTGCAAACGGATCTGCTGATCTTGCCGAAGGGGTCAGAATGGCGCTTGAGGCGCTTCCTGAAATTGGCCTTCCAGCCATCATCCGTCCCGCCTTTACGCTTGGAGGAACAGGTGGGGGCGTGGCCTATAACCGTGATGATTATGAACATTTCTGTCGCACTGGAATGGATGCTTCGCCCGTAAACCAAATTCTGGTCGATGAAAGTCTGTTGGGTTGGAAAGAATTTGAAATGGAGGTCGTGCGCGACAAAGCAGACAATGCAATTATTGTCTGTTCCATTGAAAACGTCGATCCTATGGGCGTTCACACGGGGGACTCGATTACAGTCGCGCCTGCCTTGACGCTCACCGACAAAGAATATCAGATGATGCGCAATGGATCGATTGCCGTCTTGCGGGAAATCGGCGTTGAAACGGGTGGCTCCAATGTTCAATGGGCGGTGAACCCCAAGGACGGTCGCATGGTGGTCATTGAAATGAACCCGCGGGTGTCGCGGTCTTCGGCTTTGGCATCCAAAGCTACGGGCTTCCCGATCGCAAAAATTGCAGCGAAATTGGCGGTTGGTTACACTCTTGATGAATTGGACAATGACATCACTAAAGTCACACCAGCAAGCTTTGAACCAACCATTGATTATGTGGTCACGAAAATCCCCCGCTTTGCCTTTGAAAAATTCCCTGGATCAGAACCCTATTTGACAACGGCTATGAAATCGGTGGGCGAAGCGATGTCCATTGGGCGTACGATCCATGAATCGATGCAAAAAGCGCTGGCGTCTATGGAAACGGGTCTTACTGGTTTTGATGAAATCGTCATCGAAGGTGCGCCCGACAAAGCGGCTGTGATCAAGGCGATCAGTCGGCAAACTCCTGATCGCCTGCGCACGATCGCACAAGCCATGCGCCACGGGTTGAAAGATGATGAAATACATGCGGTCACGATGTTTGACCCATGGTTTCTTGCGCGGATCCGCGAGATTATTGTTGCCGAAGAAGACGTGCGCAAAAATGGACTTCCATCAGATGCCAAAGGGATGCGTGCGCTCAAGATGCTCGGGTTCACCGATGCGCGCCTTGCCAAACTCACCAACACAAAAGAAGCCGCAATCAGAAGGGCGCGCCAAACACTCGGTGTTACAGCGGTCTTTAAACGTATTGATACCTGTGCTGCCGAATTCGAAGCGCAAACGCCCTATATGTATTCCACATATGAAAGCCCAATGATGGGCAATGTGGAATGCGAGGCTTGGCCAAGCGACAAAAACAAGATTGTCATCCTTGGCGGTGGACCAAACCGCATTGGTCAGGGAATCGAATTTGATTATTGCTGCTGTCATGCGTGTTTTGCGCTGACAAAGGCCGGTTATGAAACCATTATGATCAACTGTAACCCTGAAACAGTGTCCACAGATTATGATACATCAGACAGGCTTTATTTCGAACCCCTTACCTTTGAACATGTGATGGAAATCCTGCGCGTTGAACAGGAAAACGGGACGTTGCATGGGGTGATTGTTCAATTCGGCGGTCAAACTCCCCTGAAACTTGCGAACGCTCTGGAAGAAGCGGGCATTCCCATTCTTGGCACCACACCGGATGCGATTGATTTGGCCGAAGACCGCGAAAGGTTTCAGGCGCTTGTCAACAAGATTGGACTGAAACAACCCAGAAACGGCATTGCAAGCACTGACGAAGAGGCCCTGCAAATCGCCGAAACGATCGGGTTTCCCTTGGTGATCCGTCCATCTTACGTTTTGGGCGGGCGCGCCATGGAAATCGTGCGCGATATGGCCCAGCTTCAACGGTATATCAAAGAGGCGGTTGTCGTATCTGGGGACAGTCCTGTTTTGCTGGATGGCTATCTTTCGGGCGCGGTGGAATGTGATGTAGATGCACTGTCGGATGGGAAAGACGTGCATGTTGCCGGTATCATGCAACATATCGAAGAAGCGGGGGTTCATTCGGGTGACAGCGCCTGTTCTCTGCCCCCTTATTCGCTCAGTGATGAGATTATCGGAGAACTCAAAAAACAAACCCGTGATTTGGCCTTGGCGTTAAACGTGGTTGGACTGATGAACGTGCAATTCGCGGTCAAAGACGGTGAAATTTATCTCATTGAAGTCAACCCACGGGCCAGCCGTACTGTCCCCTTTGTGGCCAAAGCCACCGACAGTGCGATTGCCTCAATCGCAGCGCGCCTGATGGCAGGGGAACCTCTCTCGAACTTCCCATTGCGCGAACCTTATAAAGATGCCTCATATGATGAAGTCATTCCTATGGGTGATCCGATGATGTTGGCAGATCCCAACATGCCTTGGTTTAGTGTGAAAGAGGCGGTAATGCCATTCGCGCGTTTCCCGGGAGTTGATACGATCCTTGGCCCTGAAATGCGTTCCACCGGAGAAGTGATGGGATGGGACCGGAGTTTTGCTCGGGCATTTTTAAAGGCACAGATGGGGGCCGGTATGGATCTTCCGGATCCCACCAAAGGTCCGGTTGGCAAAGTTTTCTTTTCGATGAAGGACGACGACAAAAATCCACAATTGGTCGAGACAGTACAAATCCTTGTGGATCTTGGATTTGATATCGTGGCAACACGAGGGACCAGCGCTTTTCTGGAAAATCATGGGATCACCTGCGAAGTTACCAACAAAATGTATGAAGGCCGCCCGAACGTTTACGATATGTTGAAAAACAATGAAATTTCGCTCGTCATGAACACAACAGAAGGCGCCCAAGCGGTAGAAGACAGCCGAGACATACGCTCCGTCGCACTTTATGATAAAATCCCTTACTACACCACAGCCGCCGCCGCCAACGCCGCCGCCTGTGCCATGAAGGCACGCAACGACGGCGACCTTGTGGTCAAAGCGCTACAGGGTTAATTGCTGGGGATCGTGTTTTTGAGAGAGGTGCGGTCCTGAAGCTCTTTGTTCCAATCGGACAGCGCTGGGCGACCCTCGCGCCATGCCAGAGCATCGTGACGGAAATCCAGATATCCAAGCGCGCATGCCAAGGCGAGCTGACCAAAATTCAACGCCCCCTCCATGACGGGAAACCCGTCTGTTTCGAGCGCATCTAGCGCATGGGTGATTTTACTCCATTGCGCGTCTACCCATTGTGCGGAACGCTGTTCCTCAGGGCGCAAGCGGGTTTCATAAACCATCAGAACAGCTGATTCCATGATCCCATCCGCCAAGGCTTCAAGGGTGAGAACATCCCAAAGCCGATCAGAAGGATAAAGCCCCGCACCCGAGAGGTCATCAAGATAGCGACAAATCACCCGACTATCAAAAATCGCCTGACCATTGTCCAAAATCAGTGCCGGAATTTTGCCCAAAGGATTGGCCGCACGCACGGCGGGATCAGTGGCAAGCGCAGTGGTGGTGACAGCCACATCCTCAACGCGCTCCGAAAGGGCTGCTTCATGCACCATAACCCGTACTTTGCGCACAAAGGGTGAGGCGGGGGAAAAGATAAGTTTCATTGCTGGTTCTCACAAGAATTCAAAATCAAGGGAAGCGTATCTCGCAAATTATGGTTTGAACAGGCACAAAACGATGACCTCTTCGACTAGGAGAAATGCCGGAAATCAAGGAATATTTGCCGGACGTAAGAAGCGTTCAAGCCTCTCGCATATAGGTGGCGAGTCGTTTGGTGTCAGACCCTATGTCGTAGTTTTCAACCTGATTGGCCGCATTTACGCGTGCGCTGTCGGGTTTGTTTTGGTTGAGCTTCCAAGTGCTTTGCACCTCTTCGATATGAAATTGGCAGGGTACGATCTGGCGCATCATTTTATCCATCACCTCTGGGGTCATTTTCGTGCTTTTCCAGACGGGTTTTGGGGCAAGTTTTGCTTCGAAGGCATCGGAAAGACGATCGATGATGTCTCGCAGTCGTTGCTCTGGCAACATTTCAAGCTGTCCGATCAGGTGAACAGCGACGTAATTCCACGTGGGGACCTGATCTTCGATACCGTACCAATCAGGGGAAATATATCCGTGTGGACCAGTAATCATGAGTTTTGCTGGGGCTGCACCGTCTTTTATGGTGCGCGCGATGGGGTTTGATCGCACTAGGTGCAATTCTGCGGTTTTGCCATTATTTGTAAGATGAAACGGGATATGCGCTGCAAGAGGCGCGCCGTCCCCGTTCATGACAAGATGTCCAAAACCTGTTGTTTCGGCAAAAGCAAGGCTTCTTGCGACGTCCTCATTTCTGAATATTGGATTGGGATGCATGCGGGAATTCCTTTGATCTTGTCGCAAATCATCTTGTCAATTGAGGCACCTCGTGGCAACGTCAAAGTGTTCTCAGGGCGGGGTGAAATTCCCCACCGTTGGTATATGGATAACATCCATGAGCCCACGAGCGGCCCGCATTCGGGTGTCAGCAGATCTGGTGAGAGGCCAGAGCCGACGGTTACAGTCCGGATGAAAGAGAGCGGTAGATGAGAGCGTCTTTGGGCCCACGTCTTATCGTTTTGCGCCTTGGGTGAACGTGTTGTTGAACCAAAGGAGATGCAAAATGACACACACCCGATACGCCTTTGTCAAAGCGAACTGGCATTCCGATATTGTGGATCAGGCTTTGAGAGGATTTTTGAAACTGATCCCCGCCGATCACGTGGATGTCTTTGATGTTCCCGGCGCCTTTGAGTTGCCGCTGATGGCCCAAGAGCTGGCGAAGAGTGGTCAGTATAGCGCCATTGCCTGCGCTGCATTTGTTGTTGATGGTGGGATTTACAGGCATGATTTTGTGGCACAAAGCGTGGTGGATGGGTTAATGCGCGTGGGCCTTGATACAGGCGTTCCGGTGCTTTCGGTGTCGCTGACGCCCCATAACTATCAAGAAACCGATCATCACAGCGCGATCTTTCGGGCTCATTTTCTGGAAAAAGGGCGCGAAGCGGCTGTCGCTGCACTCAGTATCTTGGAAGCCCGCAAAGCTTTACTTCGCAAAGCCGCTTGATATGGTCCGACCATAGAGTTTTGGACACGCTCCATTCATGGGTCAGATCTATGCCATTTTGCTGCGCATCGCCGCCGCCGGTTTGCTGGTGGCGATGTCTGCTCTAGTTTACGAAGCATTAAAAGAAGCCACCATCGGGCAGGCTGTATTTTGGCGATCACTTTGGTCGCTTCCTGTAATTTTGATCTATGCGAGATGTTTTGGCCCACTGCGTGGAGTCTTGAAAACAGATCATCCGTTTCATCATGTCCGGCGGGGTCTTTTGGGACTGATGGCGATGGGGCTTCATTTTATATGCCTTGCTCATTTGCCAATTTCCTATGCAACGGCTTTGGGGTTTTTGACCCCTATTCTTGCCTTGCCTTTGGCCTTTGCGATGCTGGGTGAAAGAATCACACGCGTCCTAATTGTGGCAAGCTTTTTGGGGTTTGGCGGGGTCCTTCTGATCAGTTTTGCCCAGCTTGAAAATGGTGGTTTGCCTCCAGCAAGTATTATTGGCATTGGTGCGGGGCTCGGATTTGCCGCTGTGATGGCATTGATCCGTGTCTATGTGAAACGGCTTACTGCAAAAGATAGCCCCTCACTGATCGCACTTTCTTTTTCGACGATCACTACCTTGGGAGGGCTTGCAACACTGCCCTTTGGGTGGGCCGCCTTGTCAAACACAGCATTTTTTTACCTGATCTGTGCTGGTGTTTTGGGGGGGCTGGGACATGCTTTGTCAAACGAATCTGTAAAGCGCAGTGACATCGCCGTCCTTGGTCCCTTTGATTACACCTCGATCATCTGGGCCTTGGGAATTGACGTCGTCATCTTTGGGTTTGAACCCAACAGATTTGGCATGTTCGGAATGACGCTTATCGTTATTGCTGGGCTATCGGTTGCAATTTCCCAAGTTAAACGGCGTCAGATCGTCTGAGGAAAGAGCGTTTTCCCATCCCCGCTTTGCCACTTGGGATACTTTGGCATGACGTTAAGAAAAAGCTCTGAGGCAAGATGGCTCTCCAACCAGCGATGAAGGCGCGGCCAGTCCTGTGCATCAAACCAAGTTTTGTCGATGAAGGCGAATTGGCGCACAAAGGGAAAGATCGCCACATCGGCGAGCCTTGGGGTGTCTGCAAAAAGGTGTTGTTTATCGAGCATACTGTCGAGTTTTTTCAGAAACTCTTGTGCAGTGCGAAGGTGGTCGTCTTTGTTTGCGTCAGGATAGCGGCTTGCATATTTTGTGCGATCCAGCGCCCTTTTGAAAGGGCCATCGGTTTCCTCAACCAAATCATATCCGGCCTCTGGCATCTCGAGCCATCCCTCTGGATCAGATTGATCCATCGCCCAGCGCATGATGTCAAAGCTTTCGTCCAATACCTGATCCTTAAGAACCAAGGTCGGCACAGTACCTGAGTCTGAGGCCTGTAGAAACTCTGGTGCCTTGTCACGCAGAACCACTTCGCGCAATTCGCATTGCACGCCGCTATAGCAAAGCGCCATACGGGCGCGGATCGCATAGGGACATCGTCGAAAACTGTAAAGGATGGGCAACATCATTTTAGGCCGTCAACTGCGTCCCATGCCAGCCCGTAATATGGGCCCAGACGATCGTGCTTTCTTTTTGTGGTTGCTCAAAGATCACTTCGCTGAATTGTTCTGTGCGCCCCATATTTGGATTTTCCATAAGGATCGCGTGGCGCTTGCTGACCTGAGATTGAAGATGTTTCTCAACCTGCGCATCACCTGCTTTGCGAAGCTCTGCGGCGCGGGTTTTGATATCCTGACCGTTGACTTGGGGCATCCGTGCTGCGGGTGTGCCTTTGCGCGCGGAATAGGGAAAGACATGCAACCACGTCAGATCGCAGTCTTGCACCAACTTCAAAGAGTTTTCAAAATGCGCCTCTGTCTCCGTTGGAAAGCCTGCGATGATATCGGCACCAAATGTCATTTCAGGACGTAAGCCACGTATCTTTTCACAAAAGGCAATCGCGTCTTCACGTGTATGCCGCCGCTTCATCCGCTTCAGGATGAGGTTGTCCCCATGTTGCAGGCTCAGATGAAGGTGGGGCATCAATCGCTTTTCTGTGGCGATGGCTTCAATAAGGTTTTCGTCGGCCTCAATGCTGTCAATGCTGCTAATGCGCAGTCGTGGCAAATCTGGTACAAGGCGGAGAATGCGCATAACCAGATCTCCAAATCTCGGAGACCCCGGCAGATCTGCCCCCCAAGATGTGAGATCAACACCTGTCAAAACCACTTCGTTAAATCCCCGCATCACGAGGCGTTTAATCTGCTCCACGACAACACCTGCCGCAACGGAGCGCGAATTACCCCGCCCAAAAGGAATGATGCAAAAGGTGCAGCGATGATCGCATCCGTTTTGCACCTGGACATAAGCACGGCTGCGGGTGCCGAATCCGTCAATCAAATGGCCTGCGGTTTCCTCGACCGACATGATATCGTCAACCTGAACCTTTTCATGCTTGCCAATAAAATCGGGGGATAGCTTTTGCCAGGAAGATGGCTCCATCTTTTCGCGATTGCCCAAAACAGCGCTGACTTCCGGCATATTCGCGAAACTGTCGGGATCAATTTGGGCCGCACATCCCGTGACAATAATTTGTGCCGTTGGATGCTCTCGGCGAAGGCGGCGGATTTCCTGACGGGATTTGCGGACCGCTTCGCCAGTTACCGCACATGTATTGACCACATAGGCATCGCTGAGACCCGCTTGCATCGCAAGCTCCGCCATCGCCGCGCTTTCATAGGCATTTAGACGACAGCCAAGTGTGGTAAAACGGGGTGCATTGTTCATCCCACGCTCTCCAGATAATCTGGGGTAAAGCTCCCTGAAAAGACATGCATCGTCGGGCCAGTGAGCCAGACCCCGTCTTCGCGCCATTCCACATGCATCGTTCCACCGTCTAGATCGATTCGGGCTGATTTTCCGGTCAGTCCCCGCCGAGCGGCTGCAACCACCGTAGCACAAGAAGATGACCCAGAGGCAAGCGTCACACCCACGCCGCGTTCCCACACCCGCATGCGCAGGTGATTTTCCCCCAGAAGTGACGCAAATTGCACATTGGTGCGTTTTGGAAAAAGTGGATGATGTTCGATCAAAGCACCCCTTTCTTCAATCTTCACGGCTTCTGCATCCTCGACAAAAAAGGTGCAATGGGGATTTCCCATACCGGTTGCGACGGGAGCGCCATCAATGGGAAGCGACAGCGTATCAACCGCCTCTGACAGCGGAATATCCTGCCAAGCAAGTCCGGGTAGGCCCATATTGACCGAAGTGAGCCCTTCTCCCATGTCCTTCGCTGCTAATGTCCCGTGATCCGTGGTCAGAGATAAATCACTCTGGCCCGTTTCTGTCATGAGATACCGCGCGATGCAGCGGGTTGCATTGCCACAGGCTGAAGACATGGACCCATCCGCATTGTAAAATTCCAGATGTGCATCCTTTGACCCGTTGCGGATCACTGCGAGCTGATCAAACCCGACGCCACGATGGCGATCCGCAATATTGCGCACCAGTGCATCAGACAGGTCAATTTCCCTGTCGCGCGCATCTAGCACGACAAAGTCATTTCCCAGCCCATGCATTTTCATAAAGGGCAAATTTGTATCGGATCGATCAGTCATACGGCGCATATATCCCTGATCAGAAGGGGAATCCAGATAGAGAGCGATTTTCTTTGGTTTTGGGGTTGACCATTTGCTCATCCGTTTCTAGATAGGCCGCTTAGTGGGCCGTTAGCTCAGTTGGTAGAGCAACTGACTTTTAATCAGTGGGTCGCAGGTTCGAATCCTGCACGGCTCACCACT
>LFER01000034.1 GCA_001510135.1 Alphaproteobacteria bacterium casp-alpha6
ACTTCGTTGTCGTTCTTGTAAACTTCATCCTGCTCTGAAATATACGGCAGTTGCTGCCCCGTTGGATCCACTTGGTGGAAATAGGGGTTGGCGACTAAGTGGCGCCCCTCGGTTGTATCGGTCACATACATATGGCTTTCCAGTGTTGGAACAACCGGCATGGGCAAGTTGCCTGCGATATCGGGACGGCTCAAGAGGGGTGAGGGAGTATCAGTCCAGTCTGAATTTCCATAATAGGCTTTGATTGCATCATAGCCATTTTCAAAACCGAGAGACTGCGCATATGCATCCGCATCCGCATTGATTGCTGGGTGGAATTTACCAAGGAAATGCTTGGGCTGAAAACCTTGGGCAAAATGCGTTGCAAAGTGCGCCAAAAGACCCGGCTTAGGCGCCGGCAGATTGAATACAACTGTCGTTGCATCCGGCGTATCAACCGTCATCTTTTCGCCACCCACGGTGATATAATCCTTGGGCTTTTCAAAGATGTTGGTGTCCATCATAAGATGGTCATGATAGAATTTTACATCCGCACTGGTAAATGGCGCACCGTCTGACCACTTATGCCCCTTGCGAAGATGGAAAGTCAGCTGCGTGAAATCATCGTTCCACGTCCAAGCCTTTGCCACATTGGGCACGATTGTCTGAAGGTCGTCAGAAAAGCGCACAAAATTGACATGACGCACCGAAAGGAAGTCAGAGGTTCCGGCTTCAGTCGCATTTGACAGCACATCAAGTGTCCCGCCGTATTTACCGATACTGTCATAAGGGACCACAACAAGCGGCTCTTCAGGGATACGATCAGCCAAGGGCGGCAAATCAGGGTTACCCTTTATCATTGCATTCAAAGCAGCAATATCAGGGTTAGCAGAAAAGCTCATTGAACAGCCTGCAGCTGCCTCAAATTCAGCTTTTTCATATTGCTGAGGGTACGCACCAGAAGCGACCCCTTTCATATCTGCCACCGTCACAGCGGGGCAGTTAGCATAAGCAGTGATCGGAAGTCCCATCAGCACAAATGCAGTGAACAGTGATTTTTTCATTATTTCCTCCTGTTGGCTTCCAACCAGAAACATCGGTCATTCCGCCGTTAGTTGTCTTCGCAATGGCATTCGTCATCTCCATTGATAAAGCTCAATAAAAGCCGAACTCAGCGCTCGCGAATCACAGACTGTCCTAGGATACTAGCCCAACGTAACAAAAAAAATACAGTCATGTTGCGTCTATCTCGATCAAACTATAGCAGGCATATCAAAGCGATCGATTGAAATTAAAGCAAAAAATAGTAATATTTTTTATTGTCCTTCACAAAAACGATAGATTTCCGAGATTTGGACAGGTGGTAGATCATTTATCAAAATGATCCTCTAGCCACCCCGCGTGATGTGATCATAGTTTTCCCAAATCGTCCTTCAGCATGGTACATACGATGACTGAGCAAGGCCTGCGTCAGGCGGTGCCGCTCGTCTTTTGCCTTGCTTTGATCCATTGAAATCATTGCTTCGTGCGGACCAGTCGTTTCAATCAAAAGCTGATCCAGTCCCCCTCCAAAATGGATCAACCTCCGATCACCGGCACGTAATACAGCCAAATGACACTCACGGGAAGAAAGACCAAGATTTTCCTGCCAGAGTGTTGGTTTCACCGGATCTCCGAAATCCATTTCCGACATGGTGACATCCTTCCAGCGGGATGGCGTCTCTCCCGTTAAAAACGGGCTGAGCGGCCTCCCGTCCATACTATCGGGAATTTCAATGCCAAAAAGGTCAAGAATAGTCGGGCTCACATCTATAGACTCTGTCGGCAGGGTAATGCGCGTGCCATGACAGGATTGCACATGATGCGGCACCTTGATCATCAGCGGGACATGAAACGCCGCGTCATGGTAGTGCATCTTCCCCCAACAACCGTAATCACCCAACATCTCACCATGATCTGCAGTCACAAGGATAAGCGTCTCGTCATATTGGCCGGAGTCCTTCAACCAGGTCATAATGCGGCCGATATGATGGTCAAGTTCTGCCACCAGACCCATGTAGATTGCCCGTATCATGGCAGTGATTTCGGGGCTTTCTTGAAGATCATCAAACCCCACCACCATATCTCGGACGCGGCGATATTGCCGTGCCAGGTCATCAAATGGGTGAAAATCCGTTTGATCTTCTCTCATCAAGGGCGCAGGCATATCTGCTGGATCCAAAAGACTGTTATAAGGCGCTGGAGCCACAAATGGCGGGTGCGGCCTGATGTAGGTAACATGCGCAAACCACCCCGCGTCCCGCGTCTGAAGATCTTCTAAAACCCGATCCGTCAGAAAGGCAGTGTCGCTGTGTTCGGCCTTATAGCCGGCCGGCGACGAAAGTTTATCCCCGATCGGCCTGAACACAGCACTGCCAGATCCCAAACTATAGCCCTGCGCATTGAGGTAAGCTTCCCAAGCCCGATTACAATCAAACCGCATTTCCTGAACTTCAACAAACCCAGTCATAACCTGTTCATAGGACGTCAAAACAGGATCATCGGGCGGAAAATGCCGCGGGTCGGGCGATGTATCCGTGTAACCGTAGAGCAGTGGTTGAATACCGGCTTGGCCCAACGACAGGGCCAAATTCGGTTTATCCTGAGGCAACGGAGTTCCATTGCGAACAGACCGGTGGTTCATTGCATACTGCCCCGTGAGCAATGAAGCGCGGGCCGGACCACAGGGGCTGGTCACGGAAAAATGCTGTTCAAAAACAACGGCGTGCTCCATAAGCTCTGAAAGATTTGGTAAGGCGACCGTCTGAGCCAAGGCCCCCGTCAGCGCATCTGCGCGCATCTGATCAAACACGATGAAAAGCACATTATTGCGACCAATCTGAGCAGACATCTTGTTTCCCATAAATCCATTCCGCTTGAGTATATCTTTGCACAAAAAACTATGCTCACCGGCATAGGTCAACAGGTTTGTTGATCAAGTTGAACTTTGCTCCATGCTTCAAGGCTGGCCAAAAAAGCTTTGATCACTGGGACGTTTTGGCGCGATACAAGACAGGCCAAGGTCTCTGGCATATCAAGCCCGTCCTGCGCGATTAGGATTTTTTCAAGTTGGCTGTCCGCACCAATTTCAACTGCCGACGCAAACCCAATCCCAAAACCTTCTGCCACCAAATCGCGCATCGTCTCCCGACCTTCGACGACAAAGCTTGATGTCAGCGTGATCCCGCGGTCGCGCGCCGCCCTTAACACGCGCGACTGGGTCTGTGAGCCCGCCTCTCTGAAAATGAGCGGAAGTCGGGCAAGATCAGCAAAATTCAGCATGCCGTCGGCTCGTCTTTGTACCCCATGTTGACCCAAAAACTTTGGAGCAGACAGGGCGACTATTGGTGCCGCACCAAGAGGTTTCGTAAATAAATCGCGTTCTGCTGTTCCCGCCACAAAAATACCAATTTCTGCCTCGTAGTTGCGTAACGTCTGAAGCACCTTTGCTGAATTTCCTGTACGGAGATCTATTGCGATATCTGGGTGATCTATGCCGAATTGTTTCAGGAGGCTCGTAATATGGGCCGGTGAGTCTGCGATAATTCTAAGTCGGCCCTTCACCGTTTTCCTTGATCGATCAAGAAACTCCGCGATGACCTCTTCTGCATCAAAAAAGTGCTGGACAAGATGAAATAACTCTTCCCCCGCCGCAGTTAAAACAACTTGCCTGTTTGTTCGATCAAAAAGCAACATATCATGGTCACGCTCCAATTGGCGGACGTGATCGGACAGCGAGGGCTGCGACTGGTTGAGGTATTTTGCAGCCCGGGAAAATCCGCTGTGACGCGCAACATGATAAAAAGCCTTTAGTTGCGTATATCGCATGACCGTACTATCCATAAGTTTTTCCGATAGTATGATAATAATTCACAAATTTACATATGGAAAAAAATGCTCTTATCATCGCGTTCAAATGGATAATTCATCTGAGGCGACAGGATGACTGATCAGAACTCATCGTCATGGTCCACAGCATTCCCTGACCCGCGACTGGGGGAACCTTTTTTGCTGACACCGGGGCCGCTGACCACGGCCTTTGAAGTGAAGGAAGCCATGTTGAAAGACTGGGGAAGCTGGGACGCCGACTTCCGCGCGCTCACTGCTGACATGAGGAAACGACTGCTTAAAATCCTTGGTGCAGGTTCTCATGAATATGAATGCATTCCCGTTCAGGGATCAGGAACCTATGGGGTTGAGGCCATGCTTGGCAGTGTTGTCCCGCGGGATGGCAAAGTACTTGTGCTTGCAAATGGGGCATATGGACAACGCGCAGCTGAAACCATGCGGTATTTGAAACGCACATACCACCTGCTCGACAAAGGGGATTACTTACCACCGCGGGGTGATGAAATCGCTGCAATTTTGGCAGGTGACCCTGCTATCACACATGTTCTGGCCATTCATTGTGAAACAAGTTCAGGTATTCTTAACCCCCTTTCTGAAATTTCCAAGGCCACGCAGGATGCAGGCCGGCGACTTCTTATAGACAGCATGTCGGCTTTTGGTGGCGTTGATATTACTCCCGAAACAATTCCGTTTGATGCCATGGTGTCTTCCGCAAATAAATGCATCGAAGGGGTCCCAGGGTTTGGGTTTGTCTTTATCCGTCGTGACGTTCTGGAAAACACAAAGGGAAACAGCCATTCGCTTAGCCTTGATCTTTATGCACAATGGGCCGCGATGGAAAAATCCGGTCAGTGGCGGTTTACCCCACCAACACATGTCGTCGCCGCGTTTTTGGAGGCGCTTCGTCTCTTTGAAGAGGAGGGAGGCGTTGCAGCGCGCAGTGCGCGATATGCCCAAAACCGTGATGTGCTGGTGTCAGGTATGCGCCGCTTGGGGTTTGAAACGCTTCTGGATCAGGCTTGGCTTTCTCCAATAATAGTAACATTTTTCTGCCCCCAAGATCCCGCATTCCACTTTGACCGTTTCTATGATCTGATGAAAGCCTCTGGCTATATCATTTATCCCGGTAAGCTGACTGTGGTTGACAGCTTTCGTATTGGCTGTATTGGGCGTATGGATCATTACATCATGCAGGGCGTTGTAGATGCCGCGACCCGTGCCCTAACCGAAATGGGGGTTCAGGATGCTTCCCCCCCTGAAAAAGCACTTGAAGAACGCAAACGACTGTCTTCTGTATAAACTTGTGAACTAAGGATAACCCGATGACATTAACCGGACCCGTCAACGCTAATGGCCGCAGCTATGCAGCCCCGCAAACCTGCGCCGTAGTGATATGTCTTGATGGATGTGAACCTGAATATCTTGATGTTGCCATTGCAGAAGGGCTAATGCCAAACCTCGCCCGCATCCAATCAGAGGGCACCGCGCGCCTTGCGCATTCAGTGATCCCATCGTTTACAAATCCCAATAATATGTCCATTGCAACGGGCCGGCCTCCTGCGCATCACGGCATTTGCGGAAACTTCCTTTACGATCCCGATACAGGTGAAGAAGTCATGATGAATGACGTCCGTTTTCTACGGGCACCGACCATATTCTCACAATATTTTAACGCGGGCGCCCGTGTCGCCGTGGTCACGGCCAAAGACAAACTGCGCGCCCTATTGGGGGCTGGGCTGTCTTTTGAAGAAGGCAGAGCAATCTGCTTTTCATCTGAACGGGCAGATCAGGCGACCAAAGATGCAAACGGAATTGAAAACGCCAGTCTCTGGCTTGGACGTGATGTGCCAGAAGTTTATTCAGGTGCTCTTTCTGAATTTGTTTTTGCCGCGGGATGTAAACTGCTCAAAGAATGGCAACCCGATATCATGTATCTGTCCACAACAGATTATATCCAGCATAAATTTGCCCCCGATGAACAGGGTGCTAAGGAATTTCATGCAATGGTTGACGGATACCTCGGCAAGCTTGATGCCATGGGCGCAGCCATAGTGTTGACAGCAGACCATGGTATGAAACCAAAACACGATGGCTCAGGCGCACCGCTGGTCGTTTACATTCAAGACATGCTTGATGAATGGCTGGGCCGTGCAGCAGCGCGGGTCATATTGCCAATCACTGATCCTTACGTCGTGCATCATGGTGCACTTGGGTCATTTGCCACCGTTTACCTTCCGCATGATGTTGATCATGGAGAAATCATACATAAACTGGCTTCCACCGAAGGAATTATGCTTGCCATCGACAAAGAAAGCGCCTGTGCACGTTTCGAGTTGCCCGCAGACCGGATAGGGGACGTGGTCTTGGTATCAGATGAAAATATGACCATCGGAACCTCTGCTGACCGTCACGATCTTGCCGCACTCAAGGAGCCACTACGCAGTCACGGCGGGTTAACCGAACAGACGGTGCCATTCATCGTCAATAGGAAAATTGATATCGCTTCAGCGCCAGAACTGCGCAATTTTGATGCGTTTTACTATGCCGCATTGGCGGCTTCGGTCTAGGGAAGGATAACCGATGGTTCAACAAAAGATCCGCCATGATGCCATGCGCATAGGAGGTGAAAAAATCAAAACCGATGCCGTTGTTGACGTGCGATATCCTTATACCAATGAGGTTATCGGCACGGTTCCGGCAGGTACCGCAGAACACGTCCGAAAGGCCTTTGAAATCGCCGCTGCCTACGAACCGAAACTAACACGATATGAACGCCAGCAAATTCTGTTTCGCGCCGCTGAACTGATCCGCGCACGGCGCGAGGAAATTGCCCATTGGTTGACGCTTGAACTGGGCATCTGCAAACAACATTCTCTTTATGAAGCAGGTCGTTCTTACGATGTTTTCACGCTGGCAGGTCAGCTTGCAATTCAGGATGATGGACAGATTTTTTCCTGTGATCTGACTCCCCATGGCAAAAGCCGCAAGATTTTCACGAAGCGCGAACCGGTCCGCGCAATCTCGGCGATCACACCCTTTAACCATCCTCTCAATATGGTGGCTCATAAGATTGCGCCCTCGATTGCAACCAACAACTGCATGGTATGCAAACCAACAGAACTGACGCCCCTGACCGCGCTCACCTTGGCCGATATTTTATACGAAGCAGGACTGCCACCCGAAATGTTTCAGGTTGTGACAGGCTGGCCGCAAGATATCGGGGATGAGATGATTACCAACCCAAATATCGATATCATCACCTTTACCGGCGGTGTGCCCGTAGGCAAAATGATTGCCCAAAAGGCGGGCTATCGCCGCTGTGCCCTTGAACTGGGCGGCAATGACCCTCTCATCATCCTCAATGATCTCGACGCTGATGATCTCGAAAAAGCAGCCACCATTGCGGTGGCGGGCGCGACAGGAAATTCCGGCCAACGCTGTACCGCGGTAAAGCGGATCCTTGTTCAGGAAAGCATCGCGGATAAAATAACACCGCTGATCTTAGAAAAAGCCAAAGCAATCCGTTTTGGAGATCCTCAGGATCCCGAAACCCAATTGGGCTGCGTCATTTCTGCAGAGGCGGCCGCCCTTTTTGAGCAGCGCGTTCTGGACGCAGAAAAGGCGGGGGCAAAGATTTTGTATCACCCGGGCCGCAACGGTGCGCTTTTGCCTCCGATCGTTGTTGATCATGTTCCTCACGACAGCGAATTGGTTATGGAAGAAACATTTGGTCCGATTGTCCCGATCGTACGCGTTCCAGATGATGACGACGCTGTCATGGCTATTTCAAACAGCACAGCATTCGGGCTTTCTTCAGGTGTATGCACGAATAACCTTATCCGGGCCACCAAATATATTGAGGGCCTCAACGTGGGGACTGTGAATATTTGGGAACAACCCGGATATCGGATTGAAATGTCACCCTTTGGGGGGATTAAGGACTCCGGCAATGGCATCAAGGAAGGTGTTCTGGAGGCTATGAAATTCTTTACAACCGTTAAGACATATTCTCTGCCATGGCCCAATTGACGATTAGGATAGGACCGAGGAATGTCGGCTGACATTTTAACCTTGGTGCTGATGGCCGCTCTGTTTCATGCACTGTGGAATGCTGTGGTCAAAGGTGCGGGGGACAGAACGATCACCTTTGGACTGGTGATGATCGGTCAAACTTTGCCAGCCTTACTTATTGTGCCTTTCGTACCCCTGCCCAATACGGCCGTCTTGCCCTATTTGTTTCTCTCTGTCGTTATTCATTGGGGGTATTATTATTTTTTGGTGTCTGCCTATAGGTTTGGAGATCTGTCTCTTGTCTATCCCATCGCTCGAGGGCTGACGCCGGTACTTGTAGCACTGGGCGGGCTTTTTATTGTGGGGGAAATATTACCCCCTCTTGCCTGGCTGGGCCTAATGCTGATTTCATTTGGAATATTGATCTTGGCTTGGACCGCAATATTCAAGGAACAGTCGTTTTTAGGTATCATGCTCGCGCTTGGAACCTCCTTTATGGTGTCTGGCTATTCTTTGGTTGACGGAATGGGCGTACGCCTGACGGAAAATGCCTTGTCCTACATTGTTTGGCTTTTCATCATTGAAGCCATCGCCATTATCGCTATTTTTGCGCCGCGCCGAGACCGTCTTCGGATTCTCACGCGACGGCAGATTTGGACTGGTATCATAGGCGGCGTTATGGCCTCAATTGCCTATGGGCTGGTGCTTATTGCAAAGACCCATGCCCCCATCGCTATGGTATCTGCTTTGCGGGAAACATCAGTTGTTTTTGCTTCACTGATAGGACTTATTGTTTTTGGAGAAGAACCGGCAAGGCCACGATTAATGGCCGCAATCATTGTGGCATCTGGCATCGTCGCGCTGTCGCTCGTGTAATGTTCAGACGAGCAAGTTTCCCGCTGGTGAGTGGCCATTTCATGCGGCCCATTTCACTGGCGGCCCCTGCAGGTCTTCGAATTCAATATCACCGAACCAAAGAACACGCCGCGCTCCGGCAGCTATACCCAAAATCTGAACATCCTAAATAGGAAACGCAGGATATTCTTCTTTTTAATCATCTTGTTGTAGCGCGGGCAAATACCACCTGTAAAAGTCGCGAATTTCCTATGACACGGCAGCAGAGCACCCTTTGGAAAAAACTGTGCCTCGGTTCCATTTGCGCGTGTGTCGATTGAAATGTGATCTTTGCGAAGTGCATCCATTTTCTCGGCATTTCGCATGCCTAAACCGAAACATAACTTTTTCACCTCATCAAAAATAAATTTTTAGGCTGAGGTCGGGTCGGCCTTGCCGTAAGTCGTTCTAAAATGGATATCGCAATTTTACTGATTTGTTATTTGATAAATGATTTGGGAAACTTTTTCAGAAATATCATAAGCAAAACTTGATCGTACATACCGTAAGTATGGACATGCACCTTAGTACTGCTTTTGTTGCGAACTGGGTGATTATTTTGACAAAACCGCAAAACGTGGCGAGTTGATCCTCCACATCTGAATCGATCCAGTGTTATACTCTGACATCCCCATCGCTTGAGTAACTGGTTATCCTTCGCTCACATATTTATCAGTAAGGTTTACTTAATGATCCTGTGTTGCAATTGATGGGTGGGTAATTGCCGTGCAATGACATAAAAGTCTCAATTTATGTTGAGCCTTTGACGCACCCAATCATGGAAGTTATGGATGTAAAATTCCTGCGGCATCAAGCGGCCTGCGTCAAAGCGCGGGGAGCGCAAACCACGCTGGTTCATTTCAGCGGCTTCACCATCCTGTTCAAGTACAATACTGGCAAATGCTGCAACTTCACTGGGATCAAAATCAGTCTGCTTCATGGTAGCTGGACTAAAGAGCCACTCTGCAGTCAGTTGGGTTGTCTCAGGACTGGTTGGAACCAGTGAAACAATCCGAACATAATCAACATGGGCAACGATATAGGCTGTAGGATAAATGGTTACGAAATTCGCAGCGGTCTTGATCTGAACCTCGGTCAGATCGGGGAACATAGGCCCGCAAGGTTGACCATCAAGCGTCCATGTTAAAGCGCCTTCTTTAAGCGCATTGCCAGTAGTCTTTCCGGGTGACCAGTCCTGTCGCTCAGTTTCGGACATAAGCCCTTCTCTATAGATTGGAACCAGATTGGACAGCTCAGGGTGAATGCTGGGGCAGTGAAGACACTCGTTGTAATTCTCCCAAAAGACCTTCCAGTTACAGTTGAGATTGCGCACCAATTTATGCCCCGTAACCAGGTCGGTCATTGGCCAGTTATCATAGGCTTCAAGACCAAGATCAGGCACGAATGCTGACGGCTCTTCTGCAGCATTGATAAAAACAAAACCATTCCAAAGCATAGTCGCGACGGGGAAAAGGCCGTTCTCTTCCCTGTTAAAATCAGCCGTCGGCGTGGCATGTGCAGTAGAAACCAATCGCCCATCTGCAGCGGCATAAGACCATGCATGGTAAGGACAAACGATCGTTTTGCCCAAGGGCTGCTCTACACGACAAAGCTCCGAGCCACGATGCCGACAGATATTATGATAGGCGGCAATCTTGGTCTCGGATAATCTGCAAAGGATTATTCCCACATTACCGATGGTTAGGGGACGCATTTTGCCTATCGGCAGATCGTTCAACCTTCCTGCATACACCCATTCCTTCTGCCAGATTAGACGTTGTTCTTGAGCATACCAATTTGCATCAAAATAGGATTCCCCCGGCAGGGAAGGAGGACAATGATCAAGCAGTGGTGATTGTTCCGAAGTCATCAAAATAATATACACCCCTAATCTAACAGCACATAACCGCCCCAAGTTGTGCGACCATTGTCAAAAGAATTTGGCTGAATTGTCAATCACAATGAGTTTTGCTTTTGATACTCGTTATTTTCCGTGGTTTCAGCAAACTGAACTCTGCCGCTAAAATCTGGGCGTGACAGATCGTTCTTATGAAAAGGATTGGGAAATCTGTGTAATTTTATTATTAATTGCTTCGGTATCTGTCGGCCATTCGCCTCTCGCAATTAACGCGCGGATTTCATCCGCGACCTGAACATTAATATCAGGCGGCAATTCATTCATCATTGTGATGGTATCCCTACGGATGCCAGTAAGTTCAAGAGAGACAGAAGCTGGTCCAGATTTTGGACCTGCTTCCACATTTAGAAGACCGACTTCAGATATATTTTTATAACGATCCTCGATACGAGACAACGCCGCACCCCGGATATTGCCTTCTGCCATTGCTTCGGTAACTTTTGCGTAGTTACGCGCTATCAGTTCCTGCGAGAGGATCACGTCCTTGGGATCTAACGGTGCATTTGTTGCACTGCTCTGCGTTTTTTGCGGTGCAGCAGGTCTGCTACCATTTTCCTGCAGGGTTACGAGGGCAGCGATATTTCCGTTGACTTTCAAAATCCCCTCATCGGCTAGAACAAAAGATACAGACAAGAAATAAAATCAAAATGAAAGAAATTCAACAAAAAGTATCTGACGTGAAACATAAAAAATGCAGGCACGACGTCCACGGTGAGCTTATGGGCTACAAGTCTGTGCCGCGATGCGGTAAAGCCTTTGGCATATGCGCCATCGATGTGATTTCTTCACAATCTAATCTTGGTCTGGCGCATCAACGTTTTTTGTTTCAAATTCAGCGGGTGACGTAATTTCGATTAATTCAAGATCATCGCTGTGCCTGATTTCACGATGTCTAATTTTGGGCGGCTGTAACGCCGCAGATCCACTTCTGAAGGTTACTTCGCCCTGCCCTTCGTATTCAAACGTTACCCAACCTTGAAGAATGTAAATCATTTGAAAGTCAAGATCATGCGTATGCCACTTGGGTTCTGCATGACGACCCGGAATTGCGCGGATCACATTAGCAGACTATTTCCCTCCCGATGCAGAAGAAATTCCAAGATCGCGATATTCAAAGAACGCCCTTAGGCCACCCCTAAAGTGGCTATTAGTCGTTCCGCTGCCATCAGCATGACTGACGCTAAAGGCTTGGCCATTCCATATCTGAGAAGTCATTACGCCCTCATCCAAAACTTTAATTACTCAAATTAAGTCGTCGTTTTAATGAACGTAAATCATATAGCATTGCTCTGCCAATAAAAAAACAACCCCGCAGGAGTGTCCAACTGCAAGGGCCTTAATGGCGCATCTTGGTATGTGAAGAAGTGATCTGCGTTTATCAGGCGGCTTCAAAGCCCATAAAGCTTTGCCTCACGCCACGCGTAATCTCATAACTTATTTAATTTAAAAGCCCCACTATCCAGCCGCAGCGCTTTCAAATTCAATCATGAAAATGTTCTTTGCGGATGGTGCTGTCTTTTCGTTTCCCAGAATACAAACATATCCGACATCTGATGCTGGGGCCACTTAGTCTTAGGGCACCCATCATACGCATGGACCAGCGACCAATTATGCCCTAACTTTCAAACTGGAACAGTCAAATGACGCTGCCCAACTCAAACAACTCTGGATCAGGATCCATGAATGAAATCGAAAGTTCAGTAGAAGAATTGTCCAGTAACGATGATCCACAGGTGATTGCGTTAGAACTAATCAACCAAATACAAGATCTTTTGTTTGGCTTATTTCGTCCTTGGAATGCGTATCAGCTCGCAATCGCATTGATAGTATTTCTGATAGCAACACTACTTTCGCATCTCGTTCGGAATCAGTTGCGTTCTTGGATGCAAACGCGCGAAGCCTTGCCAATCTGGCGTACGCCCTTGATGGCTTTATTCCAAAACAGACTGCGATCATTATTATTCATAATTTTGATTTACATCGTTATCTCTTTCATGCGCGAAATCACATGGCCAAGCCGATCTTATCTGTTGGGCGTTATTGGGCAAATTGCTTTTATTTGGTATACAATCGCGATTTTAACCAGCCTGTTATCAAATTCATTTGCGCGAACGGCAGTTAGTTATGTCGGATGGACTTGGGGAACTTTGTCTGTCCTCAATCTCAGTGGACCGATTCAAACACTTTTAGATAGCGCAGCCATAAGTTTGGGCGAAACGCGAATATCTATTTGGCTCATAATACAAGCTTTTCTGACTTTAGTAATATTATTTGTAGGAGCACGCTTTGTTTCAACCACCGGTGCAGACCGAATTCGTAAGAATAAAGATATTTCTCCGTCTTTACAGGTTTTAATAATTAAATTCACGCAGGTCGTTCTTTACAGTGCAGTATTCATTATTGGTCTGCGCACTGTGGGCTTTGATCTTACCGGGCTTGCCTTTTTGTCTGGTGCAATTGGTGTTGGGCTTGGTTTTGGATTACAGAAAGTTGTATCTAACCTCGTGTCCGGTGTTATTATTCTTCTAGATAAATCCATTAAGCCCGGAGATGTTATCAGCCTAGGTGATACCTTTGGTTGGATTGAATCTTTGGGGGCTCGTTATGTCTCGGTCGTCACGCGCGATGGACGAGAATATTTAATTCCGAATGAAGATCTGATCACTGGCCAAGTTGTGAACTGGTCGCATTCAAACAACTTTGTCAGACTGGATCTGCTCTTTGGCACATCATATGAAGATGACCCAATTTTGGTCCGAGAATTAGCAATTAAGGCCGCGTTGAACATAGATCGGGTTTTGAAAGATCGAACACCAGTCTGTCACATTATAAACTTTGGAGATAGTTCAATCGACTATATGCTGCGTTTTTGGATAACAGATCCAGCTGCGGGTCTAACAAACATTAAGGGAGACGTATATTTGGCGCTGTGGCAAACATTCGCTGAACATAAAGTCACTATACCCTTTCCCCGAAATGAAGTGCGTATTCTGGAACCGAATAGACCCCAAGATTTTCTTGAATAGGATGGGTTTTCCAGAGATGCAAATATCTTGCACTTGATTACAAAAATTACTGGCGGTGTTGTGGCAGTAAAATATGGTAAGAGGCCAATTCGTTGATGCAATTTTGGTTGTTGTTCGTATGCTAATCTTCTCAACGAAAGGGTAAATTATGGTAAGGTTCAAATCTTGGGCAGAATTGGCCCCCCGTTTGGTATCAGTGGCGGCAGGACGTGAGCCGGCAGATTTGGTTCTTAAGAATGCGCGGCTTGTCAACGTGCAGTCCCGCGAGATACTTCAAGGGTGGGATGTTGCTGTCGTCGGGGGGCGATTTGCATATGTGGGGCCTGACGCCAGCCACTGTATTTCAGAGCAGACAAAGGTAGTTGACGCAGCTCAGAAATATTTGATCCCTGGTCTCTGCGATGGGCATATGCATATCGAAAGCGGGATGCTCACCCCTGCGGAATTTGCTGCCGCAGTTATCCCTCATGGCACAACGACATTGTTCAGCGATCCTCATGAAATCGCAAATGTGCTGGGGCTCAAAGGCGTGCGTATGATGCATGATGAAGCTTTGATGCAGCCTATAAATATTTATACGCAGATGCCCTCCTGTGCCCCCTCTGCACCAGGTTTGGAAACAACGGGATATGAAATCACGGAAAACGACGTAGCAGAGGCGATGACATGGCCCGGCATCATAGGACTGGGGGAGATGATGAATTTTCCGGGTGTCATCCATGGGGACCGTCAAATGCTGGCTGAGATGGCCGTTACAATGCGGGCTGGAAAAACGGTAGGTGGTCATTATGCTTCGCCAGATAGGGGCAATGCGTTTCATGCCTACGCAGCTGGCGGGGCGGCGGATGATCACGAGGGTACAAAAGAAGACGACGCAATCGCGCGCGTGAGACAAGGTATGCGCTCAATGATGCGGCTCGGATCAGCATGGTATGACGTGGAAAGCCAAATAACGGCAATTACGGAAAAAGGCCTTGATCCACGTAATTTTATTCTCTGCACCGACGATTGCCATTCAGGAACGCTTGTGCATGAGGGGCATATGAATCGGGTGCTGCGGCATGCAATTTCCTGCGGATGTGATCCTTTAGTGGCCTTGCAAATGGCGACGATCAATACCGCGACACATTTCGGACTGGAGCGCGAATTGGGCAGCATCGCACCAGGGCGGCGCGCCGACATGATCCTGACCTCTGACCTTTCAGAGCTGCCAATTGACTCTGTTTACGCGCGAGGCGTTCATGTCGCGGAAAAAGGAGAGTTATTGGTTGATTGCCCGCATTATGCTTGGCCCGAAACGGCACGTAATACGGTTCACCTTGCAAGGACCCTTTCGGCAGGAGATTTTGATATTCCAGCTCCAGATGGCGCCAATTCCGTGCGTGCCAAAGTTATTGGTGTCGTCGAAAATCAGGCCCCTACAAAGGCGCTTGTCAAAGACCTACCGGTAAATGATGGTCTGGTTCAGTGTTCAGAGGACGTATGCCAAATCAGCCTTGTAGAACGCCATCGGGCGACAGGCCAAGTTACAAATGGATTTGTGTCTGGTTTTGGCTATCAGGGTACGATGGCGATTGCCTCAACAGTAGCCCATGACAGCCATCATTTGATAGTTGTCGGCACAGATAAAACCATGATGGCTACCGCAACAAACCGCCTTGAAGAAGTAGGCGGGGGCGTGACTGTCTGGAAAGACGGGGTGGAAATCGCGCTCATCCGCTTACCAATTGCAGGTCTCATGTCCGACAGCCCAGCCCGAGAGGTGGCAGAGGACGCTCAAAAAATGCTCGACGCGATGATCGAATGCGGTTGCGCGCTGAACAACGCGTTTATGCAGCATTCCCTTCTCGCCTTGGTCGTGATCCCAGAGCTCAGGATCTCAGACCTTGGCATCGTCGATGTAACCAAATTCGAACTTACAAACTTATTTGAAGACTGAAATTCAAATATTGTTGTGAATGGGTACGCTGGACAACGGGAAGGAAATAAGCCCGATGGCCATCATGAAATTTTGTTACAGGAGATAAATAAACTGACTTCAGGTTACTTTGTTTGTCCGGATAGAAATATCTAATCAAATGAAAAATACGGAAAAAGCTTAAACATTCGTGAACTTATAAAGAATTTTCTGAGCATTATTATCTGAGAGAAACAGCAAGTGATCGCTTTTGAAAATGTAATGACTGGGTCTGACAAATTCTGTCCTTTGCACTTTTCAATACACTGAGCATCTACGGAGTTTTGCATATTGGGTAATGCAATAATGTTCCGCGTGACCCTTTGATTTATCAAAAAAATAATTTTAAAGGAGCGTTTTTCCGATGAACCTTGGTGTGTCTATACCCCTTTAAGGCGACGAATGTCCTTTTTGTGCCCACAAATGCGGCAGAGAGGATCATAATTTCCTCTTTACTCTCGCCTTAAGATATCTCCGTGATGATAAACTGTTGTGATATTTTAAAACCCACTTATACTTTTCGTGGAATTATGGAGATACACATGGATTTACTTGGAAGAATTACACGCAGAACCGCGCTTCTTGCTGCGGCAGCGTTCGCTTTTGCGTCTAATGCAGCAATGGCAGAGACCAAAATTCCCTTCACGTTGGACTGGAAATTCGAAGGTCCTTCTGCGCCCTACTTTGCAGCCATTGACAATGGCCATTTTGCTGCTGCCGGGCTCGATGTTGAAATTTCGCCCGGAAAAGGATCACTGGATGCGATACCCAAAGTCGCAACTGGGTCCTTTCCGCTTGGTTTTGCTGACATAAACTCGCTGATCAAGTTTCTTGATCAAAACCCCGGCGCACCAGTCATTGGGGTCATGATGATTTATGACAAACCACCCTTTGCAGTTATTGGCAGAAAATCCCTTGGTATCAACGGACCAGGCGATCTGGAGGGATCTATATTGGGCGCGCCCCCCCCTGATGGTGCTTGGGCGCAGTTTCCTTCTTTTGCGCTGGCAAATGGCATCGATATGAACAAGATCACTGTTGAACCGGTAGGGTTTCCAACACGTGAACCGATGCTCGCAGAAGGCAAAGTAGATTCGGTCACAGGATTTTCGTTTTCATCCTACCTGAACCTCGTCAGACTCGGCGTTCCAGAGGATGATATTTCAACTATTCTGATGGCCGACCACGGGCTTCAGCTTTATGGCAACGCGGTAATTGTAAACACCGAATTTGCGGCCCAAAACGAAGACACTGTCAAAGCGTTCTTGGCAGCCGTTGCAGCTGGTTGGAAAGACGCCATCAATGATCCGTCTGCAGCCATTGCATCTTTGGTCGAACGCAATCCTGCAGCAGATGCAGCCCTTGAAGAACGTCGCCTCATGCTTGCCGTGGACGCGAATGTCGTGACGGATTATGTCAAGGCAAATGGCATGGGTGGGGTGGATGCGAACCGCCTTGACGCGGCGATTGCACAGTTGTCCCAGACTTACGAGTACAAAGGGCAACCAGATGCAAGCCTATACTTTACGGATAAGTATCTTCCTGCCGGTGGGTTTAGTTTAAACTAAATTAATGAAATATCAAAAAAGGGCGGGAATAAACCCGCCCTTTTTGCTGTAAAAAGAAACACATATGACCAGTAATTCGATAGAGATTAAAGATGTCTCTCATGTCTACAAAACCCAAACAGGGCCTCTCCCGGTTCTAGACAGGCTTTCAATTAGTGTCCCAAAGAACGGATTTACCGCCGTCGTCGGACCTTCTGGCTGTGGAAAGTCGACGCTGACGCGTTTAATAGCTGGTTTGATGAGACCGGACTCGGGGTCCGTCTGGCTTTTCGGTGAGAAGGTCGAACAGCCCCGTGCGACGGTTGGCATGGCATTTCAGAATCCGGTGTTGCTGGAATGGCGCACGATTTTGCAGAACGTGATGTTACCCTTGGAAATCGTTGGCAGCAGTCTGACAGCAAGCGCACGAAAAGAGCGCGCACACCATTTGTTAGCGCTTGTCGGTTTAACCGGTTTTGAAGACAAACGACCCTCTGAGTTATCAGGTGGTATGCGCCAAAGGGCGTCGCTCTGTCGGGCACTGGTACATAAACCGGAAGTGTTGATCCTAGACGAACCTTTTGGCGCTTTGGACGCCTTTACACGAGAGGATCTTTGGCAGGTGATGCACGCTCTGAAGAAAGAGGAACCTTTTACCGGATTGCTGATCACCCATGATCTCAGAGAATCCGTTTTTCTGTCTGATCAAGTCATCGTTCTGTCAGGAAGACCTGCTAGAGCACAGTATATTCTGGATATCCCTAACACCGGCGCGCGATCCTTGGATGATTTGTATACGCCAGAGGCCATCATGATGCTAAACGATTTGCGGCATCAAATTAAAGTCGCACAGGAACGGAACTAAGATGTCGATGCAAAAAATAGCTGTTCCCTTGATCGCGATTCTGATTTTCCTTATTTTTTGGGAAGCTTTGGTGTGGGTCAATGATTGGCCCAATTACAAAATGGCCTCTCCTTCCGATCTATGGCCCGCATTCTGGAAATTTCGCTATTTGTTTTTGGACTATGGCTGGGACACCTTGTGGCGGACCGTGGTGGGGCTTATGCTCGCTGTAGGCGTCGGGGTTGCATTAGGTATGGTCATGGGTTTTTCGAAAACAATGAGAGACGCATTATATCCCCTTTTGGTGGGCTTTAACGCAATTCCCAAGGCAACAGTCGTGCCGATCATCGCTCTTATTTTTGTGGGTCAGCATGACTTGAACACGATATTGATCGCCTTCATGATTTCTTTTTTCCCGATCGCTGTATCCGTCTCAATCGGATTGTCGACGCTGGAACCTGAATATCGTGATATTTTGCGCGCTCTTGGTGCATCAAAAACAATGATTTTCTGGAAAATTGCCTTGCCGAAAACATTGCCAGAATTTTTTGGCGCGCTCAAAGTTGCGGTCACTTTGGCCTTTATCGGTACAAATTTGATGGAAATTGTGTCACCGCATGGGCGTGGTCTTGGTGCACTTTTTGATAGCGGCAAAACAAACGCGGACTATCCGTTGATGTTTGCTGTTCTGATTGCTTTGGCGGTATTGGGGATTGTACTTTATTATGTCGTTGTGGTTCTGGAAAAGATCTTTGCTGGTTGGGCAGAGAGAGACGT
>LFER01000035.1 GCA_001510135.1 Alphaproteobacteria bacterium casp-alpha6
ACTCAAGGCCCGTATAGCACAATCCAATGAGAATCTTACCAAGATTACAAATAAAATTAAAACTGAATACAAAGACAACGACAGTTTTGAACAAATAAAAAATCAGGTTTTTGCGCTCAAGCTGACAGTAGAAAGTCTGGGCGATAGAGCCTTAGACCTTGATGACAATATCAGTGCCGCAGAGGGAAAACTGAGCCGCTTTGAACGTGCCTGCCGCAAGAAACCGGCCTGTAAAGACGCAGTATATTAATTCGAGATTGATCTTAAACCCGGAAAATGATCGTCAGGTGTGACTGTCGTTCAAATGGTCTTTGCGTCCAGATGCACTTTTGAGCCAGACCCGATCCGGACTGCTCATGCCAAATCATTCGAGTGTCTAAATAAGGCTGTCGCCTAGGCGATCATCGCGTGAAAACCTTATATGTTTGGATGGTATTGGTCCGTTCAATCCCTTCGATATTCAGTAAATTGTCATTGATATATCGACCGATATCTTCGTTCTCCGGCACCAGCATCTTAAGCAGAAGATCAAAATTGCCGCTGACCGAATAAAGTTCGGAATGCAACTCACGAAGTCCAATTTCATCGGCAACATCATAAGACGTGCCGGGCTTACAACGGATTTGAATAAATAAAGTTCTCGCCACCTTTGGTCCTCCAAATTCTAAAAGCCCTTAGCCCAACTTATCAATTGCGGACGCCAGCACAAGGACAACAATTTTAAGAATTGGCGCTTGGATACATTTCTTATCGATTTCATCGCTTTGAGTTTGGTCATTCTATTGATTGACGAAGGCGCGGTGGATCACAATGATCCCGTCCTAGATATGCATTTTTACAAAGAAAAAATTGAGCAAGGACGCGCGTAAATCTCGTTCAGCTGCCCGTCAGAGACCGAGGTACTGGGTCCGAATATCTGCAGAGCGCTGCAACTCTTGAGAGGTCCCGCTCCAAACAACCTGCCCGCGATGCACAATGTGATGGCGGTCGGCCAATTTCATCAGATCTTTGAGGTTCTTATCAATAATAAGGATCGCCAGACCATCAGCGCGAATGCGGTCGAGGGACTCCCAGATTTTTTTCCGAATTAACGGGGCGAGACCTTCGGTCGCCTCATCCAAAATCATCAATTTCGGATTGGTCATAAGCGCACGACCAATGGCCAACATCTGCTGTTCCCCCCCCGAAAGCAGATTTCCCATACTATACTTACGTTCCGCAAGTTCAGGGAAAAGATCGTAAATACGCTCGACACTCCAAACCTTTGAAATATCCTCACGCGCCGTGGCAATCAGATTTTCATGTGTCGTAAGATTTGGAAAGATTTGACGTCCCTCAGGAACCAAACCTATCCCTAGTTTTGCAACCTTGTAACTGGGAAAAGAAGAAATATCCGTGCCTTCGAATTGGACGCGGCCAGATGTTTTTTGCACAATGCCCATAATGGAATTTATGGTGGTCGTCTTGCCCATACCATTTCGCCCCAAAAGCGTCACGACCTCCCCAGCATCCAATGAGAGGTTCACTCCATAAAGCGCTTGGCTGTGACCGTAATGCGTGACCAAATCAGAGACGCTGAGCATGCTCATCCTTCCCCCAGATAGGCCTGTTGTACTTCTACATTCAAACGGATCTGTTCCGGTTGGTCGGTCGCGATAATGTGCCCATAAACCAGTACAGAAATGCGGTCGGCGAGCGTAAATACCGCATCCATATCATGTTCGATCAACAGCATGGTTTTCTGACCTTTCAAACTTTGTAAAAGGTCAATCATTTCTGCTGCCTCCTGCCCCCCTAGACCCGCAAGGGGTTCATCCAGCAAAAGAAGTCGCGAATTGCTTGTTAATGCCATCGCGACTTCGAGGCGGCGTTGTTCTCCATGTGCGAGGTTATCCACCCGAGCATGAAGCTGATCCTCTAGGCCGACCTCCTTTGCAAAGCTCCCAGCGCGGTCTCTCACGGTTTGGCGTTTTCGCACATCACTCCAGAATCTAAAGGAATGCCCAGCTTGTGCTTGGATGGCCAATTGCAAATTGTCCAAAACGCTCATTGAGCGAATAAGAGAGGTTATTTGATATGTGCGGCTCATGCCCAAATGCGGTCGCTTGTGTTCACTCATTCTGGTTATATCGCGCCCCGCAAAATGCACTGTGCCGCTGTCAGGCGTCACATTTCCAGAAAGTTGAGAAATCAACGTTGTTTTGCCTGCACCGTTAGGCCCGATGATCGCGTGCAGCTCGCCCTCGCGTATCGACAAGTTCAAATCATCCGTTGCCTTTACGCCGCCATAGGATTTGTTCAATCCCTTGATGCTCAGCAGCTCAGTCATCTGTTTTTTGCCCCCTCTCCAACAGTGAGGATAATCCCCCCCGCACAAAGAGAACAATACCAATCAACATCAACCCGAAGGGCAGGTGCCAATAGACCGTTATGGTAGACAGAACTTCTTCAACAACAATAAATGTAATCGCGCCCAAGAGAGGCCCCATTGTCGTGGCCACACCGCCTAGAATAACCATGAACATCAGTTCCCCCGAACGCGCCCAGTCAATCATTTCCGGGGAAATAAACGTGGTAAAGTTCCCCAGCAAAGCACCGGCAAACCCACATATCACGCCAGAAATCACATAGGCTGCGAGTTTATAGCGAAACGTATTATAACCAAGGGAAATCATCCGCGCTTCGTTGCCTTTGATCCCCTCCAAAACCATCCCAAATTGTGACCTTGCAATTCTACGCACCCCCCACATAATCAAAAAGAGGCTGAGAACGGATACCAGAAACATCTGCACCGGATCATCCAGGGAAATCAGCGGAAACTCTGAGCGCGTATCTATCACCAGCCCGTCATCCCCGCCATATTCCGAAATCGAGACCAGAAGGTAATAAAGCATCTGCGCAAAGGCCATCGTGATCATGATGAAATAGACCCCTTTCACCTTAAGGCAGACCAGACCGGTCAAAAACGCAAAAAGCGCGCTTGCAAAAAGCGCCAGAGCGATTTGCAAAAATCCATTGGTGGAAGCGATCATATCCATCCCACCATAGAGCCAGTGGTGCGCTGGAATACCGACTGCGTAAGCACCAATTCCAAGATAGGCGGCATGCCCAAAGGACACCATACCTCCGTAACCAAGGATGAGGTTCAGTCCCACCGCCGCGATCGCCAGAATGCTCAGCCGTGTGGCGAGATCCAGATAAAATGCAAAACCAAAGAGATTCAGCATCAAAGGAACCACCAAAACCGCTAACAAAAGAAGGCTCTTTGCAACTGTATTTTTGGGGTTCATCACGCTCACCGCAGCTTTGGTGGGAAAAGACCTTGCGGTCGCATCGAAAGAATGAGTGCCATCAGAATATAAATCAGCATAGACGACAGCGCCGGCGCGGAGTTTTCAGCGGCAGCACTTGACATAAAAAGCTTAAATATATCATCGAGAAACGCACGTCCCAATGTATCAATCAGTCCGATGAAAAGGGCTGCATAAAATGCCCCTTTCATTGATCCTATTCCGCCGACAATAATCACGACGAAGGCCGTGATGATGATGTTATTCCCCATCCCAAGAGAGGCTTCGGTAATCGGAGCGATCAACATACCGGCCAATCCCGCAAGCACTGCACCCAGCGCAAAAACCAGCGAAAACAATGTCTTTATATCAACCCCCAGGGCCGACACCATAGTCCGGTTGGAAGCCCCCGCCCGAATAAGCATTCCAAGGCGTGTGAAATTCACGAGCCAATAAAGACCCGCCGCCGCGGCCAGTCCGGCAGCAATAATGGTGAGACGAAATGTTGGGACGACAATCCCCGACCAGATTTCTATCTGCCCGTCCAGATAGGGCGGCAGCGGGATCGCAATGCCCGCAGGCCCCCAAATCAGATGCGCCAAAGTATCAATGACCAAAATCGCACCGAAAGTACCCAGCACATGCTCTAAGTGGTCCCTTTCGTAAAGGGGTCTGGCAATAAACCGTTCCAACAGGAAACCGGCAAGTGCAACAATGGGCAATGCCAAAATCACCGCCAGCACAAAGCTTCCGGTCAGAAATGTCAGCGAAGCACAAATAAACGCGCCAAGCATATAAACCGCACCATGTGCCAGATTAACGAAATCCAATATGCCAAAGACCAAGGTCAACCCAGAAGCCACCAAAAACAGTAATATTCCGAGCTGCACTCCGTTCAACAGCTGAATGACAAAGAGAGTTGTATCCAAGAGAGCCTCTCGCCTTGGTATGTGCCGCTGTTTAAGGATGTCTGGGGGCCATAAACAACCCCCAGAGAACCAGTCTTAGTTCATCTGACAATCTGCAGCATGTGGATCAACATGGTTTGTCAAAACCGTATCTACCACTTTGGTTGTCCAGTCACCATTTCCATCAACAACAACTTCGCGCAGATAGAAGTTCTGAACTGGGAAGTTATTCGAACCATAGGAATATGACCCTCTGACAGAGTCATAGTCAGCAGATTTCAAAGCTGCACGCAGACCATCCATATTTGTCATATCGCCGTCGACTTTTTCCACCGCCGCAGCAATCATATTGATCGTGTCATAAGACTGGGCTGCATAAAAGCTTGGGTATGTCCCAAACTTAGCTTTGAAATCAGAAACGAATTTCTGGTTGGTGGGATTGTCAAGAGACGGATCCCATTCTTGTGTCACTTTGGACCCTACGATGCCCGAAAAATTCGCCGCCTGCAGTTTTGGCAGGGAAATCCCGTCAATCGTAAAGACGGAATAAAGCGGCAATTCATCTTTCAAACCGGCTTGGTGGTATTGCTTGGTAAAAGCGCCCGCTGCCGCACCTGGGTAAAAGACAAAAATACCATCCGCACCCGAAGCTTTGGCTTTCGCCAGCTCTGCTGAGAAATCCAGCTGAGCGTCAGCACCCCATTTTGTGAGATCCTTGCCCACAACTTCGCCTTTGAACGTGCGCTCAAGACCCGCAACCATATCTTTCCCAGCCGCATAGTTGGGCGCCATAATGTAAAGTGATTTCACCCCAGCTTTGTTCAGGACTTCGCCCATTGCCATGGGCGTCTGGTCATTCTGCCATGACGCCGAGAAGAAATTCTGATCGCAAAGCTTGCCTGCCATCTGAGACGGACCAGCATTCGATGAAATCAATATTTTCCCAGCATCCAGAACAGATTTGCGCGAAGCCAAAAGCACGTGGCTCCAAATGTATCCGGCCACGATATCCACATTGTCTTGCTTCACCAAGCGATCTGTCACTTGTTTACCAGTATCCGGCGCAAATCCATCATCGCCAAAAACCACTTCCAAGTTATGTGCACCTGCTTTTCCGCCCAAATGTTCAATGGCAAGGTTCACGGCATTTTCCATATCCTTACCAATCACCGCCGCCGGTGTCGTCAACGTTGTGACGAAGCCAATTTTTACATCTGCCGCTATTGAAGATGTTGCAAGCAACGTCCCCCCCAATAATGATACAAGCAACTTTTTCATCATATTCTCCCTGATTTATGAAAAGATATTAGCATAAGATGAGGCGGCGTAAACAAGGTATTGATATAAAAAATCCCTCATGTAGGCTGGAGGTGGGGGGATTAGCTGTAGCGGTAGTATAGGAAAAAGATTGTCAGAAATTGCTCATTTCGACTTAAACGCAATCGGTGCGGAGTTTATTGAGAACCCCTATCCGACACTTGCAACGCTTCGACACGAACGTCCGGCACATTATAATTCCGATGGATCAGTCTTTTTAACGCGCTATGAAGATTGTCTCGCGGTCTATCGATCCCGCGATATGCTATCCGACAAGACTGAATATTTTGGAGAAAAATTTGGCAAATGTCCTTTGCTTGAACATCATACCACCAGTCTGATTTTTAATGACCCTCCCTATCATACCGTGGTGCGCAAGCTTATTTCAGGGGCCTTCACGCCCCGAAAACTGCGGGAAATGGAGCAATTGATCCATGATATTGTCGACCGGTTGTTGGACGATATTGCGGAGCGCGATGAGATTGATATGGTGGCGGATTTTGGGATGGTATTGCCGACTGAGATCATTTCTTTCATGCTTGGCATACCAGAAGAGTATCGTAAGAAATTGCGCAGCTTTTCCATTTCCATTCTGGGTGCGCTTGATCCTGTTGTATCAGAGCAAGGAATGATGGCGGGCAATCAGGCCGTCAGCGAATTCAGTCACGTGTTAAATGATTTAATCAACCATCGCCGCGCCAATCCCGATGGTGCACAACAAGGTGAAGTTCTGGAAAGTTTGATTTTTGGCGAACATGAGGGCCGCATCCTGACGCAAGAGGAATTGATCCAAAACTGTATTTTCATCCTGAACGCAGGGCATGAAACCACCACCAGCCTAGTCAGCAATTCGGTGGGCCTCTTTTTGAACAATCCAATGCAACACAGGCGACTTTTGGAAGATCGCAATTTGATCGCTACAGCGGTTGAAGAATGCTTGCGCGTCGAAAGCCCCTTACAAATTGGCAACCGGCAAGCCGGCGAAGACATTGATCTGGGTCATCACACGATCAAAAAAGGCACCTATATCCACACCTCAATTGCCGGAGCAAACCGTGATCCCCGGCAATTCGAAAATCCTGATAAATTTGACATTACGCGACGCCATAACAAACATATCGCCTTTATCACCGGGATACATGTTTGTCTTGGTGCAACACTCGCCCGAATGGAGGGGCGCATCGCACTTGGAAAACTGTTCGAACGGTTTCCCAAAATGGTTGCCAATGGTCCGGCTGCGCGGCTCCCGCTTGCGCGGTTTCGTGGATTTTCGCATCTGCCGGTAAAACTACATTAATAAGGAAGAGCCGCAAAATGACGAAGGAAACATCCCCCACCCCGCATGCAAACCAACCAGAAGATACACCCGCATTGCGGCAGCTTTACGCAGACTTCAAAGACAATCACCTCAACCCGCTTTGGACACAGACCGCCAATTTAATGCCCCCCCACCCACGACCAAAGGCGGTGGCCCATGTTTGGGAATGGGGCGCGCTTTATGACATGGCGGTCAGGTCCGGTGATCTTGTCCCTGTTGGACGTGGCGGGGAACGCCGCGCTATCGGGCTTGCCAATCCGGGCCTTGGGGGGCGCGCCTATATCTCTCCAACGCTTTGGGCAGCTGTGCAATATCTTGGCCCCGGTGAAAATGCGCCAGAGCATCGACATGCGCAAAACGCCTTTCGCTTTGTGATCGAGGGAGAGGGAGTTTGGACCGTGGTCGATGGGGACCCTGTACGTATGTCACGCGGGGATCTTTTGCTGACAGCAGGATGGAAATTTCATGGGCATCAAAATATCGCGAGCGATCCCATGGTCTGGCTCGACGGGCTTGATATTCCATTTGGGCAGCAAATGGATGTCGGTTTTTTTGAATTTGGTCCAGAAGTGGTGTCGGATCTTTCCACTCCGGATCTGTCGCGCGCCGAACGGCTTTGGGGCCATCCCAGCATCCGCCCCCTCAGCCGCCTTGAAGAAGAGCCGAGTTCCCCCCTGCCTGCCTATCGTTGGGTGCATACCGATGCCGCACTTCGTGAACAGCTCGCGCTTGAGGACGAAGGTCACAACGTCACACTGAGCAAAGGACATGCGGCCATCAGATTTATCAACCCGACCACGGGAAAGGATGTTTTGCCAACGATGCGGTGCCAATTCCACCGCTTGCGCCAAGGTGCTGTATCAGTGGCCAAAAGGGATGTCGGTTCATCCGTGTTTCAGGTGTTTCAAGGATCAGGTCATGTGACCCTTGGAAATGCACGCTACAGTATCAAGAAAGGCGATATTTTTGTCGTGCCGTCGTGGATCGAATGGTCCCTGGAGGCCACAACAGAGTTTGATCTATTTCACTTTTCTGATGCCCCTATTATGGAAAAGTTGAATTTTGCGAGATCGGTCTAAGTCAGAAAGCTCAGGTGTTCGAGCTGATGGTCAGGAAAGCCAAAGGCGCGAAGCTGGTTTTGTGCATCCCCCGTAGAGGTGAACCACCCTACTGTCTTTAGCCTAGCTCCTTTAAGGTCGATCGCCTTTAAGATGCGCGATTTGATGACTTCTTTATCAAAATCCGCACGGTCCAATTTGGCAAAATATGCCTCTTCCAGCGCAAGATCGGCAACGATTGGGTCCTCGACCTTTCCGCCGCTTCCCGGGTAGCGGTACCACCCTGCCCCAGCTTTTTTTCCTAATTTGCCCAACTCAAAAATCCGCTTGGGGATAAGCGCCCAAGGCTCCGCATTATAATCAAGACTGCGCCAATCTACATGCGCATAAACAAGATCAAGACCGATATGATCCTGTACTTCAAAGGGGCCTTGTTCGAAGCCAAAATCCACCATCGCCTCATCGACTTCCCACGGGTTTGATCCCAACAAAAAGGTCAAACAGGCCTCTTGAAAATAGGCAAACAAAAGTGGCGTGTTTCGGGGATCACTCAGCATAACATTCATAGGCCTGAGATGGGCTCATTTATTCTCAGGACAAGTAATTTTTCGCCCCAATCAATGCGATGAGCTGCTCAAGGGACTGATCCAAGGTTAATCCGGATGTATTCAATTGAGCGTCTGCGCGCGCATAGGCGGTTTGACGTTCTGTCAGAAGTCTCTTTAGCTGTTCCATAGCAGCGGGGTTACCTGCCATGGGCCGTTCGTCGCCTTGCTCTCTAACACGCCGCATATGGTCGTCGGGGGTGGCGCGCAACCAGACCGTATGAAAGCGTGATAAAAGCATGTCGTAAGTTTCAGCGTCTCCTACCACTCCACCTGCGGCAGCCATCATCACGTGATCATGATCATCTGAAACCTGCAAAAGGGCATCCTGCTCAAGCTTACGATATCCCTCTTGCCCATAAAGTCCGATGATTTCTCCCACTGCCATTCCGGCCATGGTTTCAATTTCCTTGTTCAATTCCAGAAACGGAACTGACAAACGATCAGCCGCCAACGCCCCAAGCGTTGATTTCCCAGCACCCCGCAAGCCAACCAAACAAATCCGCTTGGCCCGTTCATCCGCATTTTGCCTGTCTTCCAGCTGCTCCATGATACGAGCTCGCAAAGTTGAATCAGCCTTTTGATAAAGCGCTAAAAGTTTCGTAAGATCTTGATCCAAAGGCTCTGCGTCTTTCAACAACCACTCCAGTTGAAGATCAAGCGCCATCGCGACGCGCAACAACAAGGCAATAGATATATTGCCCTCCGCGCTTTCTAATTGCGCAAGATACCTTTGTGATACACCGGATTTTTCTGCCAAAACACGCCGTGACATGTGCACATTTGATCTGGCCTGCCGCACCTTTCTGGCGATCTGGGCCTGTAAATGGGCATGCACCGCGCTGACACCCTTATTCTCAAGGGGATCCGTCGTTTGGGTGGTTATCAAAGTTACGTTTGTCATGATTTTCCCAGATTTTTCCTACCCACCCCTACCGATGAATTACATCCGCATTGGATTAGTAGGTTTCCACATGAAAACGCCCCTCTTCGCGCATTTGACTTTGCAGGGTTGGCCATTCAAGCCCTTGCGCTTTCGCGATATCATTCAACGCGCTTGTCACACCGCTTTCCATGTCTTTCTTACCGCAAACATAGATATGTGTGCGATTGTCTTTCAAAAGCTCCGCAACCTTATCCGCTTCACTGCGCATCCGGTCTTGAACGTATTCTTTTTCGCCCTCACGGGAGAAGACGAGATGTTGTTCCATAAGATCTTTGGGTAACTTTGAGAGCGGTCCAAAATAAGGCAGGCTGTTTTTGCGACGTGCCCCAAAAAACATCACCATGGCACTTTTTCGGGATCCAGACGTCCGCTGACGCCGCATGGTAAACGCGCGCATGGGCGCCGATCCCGTGCCGGTACAGATCATCAAAAGGCGCGCATCAGGGTCGTCCGGCATGAGAAAAGTCGCCCCAAACGGTCCAGTGATCTGTACTTCATCGCCCTGCTTTAGATCACAAAGATAATTTGAACACACGCCTTGTTCATCGCGTTTGACAGTCAGCGCGAGATTGTTGTAGTTTGACCGTTCCCCATCCCGCGGAGAAGACACGGAATAAAGTCGGGGCAAATGTGGCTTGCCATTTGCATCATCCCCAGGTGCAATCACACCGATTGACTGGCCCTCTAGGACGGGAAAGGGCAGTGAATGAAGATCCAATATTATGTGACGCACATCATACTCGGCATCTTCAGTCAGACGATAATTTCCCTGAACCTTTGCCGTTGCCGGTTTGCCCAGAGTATACATATTGACCGCGGGTTTCGCCGCTGAGGCCGGCGCAAAAGCTTTGCCCCCTGTGCCTGAATGTGCCTCAGCCAGAAGCGCTGAAATCTCCTCATCCAATGCTTCATGCTCAGCATCCCCCTCTGTCCCTTTGATCCCTTCTTGTTCAGGCAATTCATCCCAGCCAAACTGATCCTCAAGGCTATAGGGTTCATGGACAACCCGCCATTCATCAATCGATCCCGTTGGACAGACAGGAATACAATCCATGCAGAAATTGCACTTGCTGGCGTCGACCACAACATTGTTGTCATCATGTTCAATCGCGCCGATCGGACATGTCATTTCACAGGTGTAACACCTTATGCAGATCTCAGGATCAATCAAATGCTGTTTCAGCGGCTTATTCATCACATGTCTCCTGCAATGCCATCAAAGTGAAGCTACCGGGGCGCATAGACCGCCCCAAATTGGATCATGCCATATGCAGCTTTACGTATTCAAAGTCCCCAGGTTTGTTATCAATTCCGACCTTGGGCGGCGCAATCCAGCTTGCGTATTCTCCGGGCGTATAACACGGTTTCATCAAGGATTGGATATAAGCACCATCCTCTTTGTTGGGCAGCCATTTTTCGCGATTTCTTTCCCATTCGGCTTCGCTAATGATGTCGCCTTCAGGGGATGATTTAATCGCGGAAAAGACGCCAATTTGGCGATGAAACGCCTCATGGGGCAGCGCAAATTCAAAATCAATGCCTGATTTTTGCAACAATTTGTTCCAGCGGCCAATGCCGCCCGCCGCATCGCGCACATAATCGTCGCGAAGACGCATGTTGATCGCGGTGAGCGCTGGGACTTCTTCAGAAATGATCGCGCCGTTGACCACATTGCGCACGATATAGGTGTCATTATTAAGCTGGTGATCGTCATCAATGCGCACTTCCATATAGCGCCCTTTGATACCGGCGTTAAATGCATTGGCCGCATTTGTTGACACTTCCTGACCAAAAAGATCAAGGGACAGTGAATAATGCAGGTTCAGCTTTTTCTGGACCGTGGGCAGGTCAATCACATTGTAAGACCGCACGCGCGCGATGTCATACGGGTCTGTAATCCCATGTTTTTGCATCGCGGTGATCGTTGCTTCGATGGTGCGGCTCACGCCGGTTTCTCCGACAAACATGTGATGGGCTTCTTCCGTCAACATAAAGCGACATGTCCGGCTAAGCGGGTCAAACCCCGATTGCGCAAGGCTTTCAAGCTGCATCTTGCCATCGCGGTCAGTAAAATAGGTGAACATGAAAAAGGACAGCCAATCCGGTGTTTCTTCGTTAAAGGCGCCAAGCATTCTGGGCGCTTCGTCAGATCCAGACGAGCGGACCAACAAATCATCCGCTTCTTCGCGGCCGTCTTTGCCAAAATATTTTTGCAGCAAATAGACCATCGCCCACAGATGCCGCCCCTCTTCAACATTGACCTGAAAAAGGTTGCGCATGTCGTAAAGTGAGGGCGCTGTCAGGCCCAGAAACCTTTGCTGTTCGACGGATCCGGGTTCCGTGTCGCCTTGGATCACAATTAAACGCTTGAGCATATTGCGGTATTCACCGGGCACCTCTTGCCATGCTTTTTCGCCCTTGTGTTCGCCACACGGGATCATGCGATCCTCGACTTGGGGGGCTAGCAGAACACCCCAACGGTATTCCGGCATTTTGACATAATCGAATTTAGCCCAGCCTTTGGGATCAACGCTGACGGCAGTGCGCAGGTAAACCATGGATTCCTGAAAGTTCTGAGGAATAAGACGGTTCCACCAATCAATATACCCAGGATGCCATTTTTCCAGCGCTTTAAGAACTTTGCGATCCTCGCTCAGCCCGACGTTATTTGGTATTCTTGTGTCATAATTTACATTGATCAGATCAAGCATTGCTTTCTCCCCTGTATCTTTTGTGTTTCATTCTCATAGCGCCCAATGCCAACAGCTCACACGCGCTCCATCGAATATTCTCCCCGCTTGCCGCTGCCATAGCGCTGAAGCGCACCATGTTCCCCCACGGCATTCGGGCGGTTGAAGATCCAGTTCTGCCAAGCCGTCAAACGCCCAAAAATGCGGGTTTCCATTGTTTCAGGTCCGGCAAAGCGCAAATTCGCCTCCATCCCCGTCATCGCATCGGGCGAAAAGCTTGCCCGTTCTTCAAGGAAAATGCGCACCTCATCTTCCCAGTCGATATCGTCAAGGATCATGGTGACAAGGCCAAGCGCGTCTGCCTCTTCGGCGTCAAGCGGCAGACCGATCTGATCTCGCAGCGCGTCTATTTGCTGAGGTTCCCCCAGAAAACGTGTTTCAAGGCGGGACAGCCCATTGGCCATCGGATAGCTGCCGAAATTGTCCTGTGACAGCGTTATGGTGGCGATGGGGCGGTTATCACCTTCAAATTCATCTTCCATCATGTAGGTGCGATCCACAGCCCAAAGCAATTCAGCCAAAACGCCATGAAAACAGGAACCATGCTCGACAAATCCCACCAAAGAGCGCGATGTCACATCAATGCGCTTCAAGGTCCGTTTCCAGTAGTTACGGATTTCACGAGCAAACCAATAGGTTTTATTTTTTGCCAATAAATCTTCGTAGGTTTTAAAGGCCTCGCCATCGCCTTGGGTGCGAAATACCCATGTTCCCGCCTCAACCTCATTCAGCCGAAGGTGCAAAATCGCGTCTTCCAATTCGCGGCACAGCTTTAAAAGATAAAAATCGGCGCCCTCTGCATGGGCCATTTCAATCGTGTCCGGTGCGACATGCGATGGGCCGCTCAATGTCAGAACGGCGCGCCGCGCTTCACGATCTACAGCCACCTCAACCAAGGAATAGGACATCGAACCGTCATCTGCGATGCTCCGTTCAATTGGCGTTAGCGCCACGCCCTGCACATTTTCAGAGGCGCCTTTTGCAAATTCAAAGGCCCGTTCCCTGACGACATCATCAAACCGCGCATTTGGTACCACTTCATCCACAAGGCGCCATTCCACAGCGCGTTTGCCTTTGATACCCTCTTCAGTCGAACAAAATACATCTGCACGATCACGGCGCATTTTTCGCTTGTCCGTCAAACGGGTCAACCCGCCCGTTCCGGGCAAAACAGCCAAAAGAGGCACTTCCGGCAAGGCGACAGAGCTCGTACTGTCGTCTGTCAGCATGATGTGATTACAAGCCAGCGCCAGTTCATAGCCACCTCCAGCGCATGATCCTTTCACTGCTGCGATATATTTCTGAGCACTGTCCTCTTCTGCGGCCTCAAAGCTGTTTCGGGTTTCATTGGTAAATTTGCAGAAATTGACTTTGTGGCTGTGGCTTGCTCCGCCCAGCATGCGAATATTTGCGCCCGCGCAAAATACTTTGTCTTTGCCAGAGCGCATCACGACCACTTTCACTTCGGGATGTTCAAAACGCATGCGCTGCACGATATCATTCAATTCGATATCCACGCCCAGATCGTAGGAATTAAGCTTCAACAAGTAGTTATCAAAGAGACCGGCATTTTCATCGACATCCATCGTGAGCCAAGCAACCGGTCCTTCATAATCCAAGCGCCAATGATGGTACTTTGATGGATCTGTGCGGAAATCAATCACTTTGGACATGCTGGCCTCCATTCAAACCGTGTAGCGCGACTCGAGCAATAACGGGCATTTCGCTCTCCGGCAAGAAAAAGATGTATAATAATGCATTTTTTTATTTTTTATGCATTATTTTGCATTAAGTGTTCCAAATCCTCTTTTTTAAATCCATAGAGCGCCCCGTTTTGATGCGCAAAGGCCTCTATCCATAAGGCCTCTGCCATGGCCCGCAACCTCATTGCTGCCTTTTGAAGGCCCATGCGCTGTTTCAAATGCATGTTTGCAAGTTGGATCAAACCCTGTACAAGGGTTTTTTCCGCGCTACGGTCTGGGCAGGCCATCCACAAGACTTCAAATACCTCGTGGCTTTCCCAGTAAAACCCTTCCCGCAAAAAGATATAAGCGTACTCAAAGGTCGCCGTTTCACGAAACTCGCAATAATGGCATCCCGCGCAGGCGTTTTTTATTTCGTCGAAAAGAGTTTCGGGGTGCCGCTCGGTTTGACCCGGCAGATAGGCGTAAGCTGGGCGCCATGTCAAATCCGGCAGCCGTGTCATCTAAACCCCTGCCGTTACAACTTGCTCATGTTCCAGACGCTCTAAGGTTGCTGTGAAATCAACAATAACCTTAAGCGTTTTTTGCGGCTGTTCAAAGTGTGGAGCATGCGCACACTGTTTCAAAATTGCAACGTCAAGCGGAGAGTAAATGCGCGCCTCAATTTCATCAATCTGTGCAAGAGTGCCATATTGATCCTCCTGTCCTTGGATGGCCAAGACAGGAATGCGCCAATGGTAAATACAATCTGCAACATTCATGTCTTTGAATTTGGGATCAAGCCAAACGTCATTCCACCCACGAAAGGCGATGTCGACGTTCTTATGATATTTGGCGAGCCTGTTTTTCAAATCACCTGCATCATAGGCTGCTTTTGCCTTGACGATTGCCGAAAGTCCCATTTCCTCAGTAAAGAAATGTGGCGCCATGAGGATCAGACCACGAATGCGTTGATCAGAAACACTAGCACTATAGCAGGCCGCAATTGTCGCCCCATCGGAATGCCCGAAAAGGATCCCACGCTGAAAACCGATTTGATCCAATATATTTGGTAACGTGTTTTTTGCCTCAAGCAGCATGTAATCAATAGGGCGCGGAAGCGTAACGGGATCAGACCCCCCATATCCTGCACGCGAATAGGCAAAGACCCCGAACCCCGTTTTTATGGCAAGTTTTTGCGGAAAATCTTTCCACATGGCGACGCATCCCAAACCTTCATGCAACAAAACTATTGTTGGTGCTTTGTCGGGCGATGTCCCCCAAGAGGCACACTCCAAAGACACCCCATCTATGGTTATGCTCTGTGCTTCTGCCGAGCCCCACTTAAAACTCATGCAGGGTCCCTCAGTTTAAAACGCTGGATTTTTCCGGTTGCAGTTTTGGGAAGATCTTCCACCACCTCAATCCATCTTGGATATTTCCATTTCCCGATTTTATCTTTCACGAATTCCCTTAGCGCGTTTGGCTCAACAGGCTCTGACGGGTTTTTCAAAACAACAAATGCTTTTGGTTTTTCAAGCCCGTCGTCGTCTGTCGCGGCGACAACCGCGGCCTCCAAAATGGCGGAATGGGAAATCAAGGCCTGTTCAACTTCAAACGGGCTGAGCCAGATACCTGACACTTTGAACATATCGTCCGTGCGTCCACAGTATACGTAAAGTCCGTTCTCGGCGATTTCGTATTTATCCCCCGTTCGGGTCCACTCCCCTTCAAAAGTCGCACGGCTTTTGTCCCTCTGGTTCCAATATCCATCTGCTGCCGAAGCGCCCCGTACCAGAAGTTCGCCCACGGCACCTGTGCCTTTTGCAACCTCTTGACCGTTCTCATCGACACATCGCAATTCATATCCGGGAACTGCGGATCCGGACGTCCCATAACGCACATCTCCCGGGCGATTAGAGAGGAAAATATGCAACATTTCAGTGGAACCGACCCCATCTAGAATCTCGGTCCCGATGAGAGCCTGCCATTTGTTTCCAATCTCGGCAGGCAATGCTTCTCCCGCAGAAATACAGAGTCGCAAACTGTGACCTGGAACTCCTTTGGTTTCCAAATGGGATACTGTCGCCGCATAAAGCGTTGGAACGCCACAGAAAATCGTCACATTTTCTCTGGCGATGGTATCAAGCACAGCCTCGGGTGTCGGACGCCCAGAAAACAAAACGGTAGTCGCCCCGACCGACATCGGAAAGGTCATTGCATTGCCGAGGCCATAGGCAAAGAATATCTTGGCCGCGGAGTAGACCGTATCATTTTCCTTTATCCCCAACACTTGCGCACCGTAGGTATCAGCCGTGGATTTCAGTGCGCCATGCACATGCCGCACGCCTTTCGGGCGGCCTGTTGAGCCCGAAGAATACAGCCAAAACGCGCATTCATCTGCGCTTGTTTCGATTGCGTCAATTGGCTTTGCCCCTTCCATGAAGGTTTCATAGGGGATGGTATCGACGGGGGCTTTGCCACCGACAACGACAACCTTGCGAACAAAGCTGTTTCCCACCAGCGCCGGCAGTACCACGTCCAGAAGCGCGTGCGACACAAAAAGGATACTGGCCCGACTGTCCCGCAAAATCACATCATATACATCCGTCGCCAAAAGTGTGTTCAGCGCAATTGGAACAACACCACATTTCAACGAGCCCCAAAAAATGATCGGATATTCAATCTCATCCAGCAGAATGCAGGCTGCGCGGTCCTCGCGCGCTATGCCTTGCGCCCGATATGCATCTGCGACGCGGTTAGACTTATCGGCAAGCTCCGCGTAGCTCAGAGTTCTATTGGGGCTTGCTGCCTCACGGAAAGCGATCTTATCACCAAGCCCTTCGGCCAGATGACGATCCACGAAATATTGCGCTGCATTTCCCAACACTATCCCCTTTCAATGGCTTGACCCAAACAAGGAATGCATCATTCTTCTGTGAATGCAACATAAGATGTGATTGTGTTCCTTGGAGCACAAATTGCCACAAAACAGTGTCAAAGCTGACCAGAGACACCTTGTCATGAGTAAGAAAGAAATCCTTCGCATTATTGATACATTGCTTGAGGAAGAGCTGAAAGGTTTCGGAAATCAAAGCAAAATGGACAGTGCGACAAGAGAAGCATTTGTGGCAGCGCGCGTAAGACCGTCTGCGATAACTGTAAATTTCAGCGGGGGGATCACTAAAATCTGCTGGAATGTAACCCACCGCGGTAAGATTGCAGTAACCGATCGAAAAGGCGGTGGCGCTGCCTTTATTATTTCGCTCTAAAAAGACCACTTATCCAAAGAAAGAAATTCACCCCCATAAGCTATTGAAAAGATTCCATTTTGAACGAATCGGTTTTTGAGTCAGTATCTCCCGTCACCCGGCAAAAGACTGGGGCAAAAATGAGGCAGTCATAATGAGTAGTATTCGCAAGCTCGTCCATTGGACGACATTCTTCACCGTTTTAATTTTCGCACTTACCCTTGTCCTCGCAATGAGCGATGTGAGTTTGAATAATTCGCTGAACGCGCAAGAGCGACGATGGTGTGAGCAACATACATCTTGTGAAACCTGGGAATGCTGCCTTGAATTTATCGTTTTTTGAGGTTTGCAGAGAATGACTTTGTCTCATTTTCTGGTGTACCTCTGTGAAAAAGATCTTTTTGCCAATGATGCCCAAATACGACTGTAATCAGACTCGATCCCTGATCTTCAGTCCGGGTTGTTGTTTAAGCTTGCGTTTACGCATGCATTTTTTTCTTACGTTCCCTAGTTACACGGGTCGCTTCTTCTGTTCCGTCGTTGAATGTGCCAAACCATCTATCCCAAGGCATCTCTTGGTTTCCATAGTTGCACTCATAATAACGGTGGTGCAGCTGGTGATAAAAGGTGCCGAGTGCCAATCTTCGTTTGTCCTTGATCAGAAGATCTTCATACCCAGTATGTGTCATCGCAGCACCGGGTCCCTGATAAATAACATGGAAAATTAAATGTACTGGATGGCTCGCAACGACCCAATGAATGCAAAGCGAGGACAGATACAGAAAATGTTCCACGGGATGCATCGACAATCCAGACCACGGACCAATGTTTACGTTTCGATGATGGAGGGAGTGCACTTTCTTATAGAGAAAGGGCACATGTAAAAGCCTATGCACCCAATAAAAATGAAACGCAGACCATATGGGAAGCAGAACCAATGCAAGCAGAAACCAAATAGGGTTTTCGCTGAATGTGATGGTTGGCACATAGTCATTGGCCATCATCCACATTGTGACAACTTGAAAGGCGGTTAATTGCAGAATGCCAGAGCCAAGTGACCAAAACATATTGTCCTTGACCTGATCGGAAAAATTCCAGAGTTTACTATTTTTTCCCTGGCTACGATGGTCAAATTTAAGTGTCTTGGCCTGCTTCTGATAGGTGATGAACCAAAGATGTAGCCCACCCGCAACCGCGCACATTAGTGCAAAGTTGATGACCCAGACCTGCATAATCCAGCCAAGTGAAAACTCCTTGGCCGCGTCAAGATCCGGATAAACCCAAATCCAGAGCAAAATGGCGAGAA
>LFER01000036.1 GCA_001510135.1 Alphaproteobacteria bacterium casp-alpha6
TCCTATAGATGAATTTTCAATCCTTTGGGGGAATTCGGAACACAAAACAGGTCGTCGATCCCGTGGCATAGAGTTTTCTGTTCTCTGTGCCTATGATTTGCGCCGATGCAACTCCGGTGGAACGACCTGCGTGGTCTGAAATTCCGATGATGTCTACTTCCATCTCTATTGGGATGGGGCGCGTGATGTTGATTTTAAACTCAAGAGTGGTGGACATAAATTCTTTGGGAACGCGCGTTGACACTGCGCATGCCATGGCGCTGTCAAGGACGGTGCCATACCATCCCCCATGTACAGCCCCCATCGGATTCAATGCATCAAACGTGGGCGCGCCTCGGAATATCACTTTGCCTTCCTCAACCTCGATCAAGCGATAATTCAATGTTCGGCTAATCGGTGGAGCGGGAAAATCCCCGTTCAACATGCCGCGCATATATTCCAATCCGCTCACGCTTGTGATGTCTTCCAAGGAGTGAAATTCATCAAGTGTCTGTGCAATATGATACCTGGGCATGAAACTATTCTTTCTTTCTGGGCGGCCTCAAACCATGCGGAACAGCGAATTGAATTGAGTTATACCGCATTTATGGATTCAGCCCTGATCGTGTTTTTTGGCTTCTCCACCGCGTCCAAAATTGGGTTGATCCGTATCCTGTCCCGCATCAATAATACTGCGCCGGATCGCACGGGTCCTCGTGAAATAGGCGTGGAGGTGATCGCCGTCCCCCAGACGTATCGCCCTTTGCAGCGCAAAGAGTTCTTCGGTAAAGCGGCCAAGTATTTCAAGTGTCGCGTCTTTGTTACTCAGGAACACATCTCGCCACATCGTGGGATCGGATGCGGCAATACGGGTAAAATCACGAAAACCTGCCGCTGAATAATTGATCACTTCGCTGTCTGTCACACGTCTCAGATCGTCTGCAACACCGACCATCGTATAGGCGATCAAATGGGGTGCATGGCTTGTCACAGCAAGCACAAGATCATGGTGGTCTGCGTCCATCACATCTACATTTGCTCCCATGCCTTCCCAAAGACCACGCAGCTTTGTCACGGCTTCTGGGTCCACCCCGTCTTGAGGCACAAGTAAGCACCAGCGATTGTCATAAAGGCTTTCAAATCCGCTTTCGGGTCCGGAATGTTCTGTTCCGGCAATGGGATGTGCAGGAACTAAATGCACGCCGTTTGGAATGTAAGGTGCGATTTCGTCGATAACGGCGCGCTTTACCGAACCGACATCACTCAACGTGGCCCCCGGTTTAAGAAAAGGAGCGATTTCCCTTGCAACTTCGCCCATTGCCCGCACTGGGATGCAGAGCACAACCAAATCGGCGTCTTCCACTGCCTCATGTAACGACTCACATACACGGTCGCAAAGTCCAATCCGGCGCGCCGTTTCTCGTGTTTGCGCTGATCTGGCAAAGCCCCTGACTTCCCCGGCCAGTCCGGCGCGTTTCATCGCCCAGAACATCGATGAAGCGATCAATCCTAGACCGATGAGCGCGACACGATCGTAAACAACACTCATGAACGGCCCGCCTTGAATTGCCCGACACAATGCGCCACACGCCGACATGCGCTTTCGTCGCCCACCGTGATGCGTAGGCAGTGGGGGAGTTTATATCCTCCTACCCGCCGCACGATCAGCCCCTCGGATTTCAGGAAATCATCGCACGCCTCTGCCTCTTCCTGATTGCCAAACCGCGCGAGAATAAAGTTTGTTAAAGACGTGTCCGAAGGCACCCCATGTTCTGCCAAAGCTTCTGCAAGCCAGCCGCGTAATCGATTGTTTTCATTACGGCATTTTTCAACATATGCCTGATCTAGAACTGCGGCCTCTGCGGCGGCAAGAGCCGCGGCAGACAGATTAAAGGGGCCGCGGATGCGGTTGAGATTATCGATTATATCTTTTGGACCGTAGCCCCAGCCCACACGCATTCCGCCCAATCCATAAAGTTTGGAAAATGTGCGCGTCATGAATACGTTGTGGCGGTCTTCGACCAGACGCGCTCCCCCATCATACCCTTCAACATAATCGACATAGGCTCCGTCCAACACCAGCAATGCCCGATCCGGTATATGTTCGGCAAGATACCTGACCTCTGCCTCGGAAATCATGGTTCCTGTTGGATTGTTCGGATTGGCGATATAGATCAACTTGGTACGATCGGTACAGGCTGCCAAAATGGCGTCGACATCGGTGACGCGCTCGCGTTCGCGCACTTCGACAGGCTGGGCCCCAGTTGCCAAGGCCCAGTTGCGATAGAGCGCGAAACCATGTTCGGTAAAGATTACCTCTTCACCTGGCCCGGCATAGGCTTGGGCAATAAGCCCGAGCACTTCGTCACTCCCAACGCCGCAAACGATGCGCAGAGGATCCAGATCAAATACGGACCCGATAGCTTTGCGTAGATTACCATGGTCGGTTGAGGGATAACGATGGAGGTCAAAAGATGCCCTGCGAAAAGCTTCAATCGCCGCATCACTTGGGCCAAGCGGATTTTCGTTCGAGCTTAACTTAATCACATTGTCGCGCCCGTCCAATTTAGCCAATCCGCCTTCATAAAGGCTAATTTGCTCAATCCCTGGCTGCGCTGTCACTTTTAACATTCTCAGGACTCCATATATCCGTGACTTATTACCTCTGCCTTTCTTCCATGACCAGAGAAATAAAAAAGGGTCGTAACAGTTTCCCGTCACGACCCCGCGTCAGAATTCAGTTTGATTAGTTCTGTGCGTAATATTCGATGACGAGGTTTGGTTCCATTATCACTGGATACGGCACATCGCCAAGACCTGGAGTGTGCACAAAGGTTGCAGTCATTTTTGAGTGATCGGCATCCACGTATTCGGGAACATCACGTTCAGCCAGTTGAACCGCTTCCAAAACGGCCGCCATTTGCTTGGAACGATCACGCACTTCAATCACGTCTCCTTCTTTGACGCGATATGAAGGAATGTTCACGCGACGACCATTTACAAGCACATGCCCATGGTTCACAAACTGACGCGCTGCAAAAATCGTTGGAACGAATTTAGCGCGATACACAACGGCGTCCAAACGGCGCTCCAGCAGGCCGATCAGGTTTTCACCTGTGTCGCCTTTGATCCGCTCTGCTTCTGCATAAATACGGCGGAACTGTTTCTCGGTCATATCGCCATAGTAACCTTTGAGCTTTTGCTTGGCACGAAGCTGCAGACCAAAGTCAGACAGTTTGCCTTTGCGGCGCTGACCATGCTGGCCGGGTCCATATTCACGGCGATTGACTGGGGATTTCGGACGACCCCAGATGTTTTCACCCATCCGGCGGTCAATTTTGTACTTGGCAGCAGTTCTTTTCGTCATCTGCTGATCTCCTTCTTAAACGCGACGCCCGAAGGGCGCCTATGAAGGGCGTTGTCCTTTGGAACCTGATGCCGCAAAGCGTCTTTGTCCTGACAGGCATCCCCTCGCGGGGGCCACCAACACCAATGAAGCCTGCCGTATATAGCAAAGCGTGGCGGTGTCAATAAGGGAGAAAGTCATTGTTTGCAAACATCCCTCCCTTACTGTCGGGTTTAAACGTGTTGCGCTGTGCCGATGCAAGTCGTTAGCAGTTGCGTCTTTATTTTGAAGATCATCAATGTCTGAACGGGCAGGTGATCAAGTGATCATTGACCAAGCCTGCAGCCTGAAGAAAGGCATAGACCGTCGTTGGGCCGCAGAACTTGAACCCCGCTTTTTTCAGGTCCTTGGAAATCTGTCGTGACAGAGGTGTTTGGGAGGGCACCTGTGAAAGGTCTTCCCAAGCGTTGAGGATCGGTTTTCCATCCACGTAGCGCCAAAGGAAATTGCCAAAGCCAATATCGTTTTCAATGCTTTGCCAGGCTTTCGCATTTGACAAAGTGGCCTCGATTTTCCCGCGATGGCGGATGATCCCGGGGTTTTGAAGGAGGTGGTTGACGTCAACCTCGCCCCACATACAAAGAATATCGGGATCGAATTCTGCAAAGGCCTTTCGAAAATTTTCGCGTTTTTTCAAAATTGTGATCCAACTGAGCCCAGCCTGAAATCCTTCGAGCATGAGCTTTTCAAAAAGTGCACGACTGTTATGTTCGGGGACGCCCCATTCGGTGTCGTGGTAATCAATGTAAATCTGATCGGGACCCGCCCAGTTGCAACGATTTTCCGCTTGCATCGTGAATTCCTTAAAAACTTTTTGTCGTATTAGGGGTTTGTTATCTAATTACCGCCAATTTATCGATAAAATACTGTGAGGTGAATATGGCTGTTCTGAACCGACTGGATATCAACACCGAGGAAGAAAGCCCGCTTGCTTATGCAGAAGCGGTTCGCGCAAAATCTTTGATCGAGGTTGTCGAAGATGCCGTGCGACAGGGACGTGCGATGCTGGCCTTCCAACCTGTTGTGTCGAGCAATCCTTCTCACCAAGTCGTTTTTTATGAGGGATTGATCCGTATTCCCGATCAAACGGGACGAATCATTCCTGCCGGTCACTTCATTGAAAAAGTCGAAGAACGCGAAAGCGGGCGGCTTATTGATTGTCTTGCACTGGATATGGGCTTGCGCACTTTATCGCGGGTGCCCGGACTGAAATTATCGGTCAATATGTCCGCGCGCTCGATTGGATATAGTAAATGGATGGAACTCCTGATCCGAGCGCTTCGTAGCGATGCCACTCTCGGCGAACGCTTGATTTTGGAAATTACTGAAAACTCGGCGATGCTTGTGCCCGAATTAGTCAGCAAATTTATGGCAGACATGCAGAAAAAAGGGGTTAGTTTTGCGATTGACGATTTTGGTTCCGGCGTCACTTCTTTTCGACATTTGAAGGAGTTCCGGTTTGATATTCTTAAAATTGACGGTCAATTTATCCGTGGCATCGAGACGAATTCTGACAATCAAGTCTTGACGCAGGCTTTGCTTTCGATTGCGGAACATTTCGGCATGTATGCTGTTGCCGAATCCGTCGAAACCGAAGTGGCTGCGCATTGGTTGTCAAGCGTTGGAATTGATTGTTTGCAAGGGTTTTATTTCGGGCGTCCAACGGTCAATCCCCCTTGGCAGGTAAATGCCAGCAAAACAGGTGGCGCAAAACGCACGTAGTGTCATTACTGCCTTAACTGTTGCCGCGCCGCAGCAATTCATGTATCAGACGCCTGACTGATATTTCTTCTTGAATTGTTGCTGCTGGAGACTCACATGACAAACGTAGTTATAGCCTCTGCTGCCCGAACTCCGGTCGGCAGTTTCACAGGATCTTTTGCCAATACGCCCGCCCATGATCTGGGGGCTTGCGTTCTTGAAGCGCTTGTGGCGCGTGCGGGGATCGATAAATCTGAAGTTTCTGAAACGATCTTGGGACAGGTGCTCAGCGCAGGGCAGGGTCAAAACCCGGCACGTCAAGCGCATGTCAACGCGGGGCTTCCAATTGAAAGTGCCGCTTGGGGGATAAATCAGGTTTGCGGATCCGGTTTGCGCGCAGTGGCGATTGCAGCCCAGCATGTGCAGCTTGGCGATGCAGATATTGTTGCGGCCGGTGGTCAGGAAAATATGTCTTTGTCGCCGCATGTTGCCCATCTGCGGGCGGGTTACAAAATGGGTGACGTTTCCTATGTGGACAGTATGATCCGCGATGGTCTTTGGGACGCGTTCAACGGCTATCATATGGGGCAAACGGCTGAAAACGTTGCCCAGAAATGGCAAATTAGCCGCGACATGCAGGATGAATTCGCTGTAATGTCGCAAAACAAAGCCGAAGCTGCCCAGAAAGCGGGCCGTTTTCAGGATGAGATAACTCCCTTTACGGTAAAGACGCGTAAAGGTGATATTGTCGTGGATCAGGATGAATATATCCGCCATGGCGCCACCATTGAAGCGATGCAGAAATTGCGCCCTGCCTTTACCAAAGATGGTTCGGTGACCGCTGCAAACGCCTCTGGTCTAAATGATGGTGCTGCCGGCGTTCTTTTGATGAGTGATGCAGAGGCCGAAAAACGCGGCATTAACCCATTGGCGCGTATTGCTTCTTTTGCCACTGTTGGCCTTGACCCGTCCATCATGGGTGTTGGCCCGATCTATGCCAGCCGCAAAGCGTTGGACAAAGCAGGATGGTCCGTATCTGATCTTGACCTTGTTGAGGCTAATGAAGCTTTTGCAGCGCAGGCCTGTGCGGTGAACAAGGATATGGGATGGGATCCTGAGATCGTGAATGTGAACGGTGGTGCTATTGCAATTGGTCACCCCATCGGAGCCTCTGGAGCGCGCATCTTAAACACGCTTCTCTTCGAAATGAAGCGTCGCGATGCAAAGAAAGGGCTCGCAACCCTCTGTATCGGAGGCGGTATGGGTGTTGCCATGTGTCTGGAGCGCCCATAACAAAGATCCAAATAAGGGGCCGCGGGCCCCTTATTTTTCATTTCGTCGGTAAAAGTAGAATTTTGTCGCGAAATAATATTGCAAAATATACACATAAATTGTAATTGTGTTACCAAACCACCCATCAGTAAGGAGACCCCAATGGCAAGAGTAGCTCTTGTAACCGGCGGCTCGCGCGGTATCGGCGCGGCCATATCAATCGCATTAAAGGACGCGGGATATTCTGTCGCCGCCTCATATGCGGGGAATGACGAAGCCGCGGCGAAGTTCACAAATGAAACGGGCATCAAAACCTATAAATGGAATGTTGCTGATTATGACAGCTGTGTGGAGGGTATCGCCAATGTCGAAGCAGAGCTTGGCCCAGTCGACATCCTCGTCAACAATGCAGGCATCACGCGTGACGCGCCATTTCATAAAATGACCCGTGAACAATGGTCTGATGTCATTGATACGAACCTTTCCGGAGTGTTCAACATGACACATCCAATATGGCCAGGGATGCGTGAAAGAAAATTTGGACGTGTTATCACGATCAGCTCAATTAACGGACAAAAGGGGCAGTTTGCGCAGGTGAACTATTCTGCGTCTAAGGCGGGAGATCTTGGTATTACGAAAGCATTGGCGCAAGAAGGCGCGCGCTTTGGTATCACTGCGAATGCAATCTGCCCCGGTTACATCGCAACCGATATGGTTATGGCTGTACCTGAGAAAGTCCGTGAAAGTATCATTGCACAGATTCCCGCGGGACGTTTGGGCGAACCAGAGGAAATCGCACGCTGTGTTGTCTTCCTTGCCTCTGATGAAGCGGAATTTGTGAACGGTTCAACAATCACAGTAAACGGCGGGCAGCACTTCGTTTAATGTGCTGTGCCGCAACCTAGAAATATTGAAGCGGCGCGTTCAAAGCTTATCTTCACTCTTGTAAAGTAGGAGTGAAGCCTTTGATAAATGATATCCTTGGGATCCATCATATCACCTCAATCGCCAGTGACCCCATAAAAAACAACCATTTCTCTACCGAAGTTTTGGGATTACGGCGGGTAAAAAAGACGGTGAATTTTGATAACCCGTCTGTCTACCACCTCTATTTCGCTGATCCAAAAGGCACGCCTGGCACAGTTTTTACCTATTTTCCTTTTCCTTCACGCATTCGCGGGACTCGGGGGATTGGGGAAGTCGCGCAGGCCAGATTTGCAGTCTTGCCCGGTCGGCTTGATTTCTGGGAAGATCGCTTGGCGCAATACGGAGTGAGCGACCTTTTGCGGGTTGAACGATTTGCGACAGAGACATTGGAATTTACAGGACCTGACGGAGAGCGCTTGGCAATTTGCGAAACAAATGGGGCCAGCCTTCCGCCCGCGGATGGTCATATCCCCGCGCAAGAGGCCCTGAGGGGGTTTCATTCAGCTGAATTTTGCGTTGATGCCTCTTCCGAGGTTGGGGATTTGCTTACATTTATGGGATTTGTCACGCAAACTCGGGAGGGAGAGACCCAACGGTTTGAACTGCCTTCCATCGGGCCTGCATCCATCATTGACGTGCACTACAAAGCAGGCGGGGAAAAGGCACAGGAAAACGCGGGCTCAGTCCATCACATAGCTTTTGCTGTAAAGGATGACGAGGCGCAGCAAAGGGTGAGGCAGGCTTTGATCGCGTACGGCTGTCAGGTGACAGGCGTCAAAGATCGAAGTTATTTCAAAGCCATCTATTTTCGTACCCAAGACGGCATTTTGTTTGAAGTGGCGACAAATCCGCCGGGATTTGCCATCGACGAACCTTTGGAAACTATGGGCGAAAGGCTGTGCCTACCAGAGCAACATAAAAGCCTAAGGGATAGGCTGGAACGCCAGCTTATCCCTTTGTGATCATAGCATTGACGGGACAACTTGATCTGGCGGGCGATGACCATCGGCAAAGGTCTTGATATTAATAATAACCTTTTCCCCCATGTCAATGCGCCCTTCATGGGTGGCAGAGCCCATATGAGGAAGCAGGACAATGTTATCAAGGGTCAACAGCTTTGGATTGATCTCACGACCGCGTTCATAGACATCAAGCCCTGCACCGGCGAGTTCTTTGTTCTGCAACATCCGTGTCAGAGCGTTTTCATCAACCACCTCACCGCGAGACGTGTTGACAAGGACCGCATCCGGTTTCATCAATTTCAGCCGGCGCGCGTTCATCAGGTGAAATGTGGATGGCGTATGTGGACAGTTGATCGACAAAATGTCCATTCGTGCGACCATCTGATCAAGGCTTTCCCAATAGGTGGCCTGATAGTGATCTTCCAGTTCCGAGCGCAGTCTTTGACGATTGTGATAATGAATTTCCAACCCAAAGGCTTTGGCACGCACAGCAACTGCGCGCCCAATGCGCCCCATTCCCAGGATACCCAAACGTTTTCCCGTCAGCCGGCTGCCCATAAATGCAGTTGGGGCCCAGCCATCCCAGTGACCAGACTGCATAACGGAAAGCCCTTCGGGAATCCGACGAGTGACCGCTAGCATCAGGGCCATGGTCATATCCGCCGTGTCTTCAGTCACGACACCAGGCGTATTGGAAACTAAAATGCCCCTTTGTAAGGCTGTTGCAACGTCGATATTGTCAAATCCAGCCCCAAAATTTGCGATCAGCTTGAGCTTTGGGCCCGCTTGCGCCAACATCGGCGCATCAATGACGTCTGAAATGGCAGGCACAATAACATCGACATCCTGCATCTGTTTTATTAAATCAGCTTTGGACAGAGGCGTGTCGCTGTCTCTTAATCGGACATCAAATAATTCGGCCAATCTCTTTTCGACCACATCGGGCAATCGGCGGGTTAATGCTACCTTTAGGCGGTCATTTTGCATTTTTTCATTCCATCGCGCAACATTCTGATAGAAATAGATTGGCGTAAGTTGGATGAAGTCACAAGAACCTGAGGAAAAAAACTCATGCCTAATATAGTAAGACGACAGTTGGGTTTTGGTATTTTATGTGCTGTCTTGGCAGTTTTCTCTGCCGCAGAGGTGAGTATTGGGCAAGAACGCGGGTCGGTCACTAATTTACCCATTCCAAGATATGTTTCGCTCAGAGCAAGCAAAGCCAACGCGCGGCGTGGTCCATCACTCTCTCATCGCATAGATTGGGTGTTTACGCGTAAACACATGCCTCTTGAAATTTATGGAGAATATGAAAACTGGCGGCGGGTGAGGGATATTGACGGCGCGGGAGGGTGGATCCATTATTCGCTTTTGTCAGGGGCACGCACAGCAATTCTGACGGTGGATATGCAGCCTTTATTAAATTTGCCGGTTGAGGGAAGCATGATTGTGGCAAGATTTGAAAAAGGTGCCATCGCTGACGTTGAAAAATGTGATCCGATGTGGTGCCAGCTGAGCGCCGGAGGATACAAGGGATGGGTGCCAAAAGAGGCAATATGGGGCGTCCATCCGGAGGAGATTAAAGAATAAAACGGTATTATTCACACATAACGCGTGAATGTCGCCGATCTCGATGAAGGCAAGAACTGTCCGATGTCTTTCAATGCGTCCCAGATTCGTTTTTGAAATGGGGCATTTATGTGGCGAATACCAAAATTATCACCCAATTAAGCGCTAATTTTAGCACATTTTCACTATAGTCCTTATTTTGTGAATTATTCAGGAAAACCTGCATTTTTAAAAATATTATTCAAAAACAATGCCTTGTGTGGGTGTGTCTTTGTGCAATATCCGCATTTTCCAAGGGTTTTTCTATTCATTGAAGAAAATGAAACAAAATTCATACTTTTATGTATTTCTGCCAATCATTTGCCACTTTTGTGTTGTTTAAAGTCTTTAATAGAAAAGGTGGTAGTGAAATGACGGTATGTAATGTGGTGATAGTGAAGGAAGTGATCGAACTGATCAAACAGTCTTATTACTTTGTAGATGGCGAGTTGAACTTTGACCTGAAGCTGCAAAAAACAGCCGATTTTTTGAATAGTTTCGGGCCAGAGGGGCTGAAGCCGGATGAAAAGTTATCAGATAGTGAAGAAAAAAGATTGATCTCTCGTGCGTACCATGACGCCAAAGTTTGGGAAATAGCAGAAACCTATGTGAACTTCATGGTGGCCAGCCGGAACAAGTTGTCTTCTTTTGCTGACGCGTTTTACACCTATGTAAAATCGGGAAATCAACCCGTTTGGGAGGAACACCGTAATGCAACGGCCCATCGCGAAGAGTTCATCTCAACGCTTTTGCAGTATTTGTTGAACCGATATGATTTACGCATTAATAAGGCCTTTGGCGATCGCCGCAGCGCGCCAATGGTGATCATAGAGGCCTTTCGCCGACTTGGTTATGACGATGGCGCTACGGCAGAAATTTACGGTCAAATCCGTCAAAGGAATTTGACCATATCCCCTTATGCAAGAAGTTTTTTCTCGCACAAGGCAGATCAGTTGGCCTTTTCGCGGGTACAAATCGAGAGTATTTCAAATAATCGCATACGCCTTTTCCGCTCTAAGGACATTTTCGTCGCGCCATTTAAAAAATGGGTAGCGTAGAACTCTGTGCTGCCGCCTAAAGTGTGTATGCACGTAAAGGATGATAGATTTACCAAAACGCCATTTTCTGCGCTGAGCAAATGCGACGCGATTGATCCCGCGAAACAATAGGATGTCGAACCTTTGCGCCCGCCAGTTTATTTAGATTCTTCGACGACAAAGGTAGAAAAAGTCTTTAATGTATCCATCAATCTTATCAAATGTTGAAAAGTTGGCAGGTCTGGGTTGTTCTAAACCTTTGAAATCCCATATCTAAGATAAAGTCCATACAATGGGATGAGGTTATGCATACCCCGATTATATCTTTGAGGGACGTTCATCTGTCCTTGCCCAGCAATGCTGGGGTCGTTCATATTTTGAAAAATGTCGATCTGACCGTTCACAGAGGTGAAACTGTAGGACTAATCGGTCCCTCGGGGTCAGGAAAATCATCTCTCTTAATGTTAATGGGCGGGTTGGAGCAGGCGAGTTCTGGCAAGGTGGATGTGCTCGGACAAGATCTTTCAATTCTTAACGAAGATGCGCTGGCGCGGTTCCGGCGTTCTCATATGGGCATCGTATTTCAGTCGTTCCACCTTATTCCGACAATGACGGCGCTGGAAAATGTCGCCACGCCACTAGAACTGGCAGGCGTCAAAGATGCTATGGAACGCGCGCGCGCCGAATTGGCCGAGGTCGGACTTGCAGAACGCGGCGGGCATTTCCCCGCGCAGCTTTCTGGGGGGGAACAGCAAAGGGTTGCTTTGGCGCGTGCCGCCGTTTTGCGCCCTAACATTCTCTTGGCAGACGAGCCCACCGGTAATCTCGACGGGCAAAATGGTTCGGTCATCATGGACATGTTGTTTTCACTGCGTGAAAAACATGGATCAACTCTTGTCCTAGTCACCCATGATCCTGTTCTGGCAAAGCGCTGTGATCGCATGATTGCTTTATCAGACGGGCGGATCGTCTCACAGTCCGAGGCTGCGGCGTGAGCCTCGCGCTGTCGGCCCGCCTAGCAAAGCGTGAATTGCGCGGTGGCTTCAAGGGGTTTCGCATCTTGATTGCATGTCTGGCGCTCGGTGTCGCCGCTATTGCTGCAGTGGGTTCAATCAAGCAGGCGATCGAAACGGGCCTTTCCGCTGAGGGGGCAACCCTTCTTGGTGGGGATGCTGAAGCAGAATTTACCTATCGCTTTGCATCGGATGAGGAACGTGCATGGCTCTCTGAAATTAGTGAACGCATGTCTGAAGTTGTGGATTTTCGATCCATGATACTTGTAGAAAGAGACGGTGAAAAAGAACGCGCCCTCACACAGGTAAAAGCCATTGACGATGCATATCCTCTAAGCGGTCATGTGCATATGGTAGACGGTTCGGATTTTCGCTCGGCACTAATGCCGAAAGACGGGCTTGCCTCTGTTGTCATGGAACGGTTGCTGGTGGATCGTCTTGGAATTGTTGCCGGTGATGAGGTCAAAATTGGGACCAAAACTTTTCGGCTTGGCGGAATTTTGAAAAGCTTACCTGATGGGGCGGGCGAAGGATTTGGGCTAGGGCCCCGTACATTGGTCTATAAAACAGACTTGGATGATGCTGGACTTCTTGTTGCAGGCACTTTCTTTTCGTCAAAATATCGTCTTGATCTCCCGCAAGGCAGTGATTTTGATGCGATAGCAGATCTTGCTGAGTCTCGTTTCGCTAGTTCTGGATTGCGCTGGCGAGATGCGCGAAACGGCGCACCGGGGGTAGCGATTTTTGTAGAACGGTTGGCAGCCTTTCTTGTTTTTGTCGGTTTATCTGGTCTGGCAGTTGGCGGGGTTGGTGTTTCTGCAGCAGTCAGCAGTTATCTTTCGATCAAGAAATCTGTCATTGCGACCTTGCGAAGTCTGGGAGCCACAAATGATATCGTCTTTCAGGTCTATTTTCTGCAAATTGCCTGTCTTTCTGCCTTGGGAGTTTTTATCGGTATCATATTAGGCGTTGGGCTTCCAATTCTCTTTGCTCCGATCATTGATGGGGCGCTGCCCTTTCCTATCAGGATCGGGGTTTACGGCGCAGCGATCCTGCAAGCTGGCATATACGGCGTTTTGATGGCGGTGATTTTTACTCTTTGGCCCTTGGCTAAAATTGAAAACATTCGTGCAACGCAGCTCTTTCGTGACATGGGAGAGTCGGGAACTAAGGTTCCTGCGGGCCGATACATACTCGGGATGATTGTTTTGCTTGGCGTCTTGCTGGCATGTGCAGCCTTTTTTACGGGTTCGCTCGTCTTAACGCTCTGGTCTGCGTTTGGTATTGCCGTTGCACTTGTTGCGTTGTTGATAAGCGCCCTCTTAATGAAGCGGATCGCAAAATGGGCCTTGGTTTTTGCGGGAGGGCGACCGACGCTCAGGTGGGCTCTGGCTTCGGTGAGCGGTCCGGGGGAAGCAACAGCGTCAGTCATTTTGGCACTTGGATTGGGCCTGTCAGTGCTGTCCAGCGTTGGTCAGATTGATGGTAATTTGCGCGATGCTATTCGTCAGGATCTTCCTAAGGTGGCGCCGTCTTATTTCTTTGTGGATATTCAAAAATCCCAAATGCCGACCTTTTTATCGCTGATGGCCCAAGAAGACGCTGTCAGCAAAGTGGAAACAGCCCCGATGCTGCGCGGTGTGGTGTCACAAATTAACGGTCGGCCTGCGCAGGAAGTCGCAGGAGATCATTGGGTGGTGCGGGGGGATCGTGGGCTCACCTATGCAGAAACCCTGCCCGAAAATTCAAAGCTGGTGGCCGGCGAATGGTGGCCGGAAAATTATTCTGGGGAAAACCAGATCAGCTTTGCCGCCGAAGAGGCGGAAGAAATGGGTTTATCTCTCGGGGACGAGCTGGTTCTCAATATTTTAGGGCGGGATATACCGGCAAGGATTACCAGTTTCAGAGAGGTGAATTTTTCAACAGCCGGCATTGGATTTGTCATGACGATCAACCCATCTGCCATCAAAGATGCGCCTCATTCGTATATTGCAACCGTTTATGCCGAAGAAGAGGCTGAAGCACGTGTTTTAAGAGTTTTGGCGGATGCCTTTCCCAATATCACGGCAATCAGAATAAAGGATGCAATTGAAAGAGTATCGGCCCTGCTTTCCGCCGTTGCCGCAGCGACGTCTTACGGGGCGGCAGTAACCTTGCTGACTGGTGTTCTGGTGCTTATTGGTACCGCCGCTGCCGGCGAACATGCGCGTCGTTTTGAGGCGAGCGTGCTCAAAACCCTTGGGGCAGGGCGGGGACGGATTCTGTTGAGTTTTGCGCTACGGGCCGGTATCATGGGGGCAGCATCTGCAAGTATCGCTTTGCTGTGTGGCTTTGCTGCGGGCTGGGCGATCTGTCGATTTGTGCTTGATACGGATTTTCATGTTATTTGGCCAAACGCGGTCGCAATCATTTCTGGCGGTATTTTGGCCAATATTGGCGCGGGGTTGGTATTTGCACTTCGCGCATTAAACGCCAGACCTGCGCGGGTTTTAAGAAATTATGAATAGTGCCGAGACGGCACTCTGACATTTGTTGGGTGCCTATTGACGAGGGGGCTGTGGCATGGATCAAAATTCTGTCTCTGATCACCTAGTGTCAAATTTAGAACCAATTGTTACAATTATCAGGAAAGTCGCACAGTCAGAAATTCTTCCCAGATTTCGGAATTTAAAGTCGACAGATGTTTCATGTAAATCGTCTCTTGATGATCCTGTGACAGTGGCGGATTTGGCAGCAGAAGCTTTGATCGCTTCAGAGCTTTCGGCATTGTTTCCAAAGGCGTATGTTGTGGGGGAAGAAGCATTTGAAAAAGACCCGACAATACTCACACAGGTCGCACAAAGCGAATTGGCCTTTATAATTGATCCCATTGACGGAACGTGGAATTTTGCCAACGGTATTTCCGTCTTCGGGATCATCCTTGCTGCGACACATTTTGGAAAACCGGTTTTTGGGCTCCTCTATGATCCATTGAACGATGATTATCAGTTTTCTGCCCTAAGCGTCGGAAAAGCGCTGCATATTTCAAAATCCGGCCAAAAAAATACGCTTGAGGTCGCAAAGCCGAAACCGTCCCACATGCTCAATGGCCTGGTAAGTATACATCTTTTTGACCGAATGCTGCGAGCAGATCTTTCATATGCGCTTAGCGATTTTAATCGGATCACCTCTTTGCAGTGTTCCTGTCATGAATATCGATTGGTTGCACAGGGGGCATATGATTTTTGTCTTTCAGCTTTTTTAAAACCCTGGGATCATCTGGCCGGCTCTTTTATTGTTCAACAGGCCGGAGGGTACGCTCGTATGCTGGATGGTTCAGAATATTCACCAAACATGCGGCAGGGTCACCTTTTGACAGCGAATAGCAAATCCAACTGGATGTATATCCGTGATAAATTGGTGGCGATCCTTTAGAAGAGGCCCCCTAATTTTTAAAGCATTTGAGAACATCTTTTTTAAGAAATCGCGGTGTTCCTGAAGCGCTTGGGATTATTTTCTATCGTCGTGTTTGCCAATAAAGTCGGCGGCAAACTCCCCGATCATTTTGCTGGTCTTGCGGGACGGATGGATGCGATCCAAAGAAAAATAACTGGCGTCACCGCGGGGAACAAGATTTTGCATGGATGCAAAGTAAATATTCTCCTCACTGTCCGCAAATTTTGCTAAACGGGCTTCAAAAAGGTCACCTTCATTTTTGCAATGTTCAATTGGAGTAAGAAGGCCGGGACTACGTAAATAACCTATATACAGGATTTTGGAGCCGTTATCGCGTATTGTTTTCAGAAAATCCGGTATTTTGCCATCCCTTGCATTTTCAGAAACCATCTCATTAATGGTGTCGTCGCAGGCCATGCACCCACAACCCAAAAGTAAATCGTTTCCACCACCTGTCATGACGGTCCAGTCCCAGTCTTTGGCAATATACTGTTCCGGTATGCTCACTGCCGCACCTTGGCCCGCATTTTGTTTGAAAAGCATCACTGAGCCGACCTGAGATCTGTCCACCACCGATTCATTCAAGTTTTTTGAGATCACTTGCGCAATAGAATTCCCTGAGAGGGCATTCCATCGCATAAGAGAATCCCCAATTTTAAGTATTCTGGGTTGCTTTTCATTGCCAAGCTCTGGCCCGTTCGCCCCACCAAATTGCGAAACGCAGGCCTGCAATACGCCTATGGCCAATAAAAGAGAGATTGTTCTCAACCGCATGACTTTTAGACGACTCATCATTGACAGCCTTATCTCACCAATTTTGCATACAGTTTCTTAAAGTAACGGCTAAAATTTCGTTAATTATGGCGTCAAATTCACCTTAATTCAAAAAAACTAAATTTTCACCTAGATTTGTCCTGATCTACCTTCTGACAAGCGACCAAAATCCCATGGTTATGATAACAAGGAATATCAACAAGGTAAATTGGGAAAATGGATATTGCGAGCGCTTCATCGCTAGGCTCAGAGATAAACTACTCAACGGTGAAATATTCTTCAACCTACGGGAATCACAGATCATCATCCAAAAATGGAGGAAATCCTGTATATGAAAAGCCGACGCAATGCATCTGGTTCTCCACCATCAGCGAAGCCATCATATCCATGGGTGAGAGGCCAATAATGCACTAACAATCAACATCTAACAGTCAGGTGCGGCTGTCCGCGCGCTTCCCAGAGCTTCTCCTCCTTACGTCCTTGGGCATCGGTTAAAAATCGTCGCTTCTGCCAACGGTGCAGTCTATGCTTTGATTGTGATAAGGGGGCACCTGCAAAAAAGGCTGGAGAGAAGAGATGCCGAGAAAAACCTTTGACGAATTTAAGAAGTTCATTGCAAGGGGAAATGTGATTGACCTTGCAGTTGGTATTGTTATTGGCGCGGCCTTTACCGCAATTGTGCAAAGTCTGGTAAAGGACATCGTCAATCCGTTGCTCGGGATTGTCACAGGAAATTTGGACTTCTCCAATTATTTTATGGCGTTAAATGGTCGAACATATGAAACGCTTGCACAGGCGCGAGAAGCGGGAGCGCCCGTGCTCGCATGGGGCAGTTTCATTACAGCGATTATCAATTTTATGATTATTGCATGGGCGGTCTTTTTACTCATAAAGGCCGTGAACAAAATTGAAGATTTGGTAGATGGAGAAAACGAGGAGGAGATGGAGCCAAGACCCAAGCCGCCAACTGCAGAAGAGTTACTTACCCAAATACGTGATGAATTGCGCCACAGCAAAAAATAAGAACATTTGGGATAAAAGCCCCCGAAACGACGTATGTGGAAATCGAAATGGAGCCTTGTTTCCAAGGCGATAAATCACCTCTCGCGCGATGCCAGCGCGGCACGGTCCAGCTTAGACGCTATCGATCGCAACGCCTCTTTGATGTCTTTTATCTCACGATTATGGGCCAGTTTGTCAGACCAAATCTGCGCCTCAAGCCCGGCCAAACGCCGCCACAGAAGCGGCAAGCCACTGGATGATAAATTCCACCATTGCAAACATGCTACTTCTTAGTGCCTAAAACTTGGCCTGCGCCTTCATCAAAATTATCGTTGCGGGGCTTAAAAATCATTGCATAGCCCCCGAGAACAACGAAAAAACATAGCAAGCTGGCAACTATTATCTTGGGCATACTCATGTTCGTACCTCATCTCATAACCAACAGTTTAACCCAAAAGCTTCTTAAAATCAAAAAGGTCAGGCCAGATCGTCAATAATCTCTCTTCGAAAAAAATCCAAAGTCTGGAAACGTTTCAATCACGCTAATGCCCTCCGATGAGCGTTACTTGATTAGCAACCGCCACAATGCCAAAGGCGCTCTTCGCCTTATGTATCGGATGTAAAACTATCCTTTGAAATTATATCGGCACGAATTTTGCTTTCCTAAGGATACTTATGACTTTTTTCCTCGTTTGAGGTAACGGGCAGCGTAAAGGGTTAGAGGCACGGCATTCCCCATCACCATGCTATGTGTCTCTGACCCTAAACTTCGTTAATTTGCGTCCCACTCGCAATAGTCGATCCTTGGATGAGCAACTCATAACCTGACGGCCATTGATGTGAAATTCATTCTATCGTCGCCCCTGTTATTTTAATGATGGTGGCAGGCGGTTGAAGTTGTTGCTTTATGGTCGATACAAAAAATGCCCGATCACAAAATGCACAAGAACTTTAAGGAGTTTTCAGTGTCTAACGTCAGCACCTTTGGGACAGATTTGAGGATTTGATCGACTTATATGCCAATTTGCGCATCCGCATCCAGCGGCGAGCGCGGGTTACACCACATAGTATTTTCTATCAGAAAGAAGGTGGACAAAAGGGCGCAAAAAAGGCCGTTTCTAAGTTATTGATTTATATATTTTATATTTGTTTAATGGTGCGGTCGAGAAGAGTTCTACTCCTAATCCCTGCGCTGAATTACCGCTAACACTCTGATTTTATTGATAGCAGTAGTTGCGAGTTCATAGCAATAAGGCGTATTTTGGTCAGTAATTTGGTCAGTAATTCCCTTTGGGGAGATAC
>LFER01000037.1 GCA_001510135.1 Alphaproteobacteria bacterium casp-alpha6
ACAAAAGATTGGGATTTTTCTGATCTTGACGATCAATAAAGGCTTGACGCATTTGGTGAGTCCACTGGCGATCACACTGCGTCAAAAGCAGTCTGCGAAGGTTTTGGCCATATTGCGCATCAGAGTATCGTAAAGATCTGGACCAATAGTAATGCCAGCTCCGATGGCATCAATAATGCCCAGATTTACCTCCGTACCGGATGAAACACTTTGGATCAGGCCCTGACTATACTGTGGTTCTGACAAAATGCAGTCGATCCCTTCTTTTTCAATCATTGAACGAATTGCTGCGATCCGTGCCGGACTGACAGGTGCCGCATCACTAGGAGAAATCGAACCTGCCGCAGTGAAATTAAAGTCGTTTTCAAAATACTGAAAAGCGTCATGATAAACGATAAAGGATCGTCCCTGAACACCGCTGAGGGTTTTTGAAATATCCGTGGCTAAATCGGTGATATCCTTTTGTCCAACGGCCGCGTTTGTTTTATAGGTCTCTTTATTTTTCGGATCTATTTCTGAAAGATGTGCCGCAATAACAGACAACCAGACAGAGGCATTTTTTGCAGATAACCAAGCATGTGGGTCTATTCCGTGATGATCATGACCATCTTTGTGCTCTGAAACATGATCCTTGTGCTCATCATTTTCATCATGATCCTTGTGCTCCTCATGATCCCCATGATCGGCATCAAAGGTTAATTCATCCCGAACCTCTAAGATGATGGTGTCCTCTGTATCCAAAAGAGCAATCATCTGAGCGTCCTTCATCAAAGTCGTTGTCGCGCGATCCAACCAAGGTGTCAAAGATGAACCCATCCAAAAAATAATATCTGCATTCTGAAGCGCCTTCGCGGCAGATGGTCTGAGCGCATAATCATGAGGGGATGCGTTCGCCGGGATTATGAGCGTCGGTTCACCAACACCTTTCATAACCATTGATACGAGCGAATGCACTGGCGCAATATCGACAACAACTTTAGGCGCTTCAGTAAGCGCTCGATTTGCGGTTGAAAACCAAATCAGGAGAACTGAAATAAGTATTCTGGACATAACCTTCACCATGTTATAACATAACACCACTACTTAGTGAATCTGTGCTCGTCTTGCAAGACGAATTTTTTTATCCCGATTCTTGGGGCGTTAGAGAAGGATTAAATGTGAATACTTCGGCACTGCATTATAACAATAAGCTGCAGACAGCAGAGGCTTACTTTAAGGGGTGCGATGCTCAATTCACACCTGTGCGTCGGAAGGTTTTAGAGATTCTTCTTAAAAACAATATGCGCGCCGTTGGGGCTTACGAACTGCTTGAAGATCTGCGAGAGGCCGGATTTAGGTCGCAGCCGCCTGTGGCCTACAGGGCTCTTGAGTTTTTGATGAAACACGGATTTGTACATAAAATTGAGCGGCTCAACGCCTTTGTTGCTTGCTCTCTTCCTGGTGAAGAACACGCCCCTGCCTTTATGATATGCCGGAATTGCGATGTGGTTTCAGAAGCACACTGCTGCGGAACAGACTTGGCCCTCTCTTCTGCTATAATGACTGCCGGATTCAAAATAGAAGAAGCAGTGGTTGAGGCAAAGGGTTTGTGTCAAACTTGTGCAGGAGGATCTTGGTCATGAATTTGATCAGCCTCAAAAAAGTGACGGTCGCCTATGGAAATTCTACGGTTCTTCGAAATGTCGATCTTAACTTAAATTCTGGTGAAATTGTCACAATTGTCGGACCAAATGGGTCAGGTAAAACCACACTTTTACGAGCGATTATAGGCTCTGTGCAGCCGAAAACGGGAACGATAACATTAAAACCCGGTCTCAAAATCGGGTATGTCCCCCAGCGATTAAACTTTGACCGTACACTGCCACTGACCGTTCAGCGGTTTTTAAGTTTATCAGATCCAGTATCCAGAGACATGTGTATCCATGCGCTTCAAAGGGCAGGTGTGCCTCAGCTATTAAAGGAGCAGATGTCCGATATTTCCGGAGGACAATTTCAACGTGTCCTATTAGCGCGGGCGCTTCTTGGACAGCCAGAGGTGTTGATATTGGATGAGGCCACCCAAGGGCTAGACCAACCGGGTTCAGCCGCCTTTTACCGCCAGATTGAAACGGTAAGAAATGAAACGGGTTGTGCCGTATTGATGATCAGCCATGATCTTCATGTGGTAATGAGTGCTTCTGACCAAGTGATTTGTCTGAACGGCCATGTCTGTTGCGCAGGAACGCCTTCGGCAGTATTGTCCACGCCCGAATATCGAGAATTATTTGGCACGGGCACTGGAGGTGCCCTTGCCTTGTATCGCCATGACCATGATCACGTTCATGAACATGATAGCTCAGGGGCTGAGGCCGTAACTTAATGTTGGATGATTTTTTGGTGCGCGCCGGTTTGGGTGGTTTGGGCGTTGTATTGGCCGCAGCGCCGTTGGGCTGTTTCGTTGTCTGGCGCCGCATGGCATATTTCGGAGAAGCAACCGCGCATGGTGCCATGCTTGGCGTTGCCTTGTCTTTGGCTTTTGAACAATCTATTTTTATAGGTCCGCTCATCGTTGCGGTGCTCATGGCCTGGACGGTATCATTATTTTCTCAAAGAAACTATGCAACAGACACTATTCTGGGAGTCTTTGCCCATTCTGCCCTGGCCTTGGGATTGGTTGTTGTGTCATTTATTTCAGGCGTCAGAATTGATCTTATGGCATATCTTTTCGGTGATATCCTTGCTGTTTCTGGCTCAGATCTTGCCATTATCTGGGGTGGAGTTGTTCTTATCTGTGGGCTTATGGCATGGCGATGGACGCCACTCTTGCTCGCTACGTTGAACGAAGAACTTGCTTATGCCGCAGGCATCAAACCAAAACGGGAGCAGCTGATCCTAACATTGTCATTAGGGATTACTGTGGCAGTCTCTATAAAGGTCGTTGGAATACTTTTAATCGCTGCAATGTTAATTATACCCGCCGCAGCAGCACGGCAACTTGCCCGCACGCCCGAAGGCATGGTGGCTCTTACGGCCGTTATCGGGGCAATTTCGGTAATTACAGGGCTCAGTGCGGCCTACCGCTTTGACACACCCACCGCGCCTTCAATTGTCTGTGTGAGCTTAGGCCTTTTTTGTGTTTTCAGCATTCTTGGCGCATTAAAACATCGCTGATATGCGTTAAGTTTCTAGCGCGCGACCATTTCGGCAAGTCTAATCAAATATTTTCCATAATCATTTTTTTCTGCATTTTTTCCAGCAGCCAATAAATCATCGCGCGTTATCCAACCGTTTTCAAATGCGATTTCTTCAGGGCAGCCAACTTGTAACCCTTGTCTCGCTTGCAAAGTACGCACAAAATTTCCCGCATCTAGCAGGCTTCCAAAAGTGCCAGTATCCAGCCAAGCGTATCCCCTGCCCATGCGTTGCACGTTCAATTGATCTTCTTCTAGGTACGCGCTCAAAAGGCTTGTAATTTCCAATTCTCCGCGTGCGGATGGTTCAATGTATCTTGCCCGTTCAGAGGCCTTATTGTCCAAAAAATAAAGACCAGTCACAGCATAGTTTGATTTTGGGTTCTCTGGTTTTTCTTCGATATGGCGTGCTTTGCCGGTTTCATCATAACTGACCACGCCATAGCGTTCAGGATCAGAGACTCTATACCCAAAGACCGTGCCGCCCACGGCCTGACTGCTTGCCTCTCTCAAAAGACTCTTGAATCCATGACCGTAAAAAACGTTGTCACCAAGGACCATCGCAGAGGCCGAACCGTTCAGAAAATCCTCTGCTAAAAGATAGGCCTGCGCCAAACCGTCAGGGGACGGTTGTTCTATATAGGTCAAAGATAGACCCCAGTTGGATCCGTCACCCAAAAGCCGTTGGAATTGTTGCATGTATTCGGGGTTGGTGATGACTGCAATCTCTTTGATCCCCGCCAACATCAGGACAGACAACGGATAATAAATCATTGGTTTATCATAAACGGGAAGGAGTTGTTTCGAAACACCCATTGTAATGGGATGCAAACGTGACCCTGTGCCACCCGCCAAGATTATGCCCTTACGTTCAGTCACCAATCGACTCCTTTTAGGTCTTTCATAACATCCATCATATCGCTTCGCCAATCGGAACGTTCTATTCCAAAGCTTTCCAATATCCTTGAACAGTCAAGTCGCGAATTCAGCGGACGTCGGGCAGGTGTGGGGTATTCAGATGTTTTGATTTTCTCTACAGTCATGGATCTTTTCGCCGCGTTGAAAACTGCCTCGGCGAAATCGGCCCATGTGGTATCTGAAGCACCCGAAAAGTGAAAGATGCCTTTCTGATCCGGCCCTGTTCCGGCTTTGGTAATAATGTTCATAGCCATATGTGCAATTGACCTCGCAGAGGTTGGTCCGCCCCATTGATCGGACACGATCTTCAGATGATCACGGTTAGAAGAAAGCCTCAACATTGTGCGCAGAAAATTGGATCCATGTGCCGAAAACACCCAAGACGTTCTGACGATCACAGCGTCAGCAAAAGCATCAAGTATCGCGATTTCCCCTTTGAGCTTACTTCTTCCGTAAGCCCCCAAGGGATTGGTACTGTCAGTAATTTGATAGGGCCTGTCCAGCGACCCTTCAAAGACATAATCTGTAGATATGTGTACAAAAGGAATGTCTAAATCAGCACATACGGTAGCCATTTCTGCAGGGGCATCCGAGTTAATGACTGTTGCAAGGTCTTCTTCTTCCTCTGCCTTATCCACAGCAGTATAGGCTGCAGCGTTGATAACCGCATCGGGTTTCATTGTCCGAATGATTTCGCCGCAAGCAGCAGGACTTCTGAGGTCCACCTCTGATCGGCCAAGGCATATTGTGTCAGACAGAACGCCCAGCTCAGTTGATACTTGACCGGTTTTTCCAAAAACCAGAACTTTCATACTCTGGTTCCAAGGCGGTCGGTGACAGAATGGCGGTTTTGAACTTTTTTCCACCAATCTTCATTTTCAAGGTACCAAGCAACGGTTTCTTCCAAACCCGTTTCAGGGGTAAAAGACGGGCGCCATCCAAGCTCCGTTTGCATTCTTGTAGGGTCAATCGCGTAGCGAAGATCATGTCCTGGTCTATCTGAAACGAATGTTATTTGTTCCGCATATCGTTTATTCTGCGGACGCAAACGGTCAAGAATCTCACAGATTTTATGAACGATATCGATGTTTTGTAATTCGTTTTCGCCACCAATATTATAAGTGCGCCCGGTTTGACCTTGCCTCAGCGCAAGAAGCAATGCATCGGCGTGGTCTTCAACATGGAGCCAGTCTCTTATATTTTTACCTTCGCCATAGACTGGAATGGGTTGTCCAGAGATCGCGTTTAATGTGACCACGGGAATCAGTTTTTCGGGGAATTGATAGGGGCCATAGTTGTTAGAACAATTGGTGACAATCACCGGAAGCCCATAGGTTTCATGCCACGCACGAACGAGGTGGTCACTTGCCGCCTTGGACGCAGAATAGGGACTATTTGGCGCATATGGCGTGGTTTCGGTGAATTGCCCCGTTGCACCTAGGGTGCCGTAAACCTCATCAGTAGATACATGGTGAAACCGGAAGGTATCTGGTTTTCCCTGTTTGTGCCAATAGAACCGCGCGGCCTCCAACAATGTGAATGTGCCGGTGATATTTGTTTCTATGAAGTCGGACGGCCCATCAATGGAGCGGTCAACATGGCTTTCGGCGGCGAGGTGCATAATCGCGTCCGGTTTGAATTCTGAAAGCACTGAATCAAGCGCGATTCGATCACAAATATCCACCTGTCTGAATTTATAGTTTGTCTTTTCCTCGACAGAGGTCAGGTTGTCGGGACAGGCTGCATACGTCAGTTTATCGATGTTGAAAACGTGATACTCCCGACCCACAGCCAACCTCACAACTGCAGATCCAATAAACCCGCAGCCTCCCGTCACCAGTAACTTCATGTTCGTTTCACTTTTATTCAAATGGATGTCCTATTTCGCGCAACAACGGCGCAGATGCATCTTTAGGGGAAATTGACACATCAGATACGTCGATCGGCCATTCTATATTTATATCAGGGTCGTCAAATCGCACCGCACCATCGCACTCTGGTGCGTAGAATTCTGAACACTTATAAACGATTTCGGTGTCATCTTCGAGCGTGATAAACCCATGTAAAAACCCAACAGGAATAAACAATTGCTTTCCATTTTCAAAGCTAAGCTCTTCGCCCTTCCAGTGACCATAGGTTGGGCTGGATTTTCGAATATCGACGGCGACATCAAATAATCGCCCCCTTCCGCAGCGGACCAGCTTTGCCTGAGCATGGGGAGGGGACTGAAAATGCAATCCACGTACCGTGCCTTTTTTAAATGACATGGAATGATTGTCTTGCACGAATTCTATTTCGATCCCCTGATCTGCAAGACGAGCTTTGTTCCAGCATTCACTGAAAAACCCCCTATCATCAAAAAATTTTGCAGGCGTAATAACTATGACATCCGAAAGGTTTTGTTGTTTCACGAATTCCACACTTTTTTATCGTTGCATTATCAAACCTACCAACAAATGTCGATTTATTTCACCCTGTATTCACACAGCTTGAAAAAATTTAGTTGTGCTCATCACGCCTTTCGATCTATCCCTTTTTTATGCGCATACTTTGTGTTTCAACACTTAAAAACGAAGGGCCGTTTTTAATTGAATGGCTTGCCCACCTTATGGGAGCCGGCGTTACTGATTTTCTGTTGTATTCTAACGACTGTAAAGATGGCACGGATGTGATGCTCGACGTTCTGGATCGTGTTGGTGTGATCGAACATATCCCGCAAACGCTTAATAAAGACCAAAGTCCACAGTGGATTGCGCTGCGTCATGCTTAGAAACATCCAAAGCGAAAATCATGTGATTGGGCGATCGTCTGTGATGTAGATGAATTCCCAAATATCCATATCGGAAGTGGAACTTTTGGCGATGTCATTGAAAAACTTCATCCCGAAACAGAAGCCGTTACCCTACCTTGGAGGCTTTTCGGGAACAACGGACACCTGTTTTTCAAGGATGGTCCGATTACAGAACAGTTCACCGCGTCAGTGACCAAGGAATGCGGCTATCCTGTGTCTGCAACATTTTTTAAGTCTCTGATCCGAACAGACGGAAGGTTCAACCAATTTGGCGTCCATCGCCCAAATCAAAAATCAGTCTTAACGCATGGTTCTGTTTCATGGGCGGATGGTGCTGGGCGACAATTGCCGGAAGAATTTTCAAACAATCCAAACCGGTTATCCCTTTACGGATTTGATGTCAGTCGCGATTGGATAGAATGCAACCACTATTCGTTAAAATCTGCTCAGAGCTTTATGATCAAACGTGACCGTGGACTGCCCAATCGATCAGAAAAGAACATTGACCTTGCCTATTGGGTTGATAGGAACTTTAACACGCATCCCAACACATCGATTTCACGGATGCGAAAAAACACCGAATATTTCGAAAAACAACTTTTGGATATTCCAAATCTAAATGATCTTAGGACCCGTTCTATTGACTGGCATAACGCCACATTTGAAGAGCTGATTCAAAGTGAGAGTGAACACAGTTTATTTTCCCAGATTTCAATTGCCGGAAACAGTCAAGAACTGTCAAAGGACGTATCGCGCCAATTGATTAAATGGTTTCAGGAAAACTATTATCGGGATGAACGCTCGTAAAAACCGCACCCAAGTTGCATTGCATCGGGCGCGGTTTTTTAGCCTAAACAGAGACTATTCTGCTGCTTCTGCGTAATCTGACATGGGCGGACAAGTGCAGATAAGGTGGCGATCTCCATACACATTATCGACACGATTTACAGGCGGCCAGTACTTATCAACGCGAAATGCACCAGAAGGGTAACAGCCCTGTTCACGGCTATATGGGCGATCCCAATCGCCTACGAGGTCTTCGACCGTATGCGGCGCGTGTTTCAATGGATTGCTTTCACGGTCAATTCGACCCTCTTCAATATCCGCGATTTCACGCCTAATCCCCAACATGGCGTCACAAAACCGGTCCAGTTCAGCCTTGGTTTCTGACTCTGTGGGTTCAACCATCAAGGTGCCTGACACCGGCCAACTCATGGTTGGTGCGTGAAACCCACAATCCACAAGCCGTTTTGCGATATCTTCAACGCTTACTCCTACTGTGTCTGCAAAGGGGCGGACGTCCACAATACATTCGTGCGCCACGCGCCCTGTGGGACCTTTATAGAGAATTTCAAAGGATCCCTTGAGCCGTTCGGCGATGTAGTTAGCGTTTAAAATCGCCACTCGGGTGGCCTGCGTCAGCCCCTCTCCGCCCATCATCAGACAATAGGCCCAGCTGATTGGCAAAAGAGACGGCGATCCGAAGGGGGCCGCAGAAACCGGTCCAGCATTTCCGCCTGTCTCTGGATGACCGGGAAGATGGGGCACAAGATGCGCTTTGACCCCGATCGGGCCCATACCCGGGCCGCCACCGCCATGAGGAATACAGAAGGTTTTGTGAAGGTTCAGGTGACTGACGTCCCCTCCAAGGTCACCAGGGCGTGATAAACCGACCATCGCGTTCATATTGGCCCCGTCGATATAGACTTGCCCACCATGTTCGTGGGTAATGGCACAGACTTCATGCACAGTCTCTTCAAACACCCCATGGGTCGAAGGGTATGTAATCATGCAGCCCGCCAAGTCTGCTGAATGCTGCTCGGCTTTACTTCGGAAGTCATCAAGATCAATGTCCCCATTTTCTCTTGATTTGATAGGCACAACTTTCCAGCCAACCATCTGCGCGCTTGCAGGGTTGGTCCCATGGGCCGACGTTGGGATCAAGCAGATATTACGATGACCTTCACCGCGCGCTTCATGGTATTCTGCAATTGTCAAAAGACCCGCATATTCCCCCTGAGCCCCAGAATTAGGTTGCATGGAAATCGCATCATAGCCTGTGATCTGGCAGAGTTTTTCTGATAGATCGTCGATCATTTCCTTGAATCCGAGCGCCTGATCAGCGGGTGCGAAAGGATGTAGCAGAGAAAACTCCCGCCAACTGACAGGCATCATTTCTGCGGCAGAGTTGAGTTTCATCGTGCAGGAACCCAGCGGGATCATCGCACGATCAAGCGCCAGATCTCGGTCGGCCAGACGACGCATATAGCGCATCATCTCTGTTTCAGCGCGGTTCATATGGAACACTTCGTGATCGAGATAGGTTGTCTGGCGGTGAAGCGCGTCAGGTACGCGATATTCGTGTCGCAGGTCATCGTCTTTGCGATGGATACCAAAGGCACGCCATACGGCTTCAGTCGTGTCCCGTCTCGTGCGTTCGTCCAGAGAAATGCCCACCTTTGTCTCACCAACCGCCCGCAGGTTCACCCCTTCGTTTCGTGCCGACTGAAGGATCGTGCTCTGAAGCAATCCAACATCGACAGTGATTGTGTCAAAAAATGCGTCCGGCTCTATCTTGAACCCTGCCTGTTCCAACCCTCTGGCCAAGCGGACTGTTTTGCGGTGGATGCGCTGGGCGATGGCCTTTAGTCCTTCGGGACCGTGGAACACTGCGTAAAAGGATGCCATCACTGCCAAAAGAGCTTGCGCTGTACAGACGTTTGACGTTGCCTTTTCGCGTCGGATGTGTTGTTCGCGGGTTTGCAGCGCAAGCCGATACGCTTTGTTGCCCCGCGCATCAATAGAAATTCCCACAATACGGCCGGGCATATTACGTTTATAGGCGTCTTTGGTCGCCATATAGGCTGCGTGTGGTCCGCCATAGCCGACAGGAACCCCAAACCGCTGTGTATTGCCAACAGCGATGTCCGCCCCCATCGCACCCGGTTCTTTGAGAAGTGTTAATGCCAAAGGATCTGCACATACAATCCCGATTGCATTCTGATCATGCAGCGCGGCAATCAAATCCGTAAAATCGCGCACCACACCATAGGTGCCCGGATATTGAAATATTGCGCCAAAGACATCGGCAGCATCTAGGTTATCAGGAGTGTCAATTATCAGATTTATGCCAAGCGGTTTGGCCCGTGTTTTCATTACCGCAATATTTTGGGGATGGCAGTTTTCATCTACAAAGAAATTGACAGATTTAGACTTTGCAACGCGTTGGGCCATCGTCATCGCTTCGGCACAGGCGGTGGATTCGTCCAATAACGATGCATTTGCAATATCAAGCCCTGTGAGATCCGAGATCATCGTTTGGAAATTCAACAAGGCCTCAAGGCGACCTTGACTGATTTCTGGCTGATAAGGTGTATATGCTGTGTACCATGCCGGATTTTCCAGGATATTTCGTTGGATGACGGGTGGGGTCACCGTTCCGTAATATCCTTGTCCAATAAGGCTTGTCAGTACCGTGTTTTTAGAGGCTGTTATGCGCATTTTGTGTAACAGCTCGCGCTCAGAAAGAGGCTTGCCAAAGGCCAGAGGTTTTTCCTGTCGAATGGATTTGGGCAAAGTATCATCAATCAATTCGTCAAGCGAAGCGCACCCTAAAACGTTCAACATCTCTGTCATTTCACTTGGCGAGGGGCCAATGTGACGACGGTTTGCAAAATCGTAGGGTAGGTACTCGGTGGGCGTAAATGGCATGGTTTGTCCCTCTTTCTTGGCCGTTAAACGACCATATGGCTTTGGTGCGGACGTTTATGATATCAGCTTGTTATATTCGTTTTCGTCCATGTAATCGTCCATCTGGCTGAGGTCGCTTGGAGCGATTTTGAAAAACCATCCTGCGCCCATTGGATCATCGTTCACTTTGGAAGGTTCATCGATAATCGCCTGATTGATCTCAACGATTTCCCCATCGAGTGGGCAAAGGATGTCAGAGGCGGCTTTGACGCTTTCGATTACCGCCGCTTCATCGTCTTTGGATAGCGTCTGGCCTTCTTCTGGGAGTTCTACAAAAACGATATCGCCCAATTGTGTGCTGGCGTGTTCGGTGATGCCAACGACAACAATATCGTCTTCGATGCGAAGCCATTCGTGTTCTTCAGTGAATTTCATGTGTTTTTCCTTTTGTTCAGCGTTTGAAATTGGGTCCGGTGAAAGGCAGCTTGGCGACCTTAACGGGTAATCTTTTTCCTCTAACTTCGGCAAAAAGCACCGTGTCGTTGGCGGAATAAGCGGTTTGGACATATCCCATGGAAACCGGCGCACTTACCGTGGGGCCAAAGCCTCCTGAGGTGATAGTTCCCACAGGGTCGGTTGCGGTTTCGCTGGCAAAGATTGCGCAGCCTTCGCGCACGGGTGCGCGTCCTTCTGGAAGAATGCCCACCCGTCTTTTGGCTGGGCCTGAGGCGATTTCCTCTTGCATACGTTCAGCTCCGGGAAAACCTCCTCCAGTTCTTCGACGAGACTGAATAGCCCAAGTTAGACCCGCTTCGATTGGGGACGTCTGTTGATCAATGTCATGTCCATAAAGACACAAGCCCGCCTCCAGCCGTAGGGAATCCCGTGCACCAAGGCCGATGAATTCGACATCGTCATGGGCCAAAAGACTGTTGGTCAGATCCACAACTGCTGCTTTGGGGACAGAAATTTCAAACCCGTCTTCGCCTGTATATCCAGAGCGCGACACCCAACATTCAGCCCCTCCGATCGGTAAGGTTTCCACATCCATAAACGCCATATCGCGCACCGCAGGATGATGTTCTGCTAGCACATCTTCGGCTTTCGGTCCCTGCAAAGCGAGAAGCGCGCGGTTGGTCAGAAGCTTTACTTGAATATCTTCGCTCAAGTGGGCGCGCATATGCGCCACATCTTGTTCAATGCAGGCGGCATTGACCACAACAAAAATGTGATCGCCGCGGTTTGCAAACATGATATCATCTTCGATGCCGCCAGCGTCATTCGTAAAAAACCCGTACCTTTGACGGCCCTCTTTCAGCCCCGCCACATCCATGGGGATTAGCTTTTCTAATTCTCCGGCCACCTGTTCATAGCTTTTGGCGCGCAAGATCACCTGTCCCATATGGCTTACATCGAACAGTCCAGCCTTTTCCCGCGTGTGAAGATGTTCCTTTAAAACGCCCAGAGAATATTGGACCGGCATTTCAAATCCCGCAAAAGGAACCATTTTTGCACCATGTTTCAGATGCAGTTCAAAAAGTGGTGTGCGCACCAAATCATTGGTCATTCAAAACTCTTTTTTTCGACCGGAAATTTGAAAAATTCCGACATCAATTTAAGCATGGAACCATTGGTCCATACTGGTGATGCCCCCTCTGTCCTTTTGCCTGAGATCGCTATCCCTTCGGCGGATGCACTGCATCTCTCTCCAGAGTGTAAATGAAGATCGGTCCCTTTGCCTGAGAGTTTCCGGGGGCGGTTGCTCCTTCGGCACTGGAATGTCCAGTTCTCCCGATCCACAACGGCTAGATTAAATGGAGTTTCTCATTTCGACAAGATAAATTTCTTATTCTAAGGATCATTGACAAAAACCGACACTTGGGCAAGTTGGCGGCATGAATGATCCCTACTTCTTTGGCTACGGAAGCCTCGTCAATTTATCCACCCATGCCTACACGGACCCAAAACCAGCAGGGCTTCGGGGGTGGCGGCGCATTTGGTTGAACACCTACATGCGCGATGCGGCCTTTCTAAGCATCCATCCTGTGGAGAATGCTGAGATAAATGGGATAATAGCGCAGGTTCCCGATGCGGATTGGGTTGCACTTGATGCGCGGGAAACGGGATATGACCGAACAGATGCCACTGATCAGATCGTGATGAAAGGTGTCCGGCCAGCGGATTGTGCCGTCTATGTGGTGCCAAGAACGCGGGAAACAGATATCGGGCAAAAATCACCCATTCTGCTCAGCTATCTTGATGTCGTTTTGCAAGGATTCATGCAAATTTATGGGAACAGCGGGGCAGATCATTTCTTTGCCACGACAGATGGCTGGGAGAGGCCCGTTCAAAATGACAGAACAGAGCCGCTCTATCCCCGCCACCGGCAATTAACTGATTTAGAGCAGAAACGCGTTGATGCTTTACTGAAGGATTACAGTATCGAAATCATCTGATCAGATCGCACGTTTCAGGCTCTCTTCAAGATAGATTTCCCTGAGGCGTGTTACCAAGGGACCGGGGATTCCCGTGCCAAGAGGCTGACTGTCGATTTCCACCACAGGCATAACGAAGGTGCTGGCCGAAGTGATAAAGGCTTCGTCAGCCTCTTGTGCCTCTGCTATGGTGAAATCACGCTCTATCACCTCCATCTGGGCTTCTTGAGCAAACCGCAACACGGCGGCACGGGTGATACCGTGAAGAATATCATTGGACAGAGCGCGGGTGATAATTTTTCTGTCTTTCACAATATAGGCATTGTTGCTTGTGCCCTCGGTAACGGCGCCATCTTCGACCATCCACGCGTCATCTGCACCTTGCTTCTTGGCCATCATTTTGCCCATAGACGGATACAAAAGCTGCACTGTTTTAATGTCACGTCGTCCCCAACGAATATCTTCGATGCTGATGATCTTGATGCCCTTTTTGGCGGTCGGATTGTCGGCAAGGCCCGGTTTGTTTTGCGTGAACATCACAATTGTCTGAGGGGTTTCATCAGGATCAGGGAACACAAAATCCCGATCATTTGGCGCGCCACGGGTGATTTGAAGATAGACAAGGCCTTCGTCAATCGCATTCAAACGCACCAATTCGCGATGCGCCTCCAAAAGATCATCTCTTGAAATCGGGTTTTCCATGTCCAATTCCCTGAGTGATCGATCAAGACGCGTCGTATGGCCATCAAAGTCAATGAGCTTACCATCTATGACAGAGGTCACTTCATAAACGCCATCCGCCATCAAAAATCCCCGATCAAAGATGGAAATCTTTGCATCCTCTTCCGGCACGTAGGCGCCATTCAAATACACTGTGCGGCTCATGTCTGTCCTTTCTTAAATCCCTGACCTACCCCCAAAGCTCGGCGTCTGGTGGATGTACACCCTCTTCATCGTAAAACAAAGGTGTGTCGCGGTCTTCTGCCAATAAGAGCGGGCCGTCAAGATCTGTGATCATCGCACCCTGTGCAATAAGGACCGCAGGCGCCATAGCAAGCGAACTTCCCACCATGCAGCCAACCATAACCCCATATCCAAGCGCGCGGGCCTTTTCGCGCAATAGAATGGCTTCGCTCAGGCCTCCGGTTTTATCTAGCTTTATGTTGATCACATCGTACTTTCCGGTCAACTTGGAAAGGCTGGCGTAATCATGGCAGCTTTCATCGGCACAGACCGGCACCGGTCGCTCTATGTCCATCAGCGCGTCATCATTGTCCGCGGGCAAGGGTTGTTCCACAAGCTTTACGCCCAGACGCAACAGATGCGGCGCAAGATCGGCATAGACGTCAGCGCTCCACCCTTCGTTGGCATCCACAATAATGTCTGAGAAAGGCGCACCCTGACGGACCGCTTCGAGACGGGGCATATCGTCGGGCGTGCCCAGTTTAATCTTTAATAAGGGTCGAAAGCTATTTTTCCGAGCCTGTTTTTGCATGTTCTGAGGCGTGTCCAGTGACAGAGTATAGGCGGTAATAACTGGACGCGGTGGTTCAAGGCCCGCCAGTTCCCATACCCGTTTGCCTTTGGCTTTTGCTTCTATATCCCAAAGCGCACAGTCCACTGCATTACGCGCCGCGCCCGGCGGGAGAAGGTGTTGTAACGCGGTCCGAGTGAAGGTTTCGGGGAGCGTCTCAATTTGCGTTCGCACAGAATTAAGCGTTTCATCATAGCGTGCATAGGGTACGCATTCACCGACACCTGTTGCGCCACTATCTTCTATTTGTGCCGTAAGAACATGGGCTTTGTCCCTTGAGCCGCGAGAAATCGTAAACACTTCGGCAAAATTAAACACATCCTCTTTTACGACCAATTTCATTGAGGTTTCCCTTGTTGGGCCAAACGGACCGCTTTGAGATTTATTAAATTTCATAGGTGGCGCCGATAAGCTTTAAAGCGTTTTCGACAAAATATCATCTATCCATGGCCGATTGTAGACCCAAAGCAGAAATGATTCAGCGCCATCCAAAGATTGGTCAGCTTTGTTTTTCGAATTACCTTGGAAAAGTGACCAAGATTGTTATATGCATCTTGAAATAACTTCAAAGAAGACCCTGGACCGAGCGTCTCTGGAGCAGTGGAAAATGCATTATCTGGAATTCGAAAAACCATTGGCGGAAATAGAAGGCAAAGCCGAAGAGCTGCGTGCTATGGCCCGTCAAAACGAAGAAATGAATATAGAGGCCGAAGCGGGTGCCTTGGATAAAAAAGCGTCTAGTCTTCTGAAAGATTTGTACAGCAACCTGACACCTTGGCGTAAATGTCAGGTTGCCCGTCATCCTGAGCGGCCCCACTGCCAGAATTATATCGAAGCCCTCTTTACTGAATTTACCCCTCTTGCAGGAGATCGTAATTTTGCGGATGACCATGCCGTTGTAGGAGGATTGGCCCGTTTCGACGACATGCCTATTGTTGTGATTGGTCATGAAAAGGGCAATGATACCAAAACCCGGATTGAACGCAATTTTGGCATGGCCCGTCCCGAAGGCTATCGCAAAGCCATCCGGTTGATGGAATTGGCCGATAAATTCGGCCTGCCTGTCATTACGCTGGTCGATACCCCCGGCGCCTATCCCGGAAAGGGCGCCGAAGAGCGTGGTCAATCCGAAGCGATCGCGCGGTCCACCGAAAAATGCCTTCAGATTGGAGTCCCCTTAGTGTCCATCGTCATCGGCGAAGGTGGATCCGGGGGGGCCGTTGCCTTTGCCACAGCCAATCGGGTTATGATGTTGGAACATTCGATTTATTCTGTAATCAGCCCCGAAGGCTGTGCATCGATCCTTTGGAAAGATGCTGAAAAGATGCGCGAAGCGGCGGAAGCTTTGCGGTTGACCGCCCAAGATCTTAAAAAGCTTGGGGTTTGTGACAGGATTGTGAGCGAACCACTTGGCGGAGCACACCGCGACTATGCATCCACGTTTGACGCAGTGAGATCTGGCCTGAGGGAGATGTTGGATGATTTGGCAGGAAAATCTTCCAAGGCTCTGGTTTCAGATCGGCGTAACCGTTTCTTATCCCTCGGGACCAAGGGCTTGGCCGCGTAAAGCCAACAGTTGGTTCCGGTGTCTAGCTTGCCAACATCCGCAAGCCTTGCGTCACATCGGATCGCACGGCAAGGCGTAGGCTTGGCTCATCCCCAGCTGCCAATGCAGACAGGATCAGTTTATGGAAATGTGGAGGTTCTTTGCGTTGAAGGCGTCCGTAAAGCGCGCGCATTGTCGGACCCAGTTGTAACCAAACCGTTTCCGCCATCGCCAGCATGGCAGGCGCCTGCGCTCTGAGATAAAGGGTCCGATGAAATTCAAGGTTAGTTCTTATATAGGCAACAGCATCATATTCACTGACCGCAGTACCCACCATCCCATTAATGGCCTTTAGTCGTTCTATCAGAGCAAGATGCGCACGTGGCAGAGCCCGGCTCGCCAATTCCACTTCAATCAGTGACCTTAAAGCAGACAGTTCTTCAATTCGTTCGTTTGAAAGTTCCGGTGTAGACACTCGCCCCGATCCAGACATGAATAAAGCACCTTCCGCGACAAGGCGCTGCACCGATTCGCGCGCTGGGGTCATTGACACCCCAAATGCCTCCCCAATTCCGCGCAGAGTCAGCGCATGTCCAGGGTCAATTTGGCCAAACATGATTTGATTGCGCAAACCCCGATAGACGCGGTCATGGGCCGAAAGGACAGGGTCAGAGGGTTTGACAGATTTACTCATACACAATTGTGATCACAAATCTATCCTTGGCGTCAATGATAAAACTGAAATTGATGTAGCGATGATCCGTTTTCTCGCAACCAGTGACGCTCAAATTTATAATCCCCATAAAGCGTTTTCACTTCAGTCCAGAACTGATCGGAATGGTTCATATGTTTGAGATGCGCAACTTCATGGGCAACGACATATTCCAGAACCTCTACCGGCGCCATGATCAGCCGCCAGGAAAACATCAAGGCCCCCCTGTCGCTGCAAGACCCCCATCGAGACCGCGTATCCCTAAGTGATAGTTTAGAGAGGGGTTTTCCCAATTTTTCCGCATAATGCGCGGCTTTTTTCTCCAAAAGATGACGCGCATATTGTTTCAGGAATACGCCAACTTGCGCACCCGGCCTTTTGGAGTGCTCGGGGATGAGTATTTTATCTTTGCTTAGAGTAACTTTTCGCACAGAAGACCCGCATACTGTAATATCGCCGCCCATAAAGGGTAATCGAGTGCCAAAAGTAACGAAAACGCTCTCTGGGATTTGAGATCTCTTTTCCCGCAACCAGTTTTCTTTTCCCCGCAAAAATTCTTTGATCTGGTGCGTTTTGGCATGATTGGGCGCAGTTAGACTCACCTTTCCATCAAGCGATGACACCCGAAGTGTTAACTGACGCGCACGACCAGACCGCCTTAAATAAACTTCTATATCGGGAAAGATTTGTAAATTCATCCGTGTTCCAACCCCTTAAGATGCAGAAGATGGCATATAATACCTGTTTTTTTATCTAAAGCCTTTGACACTTTGATCCTGTTATGGCACTTGCGCAGAATCTTCAACTGATAGAACCGCTGAAAGGGAATTGCCCATGCCAAAAGAAGAATGGGGCGTGAAACGTATGTGCCCAACCACGGGCAAGCGTTTTTATGACCTTAATAAAGATCCGATTGTCAGCCCCTACACGGGCGAAGTGGTCGAACTTGATATCATCAAAACGCGGATGATTTCTGCAGACTCTGAAGACAGGTCAATGTCCCGCTCAACTTCCAACGATCTGGATGACGAAGTTGTATTGCTGGACGATGATGATGACGTAGATCTCGATCTGGGTGATGATGTGCTTGATGAGGATGCAGATGACAATGTCCCTCTCGAAGATATCGCAGATATGTCTTCGGATGACGACGAACTTTGAAAAATAGATAGACGCGGGTAAGATCAAGGTAACTTTTCACTTGATCCCATACGATGCATTGCCTAGAGAGGATCCCGCGTCTACGCAAATTTTTGGGGCCTTAGCTCAGCTGGGAGAGCGCTACAATGGCATTGTAGAGGTCAGGGGTTCGATCCCCCTAGGCTCCACCAAAA
>LFER01000038.1 GCA_001510135.1 Alphaproteobacteria bacterium casp-alpha6
CTTTGCACTTTTGCAACTGAAACTAAATCCCAGAACGTGCGGGGCTTTTTCTTTATTTCGCATCTCCACGATGAACAGTCATTGTGGCATCGCCAACTTCTACTGCGCCAACTACAAGGCTTTCAGCTTTTAAGCGATAATTTTTGCGCTCTTCCATAAGTCGCTTTCGCTGTGACCCAGAGCCTCCTGCTCAAACGCTTCGATCTCTTGCAAGGCCCAACGGGACCATCGGGCGGTCAGCTTTACGGGTTGTGGGAATTGAGGATTGGTCCGTGCTTGCACCCAGACCCATTGGCGGGTGGTGCCAAACCGTGTGCCGACTTCGGCGTCGGTAAGCCATACTTTATCTGTCATCTTTTTGCTCCTAATTACGGAAGATGACTGTTAAGGTTCGGATAGTCTCACAGTGCGGCAACCCCTTAGTTGCGAAAATATAAGGAAACGAGAAATGTCTGTTTTTGAAAAAACAATTAATGCATTCAAAGATCGTGACATTGATGCTTTAGAAAACCTTCACCATGAAGATTTCATATATGTTAATGACTATTCCTTTTCAGATAGAGCAGACCATCTGGCAGGATTGAAAGTCTTCATACAAGACACTGACTGGCACCATAAAACGAGATGTGTGCATGAGGACGCTTATACGCTTGTAATGCGAACTGAACGCATTGACGAAAATGGTCACCTCACAGTGTCGAACAATGTTTCGCAAATAAAGAACGGACAATATTACCGTACAATGACCGTGTCTTCAGATTTGGAATAGAGGAACGAAGGATGGCATACGCAAGAGTAGTAAACTTAGAGTATAAATCTTCGGAGGATGTAGAGATTTATTTCAAGAAGTGGGAAAAATGGGCACCTGATAATATGCCAGAGGCCATCAGCAGAACAAACGTTAGAACGTGCGAAAACTCCACTTTGTTAATGGCAATATATAAAACTGAAGAAATGGCTCAAGAAGCCAGAGAAAAGGCAGATAAGTTTTTTAAGATGGAAGCCCAGCATTTACATGAAATAATCGATTTTCATGGACCCGTTATGGAATAAAAAAATACCCCCGCAGAAGTGCCCAACTGCGGGGGTTTTAAGGGCGCGCCGATGGTAGGTGAAGAAGAGATCGGCGCGCGTCATTCAGATTGCAAACCCTATGCCAATTTTTGCTGACTATCTTTAAAGGTGTAACAATTAAAAAAAGCCCCCACAGAATTAACTGCAGGGGCATGAAAGGCCGCACCATTGAGTGGCAGTCCAACGATGCATTTTTGTCTTGCAGATTTCAGACAATGAGAACAAAAGTAGAACATGATTAAACTGTCGTCAATCCACCAAAACCATCTTGTTCTAAATTGCCGATGCGAACACGTAGGCCATATATCGGTTCAGGACCTCATTGAAGTGTATGGGGGAGATGTGGATGTGGACGCTATAGAGCGCGCGGCACGATGCTCAAAATTCAAAGGCAAAAGCATTTCAAGCGTGCAAATCATTTATGTTGGGGGGAGTTTTGAGGCGATGCATACGTCGCATACGCCAAAGGACAGCAAAGATTGGTGAATAATTGATTTGTAGTATGGCAAGTATGCAACAGAAAAATATGTACCGTAAAATGTACCGTAAACACGCCCACCAACCCTAAAAGTAAACAAAAACAATAAGTTAAGGGAACTTAATGGCGGACAGACAGTCCAACATATGCTGAAAGCTAAGTTATTGTAATTATTTATAATTATATGATTATAAACGATTTATTCGAAAATTATATAATCTCATACTGTCCCTTATGATCATATAGTGGTATACAATCCATGATAAATGGCTACAAATGGTATACAAATGCCACTCAAGTACAAAGAGCTAGAAGCACTAGCAAAAGAGCCAGAGCAGAAATGGGTACCAGATGGCTCCCCTAACCTTTATGCGTTTTCAAGAGGCAATGGCAGCGTCACATGGGTTGCTAGAATTTCACATGACAAGAAGCGGCAACACTTCACAATAGGGAACTTCCCAGAGGTTAAGGGTGACAAAGCAAGGGCAATCACCCCTGCTATCAAATTGTTGCATCAGCAAGGTTACAGCAAAGATGCAATCAAAAATGCTCTTACGCTTTCTAAGCTTGATCCAATTAAGTTCGCAGCTTTGGTGAAGGGAGAAAAAATCTCTTCAGACAAAAAAACCGACGTTTTTGAGAAGGTTGCAACCAACTGGTATGAAAATCACCTGAAGGATGGACTGTCAGAAGGACCATACAAGCGACAGGTAATGCAGCAACTGCAAGATTATGTATTTCCACACTTAGGCTCACTCCCAATCAATGAAATTAAGCAGAAAGACATCATTGAAGCCTTAAGTACACTTTGGAAAGCTAAGAAGGAAACTGGGCGAAAACTGCGCGGTAATATTGAAAGAATATTCGAATGGGCCATGAGCCAAGAGCTGGTTGGGGCCAACCCGACGCCTTCATCGAGAGTGATGCCTAAAGCTTCTCATATTATCCAGCATATGCCCAGCCTACCCTATGAGCGCGCGCCAGAGTTCTGGAACTGGTTGATGACCAGACCCCGCATGAGCATCGAAACACAAACCGGCCTTGCCATAGCGTTGCTTCTTGCAAAAAGAACACAAGAAATCCGCTTTATGGAATGGAGCCATATCGATTTGGACAAGGCTATTTGGACAACACCAGCTGATAAGATGAAAAAGCGAAAAGAACATCGTCAACCACTTACAGAGCCAGTTGTTTCGATGCTCAAACAGATGAAGGAAATGAAAGGCAGTCAACGCTATGTTCTTGCTAGCAACGATAAACCATTAAGTGAAAATGCGATGTTGTATGCCGTAAAACGATTTGATGACATCACAGTACATGGGTTTCGTGCGACGTGCGGAACATGGTGCGAAGAGAACGGCGTTGATAAGGAAATATCAAAATTTATTAAGGCACATCAGCCTGACTATCTTGACGCAGCCTATCAGCGTTCCGATCTATTAGAACAACGAAGAGAAGCACTCCAAAGCTGGGCGGAATATGTCACAAGATAAAACGGTATTCAGGCGAATTAAGCACCGAATTGATAGCACCAGAAAAAATCTAGCTGAACTAAGTGAAATTACCGCCAAGAAAGATCTAATCAACATTATCACGGGAATGGGTGATTTATTAGAAGACAATGGATTTGGTCGTGACCCGTTTGAGGACATAAGCGGGACACGGGTAAACATTTTACATGACTACTTGGACAATGGTGAGCCAAGCGCATCCAATTATGCAGCACAGGCAATAATTCACTCAAAACGAGCATTGGAATTACTAGAGGCGGAACCATCAGCCAAAGCAATGCAAGACCTCGCATTTAATGCAATGAGAGCACAGAACTTTGCAACGCTCGCAAATATGCGTGCCACAAACATGGAAAGAGATTTATGGAGTGGTAAAAAATCAAGAACTTCAAAGGGTAACCCCTCTGACTTTGGAAAATACAACGACATGCATAAAAAACGAAAAGCACTCGTAGAAGAAGCGAAAAGGCTAGGAAAAGATGCGATTGCATACGTGGCTGAAAAAGAAGGCATCTCCGTTCAGGGTGCTCAGAAATACCTACGCAATAAAGGTTTTTTGGACAACTAGGGTACTTGTACCGAAATGACCTGATACCCCTTGGACATCAATCGTGACCATGAGGTAACAAGATGTCCGACAGAATAATCAGAACCAAAGAGTTAATGCACAAGTCTGGATTGACCCGAGCCAGTATGTATCGGAAACGCCAATCGGATCCAAACTTTCCTAAACCAATAAAGTTAGGTGATCGGGGCGTAGGTTTCTCTGAAAAAGAAGCAGATGCCTATATTGAGATGCTGATCGAAACTCGCGGCATATATCCAACTCATAATTAAAATAGGCCGCGCATGTAGCATTGTACGCAGCCTATCTTGATCAGGTTTAGTGCAATTATTATAGCTACTTACGTGGTATTTCTCAACTGGAGATTTGCTATGTCATACGAACAAAACTCAAAGCTTTATCCGGATTATAGAGCTGGCGTGACAACCTACCACAATGCAGACACGTTTTTTGGATATGAGGCACCTGAAGACTTGCAGGAATTTCTGCAGGAACAAAACATCAGTGACGCTACCGTATACGTGGAAATCGGAAATAAAAAAGTTCCATTCGTTAAAGGTCATCATAGCTTTTCTTGCGGTGATCCAAATTGTTATTCTTTGGCTACCAATTATGAAAATATGTTGGAATTTAACTATCCATCCTGCGAGCTTTGGAAACAAAAAATAAATAAATATGAACAACTTAAGTCTCAATATTCACGTGATGAACTGTGCAGCTTAAGTGATGAAACTTTACGTCAACGAGCCTACGACGATGTACAGAAGCAATATGAACGGAATATTCTAGAATGTGTGGTAGACGGCGCGGTTCTAAGTGCCGAACAAATTTGGAAAAAAGTTGCTAACGCAAAGCCGTCATCGCTATATTGCAATCCATTTGAGGGCTTCGATGCTTCCGACACGCCAGCTGTACCTATAAAATGGATTATCAAAGATATAATTCCGCAAGCCAGCATTAGCTCTATTTTTGGCAGTCCAGATAGCGGCAAAACCTTTCTAGCACTAGAATTAGCCCTTATGGTAGCCACAGGAACGCCATTTAATGGTAAAGAAGTAGACCAAGGATCGGTGCTTTATTTTGCGCCAGAGGGCAGCACGGGTCTCCCCATCCGTCGCGATGCCTGGCTAAAAGAAAACGGTTGGTTTGGTCACTTTGTACCCTTCTACTTGCGCGGAAACGCCTTCAGCTTCTCATCACAAGAAGATCGAGATTATTTGGCGAATACGTTGAGTTTCGTAACGGAGCGATGGGCACCTAGGTTGGTTGTATTTGACACCCTTGGGCAAAGTCTCGGTTGCTATGATGAAAACTCAGCAAGCGACATGAACCTTATCGCGCGGTATTTAAACGATCTTAAAATTCACCATAGCTGCAGTTTTCTTTTGGTCGATCACTCAGGGCATGAAAGCAAAAGGGCTAGAGGTTCGTCAGCAAAAAGAGGAGCTTGGGACGCTGAGTTTTTCGTCTCTCGGAAAGATGACTTGATCACGGTTAAGAATACAAAGATGAAAGATGCACCAACAGCTAAAGACTTCACGATGCAACTGGTTCAGCGCCATAACAGTTTGGTGTTAAAGGAAACAAAGACGCCAACCACACACGTCGATGTACTGCGTGATCTTATCGAGAAAAATCCTTGCTATGATGAAACGCAAATCAGGCAGACATTCTATGAAACGTGCGCTGCAAAAACACCGGAAGCTAAACAAAAGGCCTTTCAGCGATCTCTCGATAAGCTTGTTGAGCAAGGACTTGTCATCAAACTCATATCAGACAGCGAGACGAAGCTTGCCCTGAAGACATAGGCCGGACAGACACCCCCCCTCCTTTAGGAGGGGGTGTATGTCCGGTCATGTCGGAAGCTTTGAATTTTTGCTTTTCGTTGGTGACTTATGAAAAATTTATCCGTCAAACGCTCTAGCACCCCCCTAGCATCCGCGCTGGCTCTAGGAACAAATCGCACCTCCGCGTAACTCGCGGTTGATTGCGGCTGGAAGAACCTAGTTGCGGTGCGGAGCGGGGCTAGTATTCTCTACTTACAGCCACCCATTATAAAATCTAGCTTTTCATCTTTACTGTTATCGAACTCTGAACTTCCGCGGCTTCCGTTGAAGTCCGTAATTTCGAAAATAAAATCTTCACCAGTTGCAAGATTTTTCCTGAAATCGTTGTACCGTTTAGGTAAGAATGCCGCTCTACCACTAGTTGACTCACCCCAACGTTCACTGATAGGTTCGCCCTTTCCAAATCGATATCGAACTGGGACGCTATCGTCTCTAGCTCCAATATAGCCGTTTGTGGTAATAAAAATTTCATAACCGCCTCGTGCATCGCAGCGGACTACAAGTTCTTTCGGATCATCGTTACCGATGTAACCTGAAGCCTCAAGAACAACCATTGACGAATTTTTGTCGTTAAAACTATCAAACTTCTCGATAAAAACCCATTTTGAAGCATTTTTCACGTCTTGCGTTGGATCACTCGTGTCGCTGTTGTCACCAACTTCATTTACATCGTTACTAACCGAGTCGGCTTGAGTATTATTACCTTCGCCACTTGTAGTCATTTTGGGGAACGCTATGCCATACTTAGCTTGCAAATATGCCATCTGCAGTTGGCTCAAGGTCAATTTCTCTGTCTCTACACGACTTAATGCTAAAGCTTTTATAAGTCCTCCAGCACTCTCAGCTTCTTGTGTGGCTAAATCGACAGCTTTTTGTTGCTGAGCAAGCTCACCCAGTAATTTTTGAGCAATTTCTTCGTTAGGGTTAACTGCTGGAACCTGTATGGCTAATGAAGCATTGCCTTCCGCTGCACTAATTCGATTTTCGATTAGAACCTTAGATAATAGAAGTGCCTCTTTACGTGTTTTGGCTAAAATTTGAATGAGACCTCCTTCGTACTCAGAAATAGTTATATCAACCGCTTCTAATTGCGAGGTAATGGAACTCAATTCTGCTTTGAGGTCCGTAAAATCTTGCGCGGAAACGTTGTAGGCTAAAGTCGATGTCATTAAAACCGTGCCTACTAAAGACCGAATTTTCATGAAGTGCTCCTTTAGTCATTAACTTATGCCAGCATACTTATGTTAGTGCATCAGGCAATCCCTATGTTTGATCCATCAAATATGATATTATTAACAGTATGTTATCCATCGAACTTGACAGTTCATCATGTATAATTCAGTCGATCTAAAATTCGCATCTGGCGCAAAATCAACCGAAGCCCTTTTATGTGATTTGGGGAGATACGATTTTTTTATCCAGCCAGTGCGCCGGATACGCTCTCACAACGTCTACAACCTTGCCTCAGTCGCGCGAGCTTACTTGCTGGGAGCGCTACAGCAACAAAATATACCTACCAGCCATATTCCAGACCTTTTCCAGCGAATTGATCAAAACGCACTAGATTATGCCTGCGACCAGTTTGAGACGGGCGAAATTGATACGCTGATATGCGTCTTTTTATCGTTCACGCCAGATGAAGATTTTACTGGCGTTTGCACCAACGCGGCTGAACTTCCTGAAATACTGCAAACTCTTGGACATTTCACGGCAATCGATTTGTCAGAGTTTTTGACCCGCAAGCTGCAAGGTGATTTATGAGCGCCGCCTTCCTAAGCCCAGACGAAGTTAAGGCGCTTTCTGCCCGTGCTAGTGAGGTCGCGTGCCTTCACTGCGAAGCCCGCTATGCCAGCCTTGGTGACGGCATTGGCTCTGCCCTGTTTCGTGCTTGCCTTAAAACTTGGGGTACAGGTCCGGCGACGACCTCTGCCCGCCTATGCTCAGAAGCGGCCGATCATATCATGCACGCATGGAAACATCGCGATCACATAAGCGGGTTGCTTCTACAGCAGACCCACAAAGGCTTCGTCCCGCTTTATCTGCACAATGTCAGCCTTGGGCCAAAGCTAGCAGAACGCGGGTCACTCTGGATTGACCTCGTAGAAATTGAAAAGGAATTAAATTATGGCAATAACCGCTCCAGTTAGTCTGAGTGAAAACCGCGTGCGTAAAATCCTCGCCTTATCTAAACGCGAGTTTGATGACCGCGAGGCGAAAATGAAAACGACGATGGTGACAACAAAGTTCACGCCATCAGATGAAAGCGTACTTAAAAAGGGTTATCGGGCCATCAGGTCGGCAAATGGGCCTGATACCTATGAGATTACGGTGCCAAGCGATGTGGCATCGAATATGCGGCGGGACTGGCCGTATGCTGTTTTGAGCGAAGGCGATGCACGTCAGCAAATTGGCTGCGTAACCGTTGATCAAAACGGCTGTGCAATCACCAAATTTTCTAGGTCGGAAAGTGGTCAACGGGCGCGTCGTCGCTTTGAGACTGGTGATGATGCATTATCCATCGCGTATCTGCATAGTTCGTCAGGCCGTAAGCCAGCGGCGTTTTCTATGCGGGCCGTTTCGGACGGTAAGTCAAAAAAGGAAAAATACATGTCCGATCTTCAAGAAATCGCGCGATTAGGCGCAAAACATGGTCAAAGCGGCCTTGCAACGCAAGCAATCGCAGCGGGACAAACACTCGCAGAGTTTCGCAATGATTTGCTGGACAAGGTAAGCAACACACCGTTAGACGCGCCAACCTACATCGAAAGCGGGCAGCGCCAGTATAACTTGGGCAACCTCATCCGTGCCTCAATCACGGGGGATCGTTCCAAGGCTGGATTTGAGCTTGAAGTAGCTCAGGAATTAGAACGCAATCACCCAACGGGCGTGCGCGGTACTATGGTTCCTTGGCAAGCATTCAGCACGCGCGCAACGATGACATCAACCTCTGTGGCTAATTTGACTGCAAGCATGCCTATGGGAGCTACGTTTGTGGATGCGTTGCAACCCGCGTCTGCCGCACTGCAAGCTGGGGCGACCACACTATCGCTCTCAAAGGCAATTTCGGTTCCTAAACAGACTGGAAGTCTTACAGCTTCATGGACGGCTGAAGGGGCCGCTGTAAGCGAGAGCGCTTTGACAATTGGCACCTTCTCAATGTCGCCTAAACGACTGTCTGCTACTGCAAGTTATACATTGGAAAGCTTGGTGCAAAGCGATCCAAGCCTTGATGTGCTTACTCGTCGTGACATGGCAAGAATGTTGGCGAGAGGCATCGATACAGCAGCTGTCAGCGGTTCTGGGGCATCTGGATAGCCGACAGGCATCACAAACACGTCTGGTGTCTCTACGCTCACCACAGCGGCGACAGGCTACATCTCACGCGATGAGGCGCTGTCTGCACTTGCTGCACTGGAAGCGGATGATGTGGATACTTCTAATGCGATATTCCTAATGCATCCAGCTGATGCTTCCGCAACGGCTGGTGCATTGGTGGATACAGGAAGCGGAATGTTCGTTCTTGAAGATGGCCGTATTCTTGGAAAACGCGTCATCACTTCAACACTTGTTTCACAGGGTACTGCGATTTTGGGCGATTTCGGTCAGCTTTTGGTCGCATCGTTTGGTGCAGTGGACGTAGTAATTGACCCATATTCTGCGGCTACCTCAGCAACGGTGAAAGTCACAATGCATGCGATGCACGATGTAGCAGTACGGCATGCGACAGCGTTTAACGTGATTACGATCACAGCCGCGCCTTAATGAAAAAGGCTGGTCCAACTAAGGGCCAGCCAGTCATCAGGGAGGAAAAAAAGAAAGTAACCTTTCATATAAAAGAACGACATGTTGATCGAAAAGTTTAACTTTGGCGCGGTTTTACTGATCTTAGCTCCCGTGTCAAAACAGCTAGGTTTTAGGGCGCTTCGTAGTCCGTCCTTGCGGGGCCTAGCGATCCCCCCGCCCACCAACTGTCCTCGCATCTTGCGTCTGGTGGGCGGGTGAGGCTCAACGCCTTATCAGACAACAGGAACAAGCTAGGGATGCTGAGCGGCCGCTGGATGAGGCTTTGGATTAGATGCTTTTCACAAGTTCACGCTGACTGCATAGAAAATTGACGGTGGTGTGCGGCTGAGTGGGGGACAGCACCACCGCCAGAGGCCACTGAAAATACAGGATGGATATCCCGATCTTGTAACATTCGTATGAATTAGCTGGGGTTAATTGGGCGGTTTTGTTCGGTAGCTGACTAGCTGGTCAAATCTCTTTTACTGATTTCGAGCATTTAATTGTTACAAGTGCAGTTGCAACCAATTCTTCGTCGTCCTGTTCTACAATCAAGACATCAGAACGAACATGGAAAATCTTACGTCCTGCTTTTAAGACCTCAGCTCGCGCAATCAAGGGTTTTCCAGTGGCCACAGACAGCAGGCTTATCTTAAATTCAATTGAAAGAGGTTGGCAATCTTGGGGCATCAAAGAATACGCCGCAAATCCAGCGGCATTATCTGCAATTGTTGAGATTACACCACCATGAAAGAAGCCGTGCTGCTGAGTAAGCTTAGCATCAAATGGCAAAAAGATTTCACATTTTCCTGAGCCAACGCTAGCTAACTGCGCACCTATGGTTTTCATAAAAGGCTGCTTTGAAAAGCCCATTCTTACAGTTTCTGAAATACTCATACTTTTAATCCCTAGACCGCAAATTAGCCCCCGCCTGCGTAGCAAGCGACATCAGTAATGCTAGGAGTATGGTGCGCATGGTCTAAGCAGAATTTTTCCTGGTGCATTATCATGCCCGAATATGCTTTACAGACATTCTCCTCATCAAAACGCTCACAGAGGTGTTCAATAAGTTCAATCATGTTATGTGGCCCGTTCACGTAATCCATGAAGGCATCAATGGACTCCCATTCATTCACAACAAGCAACTGGTCTTCTCGGGTGTGCACGATACTGTAAACGTCTAATCCACCAACACTATCTGCGCGACTCTGCACTATCAAATCAGTAATTTCATCAGCAGCACCTTCTTTTGGTGTCACGGCAATTACACTCATCATTTTCATAATTGGGTCTCCAGTGATTTGCCCCAGAATAACGCAGTGCAGAAATATGTGAAGGCCATTACATCTCAGGATGTTCTGACAATATGGTATACAAAATGGTATACATCTAAACCGTTAAAGGAACTTAAGCATTTGATATAAGGAAGTTTTATTTGATTCTAATGGCGGACAGACAGGGATTCGAACCCTGGAGACGGTCTCCCGCCTACACACTTTCCAGGCGTGCGCCTTCGACCACTCGGCCACCTGTCCGCTTCGGGTTCGGGTTTACAGCCATTAAGGCATAAAACGCAAGGGTAAAGCTCAGTTAATTTACGCTCGCGCCGTCTGTGTCAAAAACCACATGCACTCTTCTGTTTTGACGTCCCTTCTTTTCGATTTTTGAGACACGCAATCTTCCAATTTCGCCTGTTGTTTTCACATGCGTTCCACCGCAAGGTTGCAGATCTACCTGTGCGTCTCTTTCAGCAATGCGCACAAGTCGAATTTTTCCAGCGCCTCTTGGAGGTTTAACACTCAGCGTCTTAATAAGCCTAGGATTATTGTCCAGTTCTTCGTCGCTAATCCATATGTCACTCGTCACGAGGTCACGTTGGATGAGCGCGTTTAATCTTTCGCTGATCTCCTCTTTTTCAGCCGCAACATCCGGCATGTCAAAATCCAAACGGCTTTTTTCCGCAGTGATTGCCCCGCCTGTGACAGGCAGTGGAATGATCACTGACAATAAGTGCAGCGCGGTATGCATCCGCATGTGAAGATATCTTTTGTCCCAGTCTATTTTTTGAATAACTTCCGTCCCAACAGGAAGAAGGCTTTGCCCAGATTTTGGGACAAGCACCAATGTGCCATTTTCCCCTTTTCGGGTTGTTTCGATGACCAATTCGCCCGCTTGCCAAATCAGACGCCCACTATCGCCCGGTTGCCCACCCGAGGTTGCATAAAAGAGGCTCTGATCCAGAACAAAACCACCCTCTTCACTGATGCTGAGAATTTTGGCGGGTGCCTCAGTGCGATAACTGTCGTCCAAATACAAAAGTTTCGTCATGTTTCTTCTGACCCCTTGAGGGCTTCGGGGTTGCGGATCCAAATGTCGCGCTGCGCAAAAGGAATTTCGATGCCTTCTTCTTTGAACTTGGTTGCGATCTGGTGATTAACCTCTGATTTTACACTCAGCAAGAAATTAACATCACGCAGTATGGCGCGAATTTCAAAATCAAGGCTGTCGGCCCCAAACCCCTGAAAGACCACAGAAGGCGGGGGATTCAAAAGCACCAAAGGTTGATCGTTAATGATGTCACTCAGTATTTCCGTGACACGACGCGTGTCTACGCCATAGGCCACACCAACCGGAACGATCAAACGCCCTAATGTATTTCCCCGCGTGTAGTTCGTGACGACGCCTGACACGAGATCTGCGTTGGGGACAATGACATCACTGCGGTCAAAAGTTTCAATGCGCGTTGAGCGCACAGAAATATCGCGCACATAACCCATTTTACCCCCAACTTCGATCCAGTCACCTTCGCTCACGGGACGCTCAATTAACAAGATTATGCCCGAAACAAAATTGGAAACGATATTTTGCAAACCAAAACCGATCCCAACAGAAAGCGCGCCGGCAACAATGGCAAGGGATGATAAATCAAGCCCAGCACTGGAAATCGCGACAACCGCTGCGAAAAAGATCCCCAAATACCCCACACCTGACACAATTGCGGTTTGCGCACCCGTTTCGATTGAGGTTTTCGGCAGGACCGCCCCCTTTAGCGCGGATTGCAACAAACGTGTTGCCATATATCCAACGGTAAAGACGATAACGAAGGACAGCAGATTGACCGGAGACAGACGCGCATCACCTATTGGCACACCCTTTTGAAAAGCATTCCAAATCTCAATCAAATCCACAGAGCGCGCGCCCCAAATCAACGCAAAGACAGGCAAAGCAAGTAAGATCAGAAAAAATCCGATTAAAATGGGTAACAATGCATCTTCTGAGGGCTCTGTCCCGTTGTAAGTGATTGCAAGATAAATATCATTCACCAGCACCTGAAGCAGATAGATAAACGCCAGAAGCGCCAGTGTTTGAATAAACGGATAAAACAATGCGGCCGAAGCATTTGCGAAACCAATGGCGGCCAAAAGAGGTGCTGCGATTGCAACAAAATTTGATAACTTTTTCAAAGGGACAATCAGGCGTCCGTTGCCACTCACCTGCCCCTGATCACTTGCACCTGACTGCTTAAAGTCCGCCTTTGGCAGCTCCATCCCAACCTTGCTGAGTTGGAGCAACGCAAAAGAACCGATGAGGATCAGAACGAAATTAAGTATGGACAGGGTTTGTTCTGATAGATTTTCGTAGGCGCTTATCACCCTGAAGTACTGTGCAATTACCATGACCAAACCGAGCACACCGAAAAGGAACACCCCGCGTTTCGCCGCAGCTGTGTTTTCAACCCGTAAACTTGCCTGAGGCCCAAGCAATAATCTTTGCCCAAGCCAGATCGACCCGAACACCCAAAGCGGCCAGTTCATCAAGATACTTTGAAAAGTACCGCTGAATGCAGAGGTGAGAACAAGCGTTCCACGCACCTCAAAAATACCACTTTGATTGAGCGTCAGAACCAAATAAGACAGCCCCGCAACGCGCATTAACATCACAAGGAAACTGGTGGCAAATCGCGCCAGTCGTGTGACGTCCCCACTACTGCGACCAAATACACCCAAGATCCATCGTATAATGGCCTGCGCGCCCAGAAGCAAAACCAGCGAAATAAACACTCTGACCGCCAAATTCACCCATTGATTAGAAAGCACCTTAACGCTGCTCTCTGTGGAAAACGTGCGCGTTACTTCGCGAAGTAACGCTGAATGAAAATTATGGATATCACGAAGTGCCGCAGGCCAAGCTAAAAAATACAAGGGTGATTTGCCAAGATGAACCAAAGCAGACGCTTGCTCTGCCCTGATTTTCTGATCGATTTCACGGATCAACCCATCCGCTTTTTTGAATGCTTCCAGTGCTTTCGCGGCAGGTGCTTTGAGGCGCGAAAGTTCTTCGGACAATTCTTTGCGTCGATCCGCAAGCGGGTCTTCTGTCCCGTCTTCCGGAAGCGGGCCTAAAGCTTCGATTTGGGAAAGCACAGTGGCAATAGGCGTCTTGTTTGCTTCGCTGGCGCTTTGAAATAGCACGCGCCAGTCTGCCACCTGTTTTCGAAGGCTTTCAGACACGTCGTCATTTTCAAGTTGCCTTTCAACATGCTGTGACTGCTTTAACCAAAGCTCATAATCAATTTCAGTTGTTTGCGCAGAGACAATATGCGCAAAAGAGAAAGCTAAGACGTATAAGATCGCGACAAAGAGTTTTTTCATGTTTTACCTACTTAGGCTTATTCAAAAACATCCGGTATCTCACGCGTTGATGCTGTGAGCCACAGGGGCACTGGCAAGTCTTTTTCTCTCAAAAACGCTTCATTGAACAGCTTTGATTGATACCTTGTCCCAATATCACACAGGATCGTAACAATTGTATGCCCTTTACCAAGTTTTTGAGCCATTTTTTTTGCGCCCGCAATATTTATTCCGGAGCTTCCTCCAAGGCAGAGCCCTTCATTTTCCAATAAATCAAACACAATTGGGAGCGCTTCCTGATCCGTGATTTGGAAACTCATGTCAGGACTAAGACCTTCCAGATTTTTGGTGATCCTGCCCTGCCCAATGCCTTCGGAAATAGATCCTCCCTCAGAAGCCAATGTGCCATTGACGTAATGGGCATAAAGCGCTGAACCCATAGGATCGGCAAGTCCGATTTTTACGCCCTTTGGCTGCAATGACGCAGCAACCCCAGCAAGCGTGCCCCCTGAACCGCAGGCACAAATAAACCCATCCACTTTACCGTCTGTTTGCCGCCAGATTTCAGGCCCCGTCCCGTCAATATGCGCCTGCCTATTCGCAGTATTATCAAATTGATTGGCCCAGACCGCCCCATTTGGTTCGCTTTTGTTCAATTCCGCAGCCAAGCGTTCAGAATAACGCACATAATTATTCGGGTTTTTGTAAGGAACGGCAGGCACCTCGACCAATTCGGCGCCAGCAAGGCGGATCATGTCCTTTTTTTCTTGGCTTTGGGTATTTGGAATGACGATCACAGTTTTAAACCCAAGCGACGCCCCCACGAGGGCAAGACCAATGCCTGTATTGCCCGCCGTGCCTTCAACAATCGTGCCGCCTGGCCTTAGCTCTCCCCGTGAAATCGCATCACGTATAATGTACAAGGCTGCACGGTCCTTCACCGATTGACCCGGATTCATAAATTCCGCTTTGCCTAAAATGGTGCAGCCAGTATCCTCGCTTACTTTTTTCAACTTTATCAAAGGCGTATTGCCAATGGCAGAGCTTAGATCCGCTGCGTAATGCATTTAAAATCTCCGTGAAAATTGCCTGAACAACCTAATGCGGTTATGCTGAAACCTCAAGCAGCCGAAACCGTTTATTTAAAGTTCAAAAACATGCCGGATAGATCATCGTGAAGTTCCGCCAATCCCACAGAGCAAAAAAGCTGTCCCACCGCGGGGCTTTGGCTAGGATTTAATCACAAATTCAAAATAGATGCGGTCAATATATGCCTCTTCATTAACCGCGTAGCCGGCAACTTCATGCTGCGCAATCAGACGGCAATTCATCCTGCATTGGGATTAGACACAGTAATTTGCGTCACATCACAGTTTCCGCTTGAAAAGGTTGACGCACAAGAAGTGAGATACAAATTCCACATACGGCGAAAACGCTCATCAAATCCCAAGTCTGCCACCTGATCCCATTTTTCATTGAAATCCTGATACCAACGACGAAGGGTCAGCGAATAACTTTGCCCAAACTCTATGGATTTTTGAAATTGCAGGCCCGCACGATCCACCTCAGAGCGCAAAGCTGAAGGACTTGGCAACATACCCCCCGGAAAAATATATTTCTGTATAAAATCCACACCGCGCCGGTAAATATCCCAACGATCATCTCTCACCGTGATGATCTGTAAGGTCGCGCAACAGCCAGGCTTAAGGCAGTTGCGAAGCGTGTCAAAATATGTCGGCCAGTATTTTTCCCCGACCGCTTCAAACATTTCGATACTTGCAATCCCGTCATAGACCCCTTTTTCGTCACGGTAGTCTTGCAGCTTGAATGTCACTTTGTCCTGCAAACCCTTTTTTTCAATCCGTTCCCGAGCGAACGCCAGTTGTTCTTTGCTGAGTGTCAAACCCGTGACAGATAATCCGCGTTCTGCCGCAGCGTATTCAGCAAATCCCCCCCATCCACAGCCAATCTCAAGCACATGATCACCCGCCTTGACACCCATCTGATCCACCATAGAGGCGTATTTTGCTATTTGTGCTTTTTCCAGACTTTCTTGACCCGTTTCGAAAATGGCAGATGAATAGGTCATCGTGTCATCCAGCCAGAGTTTGTAAAACTCATTTCCAAGGTCATAATGATAACTGATGTTTTTTAGAGACTGCCGTTTGGAATTGCTTTGCAGCCAAAACCGCAATTTTTCAAACGCACGCACCAGCGACATTCCTGGAAAGCTGTCATAGACTTCATTATTGTCTGCATGCGCAAAGTCCATGAAAGCCTGAAGATCAGGCGTATTCCACCCTCCATCAAGATAGGCCTCACAAAACCCCAAATCACCCTCGCGGATCAGGCGACCAAAAATATCGTCATCTTTAACTTCAAGGATAGCAATAGGACCTGGATTTTTACCCTCAGCGCGAAAAATACGTCCATCCCGTAATGCAAAATCCACTCGGCCGTTATTCAAATGACTCAGTCCGTCAAAGACCTGGGCAAAGTATCTGGGCAAATTTTTCTGCCCATTGGTCGAGGTCAAATGCATACTTATCCCCTAAAAGCTTCTGTTTTGATAAGCTTCAAGCGCACGGGCGCGCCCCAAGCTCATGTTTACGATTGGTTCACCGTAGCCCATATTCGAACTTAAATTCCAGTGTTTCGGTATCGCTTTAAAGAAATTTTCTGCACTTGACGGTGGGGCGGCAGACAACTCTGCAATCCACCGGTGAATGTAGCTGCTTTTAGGATCAAATTTCAGCAGTTGGGTCTCGGCGTTAAATACCCTGAAATAGGGCGTTGCATCCGGACCGGAACCCGACGACCATTGCCATCCCATGGCATTGCTTGCGGGATCCCAATCCACCAAACAGTCTTCAAACCACTTCTGACCTATTTTCCAGTGACACATGAGATGTTTCGTGAGATATGAGGCCACGATCATCCGGCCCCGATTGTGCATCCGCCCGGTAACATAGAGTTCGCGCATCGCGGCATCCACAAAAGGAACACCCGTGCGCCCCTGTTTCCATGCTACCACATGGGGATGCATCTCATCGGTATTCCAAGGGAAAGCATCCCAATCCCGTTTCCAGTTTTCGCTAAGAATGTGCGGTGTGTGATACATCAAGTGGTATGCAAATTCGCGCCACACAATTTCTTTGAGAAACGTCTCTGCCCCCGGCGCGCCTGCATAAAGTGCGCTCTGCCCCGCATGCCAACATTGAGCAGGACTGATTTCTCCGTAAGCGAGGTTTTCAGACAGACCGGAGGTTGCCGCAAGCGCCGGAATATCGCGCAACTCTTTATAATCGGCCACGTCATTGTCTATGAAGGCCTGAAGGCGTTTTTGTGCCTCCTCTTCTCCAAGACAGATAAAGGGGCGCACGATGGCTGCTCCGCGGTTCATCGCGCGACCCAATGTCCAAGCCTCCAGCGGGTCCGATTTCGGCCAAGCCTCAGGGCTTGCGATCCGCGCAGGAGCAGCCAGCGCCGCTTTGACATCCCTGCCCCGCACAGATTTCCAAAAGGGCGTATAGACGCGGTAATAACTTCCTCCGCCGGTTGCGACAGTCCAAGGTTCAAACATCACCATGCCGGCAAAACTTTGAACCGTAATCCCGCGGGCTGTGAGAGTTTCTTTGATTTTGCTGTCGCGCTCTCGTGTCTTTGGTTCATAGAGCCTGTTCCAGACAACCGAGGTTGCGGCGGTTTCTTGGATCACCTCTGTCAAAACGCTCTCAGCGTCGCCACGACGCAAGATCAATTTGCTGCTAAGTTTTTCAAACGAGCGTGCGAGATGTTCCAACCCCAAGCCCAAGCGCCATTTTGGCGCTGCCCCATAGGATTGAAACAGGTCATCCATAATGAACAATGGTATGATAGGCTGACCGCTTTGCACCGCATGTGTCAGGGCCATATTATCGCTCAGGCGAAAATCCCGCCTTATCCAGTAAATGATCGGTGATTGCAAAACGCGCCCTTTCGGTCTTTATCTTTTATACGAAGGCGCAAGGAAGATCGGATTAAAGAATATCATCAAGAGCTTGGATCAATCGTGCGATATCATTTTCCGAGGTATAGTGAACAAAGCTCATTCGCAACACACCGACCTGCGCATCAAGCCCCATTGCTTCAATTGGCCGTTGCCCGTAAAAATTATCCCCCCCGACGGCGATCTGCCGCGCTGCAAGACGCTCGGAAATGTCTTGCGGCGGGATTTGCGTTGTTACAGATAAAGTCGGTGCACGTTCCTCTGCTACCCCTGGGCCGAGTAAACGCAGAGAATTTTTGTCTTTAATGTAGTCAAGAAGAGGCTGCATCAGCGCTTCTTCGCGTGATCTGAGCAATTTATGCACGGCCTTGCCTTTATCGAACAGCGGGACAGTGCTGTCTTTGAAGTGACGATCATAAAGCGCTTCAAAATAATCGACGATTCCGGCACAGGCTGCAACTTGCGCATGGTCGGGGCCAGCTGGCGTGAAGCGCTTATAAAGAGCGCCGGCATTAAAATGGTGCCCCTGATTGGGAAGCTTTTCACCCAACTCTCGCCGAATGACCATGATACCCTGATGGGGTCCGTACGTTTTATAGGTCGAGAAAAGGTAGATGTCCGCACCCAGTTCATCCATATGCGGAATACCGTGGGGCGCATAGCTTACCCCATCCACACAGGTGTAGGCGCCCGCCTCTTTCGCAATTGCAACGATATCAGCGACAGGATTTATATCTGCAATAATATTGGAACAATGCGGAAAACACACAAGACGAACTTTGTCATCGAGCAAATTTATCAGACCTTGGGGGTCAAGGCGGCCCGTCTCTTTGTCGATACCCCATTCACGTACATCAATTCCTGCCTCAGCCAGACGACGCCACGGGCCGGAATTTGCCTCATGATCCTGATTGGTCACTATAATTGCTTCGCCCGGGCGCAGCATCTGACGGAATGCTTGCGATAAAACATACGTATTTTGGGTTGTGGAGGGCCCGAAACTAAGCTCCTCTTGCTCAATACCCATCCAAGAGGACAACCGCTGACGCGCCTCATCCATTTCCTCTCCGCCCAATTTAGAGGGACGCGCAGGCCAATAGGGTTGCATTTTGCGTTCACGATAAAAACGGTGCAGCCTGTCTATGACTGCCCCACAGGCATAAGATCCGCCCGCATTTTCAAAAAATGCCATTTGACGCCCATCATCAGTTTCAAACGCTGGAAACTGAGCACGCACAAATTCAAAGTCGAAGGTCATTGACCCTCCTTTTCAAGAAATGTCCCACTCCCATTAAAGGAATAACTTGATAGTTGGAAAATACATTTATGGCAATTATTATATTCTAAAGTTTATAATTATATCTATAGTGTCTCTTTTTGATCTTAAAGAGTATTTTAAGGAAACTCACAATATTTTTCCAAATTACTTTGAATGACGGGTGTTCAGCTTAGAGATGGCTGTAGACCGCGTAATCTGCGCGCTCAAAAAGCCGAATAATTTTTCGCCCGAAGGGAAATTGGATTCTTAAACAATCCAAATAAACGCGCGGTTTTTGGGAGACCTGCTACAAGCAGTATTCCTTAAATGAAGCACATAAAATGTAAGGGAGAAACAATGGTAACGCACAACATTACGGGATCGGGTGTCTGACAGGGATCATGACCCAGTCTAAGGGCCAGTCTGCATTGCTAAGCGCAGACAAAATTCTTTCGTTTAATCGTTAAAAACGAACGCCATTGCCGCCGAAAACAGCGGTACTGGCAGCAGGTTGCAATTTACTGACAGGAAAAAACCTTAGGAGGTTAAATATGTCAATCAAACTACCGATCACAGATCTTCCGATTGAAACGGACAGTTCTGGATTTTACGCAGGCTTCAATAAAATTGTCGCCCTTGGGTCCAAAATCCTTATCGGGCTTTTGATCCTTTGGGCGGCAGTCTTTCCTGATGCCGCTGGAAATGTTCTTAAAAGCGTCCGCAGCACAATCGACGCCAATACGGGTGCATGGTATATGTACGTTATGGCATTTTATATTGTCGTTTGCCTTGCTTTGGCGCTTTGGCCATCGACGGGCAAACTGAAACTCGGCACTGACAATGAAAAGCCAGAATTTTCGAATTTTTCATGGTTTTCGATGATGTTTGGTGCAGGCATCGGCATTGGGATGTTGACCTATGCAACGGCTGAGCCGCTTTATCATTTTGGAACCAATCCTGACGTTATTCAGGGACTTGCCGAAGGCTCGGCCGCCGACAATGTCCGTCCCGCATATAAGTGGTCTTTCCTCCATTGGGGCTTCTCTGCTTGGGCGTGTTACGCGATCGTTGGTCTGGCGCTTGGTTTTTTCAGCTACTCGCGCGGGCTTCCGCTGACCATCCGATCTGGTTTGACACCTCTTTTTGGAAACGCTCTTTCTGGTACGCTTGGCCATGTAATCGATATCGTTTCTGTGATTGCAACGATCCTTGGGGTTGCAGTGACAATCGGATATGGCGTCTCTCAGTTTGCCTCCGGTGTTTTTAATATCACGGGAGCGGATTGGATGATGAACAGTGAAGGATCGCCAACGACATTTGCGATGATCCTCGCATTGTTGATTGTGATGTTTACCTCAACCTTGTCTGCGCTTTCCGGCGTTGGCAAAGGCATTAAATGGCTGTCTAACATCAATATGGGGCTGTCATTTTTCCTCTTGGCCTTTTTCATCCTGTTCGGCTCTACAATGTTTGCGCTTTCGAGCCTGTTTGTCGGATTGTGGGATTATATTATTAATCTGCCTGCCATGTCTTTGACTGTATGGCGGCCAGATGGCAATCCTGAGAGCATTGAAAGCCAACTCGCCGGTTGGCAGGGGGGCTGGACAATTTTTTACTGGGCATGGTGGATTGCCTTTGCACCCTTCGTCGGTCCGTTCTTGGCGCGGATTTCACGCGGCAGGTCATTTCGTGAATATGTCTTGGGGGCTATGATTGTTCCATCGATCATGTGCTTTGTCTGGTTTACCGTTGTCGGTGGAACGGCAATAGACCTGACACTCAATGGAGACGCGGGCGATGCAATTACAAGCGTCGGCATCTCTTCACAGCTCTTTGCCATGATCAACCACATGCTGTCACCTGCTCTTGCAACAGTGATGTCCTTAATAATTGTGGTACTTTTGCTTACTTATTTGGTAACGTCCGCTGACTCTGCCGTGTTAATCATAAACACCATCGCCGCTGGCGGGGACGCAAGCCAAAAGCCAAAGGTCCACATCATCGTTTGGGGTTTGGCATTGACACTTGTGATCGGAACTTTGCTGGTTGCCGGCGGATTGGGCGCCATTAACACTGCGATGATTATTGGTGCACTGCCGTTTTCTATTGTGATGGCCTTGATGGGCATTTCTTTATTCAAAGCAGTGATCCGCGACGGCATGCGCAAGCGTATGGGCGTTCAAGGCGCGCCGGCTGAGTTACTACCGCCGTTTCTCACTGAAAAATGAAAAGCCCCCTTCTGGTTTCTCAGAGGGGGGCTTTTTTAAATGATAGCGCCTGCGGGCCGGCCTGATCCTGTTAACTAGATCAGGGGGCAATCTCAACAACAACGCGCCCTTGAACCTGACCTTTCAGAATATCTTTGCCAAGTTGTGGCAGGTCTTCCAACTTTGTGGACTGGATCATGTTTTCCAAAGTGTCCAGCGGCAGATCCCGCGCAATCCGATCCCAAGCACGCACCCTGTTTTCGTAAGGCTGCATAACGCTGTCAATGCCAAGGAGGTTCACACCGCGCAAGAGAAAGGGGACTACGGTTGCTGGTAATGCAGCCCCGCCAGCAAGCCCTACGGCAGCGACGGACGCCCCATATTTCATTTGTCCCAAGACCCTTGCAAGCATTTCGCCCCCGACGGCATCCACACATCCTGCCCATGTTTCTTTTTCCAAAGGACGTTTTGTCGTTTCATTAATCTCTTCTCGCGCGACAATTTCGCTCGCTCCGAGACGTTTGAGATAATCTGCCGTTTCTGGGCGCCCTGTAACCGCCGCCACTTCATAGCCAAGATTGGCCAAGATCCCCACCGCGATAGATCCCACGCCCCCAGAGGCGCCGGTCACAAGTACTGGTCCATTATCCTTGAGCATCCCATGATCTTCGAGCGCCATAATCCCCAACATTGCCGCAACACCTGCAGTTCCCACGGCCATGGCCTGACGACTGGTCAATCCAGAGGGTAAGGGCACAAGATAGTCTGCCTTCACACGCGCTTTCTGAGAAAAGCCACCCCAACATGTTTCACCGACCCGCCAACCGGTCAGAACCACTTTGTCACCGGCTTTGTAACGCGCATCGTCCGACGTTTCGACAGTCCCCGCAAAGTCGATACCCGGAACGTGGGGATAGGTGCGCACCAACCCGCCACCAGATCCAAGACACAGACCATCTTTGTAATTCACTGTGGAATATTCCACGGCAACCAAAACCTCCCCTTCGGGAAGTTGGTCTTCACTAATCTGTTGAAGAGCAGCTGAGGTTTTTCCCTCCTCGTCTTTTTCCACAACCATTGCGGTGAACATGCTATTACCTTTCTTAAATCCAGAATTTCTCTTGAACGGTAGCCCCGCGCACACCGTTTTGTGTGAGAACCTCAAGCCGCGTGCCCGGTTCCCAAGCCTTTTTATCTATCATGCCGATCGCCACATTTGTGGCAAAATCCGGCGACCACGTCGCAGAGGCTATCAGGCCGACGCTTTGACCTTCCGATAAGACCTCCCAGCCCGTGCCATTATGGGGAAGATCGCCCTCTCCATCAATCGCTACGGGGCGGATGATCCTTGGTGGGCCATCCTTTTTCTGCTGCTCGATGACGGCTTTGCCGATATAGTCAAAGGGTGAGTTGCAGTATTTCGCGAGCCCTGCTTCAACGGGTGTGTTGTCTTGGCGCATGTCAGACCCGTAGCTTAGCAATCCCCCTTCGATGCGCTCAATAAGGTTCGGACACCCCACGCGCAAATTCAGATCTTCGCCAAGCTCCAAAAGACGGTTAAACAGCGGCATGCCATACGCTCCACCGTCGACGTAGATTTCAAAACCTCCCTGTTTGGACCACCCAGAGCGTGCGACCACGAATTCGGTGTCCATGAAGGCAAGGCGTTTATACCGGAAAAATTTTATATCACGCACCTCTGGGCCGAAGAGGCGCTCCATAAGGTCATCAGATTTAGGGCCCTGAACCGCCAAAGGAGAGACATCTGGTTCCTCAATCTGCACATCCAAACCTTGCCCGACAGCCAGACCAAGAACCCATTGCAACAAATCTCCGTCCGCAAGAGACAGCCAATAATGGTCCTGTGCAATTTTAATCGCCACTGGATCGTTCAGCATCCCACCGTTTTGGTCACAAACCGGCATATAATAACATTGATCAGGGGCCATTTTATCCATGTCACGCGGGCTGATCAGACGCATCAGCTTCAGAGCATCGGGCCCTTTGATGCTCACCTGACGTTCGACCGCAACGTCCCAGATTTGCACATGGTCTTTGAGATGGCGGTAATCGGCCTCATAGCTTTCAAAATAGCTGGCGAGAAGCATGTGGTTGTAAACGGTATAGGCTTTGGCTCCCGCCGCAGCAACACCTTCGCTAAAGGGCGTACCACGCACCCTGCGCGATGGAACGATACCGGCCATATTAGCGTGGACCGCGCCAATGAATGGGACAAATTTCGGCCGACTTGCCTTCAAAATCCCATACGCGACCATAATCGCGGACCTTTGATTTCAAACCTTTTGCGGTAATGATATCAGGACCCATCCAATATTTGCTGTTGGTCACCATCACCGGATGATCAGGGCTGGCCCCTTGCAGCATCTCAATTTCTCCGGAAATTTTGCGCCCGATATTGATCGAGCGGCGTGCTCCATCACGAATGATTTCCACCTTTTCGCGCTGAGCGCCGATGATTTCGGACACCAGCATCGTGAACAGACCAGTTGTACCTCCTGCCTGACCGCTGAAGATCTGCAAAATCCCGTGATAGGCGCGTTCACTCGCCCGTTCATCCACATAGGCCGCAACTTTCCAGTTACCCTCACCCATACGCCCGGGGATATCAACCAATAGACCGACGTTTAAGCCGGACAGGCTTTCTCCCTCATAATGCCCCTCATCAATGGCAATCGCCATCCAAGCATGGCAGTATCCCTCGGTCGGAGGATATTCACCAAGAGACACCACACAGGGGCAAAACACTGTGCAGGAGCAGTTTAAAAAAAGCTCTCCCTTGATTTCCCAATTCGTCGGATCAAGGCGTTTCTTTTTACTGTTCGCCATCCGATTATCGATCCGAGCTTTCGCTGGAATTGCTTTTGACGTGAAATGTTTCGCCATGTTTCAAACCACTCCCTGTGTGTGATAATTCCAAACCGCAAGTCCAAGCCCTGCGAGAATAAGAAGAAAGCCCATGGGGCGGACCACGCGGTGTCCGATCTCGGGCAGCTTTTCAAAAACCATAAAAAGCGTGGCCAGTCCCATCCATAAAAAATTCATAACCCCACCGGCAAAGCCAAGCACCATGAAAAGCCAACAGCACCCAACACAAAACGCCCCAAGCCCGAGCCCCATACGCAAGCCACCGCCAAAACCCGTTTTCCAATGACCCAGAAAATACATCATCGGACTGTGGCAAACACCGTGACAGATTTCCTTGGCGCGTGTGAATTGAAAGGCCCCCGCCGCAATCAAAAGCGCCGCAGAAAGCCAAATCGAGGTGGCAAGCCCCATCATGTCAATCAGGTTGAAGGACAAAAGAACCATCTGCGCCAAGGTGATGCAGGCTGCAAAAGCGACCCAAACATTACCATAGCCAAGCACCACGCCAAGCCATCCGGCCCGTGTGCCATTCGCGCTGAGCATCAGGTCTTCGTAACTTTTGAGAGTTGGGACCATCGTCGGCAACATCATCGCAGCCATCATCACCGCCCACATTCCAAAAATCGCGATAAACCGTTTCAGCGCAGCTTTTACACCCGTATCTGCGGGCATTGGCATGTCCATACTCTGTGAAAGTCCGGATGTTTGTGTCCCCTCTGAAGACATGACAGCCATCGTATCCATGGCTCCAGACGCCGGCATTGCCTCCAAGGTCATATCAGATACCGGCATATTCATACGCCCGAAAAAATCCATATCCATCGAATGGCTCAGGGAATAAAGCCATCCCCATGAGAGCAAAATTACCCCAAAAAAAGAAAGCCAATAGACCCCACGTAATGAAATTTGGGATGCCCTTTCCAAAGAAACCTCTCCGAATAAACTATGACGTCCGAGTCACAAGATTTTGCTTGTAATTTAAATGTCAGACTTTTAATTGTAAGACAAATGAAAATTGAACGAAAAGACACAACGTCAGATTTATCTGCACAAATTGCTTCTTCATTACGGGATGCCATAATATCAGGTCATTTACGTGTGGATGAACGGTTGCCATCTGAGGCAGAGCTTGCTGAAGACTTTAATGTTTCCCGCCCGACGGTGCGAGAAGCTTTGAAGCGTCTGGCGGCACAATCTTTGATCCGCACGCAACGCGGTGCTTTCGGTGGGGCCTTTATTAATCGCATCGCCTTTGAAGAGGCTTATGGCCAACATGTGACGACATCTACGCTTCTGCTTTCCATGAATGCCGTAAGCTTTGATGTTGCGTGCGAAGCGCGTTTTGCGATGGAGCGCGCCTGTGCGCCCTATGCCGCAAAACGGCGATCCGCTGATCATCTGGCAACCATGCGCGCAGAAATTCATCGTCAAAGTCAACCGGGGTTAAGTGACGAAAGCTGGTGTGCCTCGGATGTGGCTTTTCACCGTGCCCTTGTGGATGCGGCCGGAAATCCAGTTTTGTCCTATCAACTGGCTGGCTCTGTCGAAGCGATGCAACCCTTGATGAATATGATCACCTTTACAGCGCGAAACCGCGAAACGATTATTTCACTTCATACTGAGATAGCGGACCAATTGGACGCAGGGGATTTCGCGGCCGTTGAAGACCGATTAAACAGACTTTGTGATTACACCAAAACGCTGGCTCACGATGTCATAGCATCCCGAGCGAAAGACAAAGCACAAAAAACGCGTAGATCAGGCATTTGAGGCGGTAAGGCCTATAGATCTATTGCACGACAACCCGTTAAGGCGTAGCACAGCCAAACGGAGTGCGGTCTCCTCAAGATTCTGATGGTCCGGTAAGGGTAATCCATATGTCACTACTTGTGCGCGCTGAGCAAAATCGAAATATCAGACTATATCCATGGTTCGTTTTTTGCCGCAGTCTGTTTTTTTGGCAAGCCGTCTGGTTTTTGTTTTTTCAATCCAAATTAACTCCCGCAGAAGCCATTTTACTTTACGCGGTTTATGATATTTCAACGATGATCTTCGAAGTCCCTTCTGGATATATGTCTGACCGGTTGGGACGGAAAATAACACTCATTCTATCTGCGGGCTTAGGAGCATTTTGTTGTTTCTTTTTCATTTTTGGAACCGATTTTTTAGCCTTTGCGTTGGGCAACCTGATGCTTGGGGCCAGCATGGCATTGGCGTCTGGAACCGACAGCGCCCTTTTGTTTGAAACATTAAAGGCCGCCGGACGGGAAAATGAAATCGAAGATCAAGAGATCAGGGCGTGGCGATTTTCCTTTTCTGCAGCAGCTATTTCTGCTTTGGGCGGAGGGCTTATGGCCTATGGAGATTACTTATCGGTTTTTTACGCAACGATGCTGGCACAAGCCTTTGCATTGATTGTGATTTTCTTCATAAAATCGCCAGCACCCGCAGTATCAGCCGGATCAAACAACAAGAGGAGCAGTACAAAGCTTCGGTTTTTTGACACGGTTACCATCGGATTTCGCCATCCCGCGCTGCGGTGGTTTTTAGGCTTTGGAACGTTGGCTTATATGTTCAGCCATGTGGGGTTTGTGTTTGGACAACCTTTCATTTTTGAAGCCCTTGGATCAGATCAGACACAATTCTTTGCCGTCATCGTGAGTGGCAGCGTGAGCGCTGCGATGATGGGTGTGTCGTTGCTGGCCTCAGCTGTCTCCAAACGACTACGTCAGGGATTAGGCCTCGCAGGCATTTTGCTATTTGCCTTTGCGATACAAATTTCGATCAACGGGGTGTTGGCCATCGAAAATTCCATCTATCTCAGTGCCATATTATTGCTGCGGATGGTACCGGATGCATTTTCCCGCCCGTATATCCTTGCAGCTGTGCAGCCACTCTTGGCCAATGACAATCGTGCTACTTATCTTTCTATGCAAAGCTTTCTCGGGCGGGTGATATTTGCCGTCACCCTTTACGGTGCAGCGACTTACAGCGGGGGCGTCAGCCCCCTGCCCTATGATATCTTACAAGTGATTTTGACGACCTATTTTATGGCAGGCCTTGTAAGTTTCGCATTATTCTGGAGCACAGCGCGCTGTCTTCGCGTCTGATCCATTATTCCGCGGCCACGCGACTTTCTTCCAACATGGGTTTCAGGTACCGCCCCGTATAGCTTTCAGCGATCCCAGCGACGGTTTCCGGCGTGCCCACAGCAACAATCTGTCCCCCGCCTTCGCCGCCTTCGGGACCAATATCAATGATCCAATCAGCCGTCTTTACCACATCCAAATTATGTTCGATGACGATGACCGAATTGCCCTGCTCCACCAGTTCATGCAAAACTTCCAATAGCTTTCTCACGTCTTCAAAATGCAATCCCGTTGTGGGTTCATCCAAGATATAAAGCGTACGCCCCGTGGACCTTTTGGACAACTCTTTGGACAATTTCACACGTTGTGCCTCACCACCGGAAAGTGTTGTCGCCTGCTGGCCGACTTTGATGTAACCAAGTCCAACTTGAACAAGGGCATCCATTTTTTCACGAATGGACGGCACTGCTTGAAAGAACTGCTGTGCGTCTTCTACTGTCATGTCCAACACATCAGCTATACTCTTGCCTTTGAATTTGATTTCAAGAGTTTCCCTATTGTATCGCGCCCCTTGGCAGGTTTCACAAGTGACATAAACATCGGGCAAGAAATGCATTTCAATCTTGATTACGCCATCTCCCTGACAGGCTTCGCAACGTCCCCCTTTGACGTTGAAGCTAAAGCGCCCAGGCTTATAACCGCGTGCTTTTGCTTCAGGCATGCCTGCAAACCAATCACGTATCGGTGTAAAGGCTCCTGTGTAGGTTGCAGGATTTGAGCGCGGCGTGCGTCCGATGGGGCGTTGATCAATGTCAATAACCTTATCGAGATGCTCAAGCCCCTTGATTGTTTCACAGGGTGCCGGCGTTTGTTTTGCACCATTAAGCCGCATAGAGGCCGTCTTGAACAAAGTCTCGATCGTGAGTGTCGATTTACCTCCGCCCGAAACACCCGTTACACAGACAAATCTGCCCAAGGGATACTCTGCCGTTACGGATTTAAGGTTATTTCCGGTGGCATTAACAACCGTCACGGACTTGCCGTTACCGGAACGCCGTTCATGAGGTATTTCGATTTTGCGTGTGCCGCTCAAATATTGACCCGTCAGAGATTTGGGATCTTTGGCAACCTCATGCGGTTTACCACGGCTCACCACTTGCCCGCCATGCACTCCGGCACCGGGACCAATGTCAAAGACGTAATCTGCTTCTCGTATCGCTTCTTCGTCATGTTCCACAACAATCACAGTATTACCCTGATCGCGCAGGTTTTTAAGCGTCACCAGCAGGCGATCATTGTCGCGCTGATGCAAACCGATCGATGGTTCATCAAGAACGTAAAGAACCCCCGTCAGCCCGCTTCCAATCTGACTTGCGAGACGAATGCGCTGGCTTTCGCCGCCCGAAAGCGTCCCCGCATTGCGACTGAGCGTGAGATATTCCAAACCAACGTTGTTAAGAAACCCCAAACGTTCGCGAATTTCTTTCAGAATTGTTGCAGCGATTTCATTTTTTTGCTTGGTGAGGCTGTCGGGGACGCTGGAGCACCATTCATATGCGTCTTTAATCGACATCTGAACCACTTGCCCGACATGTATACCGGCAATTTTTACGGCTAAGGCCTCCGGTTTTAGACGGTAGCCGCCACACCCCCCACAGGGTCGGTTGTTTTGATAGGTTTCAAATTCCTCGCGGATCCAGCTGCTATCGGTTTCACGATAACGCCGTTCCATATTTGGAATCACTCCCTCAAAGACGCGGCTCACCTGATAAATGCGTCCCCCTTCATCATAACGAAATTGGATCTCCTGTTCTCCGGATCCGTAGAGGAATACAGTTTTCACCTGTTCCGGCAAATCCTTCCAAGGGGATTTCGGTGAAAACCCATAATGTTTTGCAATTGCTTCTATGGTCTGAAGAAAATAAGGGCTTTTGCCTTTGCGCCACGGCGCCAGTGCTCCATCAGAAATTCTAAGCGTTTGATCAGGCACAACAAGGCGCTCGTCAAAGAAAAGTTCCACCCCCAACCCATCGCACTCAGGACAAGCCCCATAGGGTGCGTTAAACGAAAAGAGCCGAGGTTCAATTTCGGGAATGGTAAAACCACTGACCGGACAGGCAAAATTTTCACTAAATGTAAAACGCTCCGGTTCCCCTTCGCTCGGGGCGGTTTCCAAAACTGCAATCCCATCGGCAAGATCAAGTGCAGTGCGAAAGCTATCGGCAAGCCGTGTTTCCATACCTTCACGCACGACGATCCGGTCTACCACCACATCTATGTCATGGCGAAATTTCTTGTCCAATGTGGGTGGTTCATCCAACTCATAAAAAGCACCATCCACTTTTACACGCTGGAAACCCTGCTTGCGCAACTCCAGAAACTCTTTACGGTATTCACCTTTGCGGTCCCGAACTATTGGGGCAAGAAGATAGGCACGGGTGCCCTCCTCCATCTGCATGACACGATCCACCATATCCTGTACCTGTTGCGCCTCAATCGGCAGACCGGTCGCGGGACTGAAGGGCGTGCCGGCGCGCGCAAAAAGAAGGCGAAGGTAGTCGTATATCTCAGTCACCGTTCCGACCGTTGAGCGCGGATTTTTGCTTGTGGTTTTCTGTTCGATGGAAATCGCAGGGCTCAGACCAGCAATGTGATCGACATCCGGTTTTTCCATCATATCGAGGAACTGGCGTGCATAGGCGCTCAGTGACTCAACGTAGCGCCTTTGGCCTTCGGCATAAATCGTATCAAACGCCAAAGAGGATTTGCCAGATCCCGAAAGACCCGTGATCACGACCAATTCGTTGCGCGGAATATCAACGTCAATGGATTTCAAATTATGTTCGCGCGCACCGCGCACTTCTATAAATTTCAATTCAGCCATCTGCCATCCTCTTAGCTGAAAGTCTACTTAGCGCGAATATAACGGAACGCCAATAAAATTATAAGAACATAAGAAGAACAAATATATGCTTTTTTGACCTTCACAGATTATAATTTTCGTCATTTCTTCAAAGGTGCAGTCATTCTGTGAACGGATTTGAACGTGCTACCAAAGACTATTGTGGCAAAAAAGTCTTTCAATGCGGCTCTTTATGGTGACAAGCAACTTTACAAATGGGAAGAAAATCGTTTTCTTCCGGTCGAAACTAGAGAAAGCCGCAATGGCGAATCCAAAATGGGAAGAGGTATGATGTCGCGTGGAGGCGTCCATCTTGTTGCTGATGTCGGTGGTACAAATACCCGACTTGCGCTGAGCGCCGGAACCGCCCTGCGCAAAGAGACGCTCAAGCGTTACGAAAATGCAACCGCTTCCTGTCTGGAAGATATTCTTGATCGATACATCTCTGAGATGAACGTATCCTCGTTCGACGGGATTTGCATTGCTGTTGCCGGCCCTGCCCATCAAGATCGGGCAGAATTAACAAATATTGACTGGACCATCCAAAAATCTGCGCTTCAAAAAATCGCAAAAACCGAAAAGGCAGGCATTATCAATGATATGCAAGCGCAAGGTTATGCGCTTTCAGCTTTGGAAAACGCCGACATTAAACATGTTTATGGCACGCCGCATGTGGATAAGACAAAACGCATGCTGGTCTGTGGGGTCGGAACAGGCTTTAATATAGCACTCAGTATTCCTACGCCCCATGGCGTCATTGTTCCCCCTGCCGAAGCTGGGCATACAAGACTGCCAGTGCGCAACGCGACAGAACAAAAAGTTGCCGACTATCTGATCAAGAAAAACGGCTTTGCAGAAGTGGAAGAAGTGATTTCAGGCCGCGGTATGGCGCTCGTGAACCATGTTCTCTATCCAAATTCGCCTCGCACGTCACAGGACGTAATCCAATCGGCACCAGAAAACGCCGAGGCGCGCCATGTCATCGACGTATTTTGTGGCTTTGCTGGCTCTTATTTCGGTGATCTGGCTCTCACGACTTTGCCCGAAGGTGGAATTTTTTTGATCGGCGGACTCGCACGTGCCTTGGAACCTTTTGTGAGTGAGACGAACTTTGGCGCAGCCTTTTGCGACAAAGGGCGATTTTCTGAGATGAACAAATCCTTTGGCGTCAACCTTGTTGTAGATGATTTCGCGGCTCTCAAGGGCTGTGCGAATTACCTTACCCAAAGATAGTTTGAAGCGCTGATTTCGAACGCGACACTCCGATCAGCATCGAAAGGCTGCAGAGCAAGAAAAATCCCGCAATCGACAGGTATTGGGTATCAAGCGCAATGCCCGCGTCAATCAAAACCCCTGTAATTCCTGGTCCGATTGCGGAGCCAAGGACCATAACGGCGGCGGCCATAGCTTTAATCGCCCCCAAATGTTGCGTCCCGTAAAATTCTGCCCAAAACGCATTGGGCAGCGTTGCATTCGCCCCGGAAGTCATCGCAAAAAACAATAACCCTACGAATAAAAATGTAATATCTGCGCTCTGCGAAAAACAAATGAAGGCAATTGAGAGCGGAAACTGATAAAAGGGGATCAATCGGGCAGTGCCGAATTTATCCAGTGCCCAACCTGAGACCAGCATCGCCAGAACACCACTAGCCGTATAAACCGGAAGCAAAGAGACAAACGCAATATGATCCCATCCCTTAATTTCCGAATAATGGACCTGATGAAAGAAAAATGCTGTTCCAAAGGCACTTGGTCCCAGTAACGCGGGAACCATAAACCAGAACAGCGGATGGGAAAGTGCCTGCCTGCGTGTCCAATGACGCCCGTTCATTCCTGGCGATATATTTTCCTGCGCAAGCGCTTGAGGCGTTCGTTCCTCTTTCAAAAGCCACCAAAGCAACGGTGCGGCAAACAAAAGCAGTAAGGCGGAAACCAGCCACAAGTTATGCCATGCGACATACCCCATAAGGAACACAAAAACGATGGGCAGCACTGCTTCTCCAAATGAAAAGCCTAAAGTCGCCAGTGAAAGCGCCCTGCCCCGATTGGCGATGAACCAGCGTGACATTGCAACCACCGCCAGATGAGAACACATGCCTTGGCCGAAAAACCGCAACGCAAATATAACAAAGGGCAAGTAAACAGCAGAATGCAACCCAGCCATCGCCACCGCAGCCAAAGCAAGCCCAAAGAAAACAATCACCCCCAAAATACGGGTCCGAAAAATATCAGTAAGAACACCGGCCCAGATCATCACCACCGCAGATGCTGTGGTCCCCAAAGAATAAATCCCGCCCCAAGCCGCGTGTGACAACCCAAACTCTTCTCGAATGTGCCCCCCGAAAATAGAAATGAAAAATGTTTGGCCAAAACTCGACATGAATGTCAAAAGCACTCCGGCCCAAAGCCAGCTCGCATTCGTTTTCAGGAACTCTGTGAATCTCATAATCGTCCAATTCGCAAGTCTTTGCCGCCAACGTCATAAATTCACCGCCACTGGACTGGAAGCTGTGGCGAATGTTTATGGAATTACCCTCTCATTAGACGAAATTTGAGTAAGGTATAAGGCAAATTCGACAAATATAATGTCGTTCTCAGGTCAGATTTCCGCCAAACCACATTTCAGGGTTACAAGCATCAAAAGACTGAGAAAACAGGTTAGCTTGATGACGCATACAGCAGAACAGTTTATCAATCTCAAAGATTATCCAATTGATCAAGACAATGCGGAACGGTCCTCGTTGCTTGCCTCTGTGCGTAGGGATCTTCAAAACGACGGTTGTGCCGTTTTGAAAAATTTCCTCACAAAGCAAGGGATTGAGGCGCTTGTCAGCGAAGCAGACAGTGTTTCACAGCAGGCTCATAAATCCTTTAACCGCACGAATGTGTATTTCACGAAAGATGATCCAACCCTGCCGCGAAACGATCCACGCCGACAGTTTTTTGATCGCTCCAATAGCTTTATACCTGCTGATAACTTTGTCCCCGATGGCCCGCTGCGACAGGTACATAATTTTGTTGGGTTTGAAACCTTCATAAAGGATGCCCTGCAAGAACCTCGTTTTTATCGCTACGCTGATCCTTTGGCGGATGTCATCGTCAATATGGCAGAAGAGGGAAATGGATTTCCGTGGCATTTTGATACCAATAATTTCACTGTGACGCTCGCGCTTCAAAATGCGGATGCCGGCGGAGAATTTGAATATGCTCCAGCCATCCGCAAAGAAGGAGAGAATTTTCAAGAGGTCTCTCGCGTGCTCAACGGTACGTCTGACAAGGTTGTTTCCTTGCGTCTGGAACCTGGAGATTTGCAATTGTTTCGCGGACGCTATTCACTGCATCGTGTCGCGCCGCTTTTTGGCAAAACACCACGCTACGTGGCTATTTTTTCATATGTTGAAGAACCCAATATGGTCGGCGCGCCCGAACGCACCAAACAGCTCTATGGGCGTCTGTTGCCTATTCATTTGCAACGCGCGGGATTTCGGGCGGATGCCTATATTGATTAACGATCTGACCTTGGCGGGTTTAAATCGGTCTTTTTGTTCTGAACCGAAAATACTTCAAAAAGAGCCGCAATGATAATCGCCGCAGCGCCCCCCCACTGCACCAAGCTCATCCTTTCCTCCGGTACGAGTAGCGATGCGCTGACGATTGCCACCAAAACTTCTGACATCATCAAAACCCCCACTCTGCCCGGATAAAGCACCTGAGATATGATCATTAGCAGTAGCGTTGAGGGCAAAAGAATAAAAACCGACGCCCCTAACGTAATTGGAAGACTTTGAACGACAAGTAGCCAGTCCGGCGCCTGCGCTTGATATATTAACAGAGCAAAAATCAAAGCCACAAGCGTTGTTGATATCAATTGAAACCATGTGATCAGCAATGCAGGGCTTTGAGGCCAGCGTTTTATACAGGTTGCGCCAATTGCCCAAAAACCTCCGGCCAATAGCCCGTAAAGATCTCCAATATTGAGCGCAACAGACGCAGTCTGATCTGGGCTCAACAAAATAAAGCACCCCAAAAGCCCTACCGAAATTGCGATCGCCCGCGTCCTTGTAAAGGGTTCGGAGAGAATAAAAATACCCAGCAATGTTGACCAGATTGGAGTGAGGTAAAATAATAGCGTTGCGCGCACGATAGTCGTTTCAAGCATAGCAAAGGTATAAAATGCAAATCCAATTCCGACAGAAAGGCCAGACCAAAATGCCTCTCTCACCCCACTGTCAGGACGGATCAGCAAAGTCAGCATAAAGGGCGTCAAGCAGAGCGCAGGAAACAGATTCATCAACGCCACAGGCCAAACACCGTCTATGCCCATTTCAGCCAAGGCACGCACGGGTAACCAATAAAGCCCCCACAATGACGCTGCGCCAAACATTACAAAACTTAATGTCTTGTCGGAATATCCCTTGATGTTAAAGGCAGGCGGCATGAGGACGATACAATCTGAACAGCGGTGTCCAACGGGGTACATGCGAAGGACTTCCACATGCAACCACAATTTAACATTTCACACCAACCATGTGGCAGAGCGTAGCTTGCAGCAGAAAGCAGTTTTTTGCGCAACAAGACCCATATTTTATGTCACGCCAAGGATTTTCAGATTTCAGCAAAGCTGTAGTTTAAAGCGCTGGCTTAATTGAATGTTTCTCTCAAAACCAAGGTAATCCCCGATTTACCACTTCCGGCGTAAACCGCACCAGCCGCCGAAGGTTGCGCGCTCTGCGCGATTGCATTTCTCTGTTTCTGATCATTGATTTCTTTTTGGATACATTCGGAAAAACCAGTTGTTCCTTCATTAAACCCGTAAGTCTGGCAGATATAGGCATAGTGCATTCTGATTTGATCCGCTGGTGTTTCTTTGAACCAGCGATCCGATCCGACTTGCGGCGCACAAGCGCTGACGACAAGCCCACAGATGACACTGAACCAACTTGCCTTTGCAACGAACATCGGTTTCATCACGATACCTCCCTCTTCTTCAATAGGCGTATTGTTTTTTCCCAACTTAACTGACTTCGACATAAATACACATCACAATACAGTGTGACAGAGTTCTCGGCAAAAATATGCCGTTTGTGGGTATCTAAATCTCCTAAAAAAAACGCCGTTATTAAATATAAGTTGAACGTAACGGAGCCCAAAAATGCAACTACAAGAAACGGTCATTCCAGATCATGTTCTGAAATTGTTTGATGAGGTTAACACCTTGATCGACGTTCTCCCGCTTGATTTTCGTCAAACGCTCACGGACTATATGCATCTTCTGGCCTGGCAAATCACGGAAAACATCCATGATAATGCACCTGATGAACATTTTGAGGCCATAAGCAAGAAGTTCGAATGCGCAAGAAATCGCGTTTTACACTGATACTATGATCAAATCTAAAAAAGGATTGCGCAATCCTTTGCAACCTAACTCTACAAGTAACCAAGGTTTATTGATCTGAAGATCCAAACCAATCCATCGGATTAAGGTTATATTCACTAACCGTACTACAACTTGCCAAGGTGAGTGAAACAAGAATGATCATAACTGCGCGATTCATTTGACTTCCTTTCTATGTTCTTCGTTAAACATACATAGGAAATGCAATGTCTCAAGATATTTTATTATCGCATTGATATATTTTATACACCTTCCCTGCTTTGATTTTATTTAAAATTGAAAACCATCTTTGGCGCATTCGCACGGGGTGTTTTTCCCCCTTATCGCATCCAGTTTAAATTCGTGTTTTCAAATCACAAGACTTGATCAAAGCAACGGACAACTGCTCACAATATAATCTGATTTTTTGCCACTTCGGACGAACCATATTTCTTGAAGTGGTTCGCATCATCGGTTTCCTTTCCCTCAATCAAAGCGGATAACTCACCTTAATCCGGCCCTTGATTAACATTAAATGCACGCTGCAATATATTGTTTATAGATGAAAAAAACGGGGGCATTGCCCCCGTTTAAAGTTTCGCCGTTCAAGCTCAGATTATACTACTCGATATTGATTTATGCCTGCGGCCTGAACGTCGTCAGGGGCGAGCGCACCCGCCCCGTGTCTCGTGCTTAACTGCATCCGGAAGTCGATCCGCATGTGTTGCATTTCATACAAGTTCCATTTCTGACAAGTGTGTAATTGCCACATTCTCCACAGGGATCTCCCTCATAGCCCTGCATTTTTGCTTTTGTGCGTGCATCCATAGAAGTTGATTTGGTCACGTTTCCAATGACCGCGTCTGGTTCTGGCAGCACTTCCGTTTGCGTGTCAAAGGCCAAATTCCCAGAATATTGCCCGCCCTGAAGCACAATCAATTCCTGAGGAAGTCTTTTGCGAAGATAGCCTGTAGAACTGATTTGCTTGAGCACTTCCAATGACTTAGATGCTCCCGATTCCGTGACATGCGTCACGTTGGATAAGCCTTCTTCTTGACCCCGACCGATGTCGTCAAAGGCGGCCCCTTCTGGTTTAACATGCGCCAAATCTGTGCGATCAAGATAACTTACCGCGAGCTCACGGAAAATATAATCAAGGATAGATGTCGCGTTTTTAATGCTGTCATTCCCTTGTACCATACCCGCGGGTTCAAATTTCGTAAATGTGAACGCATCGACGAATTCCTCCAGCGGCACCCCGTACTGGAGGCCAACTGAAACGGCGATAGCAAAATTGTTCATCATCGCTCTGAAACCAGCACCTTCTTTGTGCATATCGATGAAAATTTCGCCAAGAGAACCGTCCGAATACTCTCCCGTGCGAAGATATACTTTGTGTCCGCCGACAACCGCTTTTTGCGTATAGCCTTTGCGCCGTTCGGGCATTTTTTCCCGATGGGAGCGTACGGCCTCTTTGATGACGATTTTTTCAACAATTTTTTCCGCTAAAACAGCCGCCTTTTCTGGCAGGCTACCGCTTTCGAGGATCTCCGCCGCGTCATCATCATCCTCTATCAATGCGGAGGCCAATGGTTGGGACAGTTTTGACCCGTCCCGATAAAGTGCATTTGCCTTAACACCCAACGCCCAGCTCAGTTCATAGGCTTTTTGGCAATCCTCAATCGTTGCGTCATTGGGCATGTTAATCGTCTTTGAAATAGCCCCTGAAATAAAGGACTGCGCTGCCGCCATCATGTAAATATGGCTGTTCACGCTCAAGTATCGTTTCCCTTTTTTGCCACATGGATTGGCACAATCAAAGACATGGTAATGTTCCGGTTTCAGGTGCGGCGCATTTTCAAGCGTCATGGTGCCGCAAACATGATCATTGGCGATCTCGATGTCCAAGCGGCTAAACCCAAGGTGACGCAACAGGTCAAAGCTTGGATCGTTGAGTTTCGCCTCAGGAATACCGAGCACTTTTTGGCAGAATTCTGTCCCAAGCGTCCACTGATTGAACACAAACCGAATATCAAAGGCACTTGCCAGCGCGTTTTCAATCTTCTCGATTTCCAATGGCCCAAATCCGTGGCCTATGAGGCTGGTGTGATTGATGCCGGGTGCATTTCCAAGCGTACCGTGGCCAACCGCAAACGAGACGATTTCCTCTATTGCAGCGCTGCCATATCCTAATTTTTCCAAGGCTGCCGGTACAGATTGGTTGATGATTTTGAAATACCCACCGCCCGCAAGCTTTTTGAACTTTACGAGAGCAAAATCAGGTTCAATACCGGTCGTGTCACAATCCATCACGAGCCCAATCGTGCCCGTCGGGGCAATCACAGAAGTCTGCGCATTTCTGAACCCATGTTTCTCACCAAGCGCCAAGGCCTCGTCCCAGCTTGACTGCGCAAGCATCACAAGATCCTGATCTGGGCAATTGGCGCAGTCCAATGGCACGGGCTTTATCGCCAAACCCTCATATCCCTCGGCATTACCGGCCGCCGCGTTGCGATGGTTACGGATCACCCGCAACATATGCGCCTTGTTCTTCGCATATCCCGGGAACGGTCCCAGTTCGCCCGCCATTTCCGCACTGGTGGCATAGGACACGCCTGTCATGATTGCCGTCAGCGCACCACAAAGCGCGCGACCCTCATCGCTGTCATAGCCCAGGCCCATATTCATCAGAAGTCCACCAATATTCGCATATCCCAGACCCAAAGTACGGAATTCAAAACTTCTTTGGGCAATTTCTTTTGACGGGAATTGCGCCATGAGCACTGAAATCTCCAGCGTCACCGTCCAAAGCCGGGTGGCATGGATGTAATCATCCGCCTGAAATTTGCCATCCTTCAAGAAGGTCAGCAGGTTCATTGATGCTAGATTGCACGCCGTATCATCAAGGAACATATATTCCGAACACGGGTTTGACCCGCGAATTTCCCCGTCCTTGGGGCATGTATGCCATGCGTTTACAGTATCGTGATATTGGATGCCCGGATCCGCACATGCCCAAGCTGCATGCCCCACGTCCTGCCAGAGCTTCCGTGCGTCAAGTGTTTTGGCCACGCTCCCATCAGTGCGGTTGATTAGATCCCACGTTTCACCTGCTTCAACGGCCCTCAGGAATGCGTCCGTCACACGGATTGAATTATTGGAATTCTGCCCAGAAACTGATGCATAAGCTTCACTGTCCCAGTCCGTATCGTAGGTCGGGAATTCAATGCTTGAATAGCCCTGTTTCGCATAATCCAACACCCGCTTTACGTAAGTCTCTGGAATGGAAACCTTTTTTGCGGCACGGATCGCCGATTTCAGGGCTGCATTCTTTGACGGATCCGTGGCGTCTTCTGCTAAGCCATCCCATTGGCCAATCGCAGCAAATATTTCGTTCAGCTTGGCCTCATGCATTTTGCTGCCGGCGACGATACTGGCGACCTTCTGCTCTTCTTTGACTTTCCAATTGATGAATTCTTCAATGTCTGGATGGTCTGCATCGCAGATCACCATTTTCGCCGCCCGACGCGTCGTGCCGCCGGATTTGATGGCCCCAGCTGCACGGTCGCCAATTTTCAGGAAGCCCATCAGCCCAGAAGACCGCCCCCCTCCGGACAAAGGTTCGCCATCCCCCCGCAAAGAGCTGAAGTTCGTGCCGGTTCCTGAGCCATATTTGAACAGACGCGCCTCGCGCACCCAGAGGTCCATAATGCCTCCTTCGTTCACAAGATCATCGCTTACCGATTGAATAAAGCACGCATGGGGCTGCGGGTGTTCATATGCAGACTTGGATTTGACAAGCTTACCGGTCTCAAAGTCCACATAGAAATGACCTTGGCTTGGCCCATCTATTCCATAGGCCCAATGTAACCCAGTGTTAAACCACTGCGGGCTATTTGGTGCCGCACGCTGTGTGGCTAACATGTAGCGCATTTCGTCATAGTATGCGCGCGCGTCATTTTCAGCGCTGAAATAACCGCCCTTCCATCCCCAATAGGTCCAGGCACCGGCAAGACGATCAAAAACCTGCTTGGACGACGTTTCCCCAACCAAGGGCGTATCCTTTGACGCGGGTGCAGAGCGCCACAGAAATTCTGGAACCCCCTTTTCACGCACCTTTTTCAATTCAACCGGAACGCCTGCCTTCCGAAAATATTTCTGAGCGATGATATCGCTTGCCACCTGAGACCAAGACGTGGGAACCTCTACATTATCCAAATGGAACACGATGGTCCCGTCAGGGTTGCGAATTTCCGACGCCGTTGTAATAAATTCCAAGTCTGCGTATGCATCTTGCCCCGCTTTTGTGAATTTTCTTTCTATTTTCATTTTCCCGCCTTACCTAATCGCTTTTTGTGTTTTTCTAGGACCTCCACCGCCAGTAATTAAGTGACGCGCACTGGGCACATGAACCCCGCCCGCGTTGTTTCCAACGGCCCCGGCCCCCATGCGTCAACCTACTATATTTTGTGGTTTTGATCCTCGCCGATACAATCTGGCGTATTTTGGCGGTGATGGTCAAGATAAAATTTTGGGAATATTTGCAAATATTTTATCTTGACGGTCGTTTGTGATTTATTGCAGTCAGCATACCAACGCAGCCTCAGGTTTTGAGTGACACTGGTTACCGTATCTGTCGCGATAATAATTACCTATATTTCGCGCATACTTAACGAGATGGCCTGATAATTTACATCAATCGTCACGTAAAACCACAAGGGATTGATTCCCTAAAACGCAAGGACGACATGGGATCTGCACATTCAAAGAAATCCCACAATAAACACTACAAATTGTGATTCAGTGTAACCCAAACACTATAACTAGTAGTATGTGTGGATATTCTTTGTGGGTAAAACACCCATCTTTTGGCTAGTTTTATCAGCCCACAGTCGTAGAATCGAAGCTGGTTCGCAGATTAATATTCCGGTTTGAAGGTTAACATTCAGTTAATTCGAAGACACCATCTTGGCTGCTCATTTAATCCAAAGAAAACTGGTGCACATACTGTGCTCCAATTTCTATGCCTTGAAAAGAAAATGCAGAACATCTCCGTCCTGAACGATGTATGATTTTCCCTCAACTCGCATTTTTCCGGCCTCTTTCGCCCCCTGTTCCCCCTGAAGCGAAATATAGTCGATATAAGAAATCGTCTCTGCCCGTATAAAGCCGCGTTCAAAATCTCCGTGAATGACACCTGCGGCCTGCGGAGCCGGCGTTCCCTTTCGAATTGTCCAGGCCCTAGTCTCTTTTGGTCCCACGGTAAAATACGTCTCCAATTGCAAAAGCGCGTATCCGGCACGGATCAAACGATCCAAGCCCGGTTCGTCGAGACCCATTTCATTGAGGAAAAGATCCGCCTCGTCAGCATCCAATTGACTGATTTCTTCTTCAATCTGCGCAGAGATAATGACAGTGCCAGCTCCCTGCTCCGCGGCCATTTCAGACACTCTGGCAGAATGTGCATTTCCAGCTGAGGCTTCGTCTTCTCCGACATTGCAAACATAAAGAATGGGTTTGGTTGTCAACAGCTGCAGGTTTTTCCAAGCTTTGACATCTTCCTGATCCACGGCGACCACGCGCGCGGGCTCTCCTTTTTCAAGAACCTCAAGCGCCGCCTTTAAAAGTCGTTCCTGTTGAACCGCCTCCTTTTCGCCACCCCGCACTTTGCGGCTGAGCCCCTGAAGACGCTTTTCAATGCTTTCGATATCAGCCAACATCAGTTCTGTTTCAATGGTCTGCGCATCGGAAATAGGATCCACGCGCCCTTCGACATGGGTGACATCGTCATCTTCAAAACACCGCAAAACATGGGCAACGGCATCTACCTCACGAATATTGGCAAGAAACTGATTACCCAGTCCTTCGCCTTTGGACGCACCTTTCACCAATCCCGCAATATCAACAAACGTCATTCGCGTCGGAATGATCTGTTTGGAAGACGCAATATCAGAGAGTTTTTTTAATCGCGCGTCAGGCACCGCCACTTCGCCGACATTTGGTTCAATGGTACAAAAGGGAAAATTCTCTGCCTGCGCTGCAGCGGTTTTTGTTAGCGCATTGAATAATGTGGATTTTCCAACATTGGGCAGCCCAACAATTCCCATCTTAAAGCCCATAGACCTGCTCCTTGCGGTTATTGAGCGCGCTTCTAGTCGCAGATGCTTCCTGAAACAAGATCATTCGCACACAATCTTTCCCCCCAAAGAAAAGAATGGAAAAACTCCCATTGATTTTCCTGTTGCTTTTGGGCAAGTCAGAGCAAATTTCGAAAAGGGTCCCAGATGACACGGATTGACGCCACGTTTGAACGCCTTGCGCGTGCCAAGAAAAAAGCTTTCGTCGCCTATATCATGGCCGGAGATCCAAATTATGATGTATCCTCAGAGCTGATGGCGGGACTTCCAGCCGCCGGCGTTGACATTATAGAGCTTGGCCTGCCCTTCACCGACCCAATGGCAGACGGCCCGACGATCCAGTTGGCAGGTCAGCGCGCTCTTGAGGCGGGAATGACGTTGAACAAAACCCTCGATATGGCGCGCCATTTCCGCAAAACGGATAATGAGACGCCGATCGTGCTCATGGGATATTACAATCCGATCTACAGTCACGGTGTTGATCAGTTTTTGAGCGATGCGAAAGAGGCGGGAATCGATGGGTTGATCATCGTTGACCTTCCCCCTGAAGAAGACGATGAACTTTGTACTCCGGCGCAGGCCGCGGGTTTAAACTTTATTCGCCTTGCAACTCCAACAACCGATGATGCGCGGTTACCGGCTGTTTTGGCCAATACATCCGGCTTTGTATATTACGTCTCAATCACTGGCATCACAGGCGCAGCAGAGGCGCAAACCACCGACGTCGCCCCAGAAGTTGCGCGTATTAAGGCAAAAACCGACCTTCCCGTTGTCGTTGGATTTGGAATCAAAACGCCGGAGGCCTCAAACGCCATCGCAAAAATTGCAGATGGTGCGGTGGTTGGCTCCGCCATCATAACCGAATTAAATTCCGGAAAATCCGTGTCCGAGGTCTTGGCGTTTGTTGCCTCTCTCGCAGACGGGGTACATACGGCCTAACCTCTCTTTCCTGCCGGTGCCGCGCTACCCTGAAAGACGATTGATCACGGGGCGGACGCATGCTCTATTGGGACAAGCTTTCATGAACGCACGAGAACCCCATGCCTGTCATAACAAATATTGATGACCTGAAACAGATTTACCGCCGCCGCGTCCCCAAGATGTTTTTTGACTACGCGGAGTCGGGCAGTTGGTCGGAGCAGACCTTTCGCGACAACGTGAATGACTTTGCCGATATAAGACTGCGCCAACGCGTTGCCGTAGATATGAGCGGACGGCACACGCGGTCGCAGATGATAGGGCAGAATGTGGCCATGCCCGTCGCCCTTGCGCCGGTCGGCTTGACGGGATTGCAATCCGCGGATGGGGAAATCAAAGCCGCGCGCGCGGCCGAAGCCTTTGGTGTTCCCTTCACGCTTTCCACAATGTCGATATGCTCAATAGAAGAAGTTGCCGCAAAAACCACCAAGCCCTTCTGGTTTCAGCTTTATGTGATGCGTGATCGGGACTTTATGAGACGTCTCATGCAACGCGCCAAAGACGCGGGCTGTTCTACTCTGGTCATTACGCTTGATCTGCAAGTCTTGGGACAACGTCACAAAGATCTTAAAAACGGGCTCTCCGCCCCTCCCAAGATTACCCCTGCGAACTTTCTGGATATGGCGACCAAATGGGCGTGGGGCATAGAAATGCTTAGCGCGCAGCGACGTAACTTTGGCAATATTGTTGGTCATGTAAAAGGCATCTCTGACACCACAAGCTTGTCAGCATGGACTGCGGAACAATTTGATCCGAAGCTCGATTGGAACGATGTAAAAGAGATCCGAGAAATGTGGGATGGCAAAGTCATATTGAAGGGCATTTTGGACGAGGAAGATGCAAAACTCGGCTTAAACGTTGGGGCCGATGCCATCATTGTGTCAAACCATGGTGGGCGGCAATTAGACGGGGCGCAAAGTGCGATCCGTATGCTGCCGAAAATACTTGACGCTGTTGGGGATAAAATCGAAGTCCATATGGATAGTGGAATTCGCTCCGGTCAGGATGTACTGAAGGCATTGGCGCTGGGCGCAAAGGGCACCTATATAGGACGATCCTTTGTCTACGGTCTCGGAGCGATGGGGCAACAGGGTGTGACCAAGGCGCTCGAAATTATTCAAAAGGAATTGGAAACCAGCATGGCGCTCTGCGGGTGCCGTACGATCGAAGAACTCTCGCGCGACATCCTGCGCGTTCCTTCTGACTTCAGTGGCACTTGGGCATAACCCGAAGAACGCCTCAGAGGCCGGTTTGGAAAACTGAAAATAGCCCTTTCCTATTTGAAAGAACTCCTATATGGGGACGGCTTCGGCGGGACTACAGCCTTGGAGGAGTTCCGCATAACTAAATTATGGAGATTATTATGGCTGGAGAGATCCCAAATCTTGAAGCGATAGAACGCACGGGGACAGGCAAGGGCGCCGCCCGTCAAGCGCGTCGCGATGGCATGGTGCCAGGCGTGGTATATGGCGGGGGCGTTGATCCGCTTCCCATCCAAATCCCGCAAAACGTCCTTCTGAAGAAACTGAAAGCAGGACGTTTCTTGTCGACCCTCTTTAACCTGAAAGTGGACGGACACGAAGACGTGCGCGTGATCTGCCGCGACGTTCAGCGTCACGTCGTCAAAGACCTTCCGACACATCTTGATTTGATGCGCTTGCGCCGTACCTCGCGTGTGAGCCTTTATATTCCTGTGGAGTTCATCAATGAAGACAGTTGTACGGGCCTCAAACGCGGCGGTGTGTTGACCATCGTGCGTCCAGAGGTTGAATTGCGCGTCACAGCAGGCGACATCCCAGAAAAAATTACTGTGGATCTGTCTGGTTTGCCGATTGGTGAAGTCATCACAATTTCCTCTGTCAACCTGCCAGAGGGCACACGCCCGACCATTGATCGTGACTTCGTGATTGCAAATATATCAGCTCCACGCGGTCTGTCAGATTCGAGCAATGACGATGATGCATCTGCAAGCGGCGAAGAGGCAGAAGAAGAAGCAACCGAAGAATAAGGTGCTTTTCTTGAGATATTTGATGCGGGGCTTTTGCGCCCCGCATTTTTTTTGGGTAAACGGGATATAACGAAGCGCAATATAGAGGGCTGTGGGCTCAAGTATGCAACTGTTTGTAGGACTGGGAAATCCGGGCGATAAATATCGCAACACCCGCCATAACATCGGCTTTATGGCATTGGATCGCATTTGGAACAAAACAGATGGCGCCCCTTGGAAAGCCAAATTTCAGGCCGTGATCAGTGAAGTGCGGCTTGGCGGAGAAAAGGTTCTACTGATCAAACCCGAAACCTTCATGAATCTCTCGGGTCAATCGGTTGGTGAAGCCATGCGCTTTTACAAACTCGCGCCAGAAGAGGTAACCGTCTTTCATGACGAACTTGACCTGCCACCCGGCAAATGTCGTTCAAAAACGGGGGGTGGACATGCAGGTCACAATGGGTTGCGATCGATCCACCAACACATTGGCGCAGAATATCATCGGATCCGGCTCGGCATCGGACATCCGGGCGACAAGAAGCTCGTGTCACATTATGTGCTCCATGATTTTGCCAAACAGGATCAGGATTGGCTGGATCCGCTGCTGGACGCAATCGCAGACGCCTCCGGTCAACTTGCCCAAGGCGATCGTTCTGGTTTTATGACCAAAGTGGCCCTTTTAAGCGGGAATGGGGACAAAAACGCCCAAACGCCTGCACCAAAGACCCCATCTAGAAAACCCTCGCCAGTAAGTGAAATTTCTGATACGAAACCAACGGATGAGAGGTCATCCCTTCAGAAACTAATAGATAAATTCAAGTAATGTTGCATAGTCATTTTGCCCTACAGGCCTCTCCTTGTAGGGACCTTGGATCGCCCTTCATGGGCCGGCTTATGGATCTTTTTGCAAATCGGTTGACCGAAGACACAGAGGTTGGCGCGTTCCTTCTGAACTGGACAGGCGACACATCGTCGTCTGGTCACTCCGTGCCTTTGCGCGTTGCAGGCGCTTTGCACGCGCTGGTGCTTTCAGCCAAAGATGAAACTTTGAAAACACACTATCCCCCAAACGAAAGCACTGACGCGGAACTTTGGGGCGCGGTGAAGAATGCCTTCGAATACCATCGAGATTTCATATTGGAATGGCTCTTCCATGCCCCCCAGACGAACGAGATCCGGCGCAGCGCTGTGATGATTGCTGTCAGCCATTATTTAGCCGCCCGCTTTGCTCGCCCGCTGATGGTGTCCGAACTTGGCGCAAGCGCGGGATTGAACCTTATCTACGATCAATACGGAATGGAGGTCGCTTCGGAGCACTTTGGTGCGCAGGACCCTTTGTTGATCCTCACGCCAGACTGGAAAGGTCCGCTGGCCCCAAGCCGCCGCGAGGATCTGATGCGGCTGATGGCATACACTTGGCCCGATCAGGCAGAACGGATGGAGCGATTACGCCGTGCAGGCCCCGCGCAGGAGACAAAAATCGACAAAGCCGGAGCCAATGAATGGTTACCAGATCGCCTGAATTTGCAAAAAGAGAATATGCTTCACCTGGTCTTTCACACTATTGCTTGGCAGTATTTTCCCGAATCCGTGCAACAGGCATGTGAAATTGCACTGCTTAAGGCGGGCGCGAAAGCCACCAAGACAAAGCCATTGGCCCATCTATCCATGGAGGCAGATAAAAAAACGCCGGGTGCGGCTATGCGCTTGCGGCTGTGGCCGCAGGAAGAGGTGATTGATCTGGGTCGGGTTGACTTTCACGGGCGTTGGATCACATTCTCAGAGCACGCCTTTGCCAAGTACTAAAAAAGGACAGCTCGGATGATGAAAATGGATCCAGAATTGAACGTTTATGGCGATCCCATTGAACCTTGTTCATTCTCTCCGGTGACCGGCTTTTTCCGGGACGGACATTGCAATACCTGCAAAGAAGATCAGGGAAGCCATACGGTCTGTGCCGTGATGAACGAAGAATTCCTTGCTTTCTCAAAATACGTTGGAAATGACCTGAGCACGCCGATGCCAGCCTATGGGTTTGACGGATTGAAGGCTGGGGACAGTTGGTGTCTTTGTGCTGGGCGGTTTCTTCAGGCGCATGACGAAGGATGCGCCCCCACCGTCAACTTACACGCCACACATCAACGGGCCTTGGAAATCGTTCCTCTGGAGGTTTTGGAACAATACGCCGTTCAAGAATGATCGTGGTCAGGCCGATTTAAGCGACCGCCCCATACGGCGCATGTTCCAAGCGCGTGCCGCATCTCCAAAGGCTTCGAACAAAGGCCGCGACGTCGGATCATTTGCGGCGTTATATTCAGGATGCCATTGCACTGACAACGTGAACCCCGGCGCATCCTTGATATAGATCGCCTCAATTGTGCCATCGGGTGCATGACCATCCACAACAACGCGCGGACCGGCAACTTTGATCCCTTGACCATGGAGCGTATTCGTCATCACTTCGGTTGCGCCAAAGACCTGATGAAATGGCCCTCCTTCGCTTACCATAACTTTGTGACGCAGTGCAAATTTTTCTTCCAACGTGCCATCGGGTGGCATGCGATGATTGTCCCGCCCCGGCAAATCGCGGATCTCTGGATGAAGCGAGCTTCCCATTGCGACAGCGACTTCCTGAAAACCGCGGCAAATTCCCAAAAACGGCTGACCACTTGCCACACAGGCCCGGATCAGGGCGAGCGAAATTGTATCCCTGCCTCTGTCAAAACTTCCATGGGCTTCTGTCTCTGCTTCGCCGTATTCTTCGGGGTGCACATTGGCGCGCGCGCCTGTAAAGACAAACCCGTCAAAGCAGGCCTGAAGCTCCTCAACGCTGACATGCTGGGGATTTGACGGAATGATAAGCGGCATACAGCCTGCCACATTAACCAACGCATCACAATTCATCGTTCCGCTAGCCTGAACGTTATATTGGTCATTAATCAAATGTTGATTGCCTATCACACCAATAATGGGACGCATTCAATTCACCCTTCAAACGCCATGTAGCGCAAACTATTCATCGCATATTTCCCCTTCAACCGGTCTTAGCAAAGAACACGGGCAACTTCCACACCAGCCTATTGAGTTTCCCCATTTGCACGATATTTTGTGACAACGACGAAGACAAGGGCCTTGAACAAGCTTTCTCAGTATAGCTGTATTTGAAAAATAAGACGTTGCATCAAAAGGGCAAATCGATATGAATTTGGCACAGGAAAAGACACTTCTCAAAGATTACACCGCCTACCCTTTTGAGATAACCTCGGTTCATCTGACATTTAAACTTCATCCCAACAAAACGCGCGTCTTGGCCCGTCTCAATGTCAAACGGTGCGGATCTCAAGCAGAGAACATGTTTCTTAATGGCGACAAACTGAAACTTATCGCCTGTAGGCTCGACGGTGCCTCTATTGACCCTGAGCTCAGTGAAAAAGGTCTGTTGATCAAATCGGCAAAACCCGACTTTATCCTTGAAACCGAGGTTGAAATAGATCCGGCAAGCAATACAGCGCTGGACGGTTTATATATGTCAAACGGCGTCTACTGTACCCAATGCGAAGCCGAAGGGTTTCGCAAAATCACATTTTATCCGGACCGCCCCGATGTCATGAGCATCTTTCATGTGCGCATTGAGGATCCGACCCAGACATTGCCAGTTCTTCTTTCCAACGGCAATTCTGTGGCACAGGGTCCCGGTTGGGCCGAATGGAGAGACCCCTGGCCCAAGCCCTCTTACCTTTTTGCATTGGTCGCGGGCGATCTCAAACGCCATTGCGGACATTTTACGACCAAATCAGGACGCGCCGTTGATCTGGGCATTTACGTGCGCAACGGCGATGAGGACAAATGCGAATTTGCGATGGACTCGCTCATCAAATCGATGACATGGGACGAAGATGTCTATGGGCGCGAATACGATCTGGATGTTTTTAACATCGTGGCGATTGATGATTTCAACGCCGGCGCGATGGAAAACAAGGGGCTGAACATCTTCAACAGTTCCTACGTGTTGGCCAATCCCAAAACCACAATGGATGGCGGATTCGAACGGATCGAAGGGATCATTGCACATGAGTATTTTCACAATTGGACAGGCAATCGCATCACCTGTCGGGATTGGTTTCAGCTGAGCCTGAAAGAGGGGCTGACCGTGTTTCGCGATGCGCAATTCACATCGGACATGCGCAGCGCAGCGGTAAAACGGATCGAAGACGTCATCGCACTGCGGCATCGACAGTTTCCCGAAGATGCCGGCGCATTGGCACATCCGGTACGTCCCGAAAGCTATGTTGCGATTGACAACTTTTATACGGCAACTGTTTATGACAAAGGCGCCGAAGTCATCGGTATGCTTAAACGGCTTGTCGGGGATGCGGCCTATGAAGAGGCGCTCAATCTTTATTTCGAACGCCACGACGGAGAGGCCGCCACCATCGAAGATTGGCTCAAAGTCTTTGAGGATGTCACGGGCCGTGACCTGAGCCAGTTCAAAGGCTGGTACACCCAATCTGGCACTCCCCGCGTCTCTGTGGAAGAGGCTTTTGAAGACGGGACATACACGCTGACCTTTTCACAATCTACATCCCCTACTCTGGATCAAACCGATAAGGTGGCCCAAGTCATTCCCATCAACGTTGGGCTTTTGAACGACAACGGGGATGAAATCCTTCCAACAACCCTTCTTGAAATGACCAAGGATCGCCAGAGTTTTGAATTCAAAGGATTGGCATCTCGCCCAACCGCATCCATTTTGCGCGGGTTTTCAGCGCCCGTTCATCTCGACCAACCATTGACGGATCAAAAACGCGCTTTTCTTATGATCCATGATACGGATCCGTTTACCCGTTGGGAAGCCAGCAATGCCCTGCAAACGAAGGCGCTTATCGATATGGCGCTAACGGACGCGCCAGCCAACCTCGTTCTGATCGATGCAATGGCCTCAATCATTTCTGATGAGACCATTGATCCAGCCTTTCGCGCCTTGGTCCTATCCCTGCCAAATGAAAGCGAACTGGCCCGACAAATGACTTCAGAAGGGCTCACTGTCGATCCTCAAAAACTTTACTTGGCGCGTCAGGCCTTCTCAAATGCGCTGGCTGAACGGTTGTACGACCTGCTGAAGACGCTTTACGAGCGCCATATAGTGACAGCACCCTATCAACCTGATGCAGAACAAAGCGCTGCGCGCAAACTGACCAATGCAACACTTTCTTATGTGTCCTTTAAGGACGGCGGTGCGCTGGCCGGAGCTCAATTCCAAAGGGCTGACAATATGACGCTGCAGGCGAGTGCGCTTGCCAGTTTGCTTCGTCAGGGCCGCGCAAGCGGCGAATTGGAGGCCTTTTATGATCACTGGAAAGATGAACGCCTTGTGATTGACCGTTGGTTTTTGCTGCAAATAGCAACTGCATCACCGGATACCCTTGTAACTATTGCCCAAAACCTGACCAAACATCCAGAATTTTCAATAAGAAACCCAAATCGGTTCAGATCGGTTATCGTCGCGTTCACACAAAACTTTGCAGGATTTCACCAGTCTTCTGGAGCAGGCTATCACTTTGTTGCGGATTGGCTGATCCAATCTGACGCCTTGAACCCAACGCTTTCCGCACGCCTCAGCGGCGCTTTTCAAGAAGGTCCATTTAATGAAGAAGGAAAAAACCATCTAATCGCAGCTCTGAACCGCCTCAACGAAAAGGCCAGCAAAAATACAACTGAAATGGTATCTCGGATCTTATTGAACTTGGAATAATCCAATATGGCCCCGCGCCAAGACAGCACTGACGCAAAACAAAGTCAAAATGATAAAATATTTTGTCATTTTTTTGACTTTTTTCAGTGTTTGCCACTTTTTTGCCCCATTCTTTTGCAAAGAGATCGTCAAGCGCATCCGCGTAGCTGAGCTTATGAGGTCACCCGTTGTTCAGTCTGTTAAAAAATACATTTTCTCGCAAACTGGCCTCCAGCGATTTCCAAGCCATTCCAAAAATTATGGGGCTCATAAACCCCGCATGAGCGATACCGAACCCGAGGCACTGAAGGCAGAGGTTAAAATGCCGTGTGTGTACAAAAGCGAAGAGGACCTTGAAGTGGAGTGGTATATCCACCGTGGACATAGGCTTTCTGAACAAGATGAAATGCCACAGCTTTGCGCAGAGATAAAACAATTTGATACAATGCTGGCGGTCACCACCGGAGGACGCCCAATCGCAGAATTACTAACCCGCAGCGCGAGACATCGCATTCTTTCGCCTTTAGAGCAGGCGATTGAAACACAAAGTCCAAGCGCAACCTCAGACGGGTTTCGCGACATTGAACAATTCGCTGCGGAACTCTCTGACGACTACGCATTTCATCTTTTGATGTGCTATGCACATATAGATGCCGTACGTCTGTGTAAAACGCAAAAGGCAAAAGACAGCGGTCTCTTTGGTAACCGCGCCATAGAAAGTCATATTTCCAAGGCCTCCACACATATTACATTTGCTACAAAGCATAACGCGCAATCGGCTGCCATCGCAGCCGCAAAATGCGCGCTGTGTGAAATTTCCAACGCAAACCCTGCCAGTCTCATGCGAAGCTATGAAGAATTGATAGCACTGGATAAAACGACCTATGCGCATTTTAGAAAATACGCGCGCGCCCTTCTTGCCCACCCAGAAATTGGTCTGGATGTTCTTGACCACGAAGCCTCCAAAATGGTCAAAAAAACTCAGGATATCTGGGGAACAGGTGCCTACGCGTGGATGTATTTGGATCCATTGGGTACGGATAGTGCTTCGTTTGAACGTGTGGACGTCACACGTTTTATGGAAGGTGCCTTGGACATATTCGAAAGATGTCCAGACCAGCATAACGCAAATCTTTTTGCCGGTTTTGCGGCATTATCCCTTTCCGCCCCTGTTTCAGGAAAGGAAAGCGCCACACAATGGCGAAACCGATTGCAGCTTCATGAAACTGCAGATTGGATTATAGACACCCATCTGCGCGAACTTCATCCACTTCTGTGGCTAAAGGGGGCCCACTGGCTGTTTTTGGAAAGTCAGGAACTGACCCATGATCAAAAAGCCGCACTTGGGGAAGAGCTTGTCCTGCGGGTTATGCAGATCCATCAACGCCATGCTGATGCGGCCAAATAGAGGTCTGCTTGCGGATCTTATGTAAAGACGATTGAAACTCCTTTTGCCTTTGGCTAAACCCTGCTTTGAATGACAAAGTGAGGTGATCGGCATGCTTGATCTTTCGTATGAGGCCCCAAAGCCCAAAACCATCGCAGGCGCAAAACACGACTGGGAATTGGTGATCGGAATGGAAGTCCATGCCCAGATTTCTTCAAACGCAAAGCTCTTTTCCGGTGCGTCAACAAAATTTGGCAATGAACCCAATGCCAACGTCGCCTTTGTGGACGCAGCCATGCCCGGGATGCTTCCGGTGATCAATGAATTCTGCGTGGAACAGGCGGTGCGCACGGGCCTCGGCCTGAAGGCAGAGATCAACCTCTGGTCGGCTTTTGACCGGAAAAATTATTTTTACCCAGATCTGCCTCAAGGTTATCAGATTTCACAGCTCTACCACCCTATTGTTGGCGAGGGCGAGGTGATCGTGGATATGGAACCGGGCATTGCACGGCGCGTACGGATCGAACGCATCCACATGGAACAGGACGCGGGCAAATCCATCCACGACATGGACCCCAATATGTCGTTTGTTGATCTCAACCGCACCGGCGTTGCGCTTATGGAAATCGTCAGCCGCCCCGATATACGCGGCCCAGAAGAGGCCGCCGCCTATGTCGGCAAGCTCCGCCAGATCCTGCGCTACCTTGGCACCTGTGACGGGAATATGCAAAACGGCAACCTGCGCGCGGATGTGAACGTTTCTGTCTGCCTTCCGGGCCAATATGAGAAATACATTGAAAGCGGGGATTTCAAACATCTTGGCACAAGATGTGAGATCAAAAACATGAACTCCATGCGCTTTATCCAGCAAGCGATCGAAGTGGAGGCCCGCCGCCAAATCGCCATCCTAGAGGCCGGCGGCAGCGTCGATCAGGAAACCCGCCTCTATGATCCAGACAAGGGCGAAACACGCTCGATGCGCTCAAAAGAAGAGGCTCATGATTACCGCTATTTCCCTGATCCCGATCTTCTTCCCCTTGAGATCGATCAAGCATGGGTCGATGATATCGCGGCCAACCTTCCCGAATTGCCCGATGAGAAAAAGGCGCGCTTTATGGCCGACTTTGGCCTGTCGGAATATGACGCCAATGTGCTGACTGCCGAACTTGACGCCGCGGGATATTTCGAAGCGGTGGCCAGCGGGCGTGACGGGAAACTGGCCGCAAATTGGGTGATCAACGAACTCTTTGGACGGTTGAAAAAGGACGACAAAGACATCACTGAAAGCCCCGTGTCCCCCGACCAACTGGGGGGTGTGATTGATCTTATCACCAAGGGCGATATCAGCGGTAAAATCGCCAAAGACCTCTTTGAGATTGTCTATAACGAGGGCGGCGATCCGGCTGAGATCGTTGAGGCACGCGGCATGAAACAGGTGACCGACACCGGCGCGATTGAAGCCGCTGTGGATGAGGTCATCGCCGCCAACCCCGCCCAAGTGGAAAAGGCCAAGGCAAACCCTAAACTCGCGGGCTGGTTCGTGGGCCAAGTGATGAAGGCCACGGGCGGCAAAGCCAACCCAAAGGCCGTGAACGATCTGGTCAGTGCGAAACTTGGTCTTTAAGTGATCCCTTAATCCGCTTGCAATAGGTATATTGCAGACCTAACATTCTACCAAAGGATGCAAGGTGGCGATGCGGTATTTCCAAACGGCAAATTCATTGGCCCATGGGGCAAACGCGCTGGTGCATATCGCGGCCGCCGTCACGGATCCAACAGCGCTGTCCACACTAAGCGGCGCTGCCAACGGCTGGCTCGCGCTGAAAGAGGCGCTGAACCTTGAAACAGACACCCTGCAAACGCTTTACCGCGCTACGGAACGCGAGCTAAAGAAACGACTGAAAAACCCCGAATTTCATATGGGGAAAACGGATCGCACCGCTCTGCCCCAAATGCTTATTGACGTACGCCCTGATCTGTCGGACTTGGTCGCGGGTGATCTCAATGCTGACATCATCCTGTCGCGCATGATCAAATCGCTTGGTGATCAACCCTATGAACGGAAAGAGGCATTTGAAAATTGGGTCAACCCCGTTCTTGAAGGCCTTCTTACCAACAAAGATCTTCACGCCGAACTGGCCCCACAGATTAACCGCGCACTCCTGTCGCGGCTGAGCAAGCTGACCAAAAACACCCAAGAGATTAAGGCAGACACCCAAGAAATCCTTGCCATTCTACGCCAGCGTCATGGCTTTGAAGGGGTGGTGGATGACAAAGACACGCTCAGCAAAGACCAACTCGAAGCGCTCTGTCTGCGCTTTGATCCGGATTTTGAAGAAACAGAATCTGTTGACGCGATGCGCGACTTTCTGAAGGCAAAGTCCAAAAAATTTCGCGCCTATCGCGCCGAGATTGATCAAATGCCGGATGGCGCGGCACAGCTTCATAACCTTAAGGCGGCCGCCAAAGATGCCTTGGACGCGCTGGATTTTGAACAGGTGGAAAGGCTGCTTTCACGGGTGGATGAGGTGGAAACAGAAATTTCCGTTGCCACCAAAGTGCTGCGCGCAAAAAACGCGCTGTTGCGCAACAGGGCGGAGGCGGCTTTTGATATCCTCGACGCCGCCGCCGCCGCGCAAGGGTCGATTGCCCCCCTCGCCCCCGCCAAAGCACGGCTGGAGTATGAAGGTCTTTTGTACACCCATGGATTAACCTTTGGCGGTAGCGGCCTTTTCTATGCGGTAAAAATGATCGAAAGGGCGCTGGCCGATTTGGATAAATCCAAAGATGCGGCGCTTTGGGCGACCGCACAAAACAACCTTGGCATTGCCCTTCGAACCCTTGGGGAGCGTCAAGGCGGGGAAGAGGGGATCGCGCGAATGAATGACGCGATCACAGCCTATCAAAACGCGCTTCAGGTCGTGACCAAAGACAGCGCAGAGATGGACTGGGCCATGACACAAAACAACCTTGGCATTGCCCTTTCCACCCTTGGGGAGCGGCAAAGCGGGGAAGACGCCATCGCGCGGCTGAAGGAGGCGGTCACAGCCTATCAAAAGGCGCTTGAGGTCTACACCAAAGACAACGCGTCGATAAATTGGGCCAAAGCACAAGTTAATATGGCACTTGTTTATAACGTGCGGGCCGCGGTTTTTGGCGGGGAAAAGGCAAAGGCGGATTTGGAACAGGCGCTGTTCCATGTTGATGCGGCGCTAGGCGTTTTTGATCCTGTCCATAGCCCATACAACCATGACACGGCCACCACCCTGCGGGAGCGTATCCTAAGTGCGTTGAACGCCCAAAAAGGTTAAGGCGTGGACAGTTCCAGCGCAAGCGCGTGGATTTCACCCAAAAGGTCCTTCCCCAGTGCCGCATGCACCGCGCGATGGCGCGCGATGCGGCTTTGGCCTTCAAAATTTGATGACACGAGGCGCACGCGAAAATGGCTTTCCCCGCCCTCTTGAAACCCTGCATGCCCCCTGTGGCTTTCGCTTTCGTCGATCACCTCAAGGCGCTCAATTGTGAAAGTCTGAGCAAGTTTTTCTTCTATCCGCATGCGGCGCGACATTTTTTCCACTCTAGCCTCTTCAAATTTAACTTTCTTGGTTTATGATATCCAACCGGAATCGAAAAGGAAATAAAATGACAAAACCTGATCCTTTTGGATTTGATATGTCCGTTTCTTCTGCAAAGAAGAAAGCAACGCGCACCCGCCGCGGGATGTCAGGTGCGTCTGATACATCCACGCGCGAATGTGAACATGAGGGATGCAGTGAACCGGGTAAATTTCGTGCACCAAGGGCGCCAGATGTTCTCGACGAATATAAGTGGTTCTGTAAGGATCATGTGCGCGAATATAATCTGAAGTGGAATTTCTTTAGCAATACGACCGAGGCGGAAATGAATGCCCAGATGTCAAAGGATAAAGTCTGGGAACGCGAAACACGCAGCTTCAGCGATCCGGAGGCACGTGCATGGGCCCGTCTTGGCATTGAAGACCCTCATCAGGTTTTGGGCGCAAATGCCACCAAGAACCCCGGCAAAGCCATGACAGGATCGCGCAGATTGCCCCCGACAGAGCGGCGCGCAATTGAAATATTGGAAGCAAAAGACAACTGGACAAAGGCTGAGGTACGCAAAGCGTATAAATCCCTAATTAAGATCCTTCACCCTGACATGAATGGCGGGGATCGTTCCCAAGAAGAACAGCTGCAAGAAGTGGTTTGGGCTTGGGATCAAATCAAGGACAGCCGCAACTTTAAGTAATGTTTTATCTTGAATATGAACTATAGTCCTGTAGGTTTGCCCCGTTTGTGAACAATTTACAGGGACGGGTGATGTTGGATTTTTTTGTCGGAAATCGTAATTATTCCAGTTGGTCGATGCGCATCGGCGTTCTGCTTCGCGCCTTTGACATTTCTTATAAAGAAACTCTTTTGCCTTTTGGGACAGATGGAATTGGTGAAGGCAGCCGCTTTAAAGAACAAAGTCTCGCCATTTCACCGACCGGTACCGTACCAATTTTACGTGACAGCGGTTGTTTGACTGCCTCAGATGAGGCTTTGGTACTTTATGACACGCTCTCTATCGTTGAATATGTCGCCAAAAGATTTCCGGATCAGTCCATTTGGCCCCGTGATCAAGCACTGCGCGCAATGGCGCGCAATCTCTGTGCCGAAATGCATAGCGGCTTTGGCGCTTTGCGTAGCCATTGCCCCATGAACATCGGTGCCGATTTGCACCGAGAAGGCGCAATAATATGGCGCGACCAGCCCAATGTCCGCCACGATGTCGTTCGCCTTGACACGGCTTGGGAGAATGCGCGCACCCTTTCACGGGGACCTTTCCTGTGTGGCAAAGACTTTGGCGCGGTGGATGCATATTTCGTACCTGTTGTGATGCGACTCAAATACTATAGTTTACCGGTCAGCGACGCCTGCCACGTCTATATGGATCAAATCTGCAACGTTCCTGCTGTGCAGGAATGGATTGCCAGCGCGATCAAAGAGGCAGAATTTTTAGATTTCGAAGAGCCTTTCAGACTAGCACCTTAATCTCAAAACCGTCATTTGGGGGATATTTTCGCGCTCAGACGCGGTGCGTCAAAAATTTAGGAAAACTTTTCCGACGAATTCATAGTAATTTGCGCTTTGCTCTTTTACTCGCTCGATTTTGGTTTATGTTACAACTCTGGAGAAAATCTTAAAATATGACGCAAGAAAGTTTTGATATGGCCGACGGTGGATTAGATATGACGCTCAAACCAACCGAGAATATCTCTGTTCGGGAGACCTTTGGAATTAACACCGATATGATTGTCAAAGGCTTTTCAGAACGCACCGACCGCGTGCCGGAAATTGATGAGACCTATAAATTCGACCCAGACACAACGCTGGCCATTCTTGCGGGATTTTCACACAATCGCCGCGTGATGATTCAAGGGTATCATGGCACCGGAAAATCCACCCATATCGAACAGGTCGCTGCGCGTCTCAATTGGCAGGCGGTCCGCGTCAACCTCGATAGCCATATCAGCCGGATAGATCTGATCGGCAAAGATGCAATCAAGTTGAAAGATGGCGTGCAAGTCACTGAATTTCATGAGGGAATCCTACCCTGGGCTCTGCGCAACCCTGTGGCGATCGTTTTTGACGAATATGATGCAGGACGCGCGGATGTGATGTTTGTGATCCAACGGGTATTGGAACATGATGGCAAGCTGACCTTGATGGATCAAAACGAAATCATTACGCCGAACCCTTACTTCCGCCTCTTTGCCACGGCAAATACAGTCGGCCTTGGAGATACAACGGGTCTGTATCACGGCACCCAACAGATCAACCAAGCGCAGATGGACCGCTGGTCGTTGGTGTCTACGCTGAATTATCTGTCCATCGAAGCCGAAAGCGCGATTGTTTTGGCCAAGGCCCCGCATTACAATACCGAAGCAGGACGTAAAACCATCAAACAAATGGTGACCGTTGCAGATTTCACCCGTACGGCCTTTATGAACGGAAACCTTTCCACCGTGATGAGCCCTCGTACCGTGATCAATTGGGCACAAAACGCAGAGATTTTCCGAGGCGGCATCGGTTATGCTTTCAGGTTGTCGTTTTTGAATAAATGCGATGAACTGGAACGCCAAACTGTTGCTGAATTTTACCAGCGCTGTTTTGACGAAGAACTTCCCGAAAGTGCTGCCAGCATCAGCTTAGGTTAGGTTGGTGGACGTTGGCTTTTGCAAAGCTGCGACGGTTAAGGAGCTGACCAATGTCTAAATCATCGGACAACCCCGCGGATCCTTTTAAAAAGGCGCTTGCAGAAGCCACAAAAACGATGGCGCAGGACGCGGACCTTAACGTCACCTATTCTGTGGATCCATCCGGTGTGTCGGGCGATACCATGCGCCTTCCACAGGTGAGCCGGCGCATGTCCCGCGACGAAGTGCTCTTGGCACGGGGAACGGCGGATGCTTTGGCCCTTAACCTGCGCTATCATGACGCAAAAACCCATAGTAAATATGTCCCCCAAGGCAACATGGCACGCGACATTTACGAAGCCATGGAAACCGCGCGCTGTGAAGCGATGGGCGCGCGCGACATGCCCGGAACTGCTGGCAATATCGACGCCAAGATCGAAGCGGAAGCCAACACAATGGGCCTTGGTCGCGTGACGGATCGTGCGGAAGCACCCCTTGCCACCTGCGTTGGCTACCTCGTACGTCATCTTGCAACAGGTCGAGAGCTTCCGCATTGTGCCCAAAACGCCATGAACCTCTGGCGAGATCACATCGAAGGCCTAGCCGGAGGATCACTTGACGATCTGTCTGAGAAACTCTCCGATCAGAGTGAATTTGCACGTTTTGCGCGTCAGTTTATCTCTGACCTTGGGTATGGGGATCAGCTGGGTGATGATCCCGATCAGATGGATGATGAACAAGAAGACAGCGCAGAAGAAGACGAAGAAGACGATCAAGAACCCGAAAGCAGCGGGGAAGATGATAACTCTGAAGAAGACGCGGATGCCAACCCCGAACAAAGTCAGGACGATCAGCAAGATCAAAGTGCTGCACAAATTTCGATGGAAGACTCTGCTGATGATGAGATGTCTGAAGACACTGAACTTCCTGAAGGCGACAATCCTCAAGACCCACCTGCCCCCCAACCTATTTCAGAGGCAGATCCTAATTATCAAGTCTATGACCAGAAGTACGACGAAGAAATCAAGGCAGAAGAATTGGCAGAACCCGCCGAATTGGAACGTCTTCGCGCCTATCTGGACAAACAGCTTGAACCACTAAAAGGGGCAGTGAGCCGACTGGCAAATAAGTTGCAACGCCGTTTGCAGGCCCAACAAAACCGCAGTTGGCTGTTTGATCTTGAAGAAGGCATTTTGGATGCGGGCCGTCTTGCGCGGGTCGTTGCCAACCCGACAACGCCCTTAAGCTTTAAAATGGAAAAAGATACGGATTTCCGCGATACGGTTGTGACATTATTGATCGATAATTCAGGATCCATGCGGGGACGCCCTATTTCCATTGCTGCAATCAGTGCCGATATTTTGGCGAGAACTTTGGAACGCTGCAGTGTTAAAGTGGAAATCCTTGGATTTACAACCCGCGCTTGGAAAGGCGGTCAAAGCCGTGAAGCATGGCTTAATGAGGGCCGTCCCCAGCAGCCGGGACGCTTGAATGACCTGCGCCACATCATTTACAAAAGCGCAGATGCCCCTTGGCGGCGGTCACATCAGAACCTTGGGCTCATGATGAAAGAAGGGCTTTTAAAGGAAAACATTGATGGGGAAGCGCTGGAATGGGCGCATCGTCGCACAGCAATGCGCAAAGAGGCGCGCAAGATCCTAATGGTAATCTCAGATGGTGCGCCTGTGGATGACAGCACCCTCTCAGTGAACCCTGCCAATTATCTTGAAAAACATCTGCGCGATGTGATCGCAATGGTGGAAAAGCGCAAAATGGTAGAACTGTTGGCCATTGGGATTGGTCATGATGTGACCCGCTATTACGAACGCGCGGTGACAATAACCGATGTGGAACAACTGGCGGGTGCAATGACCGAACAATTGGCAGCGCTTTTTGATAATGACCCCCGCGCCCGAGCCCGTGTCATGGGCATGAAACGCGCCGGATAAAGCCAAATGAAAACTGCTCATTTTCAAAGTTTTGAACAGTCTTCTTCGCCTGAAAAAGGACCTGAACGTTTAGCCGCCCTTCGTGCGGAAATGAAAAAAGAGCAGCTCGATGGTTTTCTTGTGCAACGCTCTGACATGTTTCAGGGCGAATATGTGGCCCGACGGGATGAACGTCTTGGCTGGCTCACGGGGTTTACGGGTTCTGCTGGGTTTTGTGTGGCGCTTATGGACAAAGCCGGCGTCTTTGTGGACAGCCGATACACGGTACAGGTCAAAACCCAAACCATCGATCCCTTTACTCCCGTAGACTGGCCCAAGACCACGCTTGAGGGATGGCTGAAAGAGCATGCGCAAAGCGGTGCAAAAATTGGCTTTGATCCATGGCTACACACGCTGGATGCGATTGAAAAATCACAAAACCTTCTGGCCCCTTTGGGCATTAGCCTTGAGTGTAGCGAAAATCTGATTGACAGGATCTGGACGCAGCAGCCCGACGCCCCCAAAAACCCAGCCTTCCCTTATGACCTGAAATACGCAGGCAAAAGCGCGCAAGACAAACTCTCGGAAATCGCATCGGTCCTGCGCGATCAAAATCAGGCTGCAATGGTGATTACTCTGCCCGAAGACATCGCATGGCTTTTAAATATTCGCGGCTCTGATGTTACCCATGTGCCGTTGGTGCATTGTCTTGGAATACTCTTCCCCGATGGTCGTTTTGATCTTTTTATGGACAACGAAAAGACGGCTAACATTGAAAAAACCCTCCCCAAGCAGGTGCGCTTCCATCCCTTGAGCCAATTTGAAGAGGCCCTCTCAGGGCTTGCCTCGCCCGTAAGGGTCGATGCGCGCGCCCTGCCCTATGCGGTTGCACTCTGCCTCAAGGGTGCTGGTGTGCGCATTGAGATGGCAGATAACCCAATTTCACTGCCCAAAGCTTGTAAAAACCCCGTTGAAATTGCACAAGCCCGCATCTCCCACGGGAGGGATGGGTCAGTCATGTGCGAATTTTTGGCTTGGCTTGATGCGCAGCCACTTGGCGATTTGAGCGAAATTGATGTGGCCATTGCACTTGAAGGGTTTCGTCGGAAAAACCCAGAGCTTCTTGACCTCAGTTTTGACACGATTTCGGCAAGTGGCCCGAATGCAGCTCTGCCCCATTATCGTGTGACGCGCCAAAGTAACCGGTTACTGCAGACCGGTGAGGTCATGTTGGTGGACAGCGGCGGACAATACCTTGACGGCACCACAGATATCACCCGCACGGTCGCGCTGGGGGCGCAAAGCAAAGAGGTATGCGACGCCTTTACTCGCGTGCTCAAAGGGATGATCGCCATTTCATGTCTTAAATTCCCAAAAGGCACCAAAGGGCAGGAAATGGATTCCCACGCGCGCGCAGCGCTTTGGGCCGCAGGTCAGGATTTTGGCCATGGAACAGGACATGGCGTGGGACAATTTCTGAGCGTACACGAAGGCCCGCAGCGAATTTCTCGCGCTGATGGCCCTGCCTTTCAAGTAGGTATGATGGTTTCCAATGAGCCTGGTTTTTACAAAGAGGGATCCTTTGGCATTCGCACTGAAAACCTTTTGCTCGTCCAAGAGGCCAGTTTTGATCATACTGACCAATTCTTGGAGTTTGAAACGCTGACCTACGTTCCAATTGACACGCGGATGATTGTGAAAAACTCACTCACCCCGTCAGAGATCGTTTGGATAAACCACTATCATGAGCTATGTCTTAATCTGCATAAAGATAACGTAAGCCCGCAAACTACGGCTTGGTTACAAGAGGTGACCAAGCCCATCTGAGAATAGCGGCTGGCATATAGAGGGAATAGGCCATGCAACAACACATCAAAGTGATACGCGAAACAGGTGTTTGGACAGTCCGAGCCGGAGGTGCTGTTATTGCAGAGTCTGAAAATGCTTTGGAACTTAGTGAAGGGGACTATGCTCCGGTGATCTATTTCCCACGCGAAGACATTGCCATGGCTTTGCTGGAAAAAACCGACCAAAAAACCACCTGCGCCCACAAAGGCGAAGCAAGCTATTTTTCAATCGTGACCAAAAGCCAAGTAATCGAAAACGCCGCATGGAGTTACGAAACGCCGGTTGAGGGGCTAGAAAGCATTGCCAATCACGTAGCTTTTTACCGCAGCGACCTTGTAACTATTGAAAAAATATAATTTATACAATTATATATCGGACGATTTTAATTCTGGCGGACAAGCTTTCCGGGGTTCATGAGATTCATCGGATCAAGCGATTTTTTGATCTCTCCCATGACATGCCAACCAAGCCCATGTTCTTTTTCCATGAATTTTAATTTGCCGATACCAACCCCATGTTCACCTGTACAGGTCCCGCCAAAGGCGAGTGCACGTTCAACCATCCTGTCACTCAGGCGCAGCGCTTCCTCCATATCTGCGGGAACTTCAGGATCAATCAATAAGATTGCATGAAAATTCCCATCCCCCACATGACCGAGGATCGGACCATCTATGCGGCTGTCTTCGATGTCTTTTGCTGTCTCGCCCACAGCCTCTCCCAATTTTGATATCGGCACACAAATATCTGTGACAAGGGCACGCGCACCCGGTTTGCTCGCCAGAACAGCGTAATAGGCATTGTGACGCATCGCCCAAAGCGCGCTGCGTTCTTCGGTTTTGCTGGACCATTTGTAATCCTGCCCACCAAGATCGGAGCATATCTCTTCAAAAAATGTCGCTCCCTGAGCCACGGCGTCTTGGGAGCCATGTAATTCGAACAACAGATGGGGCATCTGAGGCATTGTCGCATCAGCGTAATCATTAAACGCCTTGGCCGTAGCAGCATCAACAAATTCTATCCGCGCCATGGGCAATCCCATCTGTATGGTTTGCGTCACGGCTTTCACCGCGTTGCCCATATCTGCGAATGCGACAATACCTGCGCTGATCGCCTCCGGCTGAGGGTGAAGGCGCAGTGTCAAATGGGTAAACAGACCAAGCGTGCCTTCAGAGCCCACAAATAAGGAGGTCAGATCATATCCTGCAGATGTTTTGGGCGCATAATTTCCTGTTTCGATGAAACGTCCATCGGCAAGCACAACACCAAGGCTCAACACATTGGAGCGCATATTGCCATATTTTACGGTTGTCGTCCCACTCGCTCCTGTAGCCGCCATGCCCCCGAGAGATGCATTGGCCCCTGGATCAACCGAAAAAAACAACCCCGTCGCGCGCAATTCGTCGTTCAAGGCTTGGCGTGTGACACCGGGTTCTACAGTGACTGTCATATCGTCTTCATTTATCTGAAGCACAGCGTTCATCTGAGAGAAATCAACGCAGACACCCCCGCGCAGCGCTGCCGTATGCCCTTCAAGCGACGTGCCCGTTCCCCAACCGATGACCGGACAGTCATAAGCCGCGCATATTTTGACCAAGGCGATGACTTCCTCACGCGTATGCACATAGGCAACCGCATCTGGGGCCGCGACAGGAAAATACGTTTCAGACCGGCCATGCAAGTCCAAATCAGAAGGCGACCGGCTCAGCCGATTTCCTAAGAGTTCTTCAAGTTCTTTGATGGCGGCGGCGTGGGGCATGGAACACTCTGGACAGGTTTTTTCAAATCCTAACAAAGCACTGGATGAAACAGAAGCCTTCTTTGCCCAAAGCAGCAACAAGCTGCAGGATTGGTCAGATTAGACACTATTGATTGAATGCCATTTATCTGCACAATTATTGTCTGTGATCCTTGGAGATTTCACGTCGTTGGCAGCACAGACAAAGGGAATGAATGACACGTCCAAGCCGAACACCCGCCCAAGACGACCTGTGCAGCCTGCGCGCCATACAGGTTGTGGACCTTTTGAAACGGAAAGATATCTCGCCGCTTGATCTTGTTGAAGCCTCGATAAAACGCATTGAAGCCGTGGATACCGGCATAAATGCTCTGCCTATGCGCCGCTTTGAACAGGCGCGAGAAGAAGCAAAGCGTATTTCCTACGATCTAGAAATCCAAAACCCCCGTTCGCTCCACGGTCTGCCCATTGCGGTTAAGGATTATAATGATGTTGCTGGCACCCCGACGACCTATGGATCGCCGATCTTTCGTGACCATATTCCTAAGCGTTCCGATGCAACCGTGCAAAAGCTGCAGAACAACGGGGCGATCGTGATGGCAAAATCCAACGTCCCGGAATGGGCAGGTGGAAACACGTTCAATCCCGTCTATGGCGCAACGCGTAATCCGTGGAATTTAAACCTGAGCGTGGGGGGATCATCTGGGGGGTCTTCCGCCGCATTGGCCAGTGGACAGGTTTGGTTGGCGACAGGAAATGACCTTGGCGGCAGCCTGCGCACGCCGGCTTCTTTCAATGGGACTGTAGGGCTTCGCCCCACACCTGGGCTTGTTCCACGCGCAAAGCGCTTACATGCTTCAGATCTTCTTTGGGTGGAAGGGCCCATGGGACGCTGTGTTGAAGATGTGGCTCTGATGCTTTGTGCAGGAGCAGGCCATATGCCAGATGACCCCCTTTCGTTTGAAGGGGACGGGGTCCTTTTGTCTGAATTGCTTTTGAAAACAACGCTGCCGCAACGCGTTGCTTTTTCCAAAGACCTCGGGGAAGTCGCGATTGAACCGAAAATCGCCCGCATTTGTGAAAGCTCTTTGCAGAAGCTGAGCGCTATGGGAACCGAGATCACCGGTGATATTCCCGATTTTCGCGGCGTGATGGAAGGGTTTCAGACGCTGCGCGCCCTACTTCTTGCGGTGATGATGCAGCCAATACTCGAGGAACATAGCGACCTGATTGCCCCTGAAATTATCGACAATATTGAGCGTGGCTTCAAATTAGATGTTCATGACATCATTAAAGCTGAGCAAATCCGCGCAGGCATTTTTCATGCGATGATGGCTTTTTTTGAGACCCATGAATTTTTGATTTGTCCTGCCGCCTCAGTTGAACCTTTTCCCGTGGAAGACCGCTATGTGAAAGAAATCAACGGACAGACTTGCAAAACCTATATTGATTGGTTTTCGATTACCTTCTTGATCACGATGACCGCATGCCCGACGGTGTGCATTCCATGCGGATTTACCCAAAGCGGATTGCCGGTCGGCATACAGATCGTGGGAAAACCGCGCGGTGAAGCGCAGCTTTTGTCCTTTGCGCGACAGTTTGAGGAAAGCTTGGGGATTTACACGCGCTTGCCTGTCCAGCCCAATAAACTTGAAACCTAGAAATATTATTGACCCAGAAAACTTGCGTTTATCGACAGACGGCCGGTATCCTCCACGGTAATTACACCGCCAACTTCGCTTCCGTTTGGACCATAAAAGGCGCCATGAGCATCAATATGGGCGTTGCATGAGGGAGTTGTATTGGTTGCGTCATTCCCGCTCAGCCCGATCGTGCCCCCGCAAAATTGGTTTTGCCCGCAAGACCCGCCAAGGTTTGCACCGATCCATTGTACACTGAGGTCGAGGTCACCTTTGTTCAAGTTCGTTA
>LFER01000039.1 GCA_001510135.1 Alphaproteobacteria bacterium casp-alpha6
GCGCCGCGCCCAAGATAAAGCGCGATCAAATCATTGACCGGCCCGTTTTCATAGTCATCGATCAACCCGTCAAATTGTGCGGGCAATGTGGGATCATCGTGTTGTGCGACAAATACATCCAAAAGCGCCTGCGCCTTTTTCGCCAAATCCCCACCCCCGCGCGCGATGCTTTGGGTAAGCTCCAAAGCGGCAGTTAGGTCTTTGACCTTTTCCTCTGCCTCGCGCAGCGTGTCTTTGGTTTCGATCAATTCTTCGTAACGATGCAGCGCTTTGGTAAGTGCCTGCGGATCGCTTTCACTCCGCCTGTCTTTGCCCCCAAATACACGGGTCCACATCCATTTGAACAGGCCGGAAAACCAGCCTAAAATCACCACCACAAAGGCAACAATTGCCCCAGTTGTGGCGGGATGTGCCTCCATCCATGGTATGAGTTCGCTAATCGACACCGACAATTCCCTTTGTTCAATAGCCATAGGCAAGACAGGAAAAAGATCGGTGACAAGTTTAAGGTGATCTTTATTCCAAATAGATACGATCAAAACCCGAGACTTGGTTTGGCCCTATGACCCGTCAAAGGAAAACCCAAGTTGGCGGTCGTCTTGGGTTTTTTTTGCTCTCTGCCCGCGCATTTTGATGCCTGCGCGGCGGCTGCCGTGTTTGTCGGAAATAAGCTTGGCCTTGGTTTTAAAATCAGCACCCCCGCGCACCGCCCAGATTTTTTCCCGCGCTTCTTTCGCGGCGCTTAGATGGTCCACGATGGGCAGCGGATAGCGGGTGCCAAGGATTTTGCCAGCAGCGTCGGATTTCCATGGTTCTTGCAGGAATTTATCCTCAACATCGGCCAGTTCGGGCACCCAGCGGCGGGTAAATTCCCCTGTTGGATCCTGATCATAGCCTTGTTTTACGGGGTTATAGATGCGGATCGTATTGATCCCCGTTGTGCCTGATTGCATTTGCACCTGTGGCCAGTGAATGCCCGGTTCGTAATCGGTAAAAGAACGCGCCAGATGTTCGCCCGTGGCGCGCCAATCCAGCCAAAGATGATAGCTTGCCACCGCCATCAGCATCGCGCGCATTCTGAAATTAAGCCAGCCTGTGGCGATAAGAGACCGCATGCAGGCATCGACAAAGGGCAAGCCCGTTTGCCCCGTCGCCCACGCCGTGAGCCGCGTCTGATCAGGCGTTTTGGGGCGCAGGCCGTCGTAGGCGCGGTGCAGGTTTTCAAATTCAAGGCTTGGATCGTCTTCGAGTTTCTGGATGAAATGGCAATGCCAGTGCAGCCGCCCTGTAAAAGAGGAAAGCGCCCCGTTCCAGCGCCCTTTGCTTCCCTCTTTGCGCAGTGTTTTTCGTCTGTGCTCTGCGGCTTTGGACACCTCGCGTATCGACAGGCAGCCCCACGCCAAATAGGGGGAAATGCGCGAACAGGATGTCGCCCCTTTGAGCGGGTTGGACATGTCACTGCGATAATTTTCACCACGCTCTGTCAGGAAGCTTTGTAGTGCATTCCACCCTTGGGATCGCCCGCCGCTCTGCCTCTCTGGACAGGGGTCGGGGGACAGTGAAAGATCTTTTTCTGTCGGAATGGCCCCAAGATCCAACGCCGTGAGTGGTGTTAAGGCGGGCGGCTTGCAAAGGCGTTCTGCCATTTTCTGGTCCCACGCCCGCGCCCATCCATCACGGGATGGCAGACGGCGTTTTACGCCATGTTGGGCCACCTCATGCCACGCGATGCCCTGTTCGCGGCACCATGCGCGCACCCTCTGATCGCGCGCATAGGTCCACCCGTTGCCGGTTTCCTCATGGGAAAACAATGCTGTGACATTAAAAGAGCGCGGGAGCGTTTGCAGTACTGTCACCGCCTCTCCCTTGCAGATCATCAGAGGCTGACCAAGATTTGCAAGCGCGGTTTGAAGGTCGGTGAGGCACTCTGCAACAAAGCGCCAGTGCCGCGCTGCGGCATCGGGCAATGTCCAGAAGTCGGGCTCGACAATGTAGATCGGCAAAACCGCCCCTTGGCTGGCTGCAGCCGAAAGCGGTTGATGGTCCCAAACGCGCAAGTCACGTTTGAACCACACAAGTGCGATGTCGCGCTTTTGATGCCTGAAAGAAGCGTCCATATCGCTCTATTTAGAACAAAAAAGAGGGGTACAATGTCCCCTCTCTTGTTCTTTCAAAACCGCAGCACTCTGTCACAGTGCGGCCCGGCAGTTAGGCGTCTTCTTTTTCCAGCGCTTCGATGGCTTTTTCAAGGTCATCCTTAGAGACAGATTTATCTGTCACATCCGCCAGTTCTAGCACGTAATCCACGACTTTGTCTTCGTAGATTGGCGCGCGCATCTGCTGTTGCATTTGCTGGTTTTGCTGCATGAATTCAAAGAACTCGCGTTCCTGACCCGGGTACTGGCGCGCCTGTTGGATGAGCGCTTGGGTCATTTCTTGTTCGCTCACCTCGATGTTTGCCTTTTGACCAAGATCGGCAAGGAGCAAGCCTAGACGCACGCGGCGTGAGGCAAGTTCTGCATGCTCTTCCTTGACTTCGATCTCTCCATGGTCGTGGCCTTGCACCTCTGGGTTTTCCTCATGCCAGAGCTGATGGGCGATTTGTTTGCCCTCTGCCTCGACAAGCGACGGAGGAAGCTCAAAGCTCACCATCTTGTCCATCTCATCCAAAAGCTTCCGTTTCATCACTGAACGGGCCGCGCCGGAATATTCCGCTTCGAGCCGCTCGCGGATCTGAGCCTTGAGTGAATCGAGATTTTCTGCGCCGAATTTTTCCGCCAAAGCATCGTCAATTTTTGCGGGAACCGGTTTTTTCACTGCCTTGATGGTGCAGGAAAAGACCGCTGGCTTGCCGGCAAGGTTCGCGTTGCCATATTCCGCGGGGAATGTGACCTCTACGTCAATTTCTTGACCAGTTTTTGTGCCTACAAGCTGTTCTTCGAAGCCGGGAATAAAGCTGTTAGAGCCAAGTACCAGAGGATAATCCTCAGCCGATCCCCCGTCAAAGGCTTCGCCGTCGACTTTGCCAACAAAATCCAGAACGACCTGATCCCCGTCTTTGGATTTGGCGGTTTTGCCGCGGTCTTCGAAATCCTGTGCGCTTTCGGCGAGGTTCTTCAGAGCGTCGTCGATCGCGCCGCCTTCGACCTTGGCGACCATTTTTTCCAGCTTGATGGATTTCAAATCCAATTCCGGAATGTCTGGAAGCGCCTCATAGGTCATATCAAGGCTCACATCATCGCCGGGCTTCCAATCATCCGCATTAGACATTTTGATATCGGGCTGCATCGCGGGGCGATCGCCGCTGTCCTCAAAATGTTTGTTCATTGCGCCATCGATGGTTTCTTGCATCGCTTCGCCCATGAGGCGTTGTCCAAACTGTTTTTTCAACAGCGGCAATGGCACTTTGCCTTTGCGAAACCCTTTCATTTCGACGTCTGGCTGCGCTTCGCGCAGTTTTTGATCCACGGTTTCGTTAAGCTCATCGGCGGTAATAAAAATCGAATATCCGCGCTTTAGGCCTTCGTTCAGCGTTTCGGTGACTTGCATCGTGCTGTAAATCCTTTTTGATCCGTCCCTAGGCAGCCCCAAGGAATGCCCCGTCAACTGCATGTTTTAATCTGATTGCGTCCCATTAGAGGAATGCGCGCCCCACCTCAAGCCTCAAGAACAAACATTTTCACGCATTAGGTTTGAAAAGCGGATATATCTTTATCCAACGGGACCATTGCGGTGCCAAACCTTCCCCGAAAATATTGACAATAGTGCAGACAAATGCAACCTAAGGCCGAATGAGTTTAGTAATTTCCAATCGGTCTTACCGATATTTATTTTCAGCAGCCGCTATTTCGAACCTCGGGGACGGGGTATCAGCCTTGGCCTTTCCTTGGTTAGCGTCGCTTTTGACCCGTGACCCATTTTTGATTGGAATGGTCACATTTGCCAATCGCTTACCTTGGTTTTTGCTGACCTTACCGATCGGCGTCATCACGGACCATTATGATCGGCGCGGATTGATGATCAATGCCGATATTATACGGTTATGTCTGACCTGTGGCGTGCTTGGGATTATTCTCACGCTTCCCGAAGCACATAACAGCAATGAAATGACATCCATTGGCTTTCTTGCGCTCTTGGCCTTTGGCTTTGGCAGCGCAGAGGTTGTGCGCGATAATGCCGCCCAAACAGTCTTACCATCCATTGTCATGCGCAAAGACTTGGAACGGGCAAACGGTCAGATGTGGTCTGTGGAACAAATAACGGGATCCTTTGTTGGCCCTCCATTGGCAGGCGCTTTGATTGCCTATTCTCTGCCCGCCCCCTTTGCATTTGATGCAGTAACCTTTGGGCTCGCGGCATTTTTTGTTTGGCACATCAGCCTGCCGCCCAAAGCGCCCTCTGTCCGCCTGCCGATGGGGCAATCCATAAAGGAGGCTTGGGTATGGACAAAGCAGCACCCAACAATCCTTCGCCTTGCTCTAATGCTTGGGACGTTGAATTTCCAATCCACGATATTTGTCAGCTTAATGGTGCTTTATGCACAAGATATTTTCACCCTGAGCGCTACGGCCTATGGTGTTTTGCTCACCGCCGGGGCGGTCGGCGGCGTGGCCGGTGGGGTGTTTGGTCCCAAAGTTGTCGAACATCTAGGCCCGCAAAGATCCGCGATATTGGGCTTGGCCCTTTTTCCATTGGAATGCTTGATCACTGCCTTCGCATCCTCCCCCTTCATCGTAGGAGGTGCCCTGTGTATCGGCATGTTTGGCGCCGTTTTGTGGAACCTTGTCACGGTGTCTTACCGCCAAAGGGTGATCCCGGATCATTTGCTTGGACGTTTGAACAGCATTTATCGGTTTTTTGGGTGGGGCTTCATGCCTCTTGGTGCGCTTGCAGGGGGATGGTTGGTCAATATGGCAGAACCCGAATTGGGGCGTGAATATGCGCAGCGTGTGCCCTATTTTCTGTGTTTTTGCACTGGAAGTGTTCTGATGGTGTATGGGGCCATCAAGCTGCGCTTTCATCACATTGACAATGAACGACAGGCAGATTTTGCGCTAAAATCAAAACCCCATAAAAGGATTGGGCCATGACATTCGAAGACGCCACAGATTTCGCCCATGACTGGATAGCCGCTTGGAATGCGCATGACCTGGACCGGATTGTTGGGCATTATGCGCAGGAGATTGAATTTGTCTCTCCTTTGATTGTTGAGCGTTTAGGCGATGCAAGCGGAACCATTCACAACCGCGACGCGCTTCGGGAATATTTTGGTATCGGGTTAAACAACAATCCCGCCTTGCGCTTTGCATTCAAACAGGTGCTTATGGGGGTTCGCGGCTTTACGTTGATTTACGAAAACGCGCGCGGGGTTCAGACGGCAGAGTATTTTGAACACAACGCAGAAGGCAAAGTCACGCGCGCCATCTGTTGTTACACTTTAACCTTTTGCTTCGGTGTCGTCCCGTATCACCAAACAGGGTTTCTGAGGGATGCCTAATTCCAAAAAGCACTTTCTGCGTTTAAGTCAAAATCCGGTTCATGGATGATTTAACAAAGACCTTAGAGGTCAGTCTTTGAATGTATTCTGTTGGCAATCATATTCGTTTTGCCGCAAACGTTTAAAAAAAGAAGGTCACATTTTCATTAAATGTGACCTTCTCAGATGGATAGAGAAACGGAAAACAAAAAGCCACCGCCCGCCGATGAGGAAATTTATTTGCCCCAGAAGGCGTCTTCAGCGGCTTGATCCTCAGAATAAAGCCAAACTTCTTTGATCTGCCCATTGCTGACTGTCATGACATCAACGCCGCTCATGGACATTTCCACTCCATCGCGCTGCGCTGAAAATTTCAGAATGGCGGCCACCTGATCCCCGTTGGCCATGATCGAAGACACTTCATCGATTTTGAAAGTTCCTGCTGAAACCTGCATCATTCCGCCGATCATGCCAAATACGGCCTGAGCGCTTTCGTGGGAACCGGAAAACTGATTGTCACCGGGTTGGTGCCAAACGACATCTGGGGCAACCAAGGCACCGAGGGCTTCGAGATCGCCGGTTTGAACGGCGGTGAAATAACTGTTGGCGACAGCGATATTTTGTGCCTCTGCACTGTCTTGCGCAACGGCACCCGTCGTAACTGAAGCGGCAACAGAAGCTGCGAGAGTGGCGTGTTTTAGAGTATTGATTACGTTTGTCATGGGTTTCATCCTTTACCTGAAAGTTTCGTTCTCACCCTGATATATAGATTTGCAGCACTGCCTCTAGACGCGCATATGTGGGTTACGCACATCGGTGTAAGCAAACATTCGCGCCTTTTGCCGTTTCAAAGATTGGATAAGAGCGATCCGTCTGTGAACATGTCCATACGTGACACTGTTTGATCACGCCCATTACAGTGGTTTTGCCTGAGGCATAAGGAAAGCGCCCCCAAGGATCAAAGATGACCCTTGGGGTGTTTAGTGTTTACATGAATTCCAGAACATCACTGGACAAAAGGGCGTCTTTGGTCACGTTTTCAATAAGAATTTCGTGAGATATGTTATCTTGGTCATAGATAATCGAAACGCCTGCAAACGCGGCTTCTGCGCCGGCTGAGAAACTGTACTCCAAAATTTGCAAATCATCCAAGTTTTTGGCCCCATTCTCTATCCGGATCACATCGTCCTCCAGATTGAAATCGGTTATCCTGTCAAAGGATTTTGCATCTGTTTGGAATATAAAAATATCCTCACCTGCACCGCCCGTAAGTCTGTTGTCACATGCCCCTGCTTCGATGTAATCGTTTCCGGAGCCACCAAAGAGAACGTCATCACCGTCGCCGCCGCGCAAGAGATCGGCGCCTCCGCCCCCCTCTAAAATGTCATTGCCATGACCTCCATCAAGGGTATCGTTGCCTGCGTCGCCTTTTAATTCATCGTCCCCTGCATCGCCCCAAAGTAAATCATCACCGGCACCACCGTCCAAATAATCATCGCCTGAGCCGCCCTTAAGTGTATCACTGCCGGTGCCACCATAAAGAAAATCGTTCCCGTCGTTTCCTTCGAGGTAATCCGCTCCTTCTGCGCCTTCGATAAAATCGTTGCCTGCAGCGCCGAACAGACGGTCGTCATGCAAACCGCCATTGATTTTGTCATCACCTTTTCCACCATCGATGGTGTCTTTACCGGCACCTCCACCGATCGTATCGTCCCCATCAAGACCAAACATTTTTTCTGCGGCTTTGGTGCCGAAAAACTTGTTGTCGGCATTATTGCCAAACATTTTACCATTGAATTTTGTCGGAGCGACTTTGGTCATATCGATTTTGTAGCCCAAATCCCTTAGGACCGCCGCGGTCAACCCGTCGATTGAAGAATTCATAAATTTATGTGCTTCGGTCCATGGGATCGCAACTGCATCTTCCTTGCCCGTCATTTCACGATATAATTTCAACGCGTGCTCACCGATGTAACCACGTTTTTTAATCAGGCCTTTCTTGTTAAAAGCCGCCCTCTGCATTCCCAGCGCGTGAAGAAATTCATGTGCTATTGTGGCCTCTAACTTTTTTGTGTTCCCAGAATTGAGCACTTTTCCAAACAAGCTTTTAGAAATTGCGACATGACCTGACTTTGGTGTCCCGCCTTCCCACGCACCCACGCCGCCATGGCCAGCAGCATTACCTGAAGATTCTCGAACTGATGCTTTAATAGCGAATTTGTTCGATCCGTTGCTTCCAATGATGATGGATTCAAATTTTTCAGCAACGCCCTTAAAGACCTGCATCTGTTCCCAAGTCGGTTTATCTTCACGATTATGTGTCGGCCAGACAAAAATCTTAAACGCCATATGTGCACCCCTTATACTCGTTACTCTGTTTCTTTACACGCCCACCGCGGGCTACCTGTGAACAGGGCAAAGACCCATCCAATTGCCGCAGTGAAGGCGGCAAGGTTTTGAGTATTTCACGAATTTGTGAACACCCCAGACCACAGTGACTACGGCCTGTTCAGTGGTATTGTTTCGACCCCATCCTGCTCAAATAAATAAATTTTTAACCTGCATAAAGTCAATGAATTTTATATACTTTAGGATTGAACTCAAATTAAAACGTTCATTTTTACCTTAAATATCAGACCAAGCCTTTATTTTTATGAAGAATTTATAATTTTATCGATTGGAAAAAATATACGCCAATGGTAGAAACAAAAAATTTAATTAAAAAATACTATAATTTTGACATTTATTTTACCTTAGGACTCTAAAAGACGTCTAAATTTTTACGAATCAAAAAAGAAATTCCACAGACGCAAAATCAATTTTTCGTGATTACATAACTCAAGATAGCATTCTGAGATGCGCAGGTCTGTGATGTAACTCAGGGACTTGAGGAGTGATGTGGCTGAGCGCCTCTAAAACCAATTCCGCTCCGGAATTATGACCCCGCTCTGAGAGCATCCGTCGCCAAATCCGTGCCCCTCCTTGCCCTGCAAACAACCCCAGCATATGGCGCGTAATTTGGTTCAGTTTTCCGCCATCTTTCAAATGACGTTCAATATAAGGCAGCATTTGACGTACCACTTCTTTTGAACAGACGCGGCCTGTGTCGCCAAAAATCTCTTCGTCTATACCTGCCAGAATATCATAGGGACGTTGGTAGGCCGCGCGCCCGATCATGACGCCATCCAACCCCGCATTCAACGCGGCTTTGGCCTCTTTCAAGGAACCAATTCCCCCATTCAAAGAAAGGTGCAAATCTGGAAATTCGCCTTTCATTGCATGGACAAGATCATAATCAAGCGGTGGAATATCGCGGTTCTCTTTCGGACTAAGCCCCTGCAGCCACGCCTTGCGCGCATGAATGATAAAGCGCGACACGCCGCCGGCTGACACGCGGCTGAGAAAGTCTGGCAAGACCTCTTTTGGTTCCTGATCATCTACGCCAATACGACATTTTACGGTGACTTCAATATCAACGGCCTCGCGCATGGCGCTGCAGCACTCCGCGACGAGGTCTGGAGTTTTCATCAAAACTGCCCCAAAGCTTCCTGATTGAACGCGGTCTGAGGGGCATCCTACGTTGAGGTTCACTTCACAATACCCCGCCTGCTCAGCCAACTGCGCCGCTTTTGCAAGCTCTTTGGGATCCGATCCCCCCAATTGTAAGGCGACAGGGTGTTCTTCGGCTGAATACTCCAACAAATGCAAAGCACCCCCGCGCACCAAAGCGGCAGACGTCACCATTTCGGTGTAAAGCAAAGCATTTTTCGACAACAAGCGGTGAAAATACCGACAATGACGATCCGTCCAATCCATCATAGGTGCAATGGATAGGCGCTTTGCCGTAATGTGTTTCGCTGCAGTATTCATAGAGGGGTATTTAGGGGCTTATGCGTCCGACCGCCAGCATTTGATCGGTTTTATCCTTTTTCTTTCTTTTTTTATGCTCAAAGCTCTTCGTCGCTCGCCTATTTTGATGCACCAGACACGATACATTCGCGTTAGGGTGCTGGCATTTGTTGGGGTGCGCAGTTTATACCCCGCCCACTTCGCCCAAGGGGTCAACATTAAGCGTGGTGATTTCACGCTCTGTGACGGCAGATGCGATGAGGCTATCCTTTTCACGGACCTGCTTTTTACCCCTGCCGTTAAATGCAATATTCAAAATTGCTATGTCGCCTGCATCATTGGCCACAAAAATAGGGTCTGAATGCACAGCACGCCGCTTGCAAAGAGGGCCGAAACATAACGACTGTCGACACCAAATTGCAGCAAAAAGAGACCAATCCGATTATGGCGGCACATAGAAATTTTCACTGCCAAAGCCATTGTTTGCCCTTTTGCAATGAATGGGTTATCAAATCGAACGGCGTCTTTAGAGGGATCATTCATGAAAACGCTCATCACCGGTGTTGCGGGATTTATCGGCGCCAAAGCGGCAGATGTGTTGTTAAAGGCAGGTCATGATGTGACCGGCATTGACAACCTTAACGATTACTACGATCCCGATCTGAAAAAAGACCGCCTAAAGCATTTTACCGGAAACAAATCCCTACGATTTGTGCAAGCCAGTATTGAAGATCCGGGCGTCATAATGGATCTGTTTCAGACCCATAAATTCGACACAGTGATCCATCTCGCTGCCCAAGCGGGCGTGCGGTATTCAATCGATAATCCTCGCGCCTATGTGCAAAGCAACCTGATCGGAACCTTTGAAATTCTCGAAGCCGCCCGCGCGCATCCCCCCAGACATATGCTTTTGGCGTCTACGTCCTCGGCCTATGGCGCGAATACGGATATGCCCTATAGAGAAATTCAAAAAGCCGACCATCAGATGTCCTTTTACGCTGCGACTAAAAAGGCAAATGAATCCATGGCGCATTCCTATGCCCATCTGTATGGGCTGCCGATCACGATGTTTCGCTTCTTTACCGTTTACGGTTCATGGGGGCGTCCTGATATGGCACCGATGAAATTTGCCAAACGTATTCTGGCCGGAGAGCCCATCGATGTTTACAATCATGGCAACATGCGGCGTGATTTTACCTACGTAAATGACCTTGTGCATGCGCTTCATCTCTTGCTCGACAAGCCCCCAAATGCGCGGTCAGTTTCGGATGACTTTGACAGTCTCTCGCCCGTCGCCCCGTTTCGGGTGGTTAATATCGGCAACAGTGCCCCTGTGGAATTGGCCCATTTCATTTCCGCACTGGAAACCGCTTTGGGCAAAAAAGCCATCCAAAACCTCATGGACATGCAACCCGGTGATGTCCCAGCCACTTGGGCAGATACCCGTTTGCTTGAGGCGCTCACTGGCTATTGTCCGCGCACCGACATTCAAGACGGTGTGAATGCTTTGATTAAATGGTATCTTGAGTATTATAGCGACGTTACCGGTTAATCGTGGCGGATCCCCAGCGCAAGTGAAGTTTAGATGATGAAAGACACAGAAACCAATATGCTTCGTGAAGCCCGCGCAGTGCTGATGCAAGAATCTGCTGCGCTGGCAAAGCTGTCAGAAGAGTTGCCGGCAGATTTTACAAGACTTTGCTCACGTATACTCAACTGTAACGGCCGCGTCATTCTGGCTGGCGTTGGAAAATCTGGCCATATTGCACGCAAGATTTCTGCAACTCTGGCAAGCACAGGAACGCCGTCTTATTATATCCACCCCACAGAGGCCAGCCATGGGGATATGGGTGTAATTGTCGAGGGCGATATCTGCATACTGATCTCTAACTCTGGGGAAACTGCAGAACTCCATGATATTATTGCCTACGCAAGACGTTTCGCAATTCCAATTGCTGCCATTTCCTCTCGCCCAGAGAGCACATTGATGCAAGCTGCTGAGTTTTCTCTTTTGCTGCCAGATGTGCCCGAAGCCTGCGCCATAGGGATGGCTCCGACGACCTCAACGACGATGACCCTGGCGCTCGGAGATGCGTTAGCGGTTGCGTTAATGCGGCAAAGAAATTTCAAGGCTGAGCATTTTAAAGTCTTTCATCCGGGTGGAAAGCTTGGTGCGCAAATGACAAAAGTTGGCGACATCATGCACAATATGCAGAGATTTCCAGCTGTGGCACCGGATGCTTTGATGCCGGATGCACTGTTAGAAATGACCTCCAAAGGATTTGGTATAGCGGTGGTCGTGGATAATGACACCGTCACAGGCGTGATAACGGACGGGGATTTGCGCCGGCATATGGATCAGCTTTTAGAAAAAACGGCAGGTGAGATTGCCAGCAGTGATCCCATCACTGTGAAAAAAGATACCTTTGCCGCAGACGCCCTGCGCATCATGAACAGCCATAAAATCGGCGTTCTCATCGTGGCAGATGGTGACGGAACACCGGAAGGTATTTTGCATCTTCATGATTTATTGCGATCGGGGGCCGCATGAAATCTGTGATCATAATTCCTGCACGCTATGCTTCCAGCCGCTATATGGGAAAACCTTTGGCGTTGCTGACACTTCCTGATGGTCGCCAGAAAAGCCTGATTGAAATGAGCTATGAGACGGCTTGCAAGGTAGTGGGCATCGATGCGGTCTATATAGCCACTGACGATTCCCGCATCGCAAACGCCGCCAAAGACTTCGGTGCAGAGGTAATCATGACCTCATACACATGCCGCAACGGAACTGAGCGCTGTGCCGAAGCAATGGAACGCGCGGGACTTGAAGCAGATCTCGTGATTAATCTGCAAGGCGATGCGCCATTGACCCCGCCATGGTTTATCGAAGATTTAATCCGTGCAATGCAAGCAGATCCTAGTGCAGATATGGCAACGCCCGTTTTGCGATTGGACAAAGAAACATACGCGCTTTTCCGCGAAGACCGGCTCAACAATCGGGTCGGCGGAACGACCGCGGTTTTTGATCGCAATTTTCATGCGCTCTATTTTTCAAAGGAAGTATTGCCATTTCTTGATCCGACAAAACTTCCACACCCCGATCTGATCCCTGCCTTTCACCATGTGGGTGTCTATGCCTACCGCCCAGAAGCCCTTAGAGACTACGGATCATGGCCCGAAGGACCATTGGAAAAACTCGAAGGATTAGAACAACTGCGTTTCCTAGAAAACGGACACAGCATAAAATGTGTGGAAGTAGAGGCAAGGGGACGGGTATTTTGGGAACTAAACAACCCAGAAGACATAGCGCGCATAGAATCCGCATTAAGGCTAATGGTATGACGAACAAAACAGTCCAAGTGAACAATATCGAAATTGGAGACAAAAACCCAATAGTCTTTATCACCGGCCCTTGCCAATTGGAAAGTCGCGATCACGCCATGATGATGGCAGAACAGCTGACGAAACTGTTTTCTGATGCCGGTGCGCAATTCATCTTTAAAACGAGTTACGACAAAGCCAACCGATCCTCTATTTCTTCTGCGCGTGGCATCGGGATGGACGAAGGGTTGCGTATTCTCCAAGAGGTTGCAGAAACCTTTGGTTGTCCTGTGATCACCGATGTTCACGAAAGCGGTCATTGTGCCCCTGCGGCGGAGGCCGTAGATATCCTGCAAATCCCAGCCTTTTTGTGTCGGCAAACCGATCTGCTGATTGCCGCCGGAAATACTGGCAAACCCATCAATGTTAAAAAGGGCCAATTCCTTGCCCCTTGGGACATGTGGAATGTGGCAGAAAAGATCGCCAGCAGCGGAAATCAGAATATTTTATTGTGTGAACGGGGGACGTCCTTTGGCTATAACACTTTGGTGAATGACTTTCGCGGTCTCCAGACAATGGCTGAAACAGGATATCCTGTAATTTTTGACGCGACCCATTCTGTTCAACAACCAAGCGGCAGAGGAAACACCTCCGGCGGAGAACGTCATTTTGTGGCAGGACTCGCGCGGGCCGCATGTGCGATGGGCGTGAGCGGTGTGTTTATTGAAACGCACCAAGATCCCGACAATGCCCCCTGCGATGGCCCCAATATGATCGCACTCGATCAGATGGGGGCGCTGATTAAAGACCTTCTGCGTTTTGACGCACTTAGAAAATCGCTTTAGCCTCCCGCTAAAGAGGGCAGCCATAGCACAATCCCCGGGAATGCCACCAAAAGTGCAATCGTCACGCCATCCGCAACAAAGAAGGGTGCAACACCTTTAAATACATCCTGAACGCTCAGGTCGTCGCGCACTCCTGCAACGACAAAACAATTGAGCCCTATCGGCGGCGTGATCAAACAGAATTCAGCCATTTTGACGACAAGTATCCCAAACCATATCGCACACATGGTACCAGACATGCCAAAGGTACTATCGGCTGCAGACACCATTTCGCCTCCGTTCAATGCCATAACCGCAGGATAAACCACTGGAAGCGTCAACAAAAGCATTCCAATAGCATCCATGAACATGCCAAGAATGGCATAGCCGAGCAGAATACAAATCAGTATGAGCATCGGAGACGTATCCAGAGCGGTGATCCAATCTGCAAAGGCATCCGGCAGTTTTGCAAAGCCCAAGAAACGGACGTAAATCAAAACTCCCCAAATGATGGAAAAGATCATAATGGTGAGCTTTGCAGTTTCCAAAAGTGCCTCTTTGAGCTGCTGGGTGCGCATTCCTCTGAAGAGTGCAATCACAAAAACAATAAATGCCCCGACCGCGCCACCCTCAGTCGGTGTGCCCCAAGCATCTCCAAATGGGTTGTAAACAAAGAATATGATGATGACGACAACGGCAACGATCGGTAATGCAGGAGGCAGACTTTGAAACCGTTCTTTCCACGTAAACCCGCCAACAGGCGGACCCACATTTTTGAAAATGACGGCAATGCCCACAATCAGACATCCATAAACAACTGCAGAAAAAGCACCAGGAATAAACCCTGCCAGAAGCAATTTACCCACATCCTGTTCCACAATAATGGCATAGATGACAAGAATTGCAGAGGGTGGAATGAGGGACGCCAAAGTCCCGCCTGCTGCCACAACGCCTGCTGCAAATTTTTTATTGTAGCCAATTTTCAACATCTCAGGAATTGCTATACGGGCAAAAACCGCGGCAGTCGCCACTGATGCGCCAGACACTGCTGCAAAGCCTGCTGTTGCGAAAACCGTCGACACCGCAAGACCGCCAGGCACCCAGGCAATCCATCGTTTTGCCGCTTCGAACAATGCCACCGTAAGACGCGCATAATAGGCAAGATACCCAATCAGAATAAACACCGGGATCAGGCTTAAAACCTGCGCGCTGACTTTTGAATGTGGGGTAAGCCCTGCGACTTTTACACTTATCTGAACGGCTTTCCAGAACCTGTTTGGATCGTAATCAAAACCGTTCCACCGCAACCAGACCAAACCTACAAATCCGGCAAGTCCCGCGGCAAATGCAACACGCATGCCCAAGACCACCATGACCAGCATGCCGCCGCTTACCCATAGGCCAATCGTCACACCATCCATTAATCTGCCCCCTCTAATGCGCGGGCTTCCAACTTGGCCTGCTCTGCCACGCTAATGTTGAGGGGCACTGCAACAGGATTTTCAAGCCCGAGCACCAGCGCGCGGCCATATCCCACAGCTTGCAAACACAGCCGCAGCACAAGGACCCCAAACGCGACCGGTACAACCAGCTTTGAGGGCCAGATGGGCAGGCTGATATCAATCGAACTGTCTCTACTGCACAGGGGACGCGCGCAATCGAACGAGCGTTCAAAATGCTCCCATGCGCCCCAGGTCAGTGCAACCATCAATAAAAGGATCAAAATAATTGAAAATAACTCAAAAAGCCAAAGCAGCCGCCCCTTTAAAGAAGACACCAGCATATCCATCCGGACATGAGTGCCGTCACGCTGTACGTAAGAAATCCCCATGATCGCGATGATGGGCATTGCTGCTTCGATATAATCAACGTAGCCCAATAGTGGGGAGGAAAAAAACTTGCGCCCTGTCACAGAGTATGCTGCCAGAAACATCAGCGAAAAAATGGCCACACCACTGATTAAGGCGCAGATACGTTCAATCCTCAGCAGGGCGCGATCAAGGCGACTTAGAAGGCTTGAGTCCTCTAAAACGGCGGCTGAACCTGCCATGGCCTCCCCTTCCCTTTACAATGCTTCAAAAAAGAAAATTGGTCGCCCAAACCTTTTGGGCGACCGCAATTTTATCAGTTTGACGCTTTAGCAGCTGCAAGCGTTGACTGAACGAGGTCAAAAAGCTCCTGACCCGGCAAGCCTTGTGCTTCCATGTCAGCAATCCATCCATCGCGGATAGGATCGGAAGCCTTGGCACGGAAACTTGAAATCACATCATCTGCGATTTCGACCTTCTCCACACCTTTTTCCGCCAAAACCGATTCCCAACGGTCCAGCAGTTTGCCGTAATTCGCAAGATAATGATCAATAGCTTCTGTCACAGAACTATCCAGCGCGTCACGATGCGCATCTGAAAGCGCCTCATATGCATCAATGTTCACCACAACAGGACAATTCACCGTACCGGGGTTCAGGTTGGTGGTCCACCAATCAGCCTGATTGATCGTGCCGTAGGAAAGATGGGCGTGTTGTGCAAACGCAACTGTATCTACAACACCCGATTCCATTGCCTGATAGGCCTCTGTCGCAGTCACAGATGTGGGAACAGCGCCAGCCGCCTTAAAGGCTTTTCCGATCCCGCCCGTTGCCCGCACACGCATCCCTTCAAAATCGCTCAGCGTCTTGCGGGGTGTACCAGTCCCGACGATATTGTATTGTGGCATCGGAGAGGTCATCAGAAGTTTTGCGTTCCATTGCGCCATTTCTGCGGCTGCAGCAGGATGTGCATAAACGGCGTTTGACACAGCCACCTCTTGCTCCAAGGTTTGAACGCCTAAGAACGGCAGTTCCAAGACCGTAATCACGCGGTTTTTGTCAGGATGATATCCGGCGCAGAATTGCGCCATTTCAAACGCGCCAATGCTGATACCGTCAAGGTTTTCTGTATTTTTAGAAAGCCCGCCGTAACTGATATTGAGCGTAAATTCCCCATTGGTTTTTGCACTCAGCAATTCTGCCAACTTTTCGACATGTTCCGTAAATGCGCGCCGCTTCCCCCAAACGGAAACATTCCATTCTTCAGCCGCAGCTTGGCCAGCCAGCCCGGCGGCCAAGGTCAGTGCAGTCATTTTTGTGATCAAGTTTTTCATCGTTTATCCTCCCGGACCCAGTTTCATGCTTAAGGATTCTAGTACAAAAGCTTAACATTGCAATATTTCAATATGAAGGGGTAAGTGACCTGAAAAGCTTACTTTAAGTGCAACAAACTATTCATCTGCCAACGGGCGAAAGCCTTGAGCATAAAACAATTTTTTTACGCTTTCCTGAGTCAAAAAATTTAAAAAAAGGCTTGCCAGTTCTCTATTGCCCTCGCTCAGGCGGCCACAGGTGTAAACGATATCAGGATGCGCGCCACGCTGAAACTCATAAAGTACCCTGACCCGCGCCGAGCCTACGTGATCAGAGGCGTAGACGACAGCCATCCGAGCCTCGTCCAGCTCAGCCAAACGAAGGGCCGCGCGAACGCTGTCCGTTTGAGCAACTCTTGATTTGATGTCAGACCAGAGTCCCAAGAATTCAAAGGCTGCTTTCGCATAAAGGCCGGCCGGAACGGAGGTGACATTGCCAAGAGCGATGGTCCCGTCACCTAATCTTTTCAACAGTTCGCTGCGCGTCATCGCAAAATCGCGTGCGTTGTCGTATTTGGTACTTTCTATCAGAACGAGGGCATTTGAAAATAGTGTGACACTCTCTTGAACCAGACCGCGTTCCTCAAGGTACTGCATCCAGTCATCATTCGCGGAAACAAATACGTCGGCTGGCGCACCATATTCGATCTGACGTGCCAAGGCACCGCTTCCGGCAAATGAAAGAACCAATTTAATGTCATGCTCTTTTTCGAAAAGAGGAACAATCTCTTTGAAGGCGGGTTTCAGACTTGCTGCAGCAAAAACAGTCAGCCGGTCAGGACGTGCGTTTTGGGCCCAAGATTCCGAATGCCCAATTGAAAAAAACAGTGAAATCATCAAAATGATAAGTCGGAAAAATCGGCTGATATAATGCGAAAAAACTGCCTCAGACATCCTCTTGAGGCACCTCCATACGGGCCCAGTAGGTCGAAAATTGCGGAAAATTCCACGTCATTCTGTAGTGCCTTGAGGCCACTTTTGTGCCATCCTTTATGTCTTTCACAAGTGATGGTTTCAACACATGACCAGAAAAGGTTAAAGCAACTTGGGACTTTCTGCGTTTTTGAACCCAAGGCAGGCGCGACATTGTTGACGAAAAATCCACAAAGGGCGTCATATATTCAGTAGTAAATTTCACCGCTAAATGTTGCGGAAAGACGCGCACACGTCCACGGGCGAAATAGCTGATAAAGCGTTCATCCGTTTTGCAAATCCGGTCCAGCGGCCATTTGTGCGTTATGCCTCTCCAGCGAACATATTCGAATTCACGTTTGAAATCAGCAACCAATCCTTCGAAATCTCTCGGATAGAAGGCCAACATGGGACTGTTGCCATAGTAATAGTAATTTTTCACCAATTTTCTGACAGTCCCCAAGATCCGCCACAATGGGAGGAAATGGCCCCGAGACATATACATTCCGCCTGTTTTCTCAAGTTCCTTGACCAATTCGGCAACATCCCCAAGGATCATCGTATCGAGGTCAAAAAACAAAGTTGGGAGGTCGGGATCAAGCAGACCAGGCTCAAAAATAGAAAGTTTCAGCCGACATCCTTTTTTGAGCGTCTCATACCAATCTCCCCAATCAGGAAACCCTTTGGCCTCGATGAATTCTGCCAAGCCGTCTTCATCATCGGTCACACAGACACATTTGACATCGCGCGAGCAAAGAGTTCGGATTTCGTTGAACGTATTATTGACATGGGCAGCCGAGTACCTCTCGCCCCATTTTACGACAACAACCTGAATCATGACCCATCCTTTGCGTGCCGAGCGGGGTTTTCCATGAAACTCACTATCCCCCTAGCTCCGAACTGTTCTTATGCAGCGTTTGCCATTTAGACAAGGGGGTGGTCAAATATTCAGAAGGAATCGGCAGAATTTCTACATTTCAAATCACCTGCCAAAATTACTTTTTAACGGGTATATATGCACCAATGAAGCCTTTTCTAAGGAAATCTTAGGACGACCAATTATCAAAATTTGGGCAGTCATGGCGTCTTGCAGGCGTCGTTTCCATATTTTTCTACACATGAGTTTCTCACACACATATGAACTTTGGCATCACGTAGAAATTTATTTTCGTCGATAATTTCCACATCTATCGATGGAATACTCACCAGTTCTGTTTCGTCGTCACAGATTGTCACGGCTCCGTCTGTTTTACATATAGATTTTCCGGTTGCGCGATGTTCCATTCTATAATTTGTGACAAGATGCTGTTTCAAACGTGGCGGAATTTGTTTTAGCAATTGATTTTCGCATGAACTTAACTCGGCACGATACGCCTCGCCTGAACAACCAATTATTGCGATCGTCAGAAAACCAGCGACCAGTCTGCAAAGACAGGCTTGCACCTTATTCACGTTAGGTTCCCCACAGATAGCCGATTTTCGCACAGCACGCCTAAACCCCTATTTCATCGCCATAAAAGAATTGAAATCAGACTTTTATTAATGCCGAGTTAATTTTCGTAGCGCGGATCTGAGAGGTCATCCAGGCCGGTAATAAATTATCACTTGGAATAAGTTAATTTGTCTTTTACGAACCATAAAAGATCGCAAATACGGGTCCCCACCAATCCGGAAACACGCAAACAATTAACGTGGATTACCCATAAATATTACAATCCTTGATTGTATTCGGATAAATTATTGATAAGTTAGTCGATAAGTATCTGTATCTTTTGGTTATTTTTTAGAACAATAGTATCGCCCCGCTTTATCTACAACGCGTTCTGGCGTCTTATACTGCAATAAGCGGGTGGAGTTTGGCTGACTGAGATTCCAGCATCTTCCGCCAATGTTGAAAAGGTGTGAACCAAAATGGCGATAGTAGACAGTCAAAATGATGTTTCTTCAGAGCAAATAAGTATTTTGATCGCTGATGATCACGAGCTTATTCTGGATATTGCTCGGTTGTATTTGGACCAACAAAGCGACATGTCGGTGTCTACTGCCATGACATTAAACGACGCGATTGACACCTATAAGAAAGCAGGTCCATTCGACGTCGTGCTACTTGATTACAATATGCCCGGGATGAATGGACTGGAGGGTTTACGCCAAATGATGGCACTGGCACCCGGAATCCCGGTTGCAATAATTACAGGAAACCCTACGCGCCCTTTAATGAATGATGTCTTGGAGGCGGGTGCTGCAGGAATAGTTTCGAAGTCAAGTCCTGTGAAATCGCTGGCCAATTCCATCAGATTTATACATTCGGGCGAAACTTACATGCCGTTGCATCTGACGCGGGAAGATCCCAAAAAACAAAGAGGCGACACCGGGCCGTTGAGTTCACGCGAAATGACTGTGTTGAGTTACCTTGGAGAAGGAAAGAAAAACAAACAAATCGCGGTATCTCTCGGGCTGTCTGAAGGTACTGTAAAAATGCATGTCATGTCGATTTGCAAGAAACTCGATGCAACGAATCGCACCCACGCCGTGATCAATGCACGCAACACTGGGCTACTTTAAAGATAGATTTCAAAGTCTGTGGGGACGGACCTTAAAGTGATCTAGTTTGACGGCATACTCTACCCTTTGGCATAGAGTTATGGACTCAATTATCTTTTGGCTGTGACAAATAGTACCTTTAACCGTGCATCTAACGCGCTATATTGATCGTAGTGACGGTTAAGGGATTTGGTATGTTAGATAGACTTAAAGCAGCTGTGGAAAACGCACTAAAGGCGCTTGATGAAATTACGCGCCAACCTGAAATGACGGAAGAGCTCAAGCCAATTCCGGTGCGCGTTGATAAAAAACAGCCTTTCGACCGGAAACGTTGAGAACCCGTTAAATATCTTTTTCCAAAATTCCAAGTCCGCGTAAATATACGCCAATACCTGTTTCCAATAATTCTTCTGGTGAATATGGGCTCGCTGTTCCCGGGGAATTTCTTGCGAAAAGCTCTACTACGCCGTGTGACATTGCTAGAATATGCGCACTGAACATAGATGCTGGGGGACGTTTGTCTTTGGGAATATGTTTGCCCAAATCTTCCGCAGCCTGTTCCAAGATGCCGCGCGCATTTGATGAGGCTGCAGCCAGCTCAGGTGTTCGATTTACCGAAATACCGCTCTCAAACATCGAAATGTAATACCCCGGGTAGCGCCGCGCAAATGCAAGATAAGCCCGCCCTGTGGCTTCAAATGCGGCCAGAGCAGAAGGTTGGCCTTTGTCATATGCGAATTGCATGAGGTCGGCAAAAATCTTGTACCCCTCCAATGCCACTTCTGCGATCAAATCGTCACGACCTTCAAAATGGCGATAAACCGCCGCGGGTGTCACTCCGGCCTGTTTTGCTGCTTCGGACAGACTAAATCCCGTTGGCCCGCGGGCTTCGATCAGCTTTATCGCTGACTCAACGAGCGCCTGACGCAAGTTGCCATGATGATACCCTTGCTTAACCATTCCAGATGTCCGGACCTCCCAAGAGGTTTCGATCAACCGCATCCACAATATCATGATCTTTGAAATCATATTCAAATTGGGAAAGAATATGGCGAATTACAGCCAAACGTGCCCGACGCTTGTCGTCCGAACGTACCACGCACCACGGGCCTTTATCATGGTGCGTCCGTTTGAAATTTTCTTGGATGGCGGCACTGTAGTCACCCCAAAGCGACAAACCTTTGATATCGATAGAAGACAACTTCCATTGTTTTATCGGATCACGTTCGCGCTTGAGAAACCGGCGTAATTGTTCCGCGCGCCCCACGTTAAGCCAGATTTTGATGAGACAGATCCCTTCATCGGCGAGCATTTTTTCGAATTCGGTCACCTGTACAAAGAATTTTTGCACTTGCTCTTCGTCACAGAACCGGAACACACGCTCAACCACTGCGCGGTTGTACCAGCTGCGGTCAAAAATCGTTATGGTGCCCGCAGAGGGAAAATGTTGGACATATCGTTGAAAATACCATTCACCACGCTCTTTTTCCGTCGGCTTTGACAAGGCCACAACCCGCGTGACCCGCGGATTAAGATTTTGGGTGGTGGCTTTGATACTACCGCCTTTCCCTGCCGCATCCCGACCTTCAAATAAAATAGCCACCCTTTGACCTGTGCCTTGCACCCAAGATTGGAATTTCGCAATCTCAATTTGAAGCGCATCCATTTCTTCAACATAATTTTTTTGCGGCAATATACGGCGATATGGATAACTCTCGTCGAGGATGTCTTTTTTATCCCCTTCAAGGATAAGTGCCTTTAAATCTGCGGGCGCTTCTTCCATCAAAAAACGGCTGATTGCGCCGTCAAAGGGCAACGATGACATGTTATCTATCATTGGTGCACTATGCCTCCTTTATCACTTTACCGCAATCCGGCCCGCTCAGCCGCGCGGTCAATCGCATCAATCACGTCTTTCTTTGCGACATGATGGGGCATATGTCCGATGCCTTCAAGAAGTGTCAGATTTGATGCCGGAGCCTGTTTCGCCAAAGCTCTGGCATGAAGATCGGGGCTGACCAGACTGTCAGCAGTTCCGTGCAGTATTTCAATCGGCAGGGAAAGCGTACGGTATCTGGGAGCTTGATTGATGATCTGGGGTTTCAAAATCCGTCTCTGGCGTGCGTTGGCCAGAATTGTCTTACGCCGCAGGACCAGTTCGACGCCAAACTCTTCACGATACCCGTCTGGAGGTCGTTGCGGGGCAAAGACGTCTTTTAGGGACTGTTTGATCGCTTTCTCTGACGCAAACGCACTTATCATGAGCGCTCCCAACCACCCGAAATAGGGGTGCGAAGTAATTTTATAATATGTATCCAGTCCTGTGGGCCATGGGTGGGAAACGCCAGATACCGTGACAAGGGCCGCGATATTTTCTGGTGCCTCAAGCGCCCAAGTCAGGGCAACGGCCCCACCATAGCTCTGACCAAGCACAATGGGTCGATCTGCCCCGAGACTTAAAGCTGCATCACGCAACAAATGCGCCTGATCGCGAAGCGTATCCCCTTTGGCAGACATTCTGTCCGAATGCCCAAGTCCGGGGCGATCAAACATGATGACGCGGTAAGACTTTGAAAGTTCAGGGGCAATAGATGTCGTAAAATCCCGCACGTTGCCGCTTGATCCGTGAATTAAAACAAGATCCGGTCCCTGCCCCATGACCACAGCATGCACGCGTGTTCCGTTCACTTCCAAAAGGCTGCCAAATGCCGGATAGGCTTTATCAGCCTGAACTTCGCGACGGTGGGCAAAAAACAAGATTGCTAAAAGTGCAATCGCCCCAAAAAATGCGAGAAAATCAAGTGCCAATTTCATTTATGTCAAAAGGGGTCGTCTGGTAAATCTCATTGATCCAGTTTCCATAAAGAAGATGCGCATGGCTGCGCCAGAGGTTTCTGGGGGGTTGGCATGGATCATTCTGGGGGAAATAATCAACAGGGAGGTGTATCGCCCCCCCTGCTTCGACATCACGGTCGTATTCCTGCTTAAGCGTATCACTGTCATATTCGAAGTGGTTAAAGATATAGATGGCGCGATGTGCCTCATCCTGCACAAGGCAGGGTCCCACTTCTTCACTGGCCAGAAGCGTCACCAGCCCCTCTGCCCTGTCAATTTCAGTCTGACGAATTTCTGTCCAGCGGCTGACCGGAATGACACAGCTGTCCGAAAAGCCACGCAAATATTGAGAGGATGACTGCAAAACCTTGTGCCTGAAACACCCGAATGCTTTGTCAGACAGCATGTGTTTTTCAATATCATGAAAATATTTCAACATCGCCATCCCGCCCCAGCAGACGCCAAAGGTGGAATGGACATTGGTTTGGGTCCAATCCAAGACAGTCTTCAACTCTTCCCAATAATCCACATCTTCGTAAGGCAGATGTTCAATCGGAGCACCGGTCACAATAAAACCATCAAATTTTTCACCACTTTCTTGCACTGCTTTGAAGGGGCGATAAAAATTCTTCATATGTGACGCGGCGGCCGTTTTTGAATGGTGGTTGGTCATCCGAATGAGAGACAGTTCAATTTGCAAAGGGGTGGCCCCGATCAAACGCGCAAATTGGTTTTCTGTCTGAATTTTTTTGGGCATCAAATTCAAAAGCCCGATCCGCAGGGGGCGGATATCTTGCCGTGCGGCCCGATCATCAGACATCACCATTACGCCTTCTTTTTGCAAGACGCTGTAAGCTGGTAAATCAGACGGCAGTTTAATCGGCATAAATCTTCTTTCGTATTACTGTGGCGACTATCTAATCACCACCTGCGCGCTGCTCAAGAGCATGAGCAACCAATTCTTCAAAATCTGTCACTGTCCTAAGGTTTGCAACATCCTCTGCGCGCACCTTAATTCCCCAATTGGAAATACCCTCATATCTGGGGTGACGATGGGCCAAAGCTTCAGCGTAGGTCCAGCGCACAAATGCATCGGGATCCACCTCTTCTTCGGTTTTCCCAGTCTGATCAAGATACTGAGACCATTTCGCGTTTAGAAATTCAGGCTCGTAATACATCGGTTTCGGGGCACGGTCGAAACGCTCAATAAGATTGCTCCGGTGAGCATCACTGCCTTCAATCCAACACAGCAGTGTTGTTTCCGAGAGACATTTTAAAACAGGATCCTCCGGATTATTTGGATCAACCACTTCACAGATGGATCCACCGCTGTCACAGACAAAATTGCCGTAGCCGTAAATTTCTTCTGCGCGTTCAACAAAATGCGGTGTATCAAGTAGGGCTGCAATTTCCGCACGTCTATGTTGTTCCTGACGGCGCAGATACTCCGCAAAATTTAACCCCCCTTTGTTCGGGTCCCCGGGTTTTCCAAGATAGGTTGAGAGGGGCGCCAAATTATCAAAGGTAATATTGGAAGCAATATAAATAGAGTCTGAGAGCAACAGATCCCTGAGATATGGCACCTCCATCGCCTTTTTCTTAAAACTATCCGCAATCAATTCACCCATGTAACGGGTCCCGATGCGATAATCGATGGAGTAATGGAACCAATTTCCCGACGCGCGCAACATATTAGAGACATAGGTTTTTCCAAGCCCCGACATCCCAAATAGCAAGATCCGTTTTTTTTCAGCGCTACGCCACTCAGCTGCGGATTTATACATTTTGAAACCCTCAAACGTTCCGCACCTAGGTAAACAGAGAGCTTCGATTGGTCAAATCCATATTTTTCCTTGCAGCGCTTTCCTGGATTTAACTTGCAACCCCGGATTTCTCAACGAAACAAGAGCCCCTGATATCCGACTTGACCTTTTGGGGGGATTGTAAGTGGGACATCGCTTTCGTGAATGTGTTGAAGCTCAAGCGTCACATAGGTTCTTTGCCAGAGCCATGGACGGTTTTCCACAGCTTCAAGATCACTGGCCGGTGGTATTTCAACTGTTTTCGCAAGAAAATAAAGATCAAAACCATAGTGGGTCAGCCGCTGAACAGACAGAAGACGCATCCCGTTTTCAGAATGAAACCTCTTTAAATCCCGCTCCAAATTAGTTGTTCGCAACGTGACCTGTCCAATTGCTGCCTCTGAAAACGGAGCTTCGGGATCTGCCTGCGCCGTTTTGGCTTGGCCTGCAAAAGTATGTTGCAGCAATTCGATCTGAAATCCTTCCGGATCCGTGATATGTGACATATACCCAATATCTTCGAATTGATGTGGTCGTGACACACCAACGCCACGTGACGTCAAATATTGATAAGCAGCGTCCAGGTCGGGCAAAGTGATGCCAATTTTCCAATACCTGTCGCGCGGGCTGCTGGCGTAAGGACAAGACACCTCAGCGTGAACTAGCCGTAAAATGCAAGCGTCACTGTCAAAGAACAATTCAACACCGCCGCCCACGTTGCGCCGTTTCATTGATAGGTGATCAACATAAAATGACGATAAACGGTGAACGTCATTCACGGCCAGCGTGACGCCGTGAAATACACCATCTGTTCCCAAATTGGTAAATGAGTCTTGCATCTCCGCGCCATCCCTTTCGCAGAAAATAAGTTTTTCCGTTAAATCATGCCGACCGCAACGTCAACCGTTCGTCGCGGCAAAAGACCGTCTTGCGTTATATAGGCATAGCCTGTTTTGGCTTTTCACCTTTTCCCTCACTAGACCCCTTCCACGATAGATGTCGGGACAACTTTGATGTTTATCAACCATATATCCGACCACCACATCAGACGAATTTTCCGCGATCCATGGCGCATTATTTTCACGTCCCTGTTGATTTCCGCAGGACAATAACATCCCAGCACAAAAAACAATGCCATATCTTGAAGAGTGCATAAAAAGCCTCCTGAAAAAATAAATTCAAAAAAATAAATCAGTGCTTCAATGTTGCGCATTTTTTGGGATTACTTCAACTGTTTTTCGGTTGAATTGCCACTGGACATATCCGCAGCGCACGCTAGGACAATCGTTATGATAACAAACCCAAACCTCCGCCTCTTGGCCGCCGTTCTCCTTATGTTCATGACGATTGCCTCATTTACAATGATGGCAATAGCAGGGCGTTACGTGAGCGATGAGCTCGATACATTTGAAATCATGATGTACCGCAGTTTCATCGGTTTTATCCTCATACTTTCATTCACCATCATGACCAAGAGATTTCATACAATCCAAATTGCATTTCTGAGAGATCATTTTTTGCGGAATGTTTTTCATTTCAGTGCACAAAACCTTTGGTTTTATGCCATTACTGTTATTCCTCTTGTGCAGGTGTTTGCGCTTGAATTCACAGTACCGATATGGATCTTGATTCTTTCTCCGTTCTTTTTGGGGGAAGTCGTCACACGCCCACGCGCCATCGCGGCGATCCTGGGCTTTATCGGCATTTTGATTATTACGCGTCCGGACGCCGAAACCCTCAATACGGGAACGATTGCCGCGGGATTGGCCGCACTCGGGTTTGCAGGCTCTATCATGCTCACCAAAGGATTGACCCGCAAACAAAACACACTTTCAATTTTGTTGATAATGACGGTGATGCAGCTTGTGTTTGGGGTTTTATGCGCAGGGTATGATTTTGATATCGCAGGGCTCAGCAAAACAAACTATATCTGGGTCATTACAATCGGTGTCGCGGGTTTGATGGCGCATTTGTGTCTCACGACGGCTTTGTCACTAGCTCCAACGACAGTCGTTTCTCCTATTGATTTTCTGCGATTGCCGGTCATCGCCGTTGTCGGATATCTGCTTTTTGGCGAGACTGTAGATCAATACCTCGTCTATGGCGTTATTTTGATTTGTGTGGGCAATTACGTGAACGTTCTGGCGGAAAGATCAGGAATAAGTCGCGCAACCTCATAGTCGTGTCCGAATTGGAAAAGCCCCCTTTTAATTGAACAAGGCGTCGACTGACACTGCAAAACAAAATTGTCCGTGATATATTAAAGGAAAAACCCTGCTACACCCGATTATAATCGGGTGCGGCAGGGCCACGATGAGAGTACCAGTCAACTCCCCTACGGACGCGTCAATCTCATCCCACGCCTCAGGGTTACTCAGGTCAACCTTGCATTTAAGTGAACTCCGAAACGTCCCAAAATCATCCCACGCTTCAGAGCTGCCAAAAGCTTCACCCAAACCCAAAAATGACAAAATGTCATCACACACCCATACTCTGAGCACAGGTATCGCGGTCAATTGAGGCACGATTTGGGCGCAGATTTGTTCTATTTTTGAAATTTAACCTTCGGGCTAGAAATTTTGCATATGGGCGTGAAAGCAAAGCGCAGAGCAACGCATCTTGCATCGCCACTGAATTCATGTAATAGGCACTGATCTTTCCGCAGTTTGTTGGAACGCGCGGGCTCTCGTGGGGAGGCGCGGAAAGAATAACCTTCCCTTTGAAACGCGCCAGAAATGAAATGGAGACATCATGCCTTTATATGAGCATGTGTTTATTTCGCGTCAGGATCTCTCTGGCGCACAAGCCGAAGGGCTTGTGGAACACTTTGGCCAAATTCTGTCAGACAATGGCGGTAAAGTTCTAGAGAACGAATACTGGGGTCTGAAAACCATGGCCTACAAGATTAACAAAAACCGCAAAGGGCATTATGCGCTGTTGAAAACAGATGCGCCTTCGGATGCGGTTCAGGAAATGGAACGTCTGATGCGCTTGCATGAGGACGTGATGCGCGTGATGACCATCAAAGTTGACGCGCACGAAGAAGGCCCCTCTGTGCAAATGCAAAAGCGGGATGATCGTGATCGCGGCGAGCGCCGTGAGAGACGCGACTAAGTGGCAAGATAGGAGTATAACCCATGGGAGCTAAACCATTTTTTCGTCGCCGCAAAGTCTGCCCTTTCTCAGGAGACAACGCACCTGCGATTGATTACAAAGACACGAAACTGTTGCAGCGCTACATTTCTGAACGTGGCAAAATCGTGCCGTCCCGTATCACTGCGGTTTCTGCAAAGAAACAACGTGAACTGGCGCGCGCTATCAAGCGTGCGCGCTTTCTGGCACTTTTGCCATACGCCGTGAATTAAGGAGAGTCTGCTATGCAAGTAATCCTGATGGAACGCGTCGCAAAGCTCGGTCAGATGGGCGATGTAGTGGAAGTACGGCCCGGATTTGCGCGCAACTATCTGTTGCCGCAGGGCAAGGCTTTGACAGCTTCAAAGCAGAACATTGCGAATTTCGAAGCGCAAAAGGCGCAACTGGAAGCTCGCAATATCGAAACCAAAAAAGAAGCCGAAGATTTGGCGGCACGCCTGAACGGGCAGACGTTTATTGTGATTCGCTCAGCGTCTGATGCCGGTGCTCTTTATGGTTCTGTAACACCGCGCGACGCCGCAGAGGTGGCAACTGCTGGTGGGTTTAGTGTTGATCGCAAGCAAGTTGTTCAGATCAGACCGATCAAAGAACTGGGTCTTCATGAGATGGAAGTCAGAATTCACCCAGAGGTCAGTGCAACAATCGTTCTGAATGTGGCGCGTTCACTAGAAGAAGCAGAACTTCAAGCTTCTGGAAAGTCGATCCAAGAACGCGCCGCAGAAGAAGAAGCCGCAGCAGAATTTGAGATTGCGGAACTTTTTGATGACCTTGGCGCTGCCGCGGATGACGATTTTATGGGGTCCTCTGATCCGATCGTTGATACCGAACCAAGCGACGAGGAAAAGTCCTAAGACGCCTCATCACAAACACCGTATAAAAAGCCGTCCTGCAATGGGCGGCTTTTTCAGTTTTACGTACATATTTTTTTCATTTATTTCTGTTTTAAGCAATTTTGCGCAATAAAGATAAAGAAAACCGGCGCAAAACACACAAAACAGCATCTTTGCATGTTGACCTTCGATTCCTAGGCCCATACTATTACGCTGGTAATAAAGGAACCCGACATGCCGAAAGTGCTAGTGGTTATTGTGGAGATATCGCGCATGGGTCTGTAAGGGACGCTTACATCCCACCATGCGCCCTCGACATTCGAGGGTTTTTTTATGCCTAAAGAGAAAATAACCGCGCATGTTATGATGCGCTTTGTAGATGGAGCTATTCGATGACGCGCCAGATGACCGGAGCAAAAATGGTAATTCAAGCCCTCAAGGAACAGGGCGTGGACACAGTCTTTGGGTATCCCGGCGGCGCGGTGCTTCCGATTTATGATGCCATTTTTGAACAAAATGAAATTCAGCATATTCTTGTGCGTCATGAACAAGGCGCAGTACATGCGGCAGAAGGCTATGCGCGCTCCACAGGAAAACCCGGCGTTGTACTTGTGACCTCAGGCCCTGGTGCGACAAATGCTGTTACTGGATTAACAGACGCTCTGATGGATTCGATCCCTATTGTTGTCCTTACAGGTCAGGTGCCCACCTTCATGATCGGCTCTGATGCTTTCCAAGAAGCAGACACTGTCGGTATCACCCGCCCCTGCACAAAACATAACTGGCTGGTGAAAGACACAGCCGAATTGTCTGGCATCATACATGAGGCCTTCCACGTAGCCACGGCCGGCCGGCCCGGACCGGTTTTGGTAGACATTCCAAAGGACGTGCAATTCGCCTCAGCCGAGTACCAAAGCAAAAATAAAACGGTCACAAAACATTACCAACCCCGTCTGAAAGGGGATATCGACCAAATAACGAAACTGGTAGACGCGATAGAGAAAAGCGAACGGCCTATTTTTTATACAGGTGGCGGGGTCATAAATTCGGGCCCTGCAGCGAGCCAGCTTTTGCGCGAATTGGTGGGTGCGTCCGGTTTCCCGATCACCTCGACCTTGATGGGGCTTGGCAGCTATCCGGCTTCGGGATCAAATTGGCTGGGGATGCTTGGGATGCATGGGCTTTATGAAGCCAATATGGCGATGCATGATTGCGATTTAATGATTAATATTGGCGCGCGCTTTGATGATCGAATTACTGGTCGCATTGATGCGTTCAGCCCCAAATCAATGAAGGCCCATATCGACATTGATCCATCATCCATCAACAAAGTCATCCGCGTCGATATTCCCATCATCGGTGACGTCGCCCATGTTCTTGAAGACATTTTGAAAGTGTGGAAATCACGTGGACGCAAGACAAACACTGCTGCATTGAAAAAATGGTGGGCACAGATTGATGCTTGGAAAAAGATCAAGTGCCTTGATTTCAAGCAGACCGGCACAGCGATTAAACCACAATATGCAGTCGCCCGTCTCGAAGAGCTGACAAAACACCGCAAAGACCGATTTATCTGTACTGAAGTGGGCCAACACCAGATGTGGGCGGCGCAATATCTGGGCTTTGAAGCGCCAAATCAATGGATGACATCAGGTGGGTTGGGCACCATGGGCTACGGATTTCCCGCTTCGATAGGTGTACAGGTCGCCCACCCTGATGCGCTTGTTGTAAATGTTGCAGGCGAAGCCAGCTGGCTGATGAATATGCAGGAAATGGGCACAGCAGTGCAGTACCGCCTGCCTGTGAAGCAATTCATACTCAACAACGAACGTCTTGGCATGGTGCGTCAATGGCAGGAATTGTTACACGGCGAACGCTATTCCCATAGCTGGTCAGAGGCGCTTCCAGATTTTGTGAAACTGGCAGAAGCCTTTGGCGCCAAGGGCATTCTCTGTACAGACGCCGCAGATCTGGACGATGCCATCATGGAAATGCTTGATTATAAGGGGCCGGTTATCTTTGATTGTGTAGTTGAAAAACATGAAAACTGTTTTCCGATGATTCCATCGGGCGAACCCCACAACAAAATGCTTCTGGGTGAAGCAAGTACCAAAGACGCCATAGGCAAAAGTGGCGCGGTGTTGGTATAGCCCAGCGCCATTTGATATAAATCACAAGATTGGAACACTCCCATGTCCGCCCTAAAGATTAAAAAAGGTTCTTCAAAACATTCAGCTTATAACCTGAGACCAAATTACGATAATTTGGTGGAATCCCACACGCTTGCCATCGTTGTTGACAACGAAGCTGGCGTGCTTGCGCGCGTTATTGGTTTGTTTTCAGGCCGGGGATACAATATCGACAGTTTGACAGTCGCAGAAATTGACCACAAAGGTCATCGCAGCCGGATCACCATTGTGACAAGCGGTACACCTCAGGTGATTGAGCAAATCAAAGCACAACTTGGCCGAATTGTTCCTGTTCACGAGGTGCATGACCTGACAGTTGAAGGCGCGTCTGTTGAACGCGAGCTTGCTTTGTTTAAAGTTGCCGGGAATGGGGATAAACGCGTAGAAGCGCTGCGCCTCGCGGATATATTCAGAGCGAATGTTGTAGATAGCACCCTTGAAAGCTTTGTGTTTCAATTGACGGGAACACCGGACAAAATTGACGCATTTGCCGAACTGATGCAGCCCTTGGGTCTACGCGAAATTGCACGCACTGGCGTTGCGGCCATTTCAAGAGGATGTTGATCCACCTCCCAATCTGTCACATCAGGTGTTCATAAAATTCTGGTTTGATTTCCGAAAACAAAAAACGTTTCTTCGATCCTATTTTTGCATTGACTGGGAACGCGATGAAAACGGCACTATGTTTCTGTCCGCTTTTTTAGCGAATTTCGGTGACACATGTGTTTGGTCAGACTTAGAACGCGCATGATGCAGCATGTCATTTTTTAAATTGGTGTATTGTGCAGGGTTTGCAACGACGACGTCATAGGCGCGTCTGACTCTCCCTTTATACCCTTCGACAAATTTAACCAAATCCCCAACAGAAAAATCTGTCGGCCCTAAAGTGCATTCAGCCGCAACAAAATATGCGAGCTGACCATGATCATCACACCAAATCAGGGCATTGCCCGATTTCTCTTCGATCCAAATGATCACGCCGTACATCTGCTTCCCTCGTGACCGCAAATTTAACAAATCAACCAACCCCGCATGAGTCAGCAATATGTTAACAAAACCTTGTTTTTTCCAAAGTTCCAAGTCAAAATAGACCTTGTTTTGTGTCATTCGTGGCGCTGATCAGCATCACTTCGAATAATTTAATAATTAATTCAATTACTTAACGATTTTTCTTTAAATTCATAAAGGTGAAAAGGCAAAATTATGTCTAAAAGCAAAACCTTAACCAGCAATGCAGCACCCGAAATCCGGTCTATTTTTAGTTCAAATTTAAGACAACTTTGTGACAACTACGGACCGATTTCACAACTGAGTTCTGAATTGGGGATCAATCGAACACAATTTAACAGGTATCTTTTAGGAAATAGCTTTCCCAGACCAGATGTCCTATTTAAAATTTGCAATTTTTTTGGATTAGATGCGCGCATCCTGCTTGAGCCGCTCGACTCATTACAAGTCCGCTGCTCAAACATAATGTTTCATTCCGACCTTGAAGAGTTTTTCCATTCGGCGACTGATTTAGCTTCTCAATCCCTGCCCACAGGATTTTATAAATTCATCCGTGGAAGCTTTATCTATGACGATTTGTTTACTTGTGGATTATTTAAGGTTTATCAGAAGGACGGATGTACTTTTGTTCGCGGGTTCGAACCCAAGCAAGTTTTTATCAAACAGGGCCTGCCCTGCAGCAGAGACCGAAGGGAATTCAGAGGGCTTTTCATGACCCACGGGAATGGCGTGGCTATGCTTTCCTCTTACAAGATGTCAGAGACGCGCATTTTCACGGTTCTTTCTCCAGCACCAAACGTCGAAAAGCATTTCTGGTTCGGCTATGCCGCACTCGCCCGGGATCAAAGCCCCGTGGCAAATAGAATAACGCGGTTTGTCGCCGAAGCCTTGGAACATGATGTTAGTAGGATCTTAAGTGTTGCCCGGAACCAGGGCTATGTCGAGATCGGCGATGTGCCACCCTATCACCGGCAATTGCTTTAGCTGGACAGTCCAATTCGCTAAGGATGTCGTGCTCGCAAAAATCGTGTCGTAATTGAACAGGTTTCCTCGAAAGGCACACCTATGATACGCCATCATATTGCAAAGGGAGGGACACAAAATGCAAAAAACGGACCTAACTGCGGTACGTCAGTCTGTTTCGCTCGCGAAAGGTTTGCCAAATGCCCATTACATCGACCCGACGGTCTACCAAGAAGAAAAACATGCGCTCTTGTTTGATCAATGGGCGGGGCTTTCTGTGGCTGCAGATGTCCCGACGCCAGGTGATGCGATCCCGTTAACGTTTCTGGGCCTTCCTCTTTTGTTGTTACGTGACAGAGAGGGACAGGTTCGTGTGTTTCAAAATACATGTCGTCATCGAGGCATGATTCTTGTGGAACACCCCACAAAAATTGAGGGGGCGATCCGCTGCCCTTATCACAGTTGGTGTTATGCCACAGATGGGCGGCTGGTCAGCACCCCACATGTGGGTGGACCTGGTCAAAATACCCACGAAGACATAAAGCGTTCGGAACTTGGCCTTATCGAAATTCGTTCCCATATCTGGCGCGATGTCGTCTGGATCAACGTAAATAACAACGCACCAGAATTTCCGGTGGCCATGGCTGATGCGATGGAACGGTGGAAGGAATTTGAACAACCCCTCTTCCATGGAGGCGAAGACAGCCGCTTCAATCTAGAAGTAAATTGCAATTGGAAACTTGCCGTCGAAAACTACTGTGAGAGCTATCATTTGCCTTGGGTTCATCCGGGGTTGAATTCCTACTCCCGTCTTGAAGATCACTATAATATTGAAAAACCCGGGACTTATTCGGGACAGGGAACTCTTGTCTATCGACAGCTCGCGGATGACTCTGGCGGGGTATTTCCAGATTTTGCAAACCTGTCTTCCCAATGGGACAGTGCGGCAGAATATCTCGCGATTTATCCCAATGTCTTACTTGGCACGCATCGTGACCATGCCTTTGCAATCATCCTTGTGCCTGAGGGCCCAGAAGCAACCATAGAAAAGATCCATCTTTATTATCCTGTTGCCGATACCGATCCGCATCTAAGGCAGAAAAACACCACACAATGGAAACTTGTATTTGAAGAGGACGTCTTTGTGGTAGAAGGCATGCAGCGGGGACGCCATGGCTTGGCTTTTGATGGGGGCAAATTTTCACCGGCCATGGATGGCCCGACCCATTGCTTTCATGATTGGGCTGCACAGCAGATTGAAACGAAACGTCAGGCACGCCATGCCGCAGAGTGAAGCCAAGCTTCAAAGTGAAATCCTAAAGGCACATAAAGATAACGATTACAGCCGCCTTTGCGAACTTTATGCAAAGGCAGCACAGACGCGCGGCGATGTGAACCAAGCCTGTTTTCTGGCAACACAGGCTTATGTGTTTGGTTTACAAAGCAACCATCCTTTAACAGAGCATCTGCACAGTTTTCTCAAAAATCACGGACGCGAAGAATAAGCCCTTTGACAGCGCCCTCAACTTGGCGCATGAGATGTGAAGTTGGGAAAGGCGCGCAGCAATGGTGCGGAACTCTTTTTTGTTTACTATCCTTCTGATTATTCTTGGAACGATTGGGGGTGGTCTTGCCTATTATCTGCATCTGCCACTACCTTGGATGTTGGGATCGCTCTTTGTGACCGCGCTGCTATGTTCATTTTTTCCCAAAAGCCTGCCTCAAAATTATAAATTTCCTCAAAAATTCAGGATGATTTTTGTGGCCACGGTCGGGCTCATGATTGGGGCACAAGTCACGCCCGATCTGGTCTCTCAGTTCCGCTTTGTCTGGATGAGCCTTATCGGAGTGACGCTCTTTGTTCCGCTCGCCTTTTGGGGAAATTACACTATTTTCCGGCGTTTTGGACAGTATGATCCGGTGACCGCCTTTTACAGTGCCGCACCAGGGGGTCTGATGGAAAGTATCGCACTGGGCGAAGAAAGGGGATGTGACATCAAAATCCTGACCACCCAACAATTTCTTCGCATTATTGTTGTGATCGTGCTGGTACCGACGGCAATGTCGATATGGCTGGGCAAGCCCGTGGGCAGCAGCGCAGGTGAAAGCATTGCATCCCATGATGTCTCAGTTCCCGCCACGACGATTGCGGTCAGCTTTGTCGCAGCAATCGTCGGACTGTATCTCGGCAGAGTGTTGAAATTTCCCGCCAGCCAGCTGACGGGCCCGCTATTTATGGCTGCTCTTATCAACCTTAGCGGAATTGCAACCGTCGCCTTGCCAGAAATTGTCCTGATCATCTCTCAATTGGTCATTGGTGCGAGCCTTGGAAGCCGGTTTGCCGGTTTGACCGGCACTATGTTGGTGAAAGCCATGGGGCTCAGTATGATGAGTGTTTGCCTCATGTTAAGTATCGGAGGCGCAATATCCTTCGGCCTTATCCACCTTAGCCAAACACCGTTTGATGTGCTTCTGATCAGCTTTTCTCCGGGGGGCATCATCGAAATGGCGCTGATTGCGCTCACGCTTGGAACAAACCCCGCTCTGGTGAGCCTACACCACATTTACCGTATTTTAATCACCATCGTGGCAATGGGTCTGGTGGGGCGACGGTTTCCCAATGTTGTGGCTCAGTAAAGTTCAATATTGAAGCCATCCGCGAAATCACATGATCGAAATGGCGAAGGTGTGATTTTCTCTAAAGATGTAATTTGATACTAGTTTATCAATTTCTACGTGCTAATATCTCTGTAAGCGGTGTTTAATTTTTTAGATTTTTGCCATATGAAAAAAATAATTGTTTTCAGTGTTGGCCTCATTATTTCGGGCTCACTTGTCTTTCTTACAATGCATGATCCTGTGTTAGACATGCCCGATCCCGTTGTGCGGATCAATTTCCCCTCTTTCAAGGCTGTCTATTTAATCCCAAACAGAACATCTGATCGGGTAGATACCCATCTAATTTTCCAAAATGGTGAGGCAGACAATCCTTACAATGAAGGATTGATGCATTATGTCGAACACCTCACTTGGCTTAATGCCACGCAAGACAGCGATTTTGATGATTTAGGGCATTCCAATGCCTTTACAACACTTTTAAGCGTTGCCTATTTCGTCACTGGCACAAAGGACAGTTTTCAATCCGACCTCAATCAGCTTCTGAAAGTTTTGGAACTCTTTTCCCTCAACCAACAGTTTATGGAAGAAGAACGCAAAATCATCCTGCGCGAATATGACTACAGCGCGCGCGAAAACCCTCATTTTTCAATGGACGCCAGTTTGGATAAATTGCTTTTTCAGGGATCCGTCCGGGGGCGTTCAATTTTAGGCGCACCAAGGGACATTGAAGAATTTTCCATCCAAGATGCAAAGGCGCTTCATAGCGCTACGCATCGGCTTCAGGATGCGGTTCTGGTAATATATGGGCCAATAAATAAAACGCGCTCGGACGCCGCGCTAGCAGACCTTTCGCTGCCAGCTTTTTCAGCCAAAAGCCAGGATATAGAGTTTCCAAGCCTGCCGAAGGATGTGATCAACACTGAACAGGATGTGAGCATAGACCACCTCGTCAGCCCAAGGATCATTTTCCGCAAATTGGTGTCCGCCCCTTTTTGCCCCGAGCCCAGTATCTGTCAGATAAAGCTGGACCTTTTGATCTCATTTTTAGACTCTGGATTGCCCGGTGGTTTGGCCGGTCCCTTACGATTTGACAGCTTTACGGCGCGTAATTTTTCGTTACACGCAAACTATCTGGACAGAACGACAATCGATATTCAGTTTTCTGCAGAACCCGATACCGGTATCAGTCTTTTGTCGCTGCAACAGGCCTTTGACTCTGCTTGGCGTCATGCGATCGAACAGGGTATTCCTGAGGACAGCTTTCAACGGATAAAATCTCGCTATATTGCCGGCGTTGATGGGATCATTGATCCCCATACCTATGCCAGAGAAAAATTAATTCAGGCCTTAATTGAACGGCAAACTTATATCCCTCTTGAGATTGAGCGCTTAATAGCAAGCGAAACCACGCTTAAAGATATCAACTCCGTTTTGAAACACTTTGACCAACCAGGGCGTCAGATCATTCTACGGGCAACACCATCGAAAGAGTAATTTAAATGCGTTTTTTCAACTGCTTGATTTTCATCATCACCTGCGCACTTATCGGGTGCAAAAATGAAGAAAACCGTGTTGTTATAAATACAACAAGCCCAGACGGTCACGCCTTTAGCTTTATGCCGATTTACGAAAAAGGTGTGACAGATATTACAATCTATATCGCCTGGCCAACGGATTGGGCCTACAGAGAAACCACAAATAAGGCCGTCCCCTTTATCGGTGCCCAAGCCATACTAAGCGGAGGGACCGCTGACATCACACCTATGGAATTGATGGAGTCTTTCAATGACAAGAACTCTTCAGGCAGTTTGATGCCAACCGCCGATTATGTCTTTGGTCAGTTGAGTTTTCCAAAAGAATACCGAGAAGAAGTCATTCAGACCGCATCAGAAATGCTGCACACACCAATTTTTGAAGAAAAATGGATCGGACGGATCAAACAGCAAATCACTGATAATATGGCAAGAACCTATGCGCAAACGCCGAATTTGCTCTGGCGTGTGGTTCGTCAGGCGACCCTAGGGGACGTTCCGGTAAACGATTATTTAAATCTGGCAGACCCCAGTGAAATATCCGCTGTCGATGTCTCGATGCTGCGCCGATGGCACAAAGAAACCTTCACGCAATCAAACCTCAAGATTTCTGTGACAGGGGCAATATCGCGCGAAGATGCGGGTCGTTCAATCGATCAACTGCTCAGGAATTTGCCGAAAGGGGAGCAAATGCAATCGCCTGCTGCAAAGGCTGACTTTTCGCCCAGAAAGCTTTATTTGCACGTGCCTGAGGCCGAAAAAACAACGCTTGCGCTGATCGGTGCCTTACCGCCCACGTCAGATGGCAAGGACGCTCAGGATTTTTAGGCGCTCTCATATTTTTCGCAAGCAGGCGACAAGCCCCTTTTCGAAGCAATGCGCACACAATTGCGGGCCAGCTATGGATTTCAGGGTGGGATCAGCAATTATGACAGAACCACGCGGCTTTTTCATATTGCCGGAGAGGTTGAGGCGGAAAAGCTTGACCAAGCTGTGCTTCTGTTACGGGAGGTTTATGAAACCTACCGCACAGCGCCTGATTTGAGCGACTTTAGTGATTTGCGGGCCAATATCACCTCCGCTGTAAAAGACAATAGTCGCTACGTTGATACATCCGCCTATATTTTACTGCAACTCTTGCTTGATGGCATCGATACAAAGAAGGCGCCGAACATTCATAAAGAGTTCGAAAACACCATGGCCAAAGACATCGCAGAGCGGATGCGCACAGTCTACCCCAAGGCGGACAATTTGATCATTGTGGCTGTTGGTCCAAACGGCAGGGGATTTGACGGAGCCTGCGTTGTGACCTCTTACAAGGAAGTCCTGAACTGTCCATAAGTCGCAGAGATTACACAAGTTTGGACGGCAAATCATTCGCCCAGGCGCTGATTGTTCCCGCACCTAGGCAAACGACAATATCACCCGATTTGGCATGGTTTCTGACGAGATTGGCAAGATCTTCTTCATTTTCAAGCGCCATGGCGTGTCTGTGACCATGTTGGATCAGACCCTTGACAAGATCATCACGGCTCGCGCCCGTGATGGGGGCCTCGCCTGCAGAATATACCTCTGCAATCGCAACAACATCTGCATCGTTAAAGCAGGTGCAGAAATCGTCAAACAGGTTACTTAGCCTTGTGAAACGATGCGGTTGGTGGACCGCAATCACGCACCCATCGCTTGCCTGACGCGCAGCGCGCAACACGGCCGCGATTTCAACAGGATGGTGGCCGTAATCATCGATGATGGTAATACCATCGACCTCACCCACTTTGGTAAAGCGGCGGTTCACCCCTTTGAAATTTGCCAAAGCATCACGGATTTCATCTTCTTTCATTCCCAGATGACGTGCCACTGCCACAGCAGCGAGTGCATTTGACACATTATGGTCACCCGTCATTGGAAGACGGCAGTTTTTAAAGATACGGCCCTCTGCTTGCAACGCCACATCAAATTGCGCAGCACCCCCCTTATAGGATAAATTGATGGCGCGCACGTCTGCTTGGGCGTTAAAACCATAGGTCACCACCCGTCTGTCGCTGATTTTACCCACAAGCGATTGAACTTCAGGGTGATCTGTGCAGCAGACTGCCACGCCGTAAAATGGAATATTGGACACAAAATCCAAGAAACCCTGACGCAACCGATCAAAATCCCCCCAATGTTCCATATGTTCAGGGTCGATATTGGTGACAACCGCAATAGTGGCAGGTAGTCGGTTAAAACTACCGTCGCTTTCGTCGGCCTCCACAACCATCCATTCCCCCTGCCCCAATCGCGCATTGGATCCATAAGCATGGATGATACCCCCGTTGATCACCGTCGGATCAAGAGCACCCGCATCCAAAAGAGTCGCCACCATCGTCGTGGTCGTTGTCTTGCCATGCGTTCCGGCAATCGCAACGTTTGATTTCAGGCGCATCAATTCGCCTAGCATTTCTGCCCGACGCACAACAGGAAGCCCCACTTTTCGCGCATGATCCAGTTCCGGATTACCGGCCTTAATTGCCGAGGAAATGACCACAACTTCGGCATGCAGAAGGTTTTCTGCCTTTTGGCCTAAAAAAATTGTCGCTCCCAGACCGGCAAGCCGGTCAGTAATTTTGGACGCTTTCAGATCGGAACCCTGAACCTGATAGCCAAGGTTGAGCAACACTTCAGCAATGCCTGACATTCCAATCCCGCCGATCCCAACAAAATGAATAGGGCCGACATCGGTGGGAAGCTTTGTTGCTGCGTTCATAGGTTATTTCTTTCCTGTCAATTCCGTGACTTCATCGGCAAGGCGCGTTGACGCATCCAAACGCCCACAGGACTTTGCCCGATCTGCCATCATTTGCGCATTTTGGGCATTGGTAAAAAAATCGTTCAAAAACTGCCCCAAAGCGTCTTTGTTAAAATCCTTTTCATCCATCAGAATGGCACCACCGCTGTCGACAAGACCACGCGCATTTGCATGTTGTTCTGAGCGGATTGCAGCCGCCAATGGCACAAGAACCGAAGGTCTGCCAATTACAGAAATATCTGCCACCGAAGATGCGCCCGATCGGCTGATCACCAATTGCGCCTCAGCCATTCGCCGTGGCAGGTCGGCAAAAAAAGGTTCAACTTCCGCGCTTAACCCGTGCTCTGCATAAAATGACCGTACTCGATCTAAGTCTTCAGGACGTGCCTGATGGGAAATACGAAGAAATTGGTAGATATCTGGTGACAAACCCGCAAATGCCTCTGGGACCACATCAGAGAGGATGCGCGCACCCTGCGAGCCGCCGATCACAAGAGCAGACATTGGATACTCACCCGGTGGAATATAGGGCGCCGCTGCGCGCGCAAGCACAGCCCCACGCACAGGATTTCCAACGTGCATTCCGCTTACGCCTTGAGGCAGATCCGTCGGCCATGTTCCACAGGCCACTTTGTGGACACGGGACGCAAAAAGCTGATTAACCTTGCCAAGCACGCCATTTTGTTCGTGGATCATCCGCGGCAGTCCCAAAAGAGTTGCCGTGCTCAGCGCCGGAATACTTGGATAGCCGCCAAAACCAACCACAACCGAAGGCCGGTCCTTCAGCATTTTGAAAATGGTCGTGAAAATCCCGCTCACAATCACGAAAGGGGCAGCCAGTTTTGCCAGAATACCACCACGCGAAAATGTAGAAGACGCACTTACGTCAATTTCAACTTCTTTGGGAAATCCTTGCGTATATCTTGCGCCACGCACATCAGTGGACAGTCTGACCCGCCATCCGCGTCGCAACATTTCTTCCGCCAGAGCTTGAGCGGGAAACATATGTCCACCGGTCCCACCTGCAGCCAGTACCAAAAGATTTTGTTTATTCATCTACGTCGACCCGCCATGACGTCCGTAATATCTTTTTGTGGACGACTGCGGGTAAAGGCCAAAAGCATCCCAATTGCAATCCCCCCTGCGATCAAAGAGGAACCACCGTAACTTACAAACGGCAGTGTCATGCCTTTGGCCGGCAAAAGGCGCACCGCAACGCCAATATTGATAACCGCCTGTATCGCAAACATGGCCACCAACCCCGTTCCAGCCAAACGCGCAAATGTGTCCCGTTCCCGCATCAAACGCACCAAAGAACTAACAACAATCCCCGCAAAGATCGCGATGATCAGAGCGACGAGAACAAAACCATATTCTTCGGCGGCAACCGCGATGATGAAGTCTGTATGCGCATCAGGTAGCGACCATTTAACAACGCCCTCACCAACGCCAACGCCTAAAAACCCGCCTTCTTGGATGGCGTTGGTCGCATATCCCAACTGCGTTCGCGGGTCGACATCGGGGGATAAAAACCCATCAATGCGCCGCGCAAAGTGTTCGGAAGCACGATAGGCAAAGGTTCCCGCCCCAACCACCGCTCCGGCAATACAAATCAAAAGAGCAATCGGCGCACCCGCGACAAAATACACCACACCCCAACAAAAAATGATCAAAGAGGCCTGACCAAAATCAGGCTGAAAGACCAAAATGACGACAACACTCACCGCCAAAAGAAAAGACCAGAGCCTACCGGGGGGACCATTGATTTCTTCGGACGCCGCCATCAGCCACGCGCAAACAACGATAAATCCGGGCTTCAGGAATTCCGACGGCTGCAGAGACGCAAAACCTAACGAATACCAGCGAATGGAACCTTTGCCAAAGTCAGTACCAAAAATCGGCAATAACGCAGTTGCAAAAAGTGCCGCGACAAAGCCAATTACAGCCAAACGCCGCACAAGGCTCACGGACATGAGTGAAGTCAAAAGCATAGCCAGAAAGGCAAGGCTTCCAAAAAACATTTGCCGCTCAACATAGTGAAACGGACCAAAACCGTTTTTCTCTGCCAGCGGCGGAGAGGATGCAAATCCCAACAAAAGCCCGATGGAAAATAAAATCAATATGGACGACAGCGTCCATTTATCGATGGTACGCCACCATTTAGAAACGATCGGCTCGCCGCGTGCCGCGGGCACCGATCCATAGACCATTTCCGTCATTGGACCTGCCTGATTTTTTGCCTGCTCTCGGCCCGTTATCGGACTCTTGGCGAAAGGATACTCAAATTAAGCCTTCTTGAAAAGAAAAAGATCTCTGTCATCAACAAAAACAAGTGGTTTTCTGCCTAAAACATGCCACGGATGACCAATTTCCTGATACAGTCTATTGAAATTCAACTCTCGGAGATGATCACAATGATCGCCTATGTCACCCTTGGCAGCAATAATATTGAAAGCGCAGAACTGTTTTATTCTGCATTCCTTCTCCCGCTTGGGTACCAGCTGTTCAAAGAAGGAAATGGCGACTTGAGCTATTGCCTGCCAAAGCCAAGCGAAATGGCGCCACAGCTTCCCGATGTCTATATCAAAGCACCGTTCAATGGAAAGCCGGCCTCGGCCGGCAATGGACAAATGATCGCCTTTGAAGTGCCCTCGCAAAAAAATGTGCGAAGTTGTCATTCTTCAGCGCTGAAAAATGGTGGGACGTCAGAGGGGGAACCGGGCTTTCGGCCCTCCTATGGTGCGCATTTCTATGTCGGATATCTGCGCGATCCTGATGGCAATAAGATCGCAGTGTTTTCAAACAACCTCGCTGAACCGAGCCGCGATGATTGCCCTCGCGAAAACAGATAAACGGCGTTTGTTTATCTCTTAAACCCAAGAATGAGTTCGCGATCCCCCTTCTCAAATGTCTTTCCCTCAAAATCCCCATGCACCCAAGACAACCGCAACCCCGCGGCCTGACCAAATAGACACAAGGCATCCAAATCCAAAAATCGCAAGGTTGAGGCGGACCGGATCACATCGCGTGACGCCTGAAAGGCATAATGTTGAATAAATGTCACCTTATCATCATCGACCTCAACCAAGTCATGCCAAACTTTAACCCGCTCACCCGTTGGGGATGTCACCTCCACCTCTGACACCTCAGGCACCCATCTCTCCCAAGGGCGCAGTGCGGGATTGCGTGTTTCAAATGCTAAAATTCCGCTTTCGCTCAATAACCTCGCGCAACATTTAAAAAACGACATAATTTCGTTGTCCTGCAACAGGCATTGAAAGGCATGACCCGTCATAAAGATCATCTCAAAAGGCCCATCTTCACCGAATTGTTCAATCGTCCCTTCGTGCCAAGATACAAGATCTCCTCCATCTCTGTGTCGTGCTACACACAACATACCAGCGGCCGGATCCAAGCCATAAAGCTCAAGCCCCGCGCGCGCCATGAACGTAATCGCCGCCCCCGTGCCACAGCCGACCTCCAAAACACGGCCCGATAACGATGCGGACAGCCGCCGGTAATACGCATGATCTGCGCGCCCAGAATTCAAGACATCATAAAGCGCCACAAGCCGATCTTCGCAATAGGCCAAATCCACCTCACGTCCCGTCATTGTTTTTCCGACTGCTCCTTAATAAATCCAATTAAAAATCTTACATCACATTCAAAGGCTTAAAACGTCCTCAAAATTAAAGAGGCTCCTGCGGCCACCTAAACCAATGAACCACCTGCACTTAATCCCAGCACATTGCTCAAAAAATTACTTTACGACCTTTTCTGACCCTTTGCACCTTCAGGCGTCACCCTAACTGAAAACTCCCTTACACAGGTCCATACCGCACCGGCCTCAGCACTTTTCCTTTGAGAAATACTCAAAAATCCCAGATCACAGCCCACCTTGGATAATCCGCTTTGCTGCGGTAATGAAATCATCCCCGCGTTGCTCAAAATTATCGTATTGGTCAAAACTTGCCGCAGCGGGCGCCAAAAGAATTGTATCTCCGGCCTCTGCCTCTTCAAAGGCCGTGCGCACAGCTTCAGCCATCACATGTGTGACCACTGTCTCACACTCCAACTGCATCGCAAAACGCGCTGCCTCACGCCCAATAACATAGGCCTTGCGCACAGTGCCCATCTGCCCGCGAAACGCGCCTAGACCCCCGTCTTTTTCGAGACCTCCGCAAATCCAGCGGATATTTTCAAAGGCGTGCAATGCGTTCAAAGCGCTGGCCACATTGGTCGCTTTGCTGTCATTCACAAAGCGAATGCCGCAGATCTTTCCTACCACCTGAGATCGATGTGCCAGACCTGTGAAACTTTGCATCGCTTTTTCAATCGCCTTGGGTGCAATCCCAAGCGCGCGACAGGCGCCATAGGCCGCACAAGCATTTTGATGGTTATGGCTTCCCGGCAACCCGACCATCGCGCGCAAATCAATTGAAGCCACCTGCCGCCCTTTGCGCATCTCTGCCAAAAATCCTTTGCGGGCAAAAACCTGCCAGCCGGGTCCTGATAGCTTTTGGCCTGAGGACACGCGGATCACACGATCATCTTGCGCTGCCATGCTCAACTGATTGGCTAGAAACAGGCCAGCTGTTTCATCAATACCAATGATCGCCCGATCTGGGCCGCCTTCAATAAAGAGGCGCCGCTTTGCCGCAAAATATCCCCCTTCCCCACCATGCCTGTCCAAATGATCAGGGCTAAGGTTCGTGAATACCGCAATATCAGGTGTCAGGGCGCGTGCCAGTTCTGTCTGATAACTTGAAAGTTCCAGCACCACCACCTCCCCATTTCGGGCAGGATCCAGATCCATCACCCCCCGTCCGATATTACCTGCCAACTGACTTTCACGCCCGGCACTTTGCAAAATGTGATGAATAAGGGCGCTGGTTGTCGATTTTCCATTTGAACCCGTTACCGCAATGACCTTTGGCGGGGTATCAAACGCCGTCCAATCCGATGCGGCAAAAGAACGGAAAAACAAACCAATGTCATTGTCAACGGGAACATTCGCCTTGAGCGCTGCGGCAATCACGGGATGGGGCGCAGGGTAAAGATGGGGAATACCGGGACTGACAATCAGCCCTGCAATGGCAGGCCAATCCGAAAATCGCGTCAAATCAGTGACGCAAAGCCCAAGCGCCTCCGCCTTTTGGCGCGCCACCTCACCATCGTCCCAAACAACCACCTTAGCACCGCCAGCAATGAGCGACTGCGCCGCGGACAAGCCGCTTCGCCCAAGCCCCAATACAGCGTATTTTTCCCCTGTTACACCAGATGCCGCGATCATTATAACCCAATCTCTTATCGAAATATTGGCCTGAGAGTATTTGGACCCAAAGGGCCTGTAAAGCCTGAACGCTTAGCGAATTTTTAACGTGGCCAGACCGATCATCGCCAAAATAAGCGCAATGATCCAAAACCGGATCACAATCTGTGGTTCGGCCCAGCCTTTCTTTTCGAAATGGTGATGGATCGGAGCCATAAGGAACACCCGTTTTCCCGTGGCTTTGAAATAGGCGACCTGAATGATCACCGATAGGGCTTCAACCACGAAAAGCCCCCCGATGATCGCAAGAACGATTTCATGTTTCGTGACAACCGCAATTGCGCCCAAAGCGCCCCCTAGCGACAACGACCCCGTATCCCCCATAAAGACTGCTGCAGGCGGAGCATTATACCACAAAAATCCCAAACCTCCGCCAAAGAGAGCAGCGCAAAAGATCAGGATCTCCCCTGTTCCGGGCACATAATGCACATCAAGATATTCGGTGAAATCGCTCCGCCCGACAGCATAAGAAATCACCCCCAGCGCGCCAGCGGCAATCATCACAGGCATAATGGCAAGCCCATCCAACCCATCTGTCAAATTGACTGCATTGGCAGCCCCAACGATCACAATCATCGCGAAAGGAATAAACAGGAAACTCAGGTTGATCAAAACATCCTTAAAAACCGGCAAAGCAAGTCTATATTGAAGCGCCTCCGGATGGCTTACTGCCGCCACATATGCCGCAATACCAGAGATTAAAAACCCAAGAAGCAAGCGAACCCGCCCTGACACGCCCGCCGAGCTTTGTTTGCTGACCTTTGCGTAATCATCCGCAAATCCGATCAATCCAAAGGAAAATGTCACAAGCATCACAATCCAGACGAATATATTATCAAGTCGCGCCCAAAACAATGTTGCCGTCAGCAAGGCCGACAAGATGAGCAACCCCCCCATTGTCGGTGTGCCTGCCTTTGAAAAATGCCCCTCGGGACCATCATCTCGGATAGGTTGGCCCTTTCCCTGACGCCGACGCAGAACATTAATCAAAGGGCGTCCAAAGAAAAACCCAAATACCAATGCCGTGAAAAACGCGCCCCCCGCCCGAAACGTGATGTATCGAAACAGGTTAAAGATGTCACCGCCATCCGATAGCGCTGTGAGCCAATAAAGCATTCAGGTCTCCTTATTTGCCGGCTGCACCGGCGTCTTTTCAAGGGCGTAAAGTGCCTTTACGATCACGCCCAACCCCGTGCCAAGTGAAGCTTTGATCAAGATACAATCGCCCTCATTTAATGTGTTTTCCAATTCGCCAAGCAAATCCTGCGCGCTTCGTGCATGCAACCCTTGTTGAGATTTTGCAAGCCTGTTGTGAAGGGCCGCCATATGCGGTCCCACAGTGTGGACCAGATCGATGTTTTGAAGCGCGGTTAAGTCATAAAGCCCCGCGTGAATGGCTGATGCATTCGGCCCCAATTCACGCATATCCCCCAAAATAGCGACGCGGCGTTTCGCTTTGGACAGCGCCAATACATCCAATGCTGCGGCCATAGAGGCCGGATTTGCATTATATGCATCATCGATGATTTCAATCGCCCCATAGCGGGTCATGACGGTTTTTCGCGCGCCACGTCCATCGCCCGGTTGCCAAAGACACAGATCATCTGCGGCCCGAGCCACGTCTGCGCCAAGCGCGCTCACACTTGCCAAAGCACCTAAAGCATTTTTAACAAAATGCTGTCCTACCGTAGCCAGTGAAAACGACAACGCCTGATTATCAATCTGAACGTCGACGCGGGTAACTTCTTCTTCGATTTGGGTGTTCAACAGACGTGCAAAACACGCACCCGTTCCAAACCAAATCTGTTCACAGCCATTCTTATCCGCCCACTCATTTAGAATGGCCGAAGTTTCGATATCCCCGTTTAAGACTGCTTTACCATCTTTGCTCAGCCCCTCCATGATCGAGGCCTTTTCCCGCGCAATTCCCTCAATGTTTTCAAAGGCCTCAAGATGGGCTTCTGATACTGTGGTAATCATCGCTACATGAGGGCGCACTTGGCGGGCAAGCGGGGCAATTTCACCAGGATGGTTCATCCCAATCTCAAAGATTCCAAAGGCACTCTCGGCCGGCATACGCGCCAAAGTGAGAGGCACACCCCAATGATTGTTGTAACTCGCAACGGAGGCATGGGTCTTCCCTTGCCGCGAAAGCATCAGGTTCAGCATGTCTTTGGTAGAGGTTTTCCCCACAGATCCGGTGACGGCGACGATACGGGCTTTTGTGCGTTCTCTTGCTGCAGCGCCGAGCCTTTCGAGCGCCGTTTGCACATCCGCAACCACCAAAAGCGGTGCATCTTTATTCACTCCGGCAGGAATACGGGACACCATTGCAGCCGCCGCTCCTTTGCTGAACGCCTGTGCGACAAAATCATGACCATCGCGCTCTGCCTTGAGGGCAATAAACAAATCCCCTTTTTGCAATGTTCTCGTATCAATTGAGACGCCACTTGCAACCCAGTCACATGTTGAGCTGCCTTTTGTAGCCAAATCGGCCTCGCTACGCGTCCACAGTCCCACTAAAGCACACCATCAAGCGCCGCGACTGCAACACTTGCCTGTTCTACATCGTTAAAAGGCAAAACATCATCGCCAATGATTTGCCCAGTTTCATGGCCTTTGCCCGTGATCAAAAGCCCATCTCCTGTCTCAAGCATATCGATCGCCCTCAGGATTGCTTCGGCACGGTCTCCAATTTCGATGACATGATCCTGATCTCTTGTCCCCTCAAGCACCATGTTCCGGATATGTTTTGGATCCTCCGAGCGGGGATTGTCATCGGTGACAACCACATAATCGGCTGACTGCGCCGCCGCCGCGCCCATCAAAGGACGCTTTGTGGGGTCCCTGTCTCCACCTGCTCCAATGATTGCAATCAACCGCCCCATAACATGCGGGCGATAGGCGTTGATGGCGGTTTCCACGGCATCTGGTGTATGGGCATAATCCACAAAGACGGTTGCGCCATTTGCGCGGGTGGCGGCATGTTCCATGCGCCCTCTAACGGTGTTAAGTTCCCGTAAAACCTCAAAAACCCCATGTGCCTCTTGTCCTGTCGCAATACACAACGCCGCCGCCATCAAGACGTTTTCCCCTTGAAATCCACCAATCAGCGGCAGAAAACTCTGATGCGTTTTGCCGTCATAGGAAAATCGGATCGTCTGACCGGCTGGGTCATATTTTTGCGCCAGAAGACGCAAGTCCGCATCCACAGAGCGTCCAACGGTGATTGTTTTTTGACCCTCTTTTCTCAATCGTTCCGCGAACGGGGCAAGTTTTGGATCATCGATATTTATAACAGCGACTCCGGTTGGCGGGAGAACTCGATTAAACAGCCCTGCTTTTGCGTCAAAATAGGCCTCAAAGCTCGTGTGATAATCCAAATGATCTTGCGTGAAATTTGTGAACCCTGCCGCCTTAAGACGCACGCCGTCAAGGCGGCGTTGGGCCAATCCGTGGCTTGAGGCTTCCATTGCGCCATGGGTCACGCCCGCGCTTGCGCAGTTATAGAGTAATTTGTGAAGTGTGATTGGATCAGGCGTTGTATGGGCCAAGGGCGCGCTAAAGGCCCCTTCAACCCCCGTGGTGCCTAAATTCACTGCATCAAGGCCTAATTCGGTCCAAATTTGACGACAGAAACTGGAGACAGATGTCTTCCCATTTGTGCCGGTCACCGCCACCATGGTTGAGGGCTGTTTTTCAAACCACAGAGCGCAGGCGGCGGCAAGTGCTGCATGGGGATCTTGCACAATCACATAGCATGCGCCATCCTGCAGGCTCAATTCGTGCGCGATTTGAAATCCCTCTTGATCTGTAAGGACTGCCTTGGCCCCGCGCTCCAAGGCCTGCGCAAGAAAGCGGGCCCCATGTATCTGGGTGCCGGGAAGTGCTGCAAAAAGGCACCCCTCTTTGGCTGCCCTGCTGTCAATACACAACCCGCTCACTTTGCCGTCAAATGCCTTTGACGGAGTGAGGCCCAAATCAATCAAAGTTTTTTCAATACTGCTCATCGCGGGATGCCCCGGCTTTCATTGCCGAATCTGATACAGACTACCGAGACTCGGATTTTATGCGCGCTTATACCACCGCAGGATTAGTTTTCAAACTGTGGAACGAGGCCCAAAAGAGGGGCAATCCTGCGAATAATTTCGGCACTGACAGGCACTGCCGTCCATCCTGCCGTCCGCCGTGGCTGGTCGCCTGTGCGATCTTCTGGCTCGTCCAAGGCAACCACCAAAACATATTTAGGATCATAGGCAGGGAAGATTGAGGCAAATGTCGCAATAACTTTATCTGTTTCATATCTTCCTTTGCCCGGTTTGTCTGCTGTTCCAGTTTTGCCTGCAACGGCGTAACCGGGCACATCCCCCATCGAGGCTGTTCCCTTTGTGACAACACTGCGCAACATTTTAAGGGAGGCTGCCGCCGTGTCATCGGATAAAACACGATGGCGCTCGGCTTGGCTTCTATCCGCCAAAAGCGTCGGGGTCACTTTGTACCCGCCGTTGGCAATGGCAGCATAACCAACAGCAAGATGCAAAGGCGTGGCGGAAAGCCCATGGCCATATGAGATCGTCATCGTTGACAAATCCGACCAATTGTCCTGAACAAGCGGTTTACCACCGCTGGCCTCAACCATTTCAAGTGGTATGGGCTCTAAAAATCCAAGCGAGCCCAAGAAATTCTGCTGGGCCGTGCTGCCAATCATTGTTGCTATTCTTGCGGTGCCAATATTGCTTGATTTTACAATGATATCGGAAACGCTCAGCTCTTTTCCATAATTGTGATAATCAGAAATTTTGAATTTTCCCCAACGAATGGGTCCGCGGATATCAACGATGGTCTCTGGGGTCACCAGACCAAGCTCTAATGCCTGAGCAACGGCAAATATTTTAAAGGTGGACCCAAGTTCATACACCCCTTGAATGGACCGATTAAACAGCGGACTATCTGCGGCCTGACCTTTGCTCGGAGGTTTCGGACGGTTGTTGGGGTCGAAATCAGGTAGGGATGCCAAAGCAATCAAATCACCGCTATGCACATCCATCAAAATGGCTGCCGCGCCTTTGGCATTAAGCAATTTCATGCCTCCGTGCAGAACTTGTTCTACTGCCGCCTGAACAGACAGATCAAGAGACACCTGCAGTGGCTTTCCCGATTGCACCGGATCGCGCAGCCTTTCGTCAAATGTTTTTTCAATCCCAGCAACACCGACGACCTCAGCTGCATGCACCCCTTCTCGGCCGAAACTTGCCCCTCCAAGCACATGCGCAGCAAGATGACCATTGGGATAAAGGCGCATTTCGCGCGGGCCAAAGCGTAACCCCGGATCGCCTATATCATGGGCCGCCTGCATTTGCTCAGGGCTCATTTTTCGTTTTATCCAAAGAAATTTCCGCTTTCCGGTGAAATCTTCAAAAAGTGATTTAGCATCAAGATCGTCAAAAACCTCTGCAAGCGCTATGGCTGTGCCTTCAGGATCAACTAAATGCGCGGTTTCAACATAAAGCGAATGAGTATCCATATTTGTCGCCAGGATACGCCCCCGCCTGTCCACAATATCCGCGCGCTGCGCAACGATGGACGCACCGGCGCGTTGTGATTTAGGCTCTGACGGTTCTGAGGCCGCGAGAAGACCAATGCGCAGAGCGATCGCAAAATAAAGGCAAAGGAACATAATTCCCAATACCAAAAGCCGCCCCTGCGCGCGCATCAATGTGCTTTCTTTGGTATCATCGTGACGTCTTTTGATATTTTCGCGCTCGATCTTGCGGGTATCTTCACCTTTAGCGCGCGCTGAAAGAATTTGGCCTAGTGGCCTGAGAGGCGTACGCAGAGACGTATCAGTCATTCTCATTCTCCCCTCTTTGGGCAATTTCAACGATTTCAAGATCGCTTAAATTGATTTTAGGCGGGGCTGGAAAACCGACCTCATCCACGCGCGAAAAATGTTCTGCGCGCAAAGGGGTGAGCTGCAAATTTTCAAAGTTAAGGTCTGCAAGATCCTGCAATCGGCTTGGTCGGTTTTGATAGGCCCATTCCGCGCGCAGAATGGACAGGCGGTTGCGGGCCGCGCCGATCGCGGTCTGTAAGTCTTCGGCGACAGCCAATTCCTGTTTGGTGCGAATATTTTCCTGATAGGCCCAGTAGGCAATGCCGATCACAGCTGCGAACATGAACACAAACAAAAGACTACGCACGTCGTTTTCCTCCGATTGAAGGCATTCCAAGATCTTTGGCTGACAAACTCTTTAATGCAGGCGCACCCGTGCGCCGTCCCACACGCAAACGGGCTGAACGCGCACGGGGATTTTGCGAAAGCTCCTCTTCCTCGGCAGACACAGCCTTTCGTGTCACAAGGTCAAATGTCGGCTTTGAGGTTTGCATTTCAGGCGCAAAACGGTTTGCGTTTTGACCATGACCGGAGCGCAACTGCAAGAACCGCTTGACCATACGGTCTTCAAGAGAATGGAAGGTCACAACCATCAAAAGCCCACCTGGGGCCAAGGCTTCTTCTGCGCCGTGAAGCCCCATAAACAATTCGTCAAATTCATGATTGACGGCAATGCGCAGCGCTTGAAAGCTGCGCGTTGCGGGGTGCGCCTGCCCCGGTTTTGGACGAGGCAAAACGCCTTGGATGACATCGGCAAGATCAAGCGTGCGTTCAAAGGGTTGGCTTTGACGGCGCGCCACGATGGCGCGCGCAATCCGTCGGCTGGCCCTTTCTTCGCCATAGGCAAAAAGAATATCCGCCAATTCCGCTTCGCTCAGCTCATTTACAAGGTCTGCCGCCGAGGGTCCTGATTGTGACATGCGCATATCCAGCGGCCCGTCACGCATGAAAGAAAATCCACGCCCCTCCTGATCGAGCTGCATTGAAGACACACCTAGATCCAATACAACGCCATCAAGATCATGCCCATGCTCTGACAGGTTTGAGAAGACATCCTCCACAAAGCTCAATCGATCACCATATTTTGCTGTGCGTGATCTCAGGAGGTCAAAGACGGATGGGTCCCGGTCGATTCCTGTCACATGCTCTGCTCCGGCGTCCAAAAGCGCCATTGCATAGCCACCCGCGCCAAGCGTTCCATCCAACCAATCTCCCTTTACAGGCGCGGCGAGTTTTATAATCGCATCAAGTAATACGGGTATATGGGGCGCCGCCGGCAAATCTAATTGCCAAAGGGCCTTCATTGAGGAACCTCAGCGCTATCAAGAAAGCTTAAAGGATCGAAATCTTCTGGCAGTGCATCAAGCCACTCTTCAGCCTGCTGCTGATCTTGCTCATATGTCTCGGGATTCCAGATCTGAAATGTATCACCTGCGGCTATGAAATATGCCTCCCCCTCGATGCCAGCTTTTTCACGTAGCTTTGCAGACAGCACCAAACGACCCGTTTCATCAACAGAAGTGGACACGCTATGCCCGTTAAAAATCCGCTCAAGCGCTTTACGCTCTCTGGATCCGCGCGGCATCTTATCGATTTTACGATCAACTTCTTCGATTGCTTCAATTGTATAGCATTCGAGATATCTCTTGCGCGGGTCCCCATAGACAATCACAAGTTCCGGAGGCAATTTTTCGTGCCAATTGGGGTCACAGACTTCAATCACACGGCGAAACAGGGCCGGAATAGACACCCGTCCCTTGCCATCCACCTTATGTAGGCTTTCACCTCTGAACCTGCGCGCCATGTTTTGTGGCCCACCTCACTGCCGTAACCAAATGCACCCCAAAAAACGACTTGGCGGGCCGGGCTGCTGCTACGGCCCAGTCCGCCAATTTACGCCCGCTTTCGGGCTTGCCCGGCTACGCATCAATCTGGGGGGATCAATATTCGACCGCGCGCCGGACAATTATTTTAGATGAATGCGGGGCCTGTATGAAACCTTGCCGATTTTTGTTGGGTCTTAACGCCCTTAATTTTGTGTTCCCGACTTCATCTTCAACATTGATGCCATGGGTTTGCACCCAAATCAAGAACTTTATGGGATTTTATGGTAATATATGGGCAGATTGATCATCATTTCGACTTGAATTCTTTCAAGCTTGTCTCGTTTTTAGAACATTTAGGAAAAAATAGTCTTCTTGACACAATATATAGTATTAAAAAAATTCCCTCAAATTCCCAAATTAATTTCGATATAGACCGAATTTTGACTAAATATGGACAAAGTATGCTTAGAATCTCTGAAAAATGATTCGAAAGCAACCGCAGTTTTTAACTAATCCCATGCTTTCCCATATAAGTGATTCACAGAGGTCCCTCAGGAGTATGAATGTCGCCTCGATGCGTTGGAGGGATGTAATCAAATCACCAAAGACAAAATTGTCATAAATATACACGATAAAAAGAAAGCCCTATTTTCGCACTTTGATTTTTTTCGTCGACCTCTACGAAACGTCAAAAAGAATATAACGCACTGTCACGAATTGCTTTCTTTACTCATGCACATGCTGCATAGCAGCAATTCAAGATTGTCAATTGTGCAGCTGCAGCATGACCGTTATCTTTGTGTTTGAACGGTAGATCTTAGTTCAGTTTTTAAAGGAGCAAAACATGTCGAATAGATCAAAATCATCTGTATTTGGCGGTGGCGTCGCTTCTGTATTTTCAGCTGCATCTGATTATTTAAGTCGTAGACGTACATATCGCCAAACGCTTCGTGAACTAAACGCTCTGAGCGATCGCGAATTGGCGGATGTGGGAATAAATAAATCCATGATCGGTGCATTGGCACGTCAATCTGCCGGTTTCCTCTAGGATCGCAGATAAATAGAATTACCCTGCGGCGTCCTCCTCCCTTATGTCGCGGGTATGAGCGGGGGCAACCCCCCTACTGACCGGACAGCTTCCTTTCCTCCCTAAGCTGTCCGGTTTGCTTTTCCAAAGACCCTTCTTGTTCTCCACAGACATAAGAGCACCGTTTAAAACGGGATGTCATCTGCGGCAGTGACAAAACGGGCAACAATGTGTTTTTGGCCGGCTTTTTCGAAGTCGATATCCAATTTATCGCCTTCAACCCCCTGCACCACGCCGTAGCCGAATTTTTGGTGAAACACCCGATCTCCGACAGTATGGGCAGAAACAGCTGTAGAATCGACAATCATGTGTCTGGCTTCTCTGGGTTGGCTAAGACCGCGTTCCTGCGTGCGTGCCTGCATACGTTTCCAACCGGGGGAGTTATATCCATCCGCCTTGGCCGCTTCATCCGCCAATCCCGAATGCATTGCGCCGGTCTGCATTGCGGCCGCCCCAAAACCCCCGCCATAAAGCCCAGGAGGTGTCAGAACCTCAACATGGTCAGCGGGCAGTTCATCAATAAAGCGCGACGGCATAGAGGATTGCCATTGGCCAAACACGCGCCTGTTACCCGCAAAGGAAATGGTACAAATCTGTTCCGCTCGGGTGATGCCCACATAGGCCAAACGGCGCTCCTCCTCGAGCCCCTTCATACCGCTTTCGTCCATACTCCGTTGTGAGGGGAACAAGCCATCTTCCCAACCGGGCAGAAAGACCACCGGAAATTCAAGCCCCTTGGCGGCATGGAGTGTCATTATGGAGACTTTTTCGCCCTGTTCTTCGCTGTCATTGTCCATCACAAGGCTGACATGCTCCAAGAATCCTTGAAGGTTTTCAAATTCTTCAAGTGCTTTGATCAATTCCTTCAGGTTTTCCAAGCGCCCCGGCGCTTCTGGGGTTTTGTCGTTCTGCCACATCTCCGTATAGCCCGACTCGTCCAAGATGATCTCTGCAAGTTCCATATGCGACAGATCCTTATCCCCCGCCAAACGGCCCCAACGGGTGATATTATCCAAAAATCGGGATAACTCTGTCGCCCCTTTGCCGGTAATTTGACGGGCCTCAAGCAACAGCCGCGCCCCTTCGATCAGGGGCACCCCATTGCTGCGCGCCATGATTTGAATTTTCTGTTGTGCTTTGTCGCCAAGGCCACGTTTGGGGGTGTTCAAAATTCTCTCAAACGCAAGATCGTCCGAAGGGCTTGTAACGATCCGAAAATAGGCCATGGCATCGCGAATTTCCATACGTTCGTAAAACCGTGGTCCCCCAATCACCCTGTAGGGAAGTCCGATGGTTAAAAACCGGTCCTCAAAGGCACGCATCTGATGGCTTGCCCGGACGAGGATCGCGATATCATCCAGCCCAAATGCGGTCATACCTCGGGTACCCCTTTGGGTTGCTTCAATCTCCTCGCCAATCCAACGGGCTTCTTCTTCACCGTCCCAATGCCCGATGAGGCGCAGTTTTTCGCCATCCGGCACGTCTGTCCAAAGCTCTTTTCCCAGACGACCCTGATTGCCAGAAATCACTCTGCTTGCCGCAGCCAGAATATGCGGCGTGGAGCGATAATTCTGTTCCAGCCGGATCACTTTCGCGCCTGGAAAATCTTTTTCAAAGCGTAAAATATTGCCTACTTCTGCGCCGCGCCACCCGTAGATGGACTGATCGTCATCCCCCACACAGCATATGTTTTTATGCGCGCCAGCCAAAAGACGTAACCACAGATATTGGGCCACGTTTGTATCCTGATATTCATCCACCAAAATAAAGCGGAACCAGCGTTGATATTGGTCCAGAACATCGGCGTGGTTTTGAAAAATGCTGACCATATGCAATAGAAGATCGCCAAAATCGACGGCGTTTAACTCGCGCAGACGGATCTGATATTGGGCATAAAGTTCCGTGCCAAGGTTGTTAAACGCGGACGCTTCAGATGTGGGAACTTTTTCCGGCAGCCAAGCACGGTTTTTCCAATGATCAATGATCCCCGCCAATTGCCGTGCCGGCCAGCGTTTGTCGTCGATATTATGGGCCGTGATCAATTGCTTTAACAACCTGACCTGATCATCGGTATCAAGGATCGTAAAATTGCTCTTGAGCCCAACCAATTCTGCATGACGGCGCAACAATTTGACGGAAATAGAATGAAACGTGCCAAGCCATGGCATGCCTTCGACCGCCTGTCCCAAAAGCCCTCCCACGCGGTTTTTCATCTCACGCGCGGCTTTATTGGTAAAGGTGACAGATAAAATTTCATTCGGACGCGCGCGGCCCGTATTTAACAAATGGGCGATCCGGCAAGTCAATGCCTTTGTTTTACCGGTTCCCGCCCCTGCCAGCATCAAGACAGGACCATCCAGCGCCTCAACCGCGGCTCTTTGTTCGGGGTTTAGACCATCCAAATAAGGCGTTGGACGCGCTGCAAGGGCTTGCGCGGACAGGGATGCCGCCTCAAATGCATCTGCTTCGTTAAAACTGCTCATGAGCGTAATTTAACTCCTTGCAAAGAAAATGCAAAGATATGTTCTTAAAATGTTCTTACACAGAAAACAGATTTTCTCTTACGGGCTGAGACGGGCTGGACAAGGTAGCAGGATTAAGAAACAAATACCCATGGCCCAGGACATTCGCTATCCATCGCTGAAGTATATTAAGCCCGCCGCGCGCCGGCGCATTCCGCATTTCGTATGGGAATATTTGGATAGCGCAACGGGCGGCGAGGCTACGAAAGACAGGAATGTCCGGTCGCTTCAGGCTGTCACTATGATGCCAGCCATTCTTTTGGGGGAAATAAAGCCCTCAACCCATCAAACTTTTCTGGGACATAGTTTTGACGTTCCTTTCGGCATTGCACCAGTGGGCCTGTCCGGCGCGATCTGGCCTGATGCAGAACGTATTTTGGCATGCGAGGCGGCAAAGTCTAATATTCCCTATACCCTGTCCACTGTCGCCTGTCAGACGCCAGAAACCATTGGGCCCATCTGCGACGGCAAAGGATGGTTTCAGCTTTATCCGCCGCGGGATCCGGAGGTCCGCCGCGATATGATAAACCGTATCGCAGCCGCAGGATTTAAGACCTTGGTGGTGACTGTTGATATTCCTGCACCCAGCCGACGCGAGCGTCAGACCCGTGGCGGGATTACCCAGCCGCCTGCCCTGACACCGCGCATTCTTGCCCAGATTGCCCTGCGTCCACGATGGGCACTTGGCATGGCGCAATTTGGACGACCGGAAATGCCCTTTGTGGCCTCTTACGGCAACAATGTCCGCGGATTGCCGACGACAGAACACCTTGGCTATTTGCTGCGCATTTCGCCGGATGCAGAGTACCTCAAATGGGTGCGCGATCATTGGAAGGGTTCTCTGATTATTAAAGGCGTTCTAAATCCCGCTGATTGCCCACGACTGGAGCAGATCGGCGCCGATGCGATTTGGGTTTCAAACCATGCAGGGCGACAGTTTGATGGCGCGCCTGCCACCGTTGATGTTCTCCCGCAGATTCGCGCGGCGACAAAACTGCCTCTTGTCTTTGACGGCGGGATTGAAGGCGGGCTTGATATGATCCGGGCATTGGCTTTGGGGGCAGACTTTATCATGATGGGTCGCTCGTGGCATTATGCATTAGGCGCATTGGGCCGGAAAGGCCCTGCCCATCTGACAAAAATTCTGCAACAAGATTTGATCGCAAATATGAGCCAACTTGGTCTTCACAACCTGCAAAACTGCGCTCAGGCGCTTTGGCCTCAAAAAAACTAAAGATAGATTAATAGAAAATTTCATTGAAACGGGCCACGAACTCGCTAGTTTGCGACATAACTTTGGCATCTGCGTCAGCCCCCTTGACACTGCCCTTGCTGCACCGCAGCATAGCGACCGAACAGCACGGTGCTTTGTAAGGCCACTTATTTAGACTAAAAAGGGTAAAAACATGCCTGATTTTCAGAAAATCCTCATAGCAAACCGTGGTGAAATTGCCATCCGCGTTATGCGTGCGGCCAATGAGATGGGAAAGAAAACCGTCGCCGTCTTCGCAGAAGAAGATAAACTGAGCCTGCACCGCTTTAAGGCTGATGAAGCCTACCGCATTGGGCATGGCCTTGGACCAGTGGCAGCCTATTTGTCGATCGATGAAATCATCCGCGTGGCACGTGAATGCGGGGCGGATGCGATCCATCCAGGCTATGGTCTTCTTTCGGAAAACCCTGATTTCGTGGAAGCCTGTGCAAAGAACGGCATTACCTTTATCGGTCCAAAAGCAGAAACCATGCGCGCACTTGGTGACAAAGCCTCAGCGCGTCAGGTTGCAATCGCCGCAGGCGTCCCAGTTATTCCTGCCACAGAGGTCCTTGGCGATGATATGGCCAAAATTGCCAAAGACGCCAAAGAGATCGGCTACCCATTGATGCTAAAGGCAAGCTGGGGCGGTGGTGGTCGCGGCATGCGCCCGATTTACGGACCCGAAGAATTGCAAGATAAAGTGCTCGAAGGACGGCGCGAGGCAGAGGCCGCTTTTGGCAATGGTGAAGGATATCTTGAAAAAATGATCCAACGCGCGCGTCACGTTGAGGTGCAAATCTTGGGTGACGCACATGGTGACATTTACCATCTGTGGGAACGGGATTGTTCTGTCCAGCGGCGCAATCAAAAGGTGGTTGAACGTGCGCCGGCACCTTATCTCAGCGAAGAACAGCGTGCGGAATTATGCGAACTGGGGCGTAAAATCTGTGCTCACGTGAATTATGAATGTGCAGGTACCGTTGAATTCCTGATGGATATGGACAGCGGCAAATTTTATTTCATCGAAGTAAATCCGCGTGTTCAGGTCGAACATACTGTGACCGAAGAGGTCACAGGCATTGATATCGTTCAGGCGCAAATCATGATCGCTGAAGGCAAGACGCTGGCAGAAGCCACTGGCAAAGCGTCACAATCTGACATTCGACTGAATGGTCATGCGCTTCAGACCCGCATCACCACTGAAGACCCGCAAAATAACTTTATCCCAGATTACGGGCGCATTACCGCATTTCGCAGTGCCACAGGCATGGGGATCCGTCTGGACGGAGGTACAGCCTATGCCGGCGGTGTTATCACACGTTACTATGATTCACTTCTGGTCAAAGTAACGGCTTGGGCTCCGACCCCCGAAAAGGCTATTGCTCGGATGGATCGCGCCCTGCGTGAATTCCGTATCCGTGGTGTCAGCACAAATATCGCGTTTGTGGAAAATCTGCTCAAACATGAAACATTCCTCAGCAATCAATACACGACGAAATTCATTGATGAGACAAGCGATCTTTTCAATTTCAAAAAACGCCGCGACCGAGGGACAAAGGTCTTAACCTATATTGCCGACATCTCGGTAAACGGACACCCTGAAACTCAAGGACGCGCAAGACCAGCAGAAACACTCAGATCACCGTTGCCTCCAAAACATTCACAGGATGTGCAAAAGGGCGCGCGCCAGATCTTGGAAGAAAAAGGCGCCAAAGGTGTTGCAGAATGGATGAAAGCACAAAAAGCGCTTTTGCTAACCGATACTACGATGCGCGATGGCCACCAGTCGCTTCTTGCCACGCGGATGCGCTCTATCGATATGATCAAAGTGGCCCCTGCCTATGCGTCTCTTTTGCCTCAACTGTTCAGCGTGGAATGTTGGGGCGGGGCCACCTTTGATGTTGCCTACCGGTTTCTGCAGGAATGCCCATGGCAACGATTGCGCGATATTCGTCAGCATATGCCAAACTTAATGACACAGATGCTGCTGAGAGCCAGTAACGGTGTGGGATACACAAATTACCCCGATAACGTGGTGGAGAGTTTTGTTGCCGAAGCTGCCAAGGGCATTGACGTCTTTCGTGTGTTTGACAGCCTCAATTGGGTTGAGAACATGCGCGTTGCCATGGACGCCGTGATCGCCTCGGGCAAGATTTGCGAAGCAAGCATCTGTTACACAGGAGATATTTTAAACCCGGAGCGGGCAAAATATGACCTCAAATATTACGTCAATCTTGCTAAAGACCTTGAGACCGCAGGCGCGCATGTTTTGGGTCTTAAGGATATGGCCGGGCTTTTGAAACCAGGCGCCGCGCGTGTTCTGGTCAAGGCCCTGAAAGAAGAAACCGGTCTTCCTATTCATTTCCACACCCATGACACCTCAGGTCTGGCGGGTGCCAGCATTCTTGCAGCGGCAGAGGCCGGTGTAGACGCGGTGGATGCGGCGATGGATGCCTTTTCAGGTGGAACGTCGCAACCTTGCCTTGGATCAATCGTTGAGGCACTGCACGGATCAGAGATGGATACCGGCTTGGATATAAATGCAATCCGCGCCATCAGTGATTATTGGGAACATGTGCGTGCGCAATATGTGGCCTTTGAAAGCGGTCTCGCCTCGCCCGCCTCCGAAGTTTACCTACATGAAATGCCGGGTGGACAATTTACAAATCTCAAGGCGCAAGCGCGCTCTCTTGGATTGGAAGAAAAATGGCCTGATGTGGCACGGACCTATGCCGATGTGAACCAGATGTTTGGCGATATCGTCAAAGTCACCCCATCGTCTAAGGTGGTGGGGGACATGGCGCTGATGATGGTCAGTCAGGGTTTAAGCCGCGCCGCGGTGGAAGATCCTGCAACAGACATCGCATTTCCTGACAGCGTCGTGGATATGATGCGCGGCAATCTTGGCCAACCTCCCGGAGGCTTCCCTGCAGCCATCGTGAACAAGGCGCTCAAGGGCGAAGCCCCCAACACCAACCGCCCCGGTGCCGATTTGGCCCCCGTTGATTTGGAAGCCACACGCCAAGAACTGCGCGATCAGCTCGAAGGACGCATCGTTGATGACGAAGATTTGAACGGCTATCTTATGTATCCCAAGGTGTTCCTTGACTACATGGGTCGACACAGGATTTACGGACCAGTGCGTGCGCTTCCGACCAGAACCTTTTTCTACGGAATGGAATCCGGGGAGGAAATCACGGCAGAAATTGATCCCGGCAAAATTCTGGAAATCCGGCTGCAGGCGGTCGGGGAAACCGATGAGCAAGGCGAGGTGAAAGTTTTCTTTGAACTCAACGGCCAACCCCGTGTCATCCGCGTCCCCAACCGCCTTGTCAAAAGCCAGACAGCCGCACGCCCCAAGGCCGAAGACGCAAACCCCAACCACATCGGTGCCCCAATGCCCGGTGTTGTGGCCTCTGTCACGGTGAGCGCAGGCCAAAAGGTGAAACAAGGTGATCTTCTTTTGACGATCGAAGCAATGAAAATGGAAACGGGCCTGCACGCCGAACGCAACGCTACAATCAAAGCCGTCCACGCGACAGCAGGCAGTCAAATCGATGCCAAAGATCTGTTGGTGGAGTTTGAGGACGATTAAGCGACCGGCAATAACAGAAATTACCTAAACCCATACATATAAGACGACAGGCTCTTTACTTAGGATAAAATCCGATATCGCGTTTTAAATAAGGCTGTATTTAAAGAAGACGGTTGCATAAATAGTATGCTAAAGAGATTCATATATAAAATTATGAATTGATTTTCCGCCTCTAGGTGATCGGCGGGTTTTTGTTCTGTTTTTTTGGGATAAAGGCTTTTGACATGAGTAAAAAATTTTATTTGAGCTCTGACGCATTGTCGTAATGACGATTTCTTTTTGAGCCTTTGGCTGAAATACTATGGCGCCCAATTTGGTCGTGAAAACCTATTCGTCGTCTTGGACGGTGATGAATGGGAGCCAAATGTCGATTTAACTGGCGTTACTGTAACGATGGTAAAAGATGCCCCCAGACAACGCGTCCGAAATGACCGCTTTATGGCAAAAACTGTATCGGGGCGTGCCCATGAACTGTTCAACGACTACCATTATATTGTTCGCAGCGATATTGACGAATTCGTTTGTATAGATCCAAATTCCGGGCTGAACTGGGAAACCGCCATGGAGGAAATTGACTATTGGGGATATACCTATTCCATGGGCATGGACGTGGTTCACAACCGCGCTTTGGAAACGGACCCGCTTGACCTCAACCAGCCCATTCTCTCACAGCGTCAATTTGCTGTTGTTGATCACAATTATTCCAATCCCAACGTAACAAATGGAATTTGTTCGCAGCACCCTCTTAACGAGCCCGGACAGAAATCTTGGCTGCTCTCTTGGTCTGGCGGATTTCATCGTGCATTAGGTGGACGTGTTCGAATGAGCAACCATTTCGCACTATTTCACTTTGCTCTTTTTGATTATGATCCGGCAAACAAGCGACAAAAGGATCGATTGGCAAGCAATAGTAACCATCGTTCGTTCACCGGGCACATCGATCAAAGATTTAAACTTTTCGATGAAATCAGCAACGTGGCCCAGATGGATGCGGATCAAGCCTACAAAATTGCCCGCGACAAATTCCCCTTAGAAAACGACGGCAGCCTAAGCAAACGCCCCCGCGCGGCCCCTGAAGATGCCAACGTTTCAAGCGGGATCTTGATTGAAATTCCAAAACGATTCAGCAACATCGTTTGACTGAATACCCAGTAATGGATGACGCTTCAACTTGCACCATGTTAAGGTTGCATCACGCTGTCCATCAGGCTGACAACAGACTCGCATTGTTTCTTGCATGTCTGTATACCAGCCTGCGCTGTTTTGCGTTGGACACCAAAGAGGTGGATCGATTGGTGTGTAAATTTGAATTTTCTGAAAGGGTCGGAAATATTTCCAAGAGCTCTTTGTAGGTTTCTGGGGCTAGCCCCTTTAACGCTTCGTTGCCGAAATAAAAGCTTTCGCTCGGGGCGCCGTTTGCTATGACAACCCTATGTTCCTCTAAAATAAGATGATAATATTCGACTTCTTTTACCGCGGTGTCTTCAAAAATTCCAGGCAGTTCTGTCAATCTAATGGCCGCTACAAAAACGTCTTTTCGCTTAAACATGCGGTTTGTTATTTTTGAGGATACGATCATTCTATGCTGGCGCGAAACGGTAAGGTCTTGGTAGGGGAGTTTTTGGCCCAACGCGCCTGCTTTGATCTTGACCGGAAAAAGCTTTGGGTTGGCTACAAGATCCTGTTGGGATATTTTTTGCGAAGAACTTTTACGACGCGGGTCGGTACGAATTCACCTTGTTCCTGTGCGTTCCGGCTTAGGACCAAATCGTCAGCTTGCAACGTTTCGATAGCTTTTACGCCCTTTGGTGTTAGAATTTCTGTCCCACGCCCAAAACGCAAGATAAGTTGTCCTTTTTTGAAAATTGCAACGCCAACTTCTTCATTGATATGGCTCCCGTTTCTGTCGGTCGAAGGTGGTAATTGGTTTCAGTAATCTTTACACTAACTGAGTTGCTTGTAACATTGTTTATTGTTACATTCGCAACGTCTGGGCCATTAGATGTTTGCGTTTCTGCGATGACAACGGCATCGTTGGTTGTGTTAAACGACACAGTTTTTTCGGTGTGGTTCACTGCAGAAACAGATTTGGCCTCTCCTGATTTTCCGGATGCCCCTGAGCCGCCAGTTTCTATAGCAATCCATCCCACCTTTTCAACGTCGGCTGAAGATACTTCATGCCTATTCTGGTCGCTTTGTAATTGTAAACTAAACGACGAAGTCGTGATGTCCGTTGGATCACTATCGACAAGATGTGATGATCCATGGCTTGCAACATTGGTCAGGACAATAGGTTTTGATGAAAAATTATGGCCAAAATTTACGCTTTGGGCCGAGTAGCTTACATTATTTGTTGTACCAGCAACAACTGTACGCCCGTCGCTTAAGGTGTGTGTTCCTCTCTCTCTATTGCAACCCAATGAATATCTTCCACCTGGTTATGGTTAACATCAACGTGATCATAGTTCCACTCAGGAAACGAAAATTTAAAGCCAGTTGCGACTCCCGTACCAGGGTCGGTAATCACCTCCTCCACGTAAAGAGCATAACTGTCCTGGGCGTTCTTGGTTCCCGTGAGCATGATGACAGGGTCCAGAAGCTCTGTGGCAAAGTTTATCTGGAATTGATCGCTTTGATTGGTGAAGGATGGCGTCTGATAAACCCCCGATTCACCAATAACTTCATCGGATCCTGCTTGAAGAGAAGTTATGGCCCGACTAGCCCCTAGATCAGCGTCAATTGTTGGGTGAGCCTCATCTTCTAGTTGGGGGGATCCGTTTCGCGTAGAGTTTTGATCAAGGTTGTTTACCATTGATCTTGGGGTATCTTCTGGGGGTAAGGGGCTGTCGATTTGGGTCGGTTTATTTTGTAGAGATTTTGGACCTATAGCACTGGCATCAATAACTGGTTCAAGTGAACCGTCTTGTTTATCTGCGGATGACGACGGCGCATCATGCAGTTCTGGCATGAATTTCTCTGAATGCCGCCCAGTGTGTTCAGATACCTGGGGTGTATCAGTGTCAGGCTCAGCATTTTCTTCGCTTTTATCGGCCTCCTGCTTGCTTTCAACGTTTTGTGACGTGTTTTGGACAATGTCTTCTTTGTTTTGGGGGTACTGAGATCGATACTGGGCGAATTTAAGTGAGGCAATTAATGAGTTGAAATATTCGTCCAACTCGCTGTTTGGCCGCCCCTTTGGGGCTGGCACGTTTGCGTCAGCCAGTGTGATTGCTACTGAAATTTCGTTGTTGGCAGCCTCTTTATCGCTAATCGCCGTGTCATGCTCGTTAGTGTCTTCTTCAGACGACAAGACAAAATGAGCCTTCAATAATTGTAAGGCGTGCACAAATTCAGCAAAGCCTGTGTTGGTCGCGCTTTTTTGAACATTGATGCGCGTGCCATCTTGCAAAACGTGCTCACCCTGTTCAAAGGCGATCCATGCCAGTTCGCTTATTTGGGCCCGTTGGTATAGCTGGCTAATTTCAGGATCTAGCCAAAAAGAAAAGGCCTTTGTATGAAATTTGGCGTCTAAGTTGTGAAAATTATATGGCAAAATAAACGGCGAGATTGAATTATTTTTTGAAAAAACCAATATTGCTGGGTTTTGCAGAGTGCTCGAAAGAGAAATTTCAATGTTATGCTGTGTCGCATAAATTTGCTCATTTCCGTAGAGTACCTTGGTCATTTTAGGGCCCTTTCTCACGCATTTAAGTGGTGATCTTGGGCAGTAGAACTTAATTATAATTTAAAACGAGTTGATGAAGCGATTGATTTTAAGCGGGACTGACTGTTAAAATGATTAAAGTTTGAACGAACTTTTTTGATCTGGGCACCAAAGCGCTGTGATAAATGACAGTGTCATTTACGTTTTCATGGTTATTTTGCGGAGGGTGTTGGGTTATTTTTGATGAAGGTTTTATTTTCAAAGTTTAGAGGGATTTTTTGTTATTTATTAGGTTTGGCGGTGACT
>LFER01000040.1 GCA_001510135.1 Alphaproteobacteria bacterium casp-alpha6
CATCCAAGATGGCTTCTACATCGGCGTGGGCTTCTGGCCAGTTCCCAACTACGTCCTTCTTGGTGCGTCCTAGGTTACGGTATAGGTACCCTTTCCCTATCCGCTCCACGAGGTTCTTGGGCACCCTTCGCCGGTATCGATAAATCCCGTCGGCTTTGCGCTCAGTATATAAGGGAAGATTCTGAATTTCGGTGTCCTCATCTTGTTCACCAAAATCCTCACCTGATTCCTGCATCTGCACTCACCCGTTTTTGACCCAAAAGAGTTCCTTTTTGACCCCGTTTGAGTTCCCTTTTTCGAGACATAAGCCAAGTATGCTTTACTTTAAAGGAAAAACTAGCTGAAATCTGGTACCCGCGGCCGGACTCGAACCGGCACGGCCTATTAAGCCCAGAGATTTTAAGTCTCTTGTGTCTACCATTCCACCACGCAGGCAGGACCAGATGTTCCTTGTTTATATGATGTTTTGGCTCGTGTGCCACTGTTGCCAACATGTTTCTGTCTACCAAACGTCTACGTGTGGACACAAGACACTATGCCAGCAATCTGGGAACGCATCACCCAAACAACATTAAACAATCTTAAGGCCACTGGCTTTACTTACGTCACCAAAGACAACGACCTCAATGGCTTTGGTATTAAGGTGACGGCGAAAGGTCAAGCCACATATATCGTCGTGGCAAGGATAAAAGGCGGTCGGACTACGAGAATTACTCAAGGTGGTTTTGACACGCTTAGGTGAAAAGACGCCAGACAAGACGCCGTCGTTCAATCACTGAGAATTAAGAAGGTGAAAACGTAGCAAGAACCACAGTCCGTGAGACACTCAAAGAAGCACCCCAAAAAGACCCAAAGGAAGATGATTTCCGAACTTACATCTTAAAATTGTTTCTGGTACATTAAAAAGACTATTATAAAATTTTGAAGTCATTTAAAAATGAGAACCAGAGTTTACAAATACGGTCTTGTTCCTATCGGCTATCCACCACAGGAAGCTGTAGATGAACTTTGGCGAGCCAACAATCTGTGGAACACGCTAGTAGCTCTTCACAGAGAAAGTCGTGAAAACTGGGATGATGCCAGACGGGCTGCGTCTATAGCCTACTCAGAAAAGATGGATGCGCTTGAGAAGAAGCAAGCAGAAATATCTCAAGCGTTTGATGCCCTACAGCAAGTACGCATGGAAGAAGGTACCAAGGACGAGAGTAACCCTAAGTTAAAGCCGCAGCGTGACGTTATTAACAGGCTGAAAAAGGAGCAAGGTGTAATCTTTGACGAGTTGAAACCACTCAGAAAGGACGCTGATAAAGTCCTAGACACTAAGCAGCTTAACGATGACTTCAGGAAGAAAGTAAATACTGCTGCGTCAGTCAAGAACAACGGTCTGTATAATCCAACTGCTGATGAAGTGGTCAGAAACTTTAAAGAAGCAAGACAAAAGGTTTTGTCCAACCCTGCCAAGAGTAAATTAAATATTCATTCATTTGATGGCACAGGCTACTTCAACTTTCGCTTTCGTAGAAAAGGCGAGAAACAAGATGGTGTCTGGTTTAGCGAGTTATTTGCAGGTAACTCAAAAGAGGACCGTAGATTTGCTATTCTAAGCAAGGACGAGAGCCGTAAAAAGATACGCCTGAGGCTGAGGGTTATTATGGCAGGTGGTGCTACCAAAGCATCAAAAGTCTATCAAGAGTTTGACTGGATATATCACAGACCTATTCCAGAGGATGCTCAAATACAAAACGGGAAGATACTTAGAACAAGGGCGGGAGATAAGTTTAGGTATGATCTTGTATTAACTTTGAGATTGCCTGACATTGATAAAATCGCACCAAATGATTTAGACGGAACCATAGGCATAGATATAGGTTTCAGGAAGTCTGGTGACACAGTGCTTATTGCTACGGTTATGTCTGATGAGGTCAGTTCAAAGCCGCAAGAGATAAAAGCACCAACTGAGATGGTGTCGGCACTGGAGCATGTAATAAACTTACAGAGTGAACTAGATGATGCAGCCACAGATTTAGGCCGCACAATTACTCCATTGCTCAAGGCTAACCCTCCACCGCAAGATCATCAAAAGTATCGCCTCTGGAAGTCCATTGCTCAGAGACCAAGCAACGAAACATTGTCATATGAGAAGGCATATAAGTTTGCTATCTGGTTAAACAATGAGCCAGACACATTTCCCAAAGAGATAACTGAAAAAGTACACACATGGTGGCGAAGCTATAGCCGCAAATACAGAGAAATACACAATAGAAGACGTAAGCAATTAACACATCGTAAGCATTTTTACAGAGAGGCGGCAGCAAGCATAGTTGCTCAACGCAAGCTAATCGTCTTGGAGAAAATCCCGCTTAATAAGTTTGCTGAAACAAAAGACAAAGATACCAAACTAAATAATAGAGCGAGAGCACAGCGCTTCTTGGCCTCATTATCTGAGTTCAGGGAGGCCATTAAGAATGCCGCAGATAGAGAAGGTGTGCCTTGCATAGAAGTTAACCCTGCTTATACTTCTAAGACTTGTTCTGACTGTGGCTCTTTAAACAAAGCTCTAAAGGCTGAAAAGAAATGGACCTGCCCATCCTGTGGAGTAGTTCACGATAGAGATACGAATGCAGCAAATAAACTTCAGAAGATGGGTCAAATCTATATTGATGATGAAAAAAACGATCAATGAGGTGCTTGAATGAAGAGTTTACGTCATTTTTTGTTTCGCTTGAGAAGTAGTTTGTTTATGAAATACAAGGAGGTAACAACCTATCGGATTAAGGCCCCTGTGTAGTGGGGTGGCACTCCACCGCCGTCACCTTTGCCCTCTTGACCCGCATCGCAAAAAAATTGAACGTGTAGAAAGATGTTTCCATTTCGCGATCATAACCCTTCGGGCCGAACGCCCTATGTCACCTACGCTCTGATACTTCTCAATTGCTGCATCTTCTTGGCCTATTGGGGGGATTTGAACAATTATCGGGTGATGTCCGGTATTTACGCGACATGGGCATTGATCCCCGACCAGATCCGTCAGGGTCAGGGATTTGAAACCCTGATCACATCGGCCTTTATGCATGGCGGGTTTTTCCATTTGGCCGGCAACATGCTGTTTTTGCACATCTATGGCGACAATTTAGAAGACGAAATGGGCCATGGTAAATTTTTGGGGTTTTACATTTTATGCGCCTTGGCCGCAGGGCTTGCGCAGGTGATGTCGGATCCGCAGTCGTCAGTGCCCGTTGTCGGAGCCTCCGGCGCAGTGGCAGGCGTCATGGGCGGGTATCTTTTACTCTACCCAAAAGCAAAAATTGATGTGTTGTTCATATTTGTGATATTTTTCAAAATCTTTTCTCTGCCTGCTTGGGTCATCCTTGGGTTTTGGTTTGCGCTTCAACTCTTCAATGGCGCATTGGTGCCCCCTGATGCCGCAGGGGTCGCATATTGGGCGCATATCGGGGGATTTCTCGCGGGCTTTCTTTTCTGTATTCCCCTCTTCACGCGGCGTGGCGGACGCGCATATTGGCAAGCGACAGAGGGCCACCCCCCACATCCCGAAGCGCAATATCGCTTGTCTGCTTCGCGCATTCCAAAAATCAAAAGGGGGTCTCAGTGAAAGCCACATGCCATTGTGACGCCGTAGAGCTTGAGGTTACCCTGTTACACGGGTTAGAGGACGTCAGCCGATGCAATTGCAGTTTTTGCAGTCGGCGTGGCGCGGCGGTCGTCACCGCGTTGGTGGAAGATGTCAAAATCATACGCGGGCAAGATCATCTCACAGTTTATCAATGGGGCACCAAAACAGCTCAGCATCATTTCTGTAAAGTCTGCGGAATTTATACCCACCATCGCCGCCGTCTGGATCCCAACCAAATGGGGGTAAATGTTGCGATCTTAGAGGGCGTTCACCCACAACATTTCAAGGATATCCCTTGGGTGGATGGGATCAACCATCCAAAAGATGCCGAAAATTAAGATGCCCTGATCAGTTTTGCAAAAGTGTCAAACTGAACCCCTGACGCACAGATCACATCACCGGACTGCTCCGCGGAGGTTGCCGGATCAATCCCTTCGACAATCGCACCTGCTTCTCGGGCGATGATAATACCCGCAGCCGTATCCCAGATGTTCAAATCACGTTCCCAGAAGCCGTCATAGCGCCCCGCGGCAACATAGGTGAGATCAAGGGATGCTGTTCCCCATCGCCGCACGCCAGCGCAGGCTGGCAGCAGTGCTGCAAGATCCCTTAAGGTTGCAGGCAAATCAGGTTTGCCCGAAAAAGGAAGCCCCGTGGCATAGATACTATCCCGCATATAGCGGCGATCTGATACACGGATACGTGCATCATTCATCCAAGCACCCGTCCCTTTTTCAGCCACAAACATTTCGTCTTTTGCGACGTCAAACACAACTCCGGCAACAATTTTATCACGATGCTCCAAAGCAATCGACACAGCCCAATGCGGCAGCCCATGCAGAAAATTTGTCGTGCCATCCAATGGGTCGACAATCCAGCGTCTTGTGGGATCTTCCCCTTTGGTTTCGCCGCTTTCCTCGCCAATCCAGCCATAGGTCGGGCGCGCCTCTGTCAATTCCTTTCGGATGATGTTTTCCGCTGCAATATCTGCGCGCGATACAAAGTCTCCGGCAGATTTGGAGGAAACTTGCAAATTCTCCACTTCGCGAAAATCTTTTGCCAATGACCGGCCTGCCAGTCTTGCGGCTTTAATCATTACGGTGAGGTTGGCGCTGCCTTGCATTCGGGGATTCCTATCTGTCGCTTAAAAGCGCTATAAGCGCCTTTCGCCAGAATGCCAAGCGCGGCTGGCAGTGGTTTTACGCAGAAAATGCGCGCACCGCCATAACCCCAGCCCATGCGGAAGTTCCCGTTAAAACGGCACCCCAGGTCACATCAATTGCAACCATTTGAGCAGACCACCCGCGAAGTGTTGCAAAATTCGTGAATTCATATGTTCCATAAGCCAAGAGGCCAAGGATGAATCCCGCAACAAAAGCCTGTGAGGGCTGTCCCGATGCCAAGGCAGGGAGCGAGGCGAACCAAATGATCCCACCAACATAAAACAGATAAAATACAGCGGCTGGACCCATTTTGGGATCCTCGTTCATGATCGCGCCAATATTGGATGAAAATAGCGGATAAAGAACCTTTTTAAGCATCATGACGTCCAGCATCAAAAAAACGATGGCTGTCACCAAATATAATGAAATATAGACCATGTTTTAACTCCCAACGAACAGAATACGCGCGGCACCCGCAATCGGATCATTGCCGATCAGAAAATAAAGAATGGCTCACCCCTCAAAATCTGTTGCACAACAGATCGTTTCACGGCTGCAGATCAGTGGTTATGTTCCGTTGGGTTACGGTTTTGGTCCACAGGGATCGCCACAGGCACATCCCCTGCCTTTTCGAAATGCAACGTTACATTCAGAACATCCCCATCTTCCCAAGGTGTCACCAGACCCATGAACATGATGTGATCGCCTCCACGTTTCAACGCATGTTGACCTTGGGCTGGTATAACAAAGCCTTGCTCGACATGGCGCATCTTCATCACGCCATCATCCCCTTTGACATGCGTGTGAAGCTGCACACGTTTCGCAGCATCTGACCATACCTCCGTCAATCGGTCCTCAGTTCCTGAAAGGTTTTCAATCACAAGAAATGCTGCTCCCGATTTTGCCATCTTCCCAGCAGATCTTGCATAGGCATCAGATATTTTAATGTCTTGAGCAGATGCCACGGATCCCAAGAACGTCAAAAACACAGCACCTGAAAGAAATTTTAATTTATCCAAAATATCCTCTTATTTTTCATGAAAGCTTCACATCAAAAATGCTGTTATGAGAAGAAAGTCATAAAAAAACAAAACCCCGCAAATTGCAGCGGTGTTTTTGGGTACCATCATTCCAGCAAATCTAGCCGATCAAGCGCTGGCTTGCGCTGACTTTTGTATGTCTTTTTTAACTTTCAAAGCATTTGCAGACAGCTCGCAGTCTTTTGCTTTTGCAAGAAACGCATCCAAACCACCGCGGTGATCCACAGAACGCAGAGCCGCCGCAGAAATTCGGAATTTAAATCCACGACCCAATGCTTCGGACTGAAGCGTTACGTCATTGAGATTTGGCAAAAACCGACGTTTTGTTTTGTTGTTGGCGTGGCTGACGTTGTTGCCAGACATCGGGCCTTTTCCAGTAAATTCGCAACGACGTGACATGTCACATACCTCTTTTTGTTCAAATGACCAACACCGGTCACCAAATATAAAAAGGCGCCGCTAAAGGCCGCGCCAAACCTTGAGAGCGCTTCATAGGGAAATTAAGATTGATCGTCAAGCAAGTCCAGAAAGGTTCTTTGTTAATTTTCTGCTTTATCCTGCACTTAAATCCGCATGTAATCCAGTAATGCGGCTTTCCCGGGGCTCAACCAATGCTCTGGACAAGAGAATCATTTCAATTCTTCTATGCGCCGGATGACTGCGCGGGCTGCTTGGCCGGGTAACAGGTTTCCCGCTTCAACTTCCATCGCGAATTTAGTCATCATCTCCTGTACATCTTTTTCACGGAGACGGGCAAGCACGCCCTGCTTGACATCTTCTTCAAACCAGAAGCTCGCCTGTCGGGACCGATTGGCATCAAAATGTCCCTCCGCCTTGCGCCAATTCAACAGCTCGTTCATCGCTTCCCAAGTGTCCGAAAGGCCCATTTCCTGCACGGCAGAGACAGGGATCACTTTGGGAAAACCATCAAGGTCTTGAGGACGATGGCGCAATAAACGTAAGGCACCCGAAAAATCCGCACAGGTTCGCATAGCAGCATGTTTCAAATCTCCATCAGCCTTATTGACCAGAATAATATCGGCCATTTCCATAATGCCACGTTTTACCCCCTGCAATTCATCCCCGCCTGCGGGCGCCAGCAAGAGAACAAAGAGGTCTGAAATTTGTGCCGCAATGGTTTCTGATTGTCCCACCCCAACGGTTTCGATCATCACCACATCAAATCCAGCTGCTTCGCAAATGGTGACCACATCCCGCGTATGGCGTGCAACTCCGCCCAAATGGGACTGGCTTGGTGAGGGGCGAATGAAGGCGTTGGGATCGCGAGACAACCGATCCATTCGTGTTTTGTCCCCAAGAATAGACCCTCCCGTGCGCACAGAGCTAGGGTCGACTGCTAAAACCGCGACGCGCAGGTTCAGCCCCGTAAGATAACTTCCAAAGCTTTCAATAAAGGTGGATTTCCCTACACCCGGTGTGCCCGAAAGGCCGATTCGTGTGGCCTGTCGACCCGACGCGGTGAGGATAGCTGTCAGCTCAAGCGCCTCTTCGCGGTGATCTTGCCGCGAACTTTCCACAAGCGTGATCGCCTGAGACAGCGCACGGCGATCACCGCTGATGATTTTATCGGCAAGTTCTTGTACCTTTGTCATGGCTATGGGCGTCTTTCCGCATGTTTTTTCACAACCGATTGACCTTTTTGGTCAACTATTGGCTTGATCTGATCGAAACCGGACGTTCAGACAAGCACTTGAAGAAGAGTTTTGCAATGAATTTACAAAAGATCCTATACCTTTTCTGTTTTGGATTTGGTTTTGTTTACTGCGCACAAGTTGCCTCGGCGGAGGTCTCGCAACATAAATACAATGTCTATGTCAGCGGCCTGAAGGTTGGAGAGCTTGATTATGCGGTGAACACAAAAGGATCAGCCTACTCCATTCGCGCCCTGATGCGCTCTACCGGTATTGTGGGGGCCTTCAAAAAATACCGTTACGAAGGTCTGTCGATGGGGCGCACGAATAATGGGCGTTTTTTCCCGCAAAAATACGCGGAAAACTCGGATACCGGAAACCGTAAAAGCAACAAGGAAATGGTCTATAAAAACGGTATTCCGCGTTTGACGCAAAGCGAGGACAGAAAAGATCACTGGCTGGACCCTAAAACCCAGAAAAATACAGCGGATCCCCTCAGCGCGATTTATGGGCTTTTGTCTGATCAGCCTCTGGAAAAACCCTGTACGCAGAACATCACCGTTTATGACGGGGCAAGGCGGTACTCAATCAAGCTTGTCTCTTCCCAAATTGATGGCACCGAAATGTCCTGCCAAGGGATATTCACGCGCCTTGGCGGATATTCGGAAAAAGAATTGTCACAGGGAATAGAATTTCCATTTGAACTTCAGTTTTCAAAACAGGACAACGTGTTTCGCATCGACCGCTTTGTAATGTCAACTTTGCTTGGACGCGCAAGCTTTGTTCGGCAATAGAGAGGATGTGAAACCAGATTTACCTATATACGAGGTCACAGATGACCTTATCTCGGCCCTAAAGCACCACAAACGTGCAGTGCTTTCTGCACCCCCAGGTGCTGGAAAAACCACTGCTGTTCCTTTGGAAATTTTACGCGCCGGTCTGGTCACAGGAAAAATTGTGATGCTGGAACCACGACGGCTTGCCGCGCGGGCGGCGGCAGAACGGATGGCAGAAATGCTTGATGAACCTGTTGGTGACTCGGTTGGATACCGCATCAAAGGGGAACAAAAAACATCACAACAGACAAAGATCGAAGTCGTCACCGAAGGCATTCTTACCCGCATAATCCAAAGCGATCCGGAATTGTCTGGTATCGGTTGCGTCATCTTTGACGAATTTCATGAACGATCGCTTCATGCCGATCTTGGTCTGGCGCTGTGCCTTGAAATTGCAGAGGCCTTTCGTGATGACTTATGCCTTCTTGTTATGTCAGCCACGCTTGAGGCGGACCCGGTGTCCCGCCTTTTGGGGGATGCCCCGATTGTCACATCAGATGGGCGAAGTTTTCCGGTAGATCCCATTTGGTTGGACCGTCCCCAGCCCAAATCAATATCCTTTGAAATAGGCCTGAGGGATCTGATCCTGAACGCATTGAACGACACAATAGGCGGGATGCTGGTATTTTTGCCCGGCGAGCGGGAAATAAAAACGCTCGCGGCGCTGCTCAAACCCCATTTGGGGCCCGAATATGTACTCCATCTTCTTTATGGCGCATTGCCCTTTGATCAACAACGCGCAGCCATTCGTCCTTTGAACCATGGGCGCAAGATCGTTTTGGCAACCTCAATCGCAGAAACCTCTCTAACCATTGAAGACATTCGGGTGGTAGTCGATAGTGGCAAGGCCCGCCATGCAGAATTTGACCCCGGCACGGGGATGGCGCGGCTTGTCACAACGCGGGTCAGCAAACATGAAGCCACCCAAAGAATGGGACGCGCTGGTCGTGTCGCCGCAGGAAAATGTTACAAATTCTGGTCCCAACCGGAGGATGGGGGGCTGACGCTTTCACCCCCTGCGGAAATGGATGTGGCCGATTTATCCTCTCTCGCTTTGGAATTGGCACTTTGGGGGGCAGAGGCAGCAGAGCTTGCTTTTTTATCCCCGCCCCATCCCACGCGTCTGGCGGAGGCGCAGTCGTTATTGGCAATGCTCTCCGCTTTGAATTCGGATGGTGTCATCACAGAACACGGTAAAGTGCTTGCGAGACTGCCGCTACACCCTAGATTGGGCCATTTGTTAGCGAAAGGCGGCAAAGATGGCGCTATGCTCGCCGCTCTTCTAGGCGAACGAGACGTTTTATCGCGTGAGGCACCCAAAGATTTTTCGCTTCGTCTTGATCTTTTGAAAAATCCAGATGCGTTCAAAGATAGCTATTCTTATGCTGTCAATTTTCCAGCACTGTCGCGGGTCAAAAAAGACGCTGCAGAGCTGAAAAAACAGGCCCCCAAAACAACTGAAACATATTCCCCGGCCCAGATGCTTGCCCTTGCTTATCCAGACAGAATTGGGAAACGCCGAAAAGGTCAGGAACAGCGATATTTGCTTTCAGGGGGTATGGGTGCGTATTTTTCGACGCCCGATCCTGTTGGCAACAGCCCGTTCATCGTTGCAGCAGAGCTCGATGGCCAGAAAAAGGACGCAGGGATAAGGCGCGCCATTGCAATCACCGAAGCTGAAATCCGGGAATTGTTTTCAGACGACATAACCCATGTAAAATCCTGTAAATGGTCGAAACGGGAAACCCGTGTGATCGCGCGTCAATTTGAAATGTTGGGCGCCATTTCCTTGTCTTCTCTTCTCTGGAAAGATCCTCCACAGGATCAGTTCGCGCATGCGATGCTCGAGGGTATCGGCGATATTGGCTTGGCCTTTTCAGACAAGGAAAAGGCGTTTATGTCCCGCCTCGCCGCAGCGGGGCCTCCCTATTGCGATGTGACAGAGGCCTTTCTTTTCGAAACCATGGAAACTTGGCTTATGCCCTATCTGCAAGGGATCACAACTGCCAAAGACTGGCGAGAGTACAACAAGCTTCCCATGCTGGAAGCAATCTTTTCCTATTCAGAAACGGAAGATTTAAATCGCATCGCCCCCGCATCTTTCGTCACCCCGTTGGGGCGCAAAATTCCAATTTTCTACCACGATAGTCAGCCGGAAATTTCTCTTAAGCTGCAGGAAATGTTTGGTCAAAAAACGCATCCCACCGTTGCTGGAAAACCTTTGGTCGTGACATTGCTATCGCCAGCAGGTCGACCTTTGCAAACGACAACAGATATTCCCGGATTTTGGAAAACCAGCTATTTTGACGTTAGAAAAGACATGCGTGGTCGATACCCAAAACATCCCTGGCCAGAAAATCCGCAGGAAGCCTTGCCAAGCCTTCGCACCAAGTCGAAAAAATAATTATTGGAATTTTCACATAATTTCGCTTAGATTCAATGCAAGAGTATTCTTTCTCTCATCGATTTGAGCGTAGGGTACATACAATAAAAGGTGCCAAGTTTACACTTGAAAGCGCAACATTGGGTAAGAGCAAACACAAACAGGCCGCTGCTTTTTGTTATAAAAAGAAGAACGGAAAACAATATATCTTAATGGTGACGTCAAGAGGGTCAAAACAATGGATCCTGCCCAAAGGCTGGATAGAGGATGATTTGACCGAAAAAGAGCTTGCCGCGCTTGAGGCCGAAGAAGAAGCCGGCGTTGTTACGAAGCCAGAAAAAATTAAAAAAATTGGCCTTTACCGCTACACAAAACAGCTTTCGCGAACGCGCTCCGTGCCAGTGGATGTGAACGTATATTCAATGCCACTCAGACGTCTTAAGAAAAAATTCAAAGAACGCCATCAGCGCAAACGCAAATGGGTGACGATCAAAGAAGCCATTAAGCTGGTCAGCGATAAAGACTTAGAAGCATTTTTGAAAAAAATTGCATGACAATCAGTTTTCAAACGGATTTTGTTCATAACGCACCTGATTCAGGTAAAGCCCCTGCGGGGGACACACAGGCCCACATCTGGAACGATCCTTGGCCTCAAGCGCGTCTTTGACATCCCCTGCATCCCAATGCCCTGCCCCGACACGTTCTAAGGTCCCAACGAAACTCCGCACTTGATTGTGTAAAAAACTGCGCGCTTTGACGTGAAAGCGAAATTCAACGCCAGACCACCCTGTTATCTTTTCAATATCAAGCAGATCAAGCGTTTTGATCGGGCTTTCGGCCTGACACATGCTCGATCTAAATGTGGTAAAGTCATGATTTCCAAGAAGGTGCTGTGCCCCCTGTTGCATCGCTTCGAGGTCCAAATCATGGCTTACCTGCCAAACCAGTCCCTTATCATGGGTCGCAGGCGCACGGCGCGACAAAAGTCGAAAGATATAATAACGCTCAAGCGCGGAAAACCGCGCGTGCCATTCATCGCTTACCATTGAACAGTTTGTTATCGCTATTGGAAGAGGCTTGAGGTGAAAATTCAATGCCTCGCTCAGGCGGAAACTGTTCCAATTTTTTTTCAAATCACAATGTGCAACCTGCCCCAGCGCATGCACACCGGCGTCGGTGCGTCCCGCAGCTGCGATCCGGTGGGGGCCGGGTTCTAGACGGGCAAGCGCCTCTTCTATCGATTGCTGCACAGAGGCATGCCCATCCTGCCTTTGCCATCCGGAAAAGGGTTGTCCATGGTACTCAATCTTAAGCGCATAACGTGGCATGCGCGCCCCATAGCGCAAAAATTTCTTTGACGAAAGAGCAATGCGCCCTGCCATGATGCTGGTCAACGGATCCATTGGGGATTACGATTTTCTCTATGATAAGAGTCGCCCAACCCCTTGATGCCGGCGCCGTGGGGCGCATCCTGTCAGAGTTTATCGACACGACGGACTGGATGCCGCGCCTTCATTCCCGCGCTGAAGACATCAGTTTTGCCGGCACTATGATCGATCGTGGTTGGGTGCGCGTGTTTGAAGAGGACGCAATCTTGGGCTTTATCGCCCAAAGCGACGACGAAGTTTGTGCGCTTTATGTAGCGTGTGCAGCGAGAGGGCAAGGGGTCGGCACAGCCCTGCTCAACGATGCAAAACAGCTGAGACAAAGCTTAAAACTCTGGACGTTTCAGTTAAATCTTCAGGCGCAAAAATTCTATCTGCGTCAAGGGTTCCAAGAAGTTTCCCGCACCGATGGCACACGCAATGAAGAAAGTCTGCCGGATATAAAATATCTCTGGACCGCATAGCTGATTGCGCCTCTCAAAAAAGGGATTTTTTCTGAACGGTGCCCGATATCCCATCCCAAGCCCCGTCGACAAGAGCACGTCCCAAAACGCGGTCCGGATTGGTCGGTGGTGGCATGGTGACATGCTCCAGTTTCGAAAACCCAAACCGCTGATAATAGGCGTAATCCCCAACCAGCATCACCCGCTCCCAATCATCCGCTTTGGCTTGGGCAAGGCTTTCATTCATCAATAATCCACCCAGTCCTTCGCCCTGTCGCGTGGGATGCACGGCAACAGGGCCAAGCAAAAGCACAGGGTGATCCGCAACTGAGACTTCCCAATACCGGACTGCGCCCCCCAAAATACCAAGCGTATCGCGAGCAACCAAACACAGGTTTGATATCGGCGCCACATCGTCACGCAAGCGATAGGACGACAGCGCTTCTCGCCCCGGCGCAAAACAGAGGTCAAAAAGTGCCTCAACCTCCCACCAATCGTCTTTTGTTTCCTTGCGCAGCTCCACCACAGCCTCCTGACATCCCTTTAGGGCTGGAAACCGCCCTATCATGACGCTAAGTCGGGATCAAACAGGAGTTTTTTGAAATGTTCTTTGAACCCAAGAATGGACACGGGCTTCCCCATAACCCGTTTAACGCACTTGTCGTACCCCGTCCTATCGGATGGATTTCGTCACGTGACAGCAATGGGATTGATAATCTCGCCCCCTATTCGTTTTTCAACGCAGTTGCATACACCCCGCCACAGGTGATGTTTTCCTCAACAGGAACCAAAGCGGATCAGGATGGCGCAAAAGATACCCTCGCCAATATTCGCGACACAGGCGTCTTCTGTGTGAATATTGTCGGCAAAGACATGTTGGACGCGATGAATGCCACCTCGGCAACCTTGCCAAATCATGTAGACGAATTTGCCCATGCGGGCCTTGAAAAAGAGGCCTGTGAAACAATCGACTGCGCCCGCGTGGCCAATATTCCAGCCGCGCTTGAATGCGAATTGATCGACACCGTGGTTATGCGAGGTGGACAAAACACCGTCGTTTTCGGTGAGGTGACAGGCATTTACATGAATGATGCCTATGTCATCCAGGGAAAATTCGATATTTCGAAATTCACGCCCGTGGGCCGGCTGGGGTATATGGATTATGCCATGGTTACGGATCCATTTGAACTGATCCGTCCGGATGCTGTTTAAAAGAAATTGACTTGTCCCTAAGGCGTTCCCGTGCCATAGGGACATTATGAGACTTTTTGAAACACAAAAAATGCACCGACGCCGATAATGCGTCCTCCGGTTTTCACCGGACTCATATTTTATTCCCACTCACAGATTGACATGGTCCCATCGATAAGCGACCAAAACACATCCAAATAGGAGACAGCTATGATAAGCTCTGTTTTACCGACATACTCCCGTGCCCCTTTGAATTTTGTCAAAGGCGAAGGAAGCTGGTTGATTGAGGCAGACGGGCGACGTTTCCTTGATTTTGGAGCCGGTATTGCGGTGAACGCGCTTGGTCATGCGCATCCAGCCTTGGTCAAACGGCTAAGCGATCAGGCGCAAAAACTTTGGCATGTGTCCAACCTTTACAATATCACTCAGCAGCAGGAATTGGCCGACAAACTTGTTGAACTTACCTTTGCAGACACCGTGTTTTTCACCAATTCGGGGACTGAAAGCTGCGAGTTGGCCGTCAAAATGGCACGCAAATACTGGTATGACAAAGGCGCCCCAGAACGGCTGGAGATCATCGCCTTTGAAGGATCTTTCCACGGACGCTCCTCTGCAGGGATTGCTGCGGCGGGGGCTGAAAAGCTGGTCAAAGGGTTTGGGCCACTTTTGCCCGGCTTCAAACAGCTTGGCTGGGGGGATCATGACGCGCTTGAGGCGGCGATTGACGAAAAGACAGCCGCCATCATTCTCGAACCTGTTCAGGGCGAAGGGGGGATTAGGCCCCTGCCCGATGCATGCCTCAAAGGTGTAAGAGAGCTTTGTGACAAACACGGCATTCTTTTGATCTTGGATGAGGTGCAATGCGGGGTTGGACGTACGGGTAAGCTTTTTGCCCATGAATGGGCGGGTATTACGCCAGACATTATGATGGTGGCCAAGGGCATTGGTGGGGGGTTTCCCCTTGGCGCGGTGCTCGCCATCGAAAATGCAGCCTCTGGCATGACCGCGGGCACTCATGGGTCGACATATGGCGGCAATCCATTGGCCTGTGCCGTTGGGACAGAAGTCTTGCACCATGTGGCAGATCCAGATTTTCTTGCTGAGGTGCGCCGCAAAGCAAGTCTATTGATGCAGGGGCTTGCAGAGCTTGTCGACCAACATCCAGATATCTTTGAAACGGTCAGGGGGCATGGCCTGATGCTTGGTCTGAAGTGCAAGGTTCCCAATACAGATGTCTTGTCTGCCTGCTATGACGAAGAATTCATTGCAGTGCCGGCTGCGGATAATGTGCTTCGCCTTTTGCCAGCGCTCAATATCACAGATGAGGATATTACAGAGGCGCTGAACCGGCTCGACCAAGCGGCCCAAGCCTGTGAAAAGGCTCTGAAGGAAGGTCAGTCATGACGCATTTTCTTGATATCAATAAAACCGATCCCGCGGCTTTGCGCAGCATCATTGATAATGCCATCAACATGAAGCAAGCACGCAAAGACGCCCCGCGCGGTCAATTGGACAAAGACACGCCCCTTGCAGGGCGTGTCGTCGCGCTGATCTTCGAAAAACCTTCCACGCGCACACGCGTCAGCTTTGATGTCGGCGTGCGCCAGATGGGGGGGCAAACCATGGTCTTATCAGGCGCGGATATGCAGCTTGGCCATGGGGAAACCATCGCCGATACCGCCCGCGTGATGAGCCGTTATGTCGATCTGATCATGATCCGCACCTTTGAAGAAGCCACACTTTTGGAAATGGCGGAATATGCGACGGTACCCGTGATCAATGGGCTGACCAACCGCACGCATCCCTGTCAGATCATGGCCGATATCATGACCTTTGAAGAACACAGAGGGCCCATAAAGGGTAAAAAAGTCGTCTGGTCCGGGGATGGCAACAATGTTTTTGCAAGCTTTGCCCATGCAGCGGGACAATTCGGATTTGACCTAACCTTTACAGGGCCGGCAACCTTGGACCCTGAACACGTGTTTTTGGAAGAAGCGCGATCAAAAGGCGCAAATGTCGTGATTGAACGTGATCCCCATCTGGCCGTAAAGGGCGCTGACCTTGTGGTTACGGACACATGGGTCAGCATGCACGATCCCCAATCCGCACGCGAACGCCGCCACAACCAATTGCGCGGCTATCAGGTGAACGCCGAACTGATGTCAAAGGCAAAACCAGATGCGCTTTTCATGCATTGTCTGCCGGCGCATCGAGACGATGAAGCCACTTCCGAGGTCATGGATGGGTCGAACTCTGTCATTTTTGACGAGGCCGAAAACCGTCTTCACGTGCAAAAGGCGATCATGCGCCATTGTCTGGGTGTGTAAAGCTTGGCGCTGGGTAGGCGTTTCAGCTGACCAGCACAAAATGGCGGGCGTTCTTATAACCCGTCAAAGGCGCAAAGTGCACGCACGTTCATCCCCATTTTTTCAAGTTTCACGCGTCCTCCAAGATCGGGAAGATCCACGATAAAACTACAGCCTACTATCTGCCCGCCAAGCCGTTCGATCAGCGAAATTCCCGCCTCTGCCGTTCCACCCGTGGCAAGAAGATCATCAACCACCAAAATCCGTTCTCCTGCAGAGATGGCATCTTCGTGAAGTTCCATGACAGCCTCACCATATTCCAGCGTATACTGCTGAGAAATCGTTGCCGCAGGTAATTTGCCTTTCTTTCGGATCGGCACAAACCCTGTTCCCAATTGATGGGCAATCGCACCACCAAGGATAAATCCGCGTGCCTCCAATCCGACAACTTTGTCAATCTGCTCTCCAGCATAAGGATGAAGCATTTGGTCTATCGCCATCCGAAATCCTTTTGGATCGGCAAATAGCGTCGTCACATCCCGGAACAAAATCCCTTCATGCGGGAAATCAACAATCGTGCGAATATAATCTTTGACCGTTTTCATCGAAGTATCCTTTGATTTCGGGAAGACAGCTAACCGATTGATGCGCTGACGACAAGTTTTTTGCCTCAATACAATCCACCTGCAATGCATAAGTTCAAGCGGGTGGAACCAATCCAACAATTTCGTCCTGCGGCGTGGTTTTGTCAACAAACTCGGGGCCCAACACAATAAGGTCCGATTCCGATCGCTCTTCAATATTTCCAAGGTCGTTGCGGTCAAACAAATCAGCGGGCACCGAAATGGCCATTTTAAATACTTCCGAAGGATCTCACCCAAGCTGCATTATTAACCGCTCTATGATTGCAGCCATGGTAATATGCACCCCTGCGAGGTTGCCTTTTGAATTGATGAGCCTCCCATTTTTAAAATGACGGTCTGACCGAAGGAATTTACAAATTGGACGTGTATGATTTGTGACGAAACTCAGGATTGAGCCATAACTGAAATATTGGGGTTCGGGTCAAAATATGCGCTACAAACGTCCATTGAACCAATACCCCGATTGCGATGCAAACAGTATAGAAGGCAGGTATTCTGCAGCAGAAAGAGTAGAATCAACCTGAGTAGCCGTTCTCTGGCTACAGGACGCGGGAAACCGGTCATGGGTTTCAAAGGAATTGAGCGGAGATGAAAACAATGCCATCAATTTTTAGGACACATCCCGCGCATTTGGATGTGTCCTCAAGATAATGGATAGAGACGCCCGAAACCTACAATGCCCCAATTCGTGCCACTGACGGTCACCACCATGACAGTTTCAACTGGATCGCCTAACGCTGGAATACCAATGTTTGAACGCCAAACCCTTCAGGCGACATCATTTTCCAGATGAAGTTTCATTTCGACCAAGACCTGTCGCAAGGCAAGCGTTTCGCGCAGTAATCGTTTGGTTTCATTTACCGTGATGATACCGTCCTCGATGGATTGATGATACTCGCTCATCAACATCGCAAATC